>NZ_JACCCA010000007.1:0-293092 GCF_013408815.1 Rhodanobacter sp. K2T2 | reverse complement strand
TATACCTGCGAGGCCACGTACCCATGATCGGCGAATGGCTCGCCCTTCCGTTGGCACGCGAGGCAGGTTCGAGCGAACCAGGTGACGAGATCAGCGAGGCCTTTCTGTATCCGGCAGCAGAGCGATTACTCAGTCGCTGTGACGCGCTATGGCGCATTGATGGCCCATCCAGAGGCGCCGACGAAGATGTACGCCGAGCAATGGAAATGGGGCTGCCGGTCTACCGCTCGTTGAGCGAAATACCAATGACCGTACATTCCCCTGAGATCAATTAAATCTTTTTGACCGTCCGTTTCTGGCCGCGCAATTGGATCAGCCGACCGGCCGTTGTTGGCCGAAAACGGATACTCAAAAACTCAGCTAATTCAGACTAATTGACTCGCAGCCGCTACCTTGCGATGTTTCCCTCAATGCCCGACGCGCGCAGCGTGCCGCTCAGCCCGCAACGTCGCCACATCCGCCGGCGATAGCCCGCGTGCCCGCAACACCACCGTAAGGTGATAGTTCACGCCCAGCAGTTCGGCATCTTCCTACGCTACGGCTACTGCCGCCTTTTGGACACCTTCTTCGCCGACTTTCTTTGGCATTTGGCAGATGCTGCACTCAAGCAACCATTTGGTTTCAGAGAGTTGGTTAGCGCAAAGCGCCCGCATCGCGCAACGATTGCTTCAGCGTCTGGACGTCAAACCAGCCCCTGAATTTCTTCGCCAGGCGGCCGTGGCGGAATACGTAGAACGTCGGCATCGACCAATCGTCCAGCATCGACCACTCGCTGTCTTGCCAGGCAACGTGGATCGGCTGATCGGGAAGCTTGCGGTTCCACTCTGCCACCGATTGAAATGCTTCGCTCTGGCTGGCGAGCCAGATGGCGTGCTGGGCGAACAGTGGCCGCAGTTGTGGGTCCGACTCCACAGCGCGCGCTGCATCCTCCGAAAAATGGCAGGAAGCCACGATCACAATACGTAAGGGCTGCGAAAGATCGAAGGCTTCCCGGCGCATTGTGTGAGCTTGCGCATCCAGCGAGAGCGCGGTCGGCTGCCCTTTCAGTAGCACGCTGCCTGTAACCAAGGTCGGTGCAGCATCCACACCCAGAGCCGGGTGCTGCCTTGCCACCGTTTCAGCATTCGCGAACTGCCGACTCGTCACCAGAGCCTGATAGAGGCCGGCGTAGTCCTGGTCCTCCGCCATGTGACGCTGCTGCATCTCATCGAGATCATTCCGGAGATCGTCGAGATGCGAAGCTGTAGGGGAGTAACTCACCACCCTGTCACCTGCACGCTTCAACAGCCGCAGATCTGGACTGCTGACCGCACGCAGTTTTGCTGGCGTCTGATAGCTTTGGAAGAGGCGATCGTACCGCTGCCCGTCCAGCAAAAATCGTCGAGCATCCGGCAGGGAAAAATCAGGTTTTACCAAAACCAGTTGGTCGTAGCGCTTTTCGATGTCGCTTTCCGGGCAGTCTTTGATGCCACAACCGCGCGCGGCAGCATCGGCAAGCCGCTCTTGCTGGATGCGAGCCTGCCGCTCCGGGGAAATCCCCGACCCTTGCGCAAATTCCTCAACACCAAACAAGGCAAAGAGCCGAACAACCTGCGGGTGGGTAAGCTCGTTTGAAGGATCGTCTAGCGGCACCGAGCCTAGGCCACGTCTACCGAATGCGAGCTCTCCTAGAAAACGTCTGCGCCCGCCGGGTGACAAAGCATCCAGAGGTGATTGCCCCTGCGGCGTATCTGTCAAATACTGCTTCAATTCCGCGTCAGTGGTGATGCGACGATCCGCTGCCTGCACAGCAAACGCCGCAAAGAAACACCAAAGCCACACCATCCAAACAATGCATCGCATACGCTGAATGAGCACGAGAATGACCGTCCTGTTGTCGTTGTGTTTGGCACCGCGAAGAGAGCAAAACACGAACACCGCAAGGTTTCCAGCAACACTTATCAATCGAATGTCAGGCGCTGCCGCTTCGATGGGAATGACGCTCGGCCAGCAACGCCGCCACATCGGCCAGCGATAGCCCGCGCGCGCGCAATACCACCGCAAGGTGAAAGATCAGATCCGCCGACTCGCCCAGCAGTTCGGTGTCATCCTGCGCGACGGCGGCCAGCGCTGTCTCGACACCTTCTTCGCCGACTTTCTGAGCCATGCGGCGGATGCCGCCTTCGAACAGGCTGGTGGTGTAGCTGCCTTCTGGACGTTTGGCGTGGCGTTGTGCGACGAGCGCGTCAAGTTCGGCCAGGAAGCCCAGCGGTGGGCGCACGTCGGCGCTGTCGCCGAAGCAGCTGGATGTTCCCTCATGACAGGTAGGGCCGTGCGGCTCGGCCTGGACCAGCAAGGTATCGGCGTCGCAGTCGATGCGGATGGATTTGAGGGCGAGCACATGGCCGGAGCTTTCGCCCTTGGTCCACAGGCGCTGCTTGCTGCGGCTGAAAAACGTGACGTGACCGCTGGCCTGCGTGTGCGTCAGCGCGTCGGCGTTCATATAGCCGAGCATCAGCACTTCGCCGCTTTGCCAGTGCTGCACGATAGTGGGTAGCAGACCGTCGCCTTTGGCCCAGTCGAGGCGCTTGAGATCAGTATTCGAATCGCTCATCGCGACGTTCCTTGACTACGTGCAGCGCGGGTTACAAACGTACCGCCACGCCTTCGGCGCGCAGGTATCGTTTGAGTTCGGGAATGGCGATGGCGCCGGAGTGAAACACGCTGGCGGCCAAGGCGCCGTCGACATCGGCTTCGATGAATGCATCGCGGAAGTGCTCGGGCGTGCCCGCGCCACCGGAAGCCACCAGCGGCACGTGGCATACCGCACGCGCCACGGAAAGCTGCTCGAGGTCGTAACCCTTGCGCACGCCATCGCTGCCCATGCAGTTGAGTACGATCTCGCCGGCGCCGCGCTGCTGCGCTTCGATCATCCAGTCCAGCGTTCGGCGCGCCAGCGCCTGGGTCTTGTTGGGGTCACCCGTGTATTGCCGCACGTGCCATTCGCCGTCGGCATCGCGTAACGAGTCGATGCCGACCACCACGCACTGCACGCCGAACGCGGCGGCCAGCTCGTCGATCAACGCCGGGCGCTCCAGCGCGGGCGAGTTCACCGAAATCTTGTCGGCACCGGCGTGCAGCACCGCGCGCGCTTCATCGACCGAGCGAATGCCGCCGGCGACGCAGAACGGGATATCGATGACGCGCGCCACCCGCTCGACCCAGCCGCGATCGACGCTGCGACCTTCGGGGCTGGCAGTGATGTCGTAAAACACCAGCTCGTCCGCCCCCTCGTCGCGATAGCGCAGCGCCAGATCGACGATTTCACCCATCACGACGTGGTCGCGAAACTGCACGCCCTTGACCACTTGCCCATCGCGCACGTCGAGGCACGGGATAATCCGACGGCTCAGCATGCCAACGCCTCCTCGATAGTGAAGCGCGCTTCGAGCAGCGCACGACCGAGTATCACGCCCGTCGCGCCCGCCTCGCGCGCCGCGCGGATATCGTCCAGCGAGCGCACGCCGCCGGACGCCTGGACGGCCAAATCCGGAACCGTTTCCGCCAGGTGGCGATACAGATCGAGATTGAAGCCGGCCAGCATGCCGTCGCGGTCGATATCCGTGCACAGCAGATGCCGCGCGCCCTTACTCGCGTACCACGGCGCCAGCTCGTCCAGCGTGCGCGTTTCCATCTCGGTCCAGCCGGCGCTGGGCAGCGCCCAACGGCCATCTACCTGACGCGTATCGAGGGCAATGGTCAACTGCTCGGCGCCGTAGCGCGTGAGCCAGTCGGCGACGAGCTCGGGCTCCCGAATCGCCACGCTGCCGAGCACCACCCGGCTCACGCCCGCGCTGAACAAGCGCGCCAGGTCGTCCTCGCTGCGCACGCCGCCGCCGGCCTGAATCCGCATGCCGTTCGCGGCGATCGATTCGATCACGGCGAGGTTATCGAGACTGCCGGAGCGCGCACCGTCGAGATCGACCAGGTGCAGCCACTGGGCGCCCGCCGCCGCATAACGCTGAGCCAGCTCGCGCGGGTCGGCTTCGTACGTGGTCTGCTGCGCGTAGTCGCCCTGCTTCAGGCGCACCACCTTGCCGCCGCGCAGGTCGATGGCGGGAATCACGTTCAAACTCACGGCTTGCGTACTCACAGGCTGAGGAAATTCTTGAGCAGCTTGGCACCCACGGCGGCCGAACGCTCGGGATGAAACTGCATGCCATGAAAATTATGGTTGGCAATGACTGACGAAAACTCGCCGCCGAAGTCGGTCGTCGCCAGAGAGTAATTGCCGGGTGGCACCGCGTAGCTGTGCACGAAATAGGCGCTGTCATCATCGCCGAGCCCTGCCAGCAGCGCGTGAGGCTGGCGACCGACCAGGCGGTTCCAGCCCATGTGCGGCACGCGCAGTCCGGGCATATCGTCGAAACGGCGCACGACGGCGGGAACGACGCCGAGACAGTCGGTATCGCCCTCTTCCGAATGGGTGCAAAGCAGCTGCATGCCCAGACACACGCCGAGCACGGGCTGGGTCAGGTTGCGCATCACCTCGACCAGGTCCAGCTCGCGCAGGCGCGCCATGCCCGGACCTGCGGCACCGACGCCGGGGAGAATCACCTTGTCGGCCGCACGAATCGTCGCCGCGTCCGAGGTCAGCTGGGCATCCGCGCCCAAGCGCTGCAGCGCATAGCGCACCGAACCGATATTGGTGCCACCGGCATCGACCAGCACCACGCTCATTACAGCGTGCCCTTGGTGCTGGGCAGTTCGCTGCCTTCGCGGCGAATGGCCTGACGCAGGGTGCGCGCAAACACCTTGAAGCAGCCTTCGACCATGTGGTGCGCGTTGTCGCCGTGCACGCTCAGATGCAGGTTCGCACCCAGCGTCTCGCAGACGGAGCGAAAAAAATGCGGCACCAGCTCGGTCGGCACATCGCCCACGCGCTCGCGCGGAAAGCTGCCTTCGAAGACGAAGTAAGGCCGACCGGACAGATCCAGCGCCGCGACCGCGCGCGACTCGTCCATCGGCAGGGTGAAACCGTAGCGGCCGATGCCGCGCTTGTCGCCCAGCGCCTGCTTCAGCGCTTGACCCAAAGCGAGCGCGGAATCTTCCATCGTGTGGTGCTCGTCGATATGCGTATCGCCCTCGCAGCGCAGCTCCAGCGCAAAGCCGCCGTGCTTGCCGATCTGCTCCAGCATGTGATCGAAAAAGCCCAGGCCGGTATGCACCTGCGGATCGGCGACGCGATCCAGGTCGACGTTGACGGTGATACGGGTTTCCTTAGTGTTACGCACCACGCTGGCCGTACGCGGCGCGTCGAGCAGCTGGTGCGCAATCGCGTCCCAGCCGATGCCCGCGGGGCCCACGCGGCAACCTCGGACGCCCATGTTCTGGGCAAACTGCAGATCGGTCTCGCGGTCGCCAACCATCGCCGACGCCGCGCGGCTCCAGTCGTCGCTGGCCAGGTAGTGACGCATCATGCCGACCCCGGGCTTGCGGGTGTCGAGATGCTGATACGGAAAGCTGCGGTCGATCAGGATTTCCTGAAAGCGAATGCCCTGCGAGCTGAGGATTCGCAGCAGCAGTTCCTGCGGCCCGGCAAAGGCGGCTTCGGGAAAACTTTCGGTACCGAGACCGTCCTGATTCGTCACCATCACCAGCTGATAGCCGGCGGCGACGAAGCGCTGCAGCGCGGCGATCACGCCGGGCAACAGCGCGAGTTTCTCGAAGCTGTCGATCTGCTCATCGGCAGGCTCTTCGATCAGGCAACCATCGCGATCGACAAAAAGAATCTTTCGGCTCATCGTGGTTTTCCTGCAGCCAATGCGTCGACAAAATCCCGGCTATCCATCGCCGGACTCGTCAGTACAGCCAGCACATTCTCGTTCTCCTGCGGCGTGCCGATGGTGATGCGCAGCGAGTCGCCCAGATTCGGATAGCGGCGGACGTCGCGCACCACAATGCCCGCGGCCAGCAAGCGCGCGTAGACAGCGCCGGGATCATCGAAACGCACGGCCAGAAAGTTCGCCTGCGACGGCAGCACTTCGCGCACGCCGGCAAGCTGGGACAGCGCCGCCTTCATGACGTCGCGCTGCTCTCTCACGATAGCCAGATGCTCGCGCGCATTCTGCTGACCCGACGCAGACAAAGCGGCCAACGCGGCCACCACGCACGGCGACGGCAGCGGATACGGCGCCATGATTTTGCGCAGCAAGGCGATGATCGCCGCCGACGCCAGCAGGCTGCCGATGCGCGCGCCGGCCAGCGCCCAGGCTTTGGACAGCGTGCGCAGCACGGCAAGGTTTTCGTAGCGATCGATCAGCGCGATCGCGCTGTCGGCGTCGGCAAATTCGATATAGGCCTCGTCGACGACAAGCAGTGCGCGATCGGACAAGGCCTGCGCCAAACGTTCGATGTCGGCACGTGGCACGATCTGTCCTGTCGGATTGTTCGGCGTGCAGACAAACACCAGCTTCACTGCCGGCGTCACCGCCGCCAGCAGGGCATCCACATCCAGCGTGAAGTCGTCTCTCAACGCCACCTCGATCACCGCGGCATTCTGCGTACGTGCGCAGACCGAATACATGCCGAAGGTCGGCGG
Organism: Rhodanobacter sp. K2T2; assembly: GCF_013408815.1. Lineage (NCBI taxonomy): Bacteria > Pseudomonadati > Pseudomonadota > Gammaproteobacteria > Lysobacterales > Rhodanobacteraceae > Rhodanobacter > Rhodanobacter sp. K2T2. The sequence continues at coordinate 286,512 of NZ_JACCCA010000007.1, read as the reverse complement.
CTGGATCAGGATCGCGTCCTCGCCGGCACGGCAGAACGCGCGCACCAGCAGGTCGATCGCTTCGTCGCTGCCGCGACCGACCAGCAGCTGTTCGCGGCGCACGCCGTAGAGCGTCGCCAAAGCATCGATCAAAGCCGCCGGCTGCGGCTCCGGATAGCGGTTGCAGCCAGCGCCCGAATCGCCCTCGGGCAGCCATGACGATTCGTTCGCATTGAGCCATATCTGGCCGCCATTAGCCTCCATCCGTGCGGACGAATAAGGCTGCATGGCGCGAATTTCCGCACGCGCGAGATCGAGCACGCTCATGACGTTCGTCCTGCGGCATCGCCGTCCAGCACGGCCAGCCGCAGGGTGACCGCGCGGCGATGGGCCTCCAGCTGTTCGGCGGCCGCCAGCGTGGCGGCGCAGGGGCCGATTGCGCGCAGGCCGTCCGGCGTCACTTCCTGCACCGTGATCTGTTTCTGAAAACTCGCCACCGATACGCCGCTGTAGCTGCGCGCGTAGCCGTAGGTCGGCAGCACGTGGTTGCTGCCGCTGCAGTAGTCACCGACCGACTCCGGCGTCCACGCGCCGAGGAAGATCGAGCCGGCGCTGTCGATGCTTTCCAGCAGATCGCGCGGCTGCTGCACCTGCAGAATCAGATGCTCCGGCGCGTAGCGGTTGCTGACCTCGATCGCCTGCGCCAGCGAATCGACCTTGATCAGCCGGCTCTGCGCCAGCGCCTGTGCGGCGATGGCGTTGCGCGGCAGCGCCGCACACTGGCGATCCACTTCGCCGGCGACCATGTCGAGCATATCGGCCGAGGGGCTGAGCAGAATCACCTGCGAATCCGGTCCGTGCTCCGCCTGCGAAAGCAGATCGGCGGCGACGAAGGCCGGATCGGCTTCCGCATCGGCGATGACCAGCACTTCGGACGGGCCGGCCGGCATGTCGATGGCTGCGCCATCCGGATCGCCGGAGACCTGCAGCTTGGCCTCGGTGACCCAGGAGTTGCCCGGGCCGAACAGCTTGTCACACTTGGGCACGCTGGCCGTACCGTACGCCATGGCGGCGATGGCCTGCGCGCCGCCAAGCTTGAAGACCTTGTGCACGCCGGTGAGGCGCGCCACGTACAGCACCGCCTCGTCGCAGCGGCCGTCCGCGCGCGCCGGCGAGCACAGAACGATCTCGCGACAGGCAGCGATGCGCGCCGGCACGCCCAGCATCAGAGCGGTCGAGGGCAGCGGCGCGCTGCCCGCCGGCACGTACAGGCCGACGCGGCTGATCGGGCGCAGCACCCGCTCCACCCGCACGCCGGGCGCGGTATCCACGCTCACCGGCTGCGGCGCGGCGGCGCGATGGAACGCCTCGATGCGCCCGGCCGCTTCCTGGATCGCCTGTTTCAACGCTGGATCGAGCGCGGCCTCGGCCTGATCGAATTCGGCATCGGTGACTTCGATGGCATCCAGCGTACAGCGGTCGTACTTCTGACTCAGCTCGAGCAGGGCCGCGTCGCCGCCGGCGCGTACGCTGGCGATGATCTGCTCGACGCCACGGCGCAGATCGTCCGCGCGGGATTGCGCAGGCCGCGCCAGCGCGTCGCGACGCCCTGCCTCGTTCAGCGCGCTCCAGTCGAGCCGCTTCATCGGCGTCGGTTCAACGGCAATGGGATTTGCGAAAGCCTTATTCATGACAACCTTGCTCATTACGACGTGATGATTGATTTTTTCTCAGGCTGCGAGCCCGGCTCAGGCGAGCATTTTTTCCACCGGCAGCACATACATCTCGCGCGCGCCGGCTTTCTTGATTTCTTCCAGCTGACGCCAGCTCACTTCGCCGGCGCACAGCGCCTGCAGCATCAGCTGATCGGGCTGGCCAGCGACAGCAAGCAGCGTCGGCTGCGGGCCGCCGGGCAAAAGACGGGTGATCGCCTCCAGCGAGCTGCGCGAGGTCTGCAGCAGCAGCAAGCGCGATTCACGGACCTGGATCACGCCATCCAGCCGCTTGAGCAGCAGCTCCAGCATGTCGCCGCGCTCGTCGATCGGCAGGCTGAGCGGGCCGGCCAGCACGGCCTCGCTTTCCAGCAGTACCTCGGCCTCGCGCAACTGGTTGGCGACCAGGGTGCCGCCGCTCTGCACCAGATCGCAGATCGCATCGGCGGTGCCGAGCTTCGGCGCAATCTCGACGGAACCCGACAGCATGATCACGCTGGCGTTGACGGCATGCGTGCGCAGCCATTCGCCGAGCAGGCCCGGATAGGAGGTGGCGATGCGCTCGCCCTCCAGCGTCTGCGGGCCCTGATAATCCAGCTCCTGCGGCACGGCGATCGACAGACGGCAGCGGCCGAAGCCGAGCGGGCGCAGTTCATTCAGCGGCGCGGCGTCGCGACCGGTGGTCAGGCGGAACTCGTCCAGCACGTTGCGGCCGACAATGCCAAGGTCGCATACGCCCTGCGCGATCAGCCCGGGAATATCGTCATCGCGCACCAGCAGCAGATCCACCGGCTCGCCTTCGCCGAAGCAGAACAGCTTGTCGCGGCTCTGCCGGAAGCTGAGGCCGCAGCGGTTGAGCAGGTCCAGCGCCGGCTCGGTCAGCCGTCCGGATTTCTGCATCGCTATACGAAGTCGATCACGCTGTTTCATGCCCTGGCCTTCTTTGCTGTCTGCGATTGACGCCGCGCCGCCCGCGCTGCCGCCGCCAGGTAACCGCCGTTGCCTTGATTGAGATAGCGCGCCACCCGTCCGATGGTCGTGATGCTGACGGCGGTGCGCTCGTGGATTTCACGGTACGAAAGACTTTCCAGCAGGTACGGCACCACGCGCCAGCGATCCACCAGCACTTCGAGTTCTGCCGGCGTGCACAGGTCGGTGAGGAAAGCGCCCATCTCGTCGGCGTTCTTCAACGACAGCAGCGCCTCGCACAGGCTCAGCTTGGCGGATGCATCAGGTGTCTCTGGATCGAGCGATCGGCGCTTCATAACGTACTAATGCGTTAATACAGTAGTTGCATCTTACAGACTGCACTTAGGCGTTGCAAACGGTCCAGATGCGATGGTTCAGGCAAGCGGACACCCTGCTCCTGAGCCAGCCAGCGGCTGACAACGCACCAGAACGACGAGTCGCTTATCATGCGGAAACAGCCGAAAAGCCTGGCTGCTTCACAACCCTACTTTGATCGGAAAGTCTCTGCGCATGCGCTGTCTGCTAATCGAAGATGACCAGGCCGCCGCGCAGCTGATCCAGGATGGATTGCAGCGCGAAGGGTTTAGCGTGACTGCCTGCCACGATGGCGCGAGCGGGCTGTCGAAGGTCAACGAAGCGGGTTGGGATGTGGTCGTGCTCGATCGCATGCTGCCGGGCGCGCTCGATGGCCTGGACATCCTCTCGACCATGCGCGGGCGCGGCGATGCCACCCCGGTGCTGATTCTCAGCGCGCTCGGCAGCCTGAATGAGCGCGTGCGCGGCCTGCGCGACGGCTGCGACGATTATCTGACCAAGCCGTTTGCGTTCGATGAACTGCTGGCGCGCATCGAGGCGCTGATTCGTCGCGCCGGACAGCGCGAGGATATGGGCGTGCTCGTTGTCGGCGATCTGAAAGTCGACACGCGCGCGCGCCGCGTATTTCGTGACCAGCAGCCGATTATTCTGCAGCCGCGGGAATATCAGCTGCTGGAGTACCTGATTCGCCACCAGGGCGAAGTCGTTACGCGAAAAATGCTGCTGATCGCGGTGTGGGGCTACCACTTTGACCCCGAGACCAATGTCATCGACGTGCAGATGAGCCGACTGCGCACCAAGATCGACAAGGACGCCGCCGCCCCGCTGATCCACACCGTGCGCGGTGCAGGTTATACCGTGCGTGCGCCTGGCGAAAGCGCCAGCGATGGCTAGCTTCCGCCACTCCGTGGTGTTTCGCATGGCCGTCGGCTACGGGCTGCTGCTGTTGCTATCGGTCGCACTGATCTCGACGGTATTCTATGTCGGCACCGCCGGTTTGATCTCCCGCAATATCGACGCGCAGCTGACCGCGACCTCCCGCCGCCTGATCGACATACGCCATCAGGCGGGCCAGCCGGCGCTAGAACGCGAGATACACACTCTGCTGACCGACGATCGCGACGTCGATACCGAGATCTACCTGCTGGTCGATCCGCAGGGTCGCAAGATCATCGGCAACCTCACCGCGTGGCCCGGTCTCAGCGGTCACAGTAACGAACTGGTCAAACAGCCGGTGAAGCGGCTGGGGCGAGACTCGGTCAGCCGCCTGCTGATCTATCGCTTCCCCAACGGCAGCACGCTGGTGGTGGGACGCGACATGCGCGATCAGCGCGAGCTCGAACGGATGAGCGTCACTGCGCTGTCGCTCGGCGGCCTGCTGGCGCTGGTGCTGGCGGCGCTCGGCGCGTGGCTGTTTCGTCGGCAGTTGAAAAGGCAACTCAACGCCATCCACCTCACGACCACGGAAATATCCGCCGGCAATCTGGACAAGCGCATCGACGTCGGCCGATCGCGGGACGAGTTTGCGATGGTGGCGCACGACGTCAACGTCATGCTCGATGAAATCGAGCGCCTGATGGAAACCGCGCGCGACGTGTCCAATGCCATTGCGCACGATCTGCGAACGCCGCTGAGCCGCATTCGCGGCAACCTCGAAGAGGCGTTGAGCCTGCCGTCGAATGCCGAGCGCTTGCCGGTCAGTGCGCAGTACGCCATCGACGAAATCGATGCGGTGACTACCGTGCTGGACAAGCTGCTGCAGATCGCCGAAGCCGAATCCGGCGTGCGTCGTCAGCACTTCGCCTCGATGCCACTGGGCGAAGTGATTACCGACATCGTCGAGCTGTACCAGCCGGCGGCTGAGAATCAGGGCCAGACCATCGCGCTGGCCATCGAAACGACGGCGCATGCCTCGATCGATCGCGACCTGATCGCCGGAGTCATGGCCAACCTGCTCGACAACACGCTGAAGTACGCCGGCCCCGGCACGCAGGTGACGGTGCGCGTGACCGCTGAGCCGGAAAGCTTCTGCCTGGTCGTCGAGGATAATGGCCCGGGCATTCCGCCTAAACTGATCGGTCGCGCCACCGAGCGTTTCTTCCGCGTCGATGCGAGCCGGCATCTGCGCGGCAACGGTCTGGGGCTGTCGATCGTGGCCGCCGTGGTCGCGCTGCACCGCGGCCGGATGGCGCTCGAAGACGCCCAGCCGGGGCTGCGTGTGAGCATCCGGCTTCCGCGCGACTAAGCTGCCTCGCCGGCTCGCCAAACCTTTCCGGATCGTAACTGTTCGTCCTCGTGCGTGGCCGATAAGGTAATCGGCGCTGCACTGGCCGGCACGGCCTCGTCGTGCGCCGGATACCCGTGCGAACCAAGAAAAACCGGAACAGGCATGCGCCATCGACGTCATCGACATTGGGCGGTTGCTGCTGTGATCGTGCTGGTCGCCGCGTGGAGCTGGCTGCACTTTTCGAACCGCACGGCCAGCCCAAGCACTGACTCGCCCCCGCCGAAAACGGCTAGCGCGACAGACAGCGTAACGATCAGCGACAAGCAGGCGACGCAGGTGCATGTGATCCGCGCTGCCACGCAGGCCTTTGATGCACGGCTGGATGCGCTCGGATACGTCGACTTCAACCAGGACAGCACGGCGCAAATCTTCTCGCCTTACCAGGGTCGCGTGCTCGCGGTGCGGGCCAGGGCGGGCGACGACGTCAAGAAAGGCCAGGTGTTGTTCACCGTTGAGAGCCCCGATCTGGTGCAGGCGGAATCGGCCTTGATTTCGAATGCGGCCGTCTTCGATCTGTCGACCAAGATACTTGAGCGCGCGCGCAAGATGCTCGCGGTGCAGGCCAATGCGCAGAAAGATCTGGAGCAGGCCGTGTCGGATCAGCAAACGGCGCACGGCAACTATCTGGCGTCGCGCAATGCGGTCAAGATCTTCGGCAAATCCGATGCCGAGATCGATCGCCTGATCGCCACGCGCACGATCGACAACACGCTGACGATCAGCAGCCCGATCGACGGCCACGTCACCGCGCGCAATATTGCGCCGGGCACCCTGGTACAGCCGGGCGCATCCTCGCCGGCATTTGTGGTGTCCGACCTTTCCAGCGTCTGGGTGGTGGCCAACGTACCCGAAGACGAGATTGCCCGCGTGCGGATGGACCAGCCGGTCGAGGTCAGCGTCAACGGTCTACCGCAGCGGAAGCTGTACGGCACCATCAGCTACATCGGCAGCGCAGCCGACCCAGGCACCCACCGCATCGGCGTGCGGGCGCAGATCGACGATCCCCAGCATCAGCTGCATCCGCAGACGATGGCGAACTTTACAGTACAGACCGGCGCACCGACGCCTTCGGTGGCCGTGCCGCCGGATGCCGTCGTGCGCGAAGGCGATGGCAGCATGACCGTGTTCACCACGCAGGACGGTCGTCGCTTCGAGCGGCGCGAGGTTCGGCTGGGCCTCCAACAATATGGCATGGATCAGATTCTTGCCGGCCTCAGTCCCGGCGAGAAGCTGGCCGGCGACGGTGCGCTGTTTATCAGCAGCGCGCTGGCGCTGCAGTCGCAGTAAGCCCCGGATACGGAAGAACCCCACGTGTTCAGAGGTCTTATCGCGTTTGCGCTGACCCGGCGCTCGATCATCATCCTGGCACTGCTGGCCTTTGTCGGCGCCGGACTGGTCGCTTACGCCAAGCTCAATATCGAGGCCTACCCCAACCCTGCCCCGGTGATCCTCGAGATCACCGCCCAGGCGCCCGGCTTGTCCGCCGAGGAAATGGAGCGCAGCTATACGCGACCGATGGAGGTGGGACTGGCGACCACGCCCGGCGTCGACAATATCCGCTCGACCTCGTTCTATGGTCTGTCCTTCGTCCGCGTGACCTTCAAGTACGGCGTCGATTACTACTTTGCGCTGGCGCAGGCCGCGCTGAACCTGCAGCAGAACGTCACGCTGCCGAACAACGTGCAGCCGCAGATCCAGGCATCGAGCCTGGTCGGCGAAATCTACCGCTACCAGATCGTCGGCCCGCCGCATTTCGGTTTGACCAACTTGCGCACGCTGCAGGACTGGGTCGTGACGAGGCGACTCCTCTCAGTCCCAGGCATCGCGCAGGTGGTGACCTGGGGCGGCACGACCAAGGAGTACGATGTCGATGTCGATCTGAACAAGCTGCAGGGCTACGGCGTCACGCTGCCGCAGCTGATCGCCGCCATCGGCAATGCCAACACCAACGTCGGCGGCCGCACGATCAATATCGGCCAGCAGTCGGTGAATATCCGCGGTGTCGGGCTGATCAAGGACGTGGACGATATCGGCCATATCGTGCTGTCCCAATCCAACGGCACGCCGGTGCTGGTGAGCGACCTCGCCAAGGTTTCCATCGGCGCCGTGCCGCGACTGGGCAATGCCGGGCGCGACGATCAGGACGATGTGGTCACCGGCATTGTCGTAATGAACCGCACGGAACAGACCAACGACGTGGTCAACCGCGTCAAGGCGGCGGTGGACAAGCTCAATCATGACGGCACCCTGCCGCCCGGCGTGCGGGTGGTGCCGTTCTACGACCGCTCGTCGCTGGTCGAGGTCACCACGCATACGGTGCTGCACAATCTGCTCTTCGGCTGCCTGCTGGTGTTTTTCATCCAGTGGATTTTCCTCGGCGACCTGCGCAGCGCAATCATCGTCAGCGCCAATATTCCCATCGCCCTGTTCTTCAGCATCATCATCCTGGTGCTGCTGGGCGACTCGGCAAACCTGCTCTCGGTGGGTGCGGTGGACTTCGGCATCATCGTCGATTCGGCAGTGATCCTGATCGAGAATATTTTCCGCAACTTCCAGAAGAATCACGACGAGCGGCAGGAATTGCTGCACGACCAGGCACAGAGCAACCACGCCATGTATGCGCGCGGGAACGCCGCACATGGCTGGACCGAACGTCTGCGCCTGCTCTACATCAGTGCGATCCAGGTCGATCGCGCGGTGCTGTTTTCCTCGGCCATCACCGTCGCCGCTTTCATCCCGCTGTTCACGATGCAGGGCGTCGAGGGCCAGATCTTCAATCCGATGGCGCGTACGTACACCTATGCGCTGTCCGGCGCCCTGCTGGCGACCTTCAGCGTGACGCCGGTGCTGGCGTCGCTACTGTTACCCAAGCACGTCAACGAAGTGGAGACGCTGTTCGTACGCGGCATCCGCCGCGTCTACTCGCCGGTGCTGCGCTGGGCGCTGGAGAAGCGCAAGGCGACCGTGGCCATCGGCGTCGCTTTTCTGCTCGTGGCCGGACTGCTGCTGCCGCATATCGGCAGCGAGTTTCTGCCGGCGCTGGAAGAAGGCAATCTGTGGATCCGCGCCAGCATGCCGACCACGATCTCGCTTGAGGCGGGCATGGACAAGGTCAACCGCATGCGCCGCATCATCAAGAATCATCCGGAGGTGGTGACCGTCGTGTCCCAGCACGGCCGACCCGACGACGGCAGCGACGCCTCGGGTTTCTACAACGTCGAGCTGTTCGTACCGCTGAAGCCGGAGGGCGACTGGCCCAGCGGCGACAGCAAGGAAAAGCTGGTCAATTCGCTGCAGCAGCAGTTCAGCGACGAATTTCCGGGCGTGGAGTTCAACTTCTCCCAGTACATCCAGGACAACATCGAAGAAGGGCTGTCGGGCGTCAAGGGCGCCAACTCGGTCAAGATCGTCGGGCCCGATCTGCACGAGCTGGAGAAGCTCTCCGACGATGTCCTGCACCAGATGCGCCAGGTCAAAGGCGTGCAGGATCTGGGCGTGTTCCGCGTGCTGGGCCAGCCCAATCTCAACATCACCGTCGATCGGGCCAGGGCCGCGCGCTACGGCCTCAATACCGGCGACATCAATGCAGTGGTGCAGGCCGCCGCCGGCGGCACGCAGGCGACCACGGTGCTGGAGGACGATCGGCAGTTTTCACTGGTGGTACGCCTTGCCTCGCCGTTTCGGAACGACGTGGAGGCCATCGGCAACATACCGGTGGGATACGCCACGCCGAGCGGCGCCACGGCGTACGTCCCGTTGCGCGATGTGGCCGACATCTCGCTCGATACCGGCGCCTCCTACATCTATCACGAGAGCAACGAGCGCTTTATCCCGGTGAAGTTCAGCGTGCGCGGCCGCGACTTGGGCAGTACAGTGGAAGACGCCCAGCAGCGCATCGCCAGGAACGTCGTGCTGCCGACGGGTTACCACCTGGTGTGGGCCGGTGAATTCGAAGACATGCAGCAAGCCAAGCATCGCCTGGCGATCGTGCTGCCGATTGCCATCGGCCTGATTCTCGCGTTGCTCTACACGCTGTTCAATTCGCTGCGCGACAGCTTGCTGACGCTGGCGGCGATTCCGTTTTCGATCGCCGGCGGCATTATCGCACTGTACTTTTCCGGCCTGAACATGAGCGTCTCGGCGGCGATCGGCTTCGTCTCGCTGTTCGGCGTGTCGGTGATGAACGGCATCCTGGTCATCTCCTATTTCAACCACCTGGTATTCGAGGGTAGGACGCCGCTGGAGGCGATGTATCTGGCCGCCGAACAGCGTATGCGCCCGATGCTGATGACGGCGCTGTCGGCATGTATCGGCCTGCTGCCGGCGGCGCTGTCCACCGGCATCGGCAGTCAGGTGCAGCGTCCGCTGGCGACGGTGGTGGTGGGCGGCATGTTGCTCGGTCCGGTGATGCTGTTGATCGTTGCGCCGGCGCTGCAGGTGCTGGTCGTGGAGTGGTCGCATCGGCGCAAGAGCCGCAAGCCAGCGCGCCCGCGTGAAACCGGAGGTCTGTGATGAAACGCATGGCGTTCGTTCGTCGTTTCGCCTGCGCCTTGACGCTCGCCTTGAACGCCTTGTGTGCCGGTTGCGTGGTCGGCCCGGACTATCGCCGCCCCAGCCTGCCCAGCGAAACGCGATTTACCCGGCCGGTGCCGGCTGACTCGTCCCGCGTAGGCGAAACCGATGCAGAGACGGCGATCCGCGACACGCATGCCGTCATCCGGCAGGACTGGTGGACCGTCTTCACCTCGCCGTCGCTCGATGCGCTGGTCGAGCGCGCGCTTGCTCACAACCCCGATATCGCCAGCGCGCAGGCCACGCTGCGCGAAGCGCAGGAGAACGTGGCGGCCCAGCGCGGCGCCTACTTCCCTACCGCCTCACTGAGCTACTCACCCAGCCGGCAGAAGAATGCGGTGGGCACGCTTGCCCCGACGCTCAGCTCGGGCCAGGCGCTCTATACGCTGCATACGGCGCAGCTGAGCATCGCCTATGCCCCGGATGTGTTCGGCCTGAATCGCCGCACGGTGGAATCGCTGCAGGCGCAGGCCGATGTGCAGCGCTTTCAGCTGCAGGCGGCCTATCTCACGCTGGCATCGAACGTCGTGCTGGCGGCGATCCAGCAGGCCGCAGAGCGCGCGCAGATTCAGGCGGCCCACGAGGCGCTACGTGCCGATCAGCAGTCGCTGCAGCTGCTGCAACAGCAGGCCGCGCTCGGCGAAGCCTCCGGTCTCGACGTCGCGGCGCAGGAGACGGCTCTGGCACAGGCACAGCAGCTGCTGCCACCGCTGGAAAAGCAGCTCGAGCAGACGCGCGACCTGCTGGCCGTGCTCGCCGGCGATCCGCCGGCGCAGGGCGGCCAGCAGGATTTCGATCTAGCCGCGCTGCGACTGCCGGCTTCGTTGCCACGCGCGCTGCCATCGCAGCTCGTCGATCAGCGCCCGGACGTGCGCGCGGCCGAGGCCGAGGTGCAATCCGCAAACGCGCAGGTGGGCGTGGCGATCGCCAACCGGCTGCCGCAGCTATCGCTTTCGGCGCAATACGGCGGCAGCGCGACAAGCTTCAGCCAGATGTTTGCCGACAACAACACCTTCTGGGGGCTTACCGGCAGCCTGTCGCAGACCCTGCTCGACTTTGGCACGCTCAAGCACCGCCAGCGCGCCGCCGAGGCAGCCTGGCAGCAGTCGCAGGCGCAGTACCGATCGGTGGTGCTCTCGGCGTTTCAGAACGTCGCCGATGCGCTGTACGCGCTGCAGGCGGACGACCGCGCGCTGCAGGCCGCCCGTTATGCCGAAACCTCCGCGGGCAAGACGCTGGATCTGACTCGCAAGCAGCAGGCCTTGGGCTACGTGAATGCGCTGACCGTGCTCAATGCCGAGCAGGCGTATCAGCAGACGCGCCTGACCGAAATCCAGGCGCAGGCTGCCGAATTCAGCGATACCGCTGCGCTGCTGCAGGCGCTGGGCGGCAGCTGGACGGCCGCCAAAGAGCCCGTCTCGCCCGCGCTCGGCATCGCCGAACCCGAAAGCACCGACCACAGCACCAACCCGCAGAGCCTACAGGTCGCCAAGTGAGGCATCCCATGTATCCCAAAATCAGCGCTTTATGCCTTTCAACTTTGTCTGCCGCGCTGGCTTGCGCGGGCTGCACGCCGCTCTTCAGCAAAAGCCCCGAGCAATGGCGGGATGGCCGCATCGCGGGCATCGTGTCGCGCGCCAAGCTTCCGGCCGGCATCGACGACCACTGCCTGGGCACGGCTGACGGCGGCAGCGACGACAAGAGCAAGGTCGCGATCGTCGCCATTCATCTGGGCCGACGCATGCCGAGCTACAGGCTGGCGATACCGATAGCCGACGGTCGACCGCTGATCCACGTGGGTGACGATGTCATCGTGCAACCGCAGCCGTGCAGGCTGGGGATGGCGCAGGCGCAAGGGGGCTGAAGCCTGCATCATCGGCTTTCCACGGCATAGCCGAGGCAGCTTCCACAAACAAAAACCCCCGCACGGGCGGGGGTCTTCGTCAAATCTGGCCGGAGAGACTCAGGCCGACTTTTTCTTCGGCGCGGCCTTCTTGGCGGCGACCGGCTTGGTCACGGTCTCCTTGCTGCCGACCACAGCCGGAGCTGCGCCGTGCGCACGGGTATTGCCGTAGCTGCCGCGGTAGGTCTTGCCACGACGGGTCTTGCGATCGCCCTTACCCATGGAAACTCCTTACAAATATGAATGACTGGCCGAGCATCATAGCAGCGCGGGCGCAAAGCGCCAAAGTCAGAGATGGCCGTGGCCCACGCAGCCGGCCGCCTGATCGAAGCATTCGCCGTTCGGATCGACCTGCACCGTCACATGCTGGATGTTGAAGCGCTGCAGCAGCAGCTGATTGATGGCCAGCAGGGCCTCGGCGCTTTGTCCAGGCTCGGTCAACTCGGCGTGCAGGGTGGCCATGCGCGAGCCCGAGGCCAGCTGCCACACGTGCAGGTGGTGGATGTTGCGGATCGAGGGGTGCGCCCCGCGCAGCGAGGTTTCCACTTCGGCACAGTCCATGCCGTCGGGCACGCCTTCGAGCAGGATATGCGCCGACAGCCGCAGCAGTCGCCATGCGCTGTTGAGGATCAGCAGCGACACCAGCAGCGACAGCACCGGGTCGGCCCACACCCAGCCCTTCCAGCGGATCGCCAGCGCCGCCAGAACGGCGGCGACCGAGCCGAGCAAATCGCCCAGCACGTGCAGGCTGGCACCGGCGAGGTTGACGTCGTCGTGCGCGTGGCCGTGCAGCATGCGCAGCACCACCACATTGACCAGCAGGCCGAAAATCGCCACCACGAACATCACGCCGGAGAGGATTTCGCCCGGATGCATCAACCGGGTAATCGCCTCGTAGATGATCCAGCCGACCAGCACGAACTGGCTCAGCGCGTTGACGAAGCCGATCAGCACTTCCATCCGGCCGTAGCCGTAGCTGCGCCGCGCGTCGGCGGGCTTGGTCGCCATCCACGCGCCGACGAATGCCAATAGCAGCGCCAGCGAATCGACCATCATGTGGCCGGCGTCGGCGAGCAGTGCGAGCGAGCCGGACCACAGGCCGCCGAACACCTCGGCGACCATCATCACCGTCGTCAGCGCAAAGGCGAACAGCAGCTTGGTGCGGCGACGGCTGCCCGGATCACCGATATCGCTGATGCCATGATCATGGTGAGCGTGCGCATGGGCATGGCCAGGCGCGTGGTCATGCGCGTGATCATGAGAGTGGTTGTGAGTGGTGCTCATGCGCACATGCTAGGAACGGCCGGCGCCGTTACACAATCACTGCGCACAAAAAGCATGCGAATCAATGCGCGCACTGCGGGCCATGGACGTGGCCGGCGTGGCTTCGGCGGCGGTCGCTGCGCAGGTTGACGAAATGCGAGCTGGCCACCAGCAGGCCGCCAATCGTCACCAGCACGCTGTGTACGATGATCGAGATGCCTTCGGCCCAGGTCACGCCGAAAATCAGCAGCAATAAACCCGGTATGGCCAGCATCAGCGGCAGCGGGCGCTGATGACGGCGATAGCCGGTGATCAACGCAAACAGAGCGAGCGCGCAGGCGAAGAATACGAAGCCGCGCTCGAATCGATGGTCGGCCAGAAACTGCAGGCCGATAAACGGCAGCAGCGCCAGCACGAAGGGCAGCGCTGCGCAGTGGATGGCGCAGAGAAATGATGCCGTCGCGCCGACGCGATCGGCCAGATGCCACCAGCGGGATTTGGGTGCCTGATCGGAGTTCATAGGCCTGGACTGGGCGTCACCCGGCGGGGCGGCTTGTGCTCAGTCCGGCGATGTTACTTTATAACACTGACGAAATCCATAGCCGCCGGCTACGGGCAAAATGCATGCATCAGGCCGTGCGGCAGGCCTTGCAGGTGCCGTGAACTTCGAGCGTCTGTGCCTGCGGCTTGAAGCCCATGGCTTTGGCCTGCGCTTCGATCAGGTCCGCCACGCGCTCGTCGCAGACCTCCTGCGCACTGTCGCAGCTGTCGCAGATCAAAAACGGCACCTGGTGGGCTTCCGCCGGGTGATGGCAGGAAACGAAGGCGTTGATCGACTCGAGTTTGTGGATGAATCCGTTGTCGAGCAGAAAATCGAGCGCGCGATATACCGTGGGCGGCGCGGCGTTGCCGTGCCGCTCGCGCAGCTGATCGAGCAGATCGTAGGCCTTGACCGGCTTGTCGGCCGCGGCGACCAGCTCCAGCACTTCCTTGCGCAGCGGCGTCAGGCGCAGGCCGCGCTCTTCGCTGGCGTGTTCCACCGCGCGCACGAACTTCTTGGCATCGTGCGGATGCGGATGATGGGCGTGCGGGTTGGCGTCATGGCTCACGGGATTACCTCGTTGGCGGATCATACATCCCCGCCGCTGCGCTACGGGGATGCCTCTACAGCGGCGGCGGCTCCGCGCGCGGCTTGGGTCTGGGCCGGATCAAGATCACGATCCAGCCGATCGGGCCCAGTGCGGCGGCCCACACGATGCCTTCCACGGTGCGGCCGCGAAACCAGCCGAGCAAGGCGCCGACCACGACAAACGCCACACTCCACCAGAACATGGCTGCCCACGGCATCAGATTCAACAGGTTGAGAAATATCTGGAAAAACGCGTCGGGGGCATCCGGATCGACGCCCTGCGAGGCCTTGGCGAGCAGCGCGTCCATGCCGATATCAGTACGTTATCGACAGGGAGGCGATCAACCCTGCGCCCTGCCGATGGCCGCCTCGATGCGCGTGAGCGCCTCGGCGCGACCGGCCAGATACAGCGTGTGGTCGATCGATGGCGACACCTGCGTGCCGGTCAGCGCCACGCGCAGCGGCTGCGCGATCTTGCCCATGCCCAGTTCGAGCGTGGCGGCAATCCGTTCGATCACCCGATGAATCGGCTCGGGCTTCCACTCGCAATCGGCCAGTAGCGTTTTCGCCTGCTGCAGCACCGCCACCGCGGTGTCGTTCTTCAGGTGCTTGGCCACCGCCTTGTCGTCCCACTCGACGATCGGGCCGTACCAGATCATCGCCTTCTCGACCATTTCCTTGAACGTGTGCACGCGATCGCGCAGCGCCACGATCACATCGGCCGGCGCCGGGCCGTTCGACGTGTCGACGCCGGCGAGCGCCAGATGCCATGCGAACTCCGGCGCCAAGGTCTGCGGATCGTCGGTCTTCAGGTAATGCTGGTTGAGCCAGGCCAGCTTTTCGGTATCGAAGCGTGAGGCGGCCTTGTTGACGTCGGCGATATCGAACAGCGCGATCATTTCGTCGGTGGAAAAAATCTCCTGATCGCCGTGTGACCAGCCGAGGCGAACCAGATAATTAAGCAAGGCGTGCGGCAGGAAGCCGTCGTCGCGATACTCCATCACGCTGACCGCGCTGGTCCGCTTGGAGAGCTTCTTGCCCTCCTTATCCAGAATCATCGGCAGGTGCGCGAATTCCGGCACCGTCGCACCCAGCGCGTGATAGATATTGATCTGGCGCGGCGTATTGTTGACGTGGTCGTCGCCGCGGATCACCTCGGTGATGCCCATGTCGATATCGTCGACCACCACGGCAAAGTTGTAGGTCGGCCAGCCGTCGGAGCGGAAGATCACCAGATCGTCCAGCTCGGCGTTCGCCCACTCGACGCGGCCCTTGACCTTGTCGTCGAACACCACCGAACCCTCGGTCGGATTCTTGAAGCGGATCACACGGTTCGGATCGTCGCGCAGAGGTTCATTGCGCTCGCGGTAATAGCCGTTGTAGCGCGGCTTCTCGCCCTTGGCCATCGCGGCCTCGCGCATCGCTTCGATCTCGTTCTTGCTCTCGTAAGCGTAGTAGGCCTTGCCCGCCTTCACGAGGTCGTCAGCCACCTGCCGGTATCTCTCCAGCCGCTGGGTCTGGTAGAACGGACCTTCGTCGTGATTCAGGCCCAACCACTGCATCGCGTCGAGAATGGCCTGCACGGCGGCGTCGGTCGAGCGCTCACGGTCGGTATCCTCGATGCGCAGCACGAACTCGCCGCCGCGACGACGCGATTCGAGCCAGCAGTAAAGTGCAGTGCGTGCGCCACCGATATGCAGAAAGCCGGTCGGGCTGGGGGCGAAGCGGGTGCGTACGGTCATCGTATTCAAACTATGGGGAAATCAAAGCGTGGATTTTAGCCGATACCGGAGCGATAACCGGCAAAAAGAGCGCGGCATGCGTCGGTTGCATCGAAGCGTCGCGGCGTCCGTGGCTGTGCTGGCAGGATGGCTGGCCGTCGCCGCACCAGCGCGCGCGGACAATCCCGGCTATGACCGCCCCGGCTACGGTTTCACCCCGGTCGTGCTGGGCGCGGGCGACTTCACTCTGGAACAGGGGTTTCCGGACTGGAGTCGCGATCACCAGAATGGCGTGAGCAGCTCGCAATACACCACCGACACCCTGCTCAGGCTCGGCATCGGCGGCCCGTTCGAGCTGCAGCTGGGCGGATCGGCGTACGACTACCTGCACCAGACCGGACCCGGCATCAACAGTCGCAGCTACGGTCACGGCGACACCAACCTGGCGGTGAAATTCGTGCTGCCCACCTCGAGCAAGATTTTCAGCTGGGGCCTGCTCGCCAGCGTCGAGTTCACCGACGGTTCGAAAACCTTTCGCAACGACCAGAACCAGTACCTCCTGGGCGCGCAGTTCAATCTGCAGGCCGATGAAAAAAATTCGCTCGGCGCGTATCTGGAAGACGTTCGGGCCGGCGGCCGCGACAGCACCACGGTGGCGCTCAGCGACAACTACAGCGTCAGCAAGACATTGACGGTTTATGCGGAAACCGCCTTTTTGCACACACCGGACCAAGGCAGCGGCGCCGTGGCCGGTGCCGGCATGGCTTGGCTGGTCACCCCACGCGTGCAGCTCGACGCCGGCTTCGACCATCGCATTTCCGGCAGCGCCTCCGAGTGGCAGACCAACCTGGGTGTGTCGATCTACTTCGGCCGCTGATCGAACGCGGTGCATGCGCGCATCGCATGCACCGCGTCGGGATCACTTGACGTGGATGGTGATCTTTTTCGACACCAGCGGCGGATCGAACGGAATGTGGTTCTCATCGCCCAGTTCGAGCTGCAGCGTGTGCGCGCCGGGCGTCAGCTTCAGTGTGGTCTCGGTCTGACCGCCGCCGAAGTGCAGATGCGTTTCGTCCTTGGGAATCGGCTGGCCGGCGGGCGGCAGATCTTTGACGTCCACCAGCAGGTGGTGATGGCCAGTCTTTTCCTTATCGACGCCGGCCGGCGCCACGCCCATGCCCTTGAGTCCGAACTGGACGGTCACGTTCTGACCCACGGTGGCGCCGTCTTTCGGCGAGATGATGTAGACCTCGGCACCGCTAGGCGCCTTGGTGATGGGCAGACCGGGCGCATCGGCGGCGATCGAGGCGCCGGCGAAGCCTGCGACGGAGAGAGCGAGAGCGAGCAGTACGCGTTTCATCGGTGCACTCCACTAAGGATGGGAAGCCAGTGTAGTCACGACCTTGACGTAAACGCATCCCGGCGAATCGACGCGTGCACGATCGCAGTCACCGCAACGTCATGCGGCCGCCACGTTGACGCAACGCGATCGGGCCAAGCTACGCCAACACTGTAGGGGCACGCTCATGCGCATCGGCATAGTCAGCGAAACCTATCCGCCCGAGATCAATGGCGTCGCACTTACCGTGCACAGCCTGGCCGCCGGACTCGCCGCGCGCGGCCACAGCGTCGACCTGATCCGCCCGCGCCAGCAGCAGCCGCATCCGGACGAGCCCGGCATCGACGTGCTGAGCGTGCGCGGCGGCGCCCTGCCCCGTTATCCAGGCCTGCGTTTCGGACTGCCGGCGGCGCGCACCTTGCGCCAGCACTGGACGCAGCAGCGGCCCGACGCCGTCTATGTCGCCACCGAAGGCCCGCTCGGCTGGTCGGCGATGCGCACGGCCAAGTCCATGGGTATTGCGCTGAGCAGCGGTTTCCACACGCGTTTCGACAGCTATGCCGATCATTACGGCGTGGGTCTGCTCACGCCGCTGGTGCGCGGCTACCTGCGTCGCTTTCATCAGCGCGCGGCGGCCACGCTGGTGCCCACCGAGGCGCTGGCCCACGAACTGCACGCCATGGGCGTCGGCAACGCGCGCCTGCTGCGCCGCGCGGTCGATACGCAGCTGTTCCATCCCCGCTATCGCGATGAGGCCCTGCGCACGTCGTGGGGTGTGGATGCCGCTACGCCGGTGGTGCTGTACGTCGGGCGCATTGCGGCGGAAAAGAATCTCACTGTCGCCGTGCAGGCCTTTCGCGCCATCCAGCAGCGTGTACCGCAGGCGCGCTACGTGTGGGTCGGCGACGGCCCGGAGCGCGCGGCGCTGCAAGCTGCCAACCCGGATTTAGTCTTCGCCGGCGTGCAGCGCGGTGATGCGCTGGCGCGGCACTACGCCAGCGCCGATCTGTTTCCGTTTTCCAGCCTCAGCGAAACCTTTGGCAACGTGATTCTCGAAGCGCTGGCCGCAGGTCTGCCGGTCGTCGCGTTTGCGGAAGGCGCCGCGCGCGAACATCTGATCGACGGCGTCAACGGCTACTGCATCGAGTCGGGCAACAGCGCCGCCTTTATCGAGGCGGCCGCCAACCTCGGCGGCAATCCGGCGCTGATCCGACACATGGGCCGCGCTGCGCACCAAGGCATGGCGGGTCTTTCGCCCGATGCGGTGATCCGCGATTTCGAAAAACTGCTGCGTGATCTGGCCGAGGAGAACTCCGATGCGTCTGCTGCCGCTGTTTCGCACGCCTGAGCTCGACCCTGTGCTGACGCCGGAACTTGGCCTCGGCCCGCGCTTTGCGCTCGACGGTCGCGTATGTGTCGCGGCGAATCGCTGGGGCGCACGACGCGCAGTCGGACTTTTCTTCGGCGTCATCAGCCGGCTCGGCGACGGCGTGTTCTGGTATTCGCTGATGGCGGTGCTGGCCGTCATCGGCGGCAGGCATGGCGTGTTTGCCGCGATCCACATGGCCCTGACAGGGCTCACCGCGCTGCTGCTGTATCGACTGCTGAAACGCTGGACGCGTCGACCGCGTCCCTATCGCGTATGCCCTGGCGTGATCGCGCACGTGCCGCCGCTGGACGAATTCAGTTTCCCCTCCGGCCATACGCTGCAAGCGGTGAGCTTCAGCGTCGTGGCGATCAGCTGGTTTCCCGCGCTGGCTCCCTTGCTGATCGGCTTTACCTCGCTGATCGCCGCCTCGCGCGTGATACTCGGCCTGCATTATCCCAGCGACGTGCTGGCAGCGATCGGCATCGGCTGCGGCCTGAGCGCGGCGTCGCTGTATCTCGCACCACTGCTGTTCGCCATCGCGTAAGGGGTTCGGCGACAGCGGACGTCGGCATGGTCAATTCATCGACACGCTGTCACAAGTCTCTTTGCCGTCAGACAGATAGCTATGTTGTCCACAGGCTTTAAGCCGCTCGCTCCACAATCGCTGTGGAAAACTTCGGCGACACCGTCGGCTCGAAGCTGATCAAAAGCTGCACAATGTGTAGCAAGTGCTTGATCCATAAACGACAAAGCCTGCTTGTCCACAGGCTTTGCCGCAAGCGTTCCACATTCGCTGTGGAAAACTCATCATTCAAACGGATCAGGCCGCGCGCGCCTGACTGGATAGAATGCCGAGCAGATCGGCCAGCTTGTCGCGCATCTCGCGACGGTCGACGATCATGTCGATGGCGCCGTGATCGACCAGAAATTCCGAACGCTGGAAGCCTTCCGGCAACGTCTCGCGCACGGTCTGCTCGATCACGCGCGGACCGGCAAAACCGATCAATGCCTTCGGCTCGCCGATGTTGATGTCGCCCAGCATGCCGAAACTGGCCGATACGCCGCCAGTGGTCGGATCCGTCAGCACCGAGATAAACGGAATGCCGGCATCGCGCAAACGTGCCAGCACGGCCGCGGCCTTGGCCATCTGCATCAGCGAGAACAGCCCTTCCTGCATGCGCATGCCGCCGCTGGCGGCGAAACACACCAATGGCGCGCGCTCTTTGAGTGCCAGCTCGCCCGCACGCGCGAATTTTTCGCCGCCGACCGAACCCATCGAACCGCCGATAAACGCGTATTCGAAAGCGCAGGCGACCAATGGCCTGGCCTTCAGCAGGCCACGCATCACGAGCAGCGAATCTTTCTCGCCGGTTTTTTTCTGCATGGCGACGATGCGATCACGATATTTTTTCGTATCGCGAAATTTCAGCGGGTCGGTCGGCTCCATGCTGGCCCAGAATTCTTGGCTGGAACCTTCGTCGAATAGCGCGAGCAGGCGCGTGCGCGCCTCGATATAGCCATGATGGCCGCACTTGGGACAGACCATCAGGTTCTGCTCAAGCTCGGGCCGATACAGCACGCTGCCGCAGCCGCCGCATTTTTCCCACACGCCCTCGGGCACCGAGCCCTTGCCGGGGTTCGGCTGGGGCCTGCGCGTGCGCGGGTTCATGATTTTTTGCAGCCAGTTCATCGCATCACCGCTTGTCGAGAAATCGGTTCATTATCGCCCAGTCGTCACCCCAGGTCCGCATGCGGCCGGTCCGGTGCGCGATCGGCATGGGTCAGCGCTCATCCAGCGCGGCGCGGATCGGCGCGAGAAAGGCGCTCACGCGCTCGGCGATCGTTGCCGCATCGCTGGCGCCGTCGAGCTTTTCGACCAGCGCGCTGCCGATCACCACCGCATCGGCGAAGCCGGCGATCGCCTTGGCGCTGGCCGGGTCGCGGATGCCGAAACCCACCGCCACCGGCGCCTTGGCACGTGCACGGATATCGGCCACGCGTACGGCAATGTCGTCGGTGCTCAAATGGCCGGCACCGGTAATGCCGGCAAACGATACGTAATACAGAAAACCTGTGGCGGCTTCGCACAGCTGGGCCAGCCGCTCGGGCGCCGTGGTCGGTGCGGCGAGGCGAATCTGCTGCAGCCCCGCATCGATCAGCGGCTTCAGCACGGCCGCCTCCTCCAGCGGGCAATCGACCACCAGCACGCCGTCGACCCCGGCCTCGACCGCTTCCTTGGCAAAGCGCGCGTAGCCGTGGATTTCGATCGGATTGAGGTAACCCATCAGCACGACCGGGGTGTCCGTATCGCGCGTACGGAACTCGCCGACCCAGTGCAGCACATGCGCCAGGCCGATACCTTTGGCAATCGAGCGCTCGCTGGCGTGCTGAATCACCGGACCATCGGCCATCGGGTCGGAAAATGGCACGCCCAGCTCGATCAGGTCGGCACCCGCGTCGACCAGTGCATGCATCAGCGCTACCGCATGGTCGGGTGAAGGATCGCCGGCGGTGACGAACGGAATCAGGCCGGTGCGCTTGGCCGCCTTGAGCTCGGCGAAGCGCCGATCGATGCGGCTCATATCGTGACTCCTTCGCGCTCGGCAATCGTCTGCACGTCCTTGTCGCCGCGGCCGGACAGGTTGCACAGAATCAGCGCGTCCTTCGGATACTCGCGCGCCAGCTTGATCGCCTGCGCCACCGCGTGGGCCGATTCGAGCGCGGCGAGAATGCCCTCGGTACGCGCCAGCAGGTGGAACGCCTCCATCGCTTCGTCGTCGGTCACGCCGACGTATTCGGCGCGGCCGGCGTCTTTCAGGAACGCATGCTCGGGACCGACGCCCGGATAGTCGAGGCCGGCGGAGACCGAGTGGGTCTCGGTGATCTGGCCGTTGTCGTCGCATAACACGTACGTACGGTTGCCGTGCAGCACGCCAGGACGCCCGGCCACCAGCGACGCCGCGTGATGGCCGCTGGCAATGCTCTCGCCCGCCGCTTCGGCACCGACGATGCGCACGTCGGCATCGTTGAGAAATGCGTGGAACAGGCCGATCGCGTTAGAGCCGCCGCCGACACAGGCGGTCATCGCATCGGGCAGACGACCGTACTGCTCCAGCATCTGCTCGCGCGCCTCGCGCCCGACGATGGCGTTGAAATCGCGCACCATCATCGGATACGGGTGCGGGCCGGCCACGGTGCCGATGATGTAGAACGTATCGGCCACATTGGTGACCCAGTCGCGCATCGCTTCGTTGAGCGCGTCCTTCAATGTCCTGGAACCCGAGGTCACCGGTATCACTTCGGCACCGAGCAGCTTCATGCGGAAGACGTTGATCTTCTGCCGCTCGATGTCGGTCTCGCCCATGTAGACCACACACTTCAGGCCGAGCCGCGCGGCCACGGTGGCGCTGGCCACGCCATGCTGGCCGGCGCCGGTTTCGGCGATGATGCGCGGCTTGCCCATGCGCTTGGCCACCAGGCCCTGGCCGACCGTGTTGTTGATCTTGTGCGCGCCGGTGTGGTTCAGATCCTCGCGCTTGAGCAGGATGCGCGCGCCGCCGACATGCTGCGACAGGCGCTCGGCGTGGTAGATCGGGCTGGGTCGACCGACGTAGTACTTCAGGTCGCGATCCAGCTCGGCGATGAATTCCGGATCGTGGCGCAGCCGCTCGTAGGCATCGGCCAGCTCGGCCAGTGGCGCCATCAGCGTTTCGGCCACATAGCTGCCGCCGTACTCGCCAAAACGGCCGTGCGCATCCGGGTAGGCGTTGAAATCCGCGATCTTGCTCATGCACTCACTCAATCAAGACAAAAAAACATCATCCCAGCAGCAGCTCAAGCCACACAGGGGCACAACGTCGCGGAGGAAGCCGCCGACGCAACGCCAAGGTTGCCATCAGGCGGGCATGGCGACGGATCGAACCGCGTCGATCAAAGCCGTCATCTTAGCGGCATCCTTGATACCGGGCGAAATCTCGATGCCGCTGGCCACGTCCACCGCCCACGGCCGGGCGATACGGATGGCCCGAGCCACGTTGTCGGCCGTGAGTCCGCCGGCGAGGATCAGCGGTTGCGTCAGGTCACGCGGCATCTGCGACCAGTCGAACGTGCGCCCACTGCCGCCGACCTCGCCGAGCCCGTGACCATCCAGCAGGAGTCCGGCAGCGCCCGGATAATCGTGCAGCCGCGACAGCGCCGCGGCACCCTCGCCCATCGCGATCGCCTTGAGGTAACGTTGGCCGAACTGGGCACACCACGCGTCGCTCTCCTGCCCATGAAACTGCAGCAGGTCCGGCTGCACGGCGTCGATCACCTCACGCACCAGCACTTCGGCGTCGTCCATGAACAGCGCCACCGCGCTCACGAACGGCGGCAGCGCCCGGCGAATCTGCACGGCCTGTTCGATGGTGACCCGACGCGCGCTGCGCGCGGTAAACACCAGCCCGATCGCGTCCGCCCCCAGCCGCGCAGCCAGCAACGCATCCTCGACCCGGGTCATGCCACAGCATTTGATGCGCGTCACGAGGCAGTCTCCGGCCATGCTGATTCGATGGGCAATGCTTCAGGCACCGACGGTTCGAGCTGACTGACCTCGGCCGGCAGACCCCAGTGGGTCGGGTAGCGCGGCCCCAGAAAGGTAAGGCCCGATGCCGGCGCGGTGGGACCGGCCACCTGGCGATCGCAGCCGGCCAGCAGTTCGCCCATCCATGTCGTCGGTTTTTCGCCGCGGCCGACCAGCAGCAGCGAACCGACGATATTGCGCACCATGTGATGCAAAAATGCGTTGGCCTCGATCTCGACGAAAACGTGCTGACCCTCGCGCCGCACGCACACGTTCAGCACCGTACGACGCGGATGCGCGGCCTGGCAGGACAGCGCGCGGAATGCGCTGAAGTCGTGCTCGCCGCACAGTGCCTGCGCCGCCTCGTGCATCCGATCGGCGTCGAGCGGCAGGCGCTCCCAGGTGACGTAGCGCGCGTCCAGCGCCGCGCGCACCGGCCGATTGAGGATGTGATAGCGGTAGCGGCGGCTGCGCGCGGCGTAGCGCGCGTGAAACTCGGCCGCCACCGGCTGCGCCCACAGCACCGCCACGCTATCGGGCAGATTGGACGAGACGCCGAGCATCCAGCCGCGCATGTCGCGCTGCGCCTCGCTGTCGAAATGCACGACCTGACAGCGTCCATGCACGCCGGCATCGGTACGACCCGCGCAGCTGATTTCCACCGGATGCGCGGCAACTCTGGACAATGCCTGCTCCACGCTCGCCTGCACGCTGGCCTCGGTTTTCAGCCGCTGCCAGCCGGAGAAATCGGTGCCGTCGTATTCGATACCCAGGGCGATGCGCATGACGTTCGGTAAAAGCTCGATCGAAGACGCACAAGATTAGCAGGTCGCTCCTGCGCATCCTGTGCCCGCTCTTTGGGCATCCCTCCAGGGGCGCTCGCGACACTGGGCCATCCTCGGTCGGCGGTCGCCGACAACGACGTCGGGCCGGCAAGGCCGGCCCGACGGTCAAGTACATCGGTCGCGGCAGACGATCAGTGCAGCGTTTCCAGCAGCCGTTTGGCGACATCCTGCTGAATCTGCGTACCTTCCTTGATCACCTCGCCGAGCATGGCGCGCGCGCCGTCGGCGTCGCCCATGTCGACATAGGCGCGCGCCAGATCGAGCTTGGTATCGACGGGGTCATCGTTGAAATCATCCAGATTCAGTCCCTGATTGCCGCCAAGGTCGCTGTCCTTATGGAATGTTTCTGTGTGAAAGGACTCCGGCTCGTCGAAGCCAAAATCCGATACGGCCTTGACCGGGGCTGCATGCGAAAGCTCGTCGTGTGAATCCGGCGCCGTCACCGGCGGAAGCATGACGTCGTCCTCCGGCTCGCCAGGGGCTGTGCTGGACACTTCAGGCTTGTCGCCGTCGAAATTGAAGTGGTACTCGCTGACCATCTTCGAGGGTGGCAACGGCGGCATCGCCGACGGTGTCTTCGCCGCAGGCGCCTCTAAATCAGGCATCACGTCGTCCGACGCATAGTGGTCGATATCGAACGCACGGCGCGCCTCATGCATTTCGTGCGGCGGCAGCTCCACGTGGTGATCGAACAGCGGGTGGCCCGGCGCGAGATCCTCGCCCATATGCAGCACGTCCTGCCACTCATCCTGCTCGGTATCGGTGATGTGCGCGTGCATGGCTTCGGCAGCCGCTTCGAAATGATCGACGTCGCGGCGGGAGTAATACAGCGTGACCAGCTCCAGATGCAGGCCGATGTCGTCCGGATGCTCGGCCAGCTGATCGAGCAGCTCGTTCTGATCGATATCGCTGGGATCGTGACCGATCGACTCGGAGCCGAAACGATCGGCCAGCGACGCCGGCGACGACTCGACCTCGGCCGCTGCCTTACGGCGGCGGCCAAGCAAGGCCAGCAGCACCAGGACGACCACCGCACCGGCACCCGCTGCCCATGCCCAGGTCTGCATATACCAGGGATCCTCGGCGACCGGCGTCGGCACGATGACGGGCTTGGGCTTGACCGCAGCTGGCGCGGCAACCGCCGCGACCGGCGCCGTTTTCACCGAGCTGGACGCGACCGGCGCGGCGGCAGAAGCCGACGCGGTTGCACCCGGCGCCGCTGCGGAACCCGCGGCAGCCACCGTAACCGGCGGTTTCGCCGCAGCCGTGGCGGCTTTGGCCGGTGTGGCGACGGCGGACACGGTCTGCACCGGCAAACCGGCGGCCTTGCGCGCGGCGGCGAGCTTGGCCTGCAGCTCGGCGATTTGATTGTCTTTGAGCGACAGCAGGCGCTCGTTCTTGCTGTTGATATCGTTCAGATCCTGCAGCCGCGTCTTCAGATCACTGCTCTGCTGCTGCACGCTGGCCAGGCTTTCCTTGGTGCGCTGCAGCTCCTGCCGCAGGCCGGCGGACGACTGATCGCCCTTGCCACCAACCTGGCCGCCCTGACCGCTCGCCCCTTGCCGATCCGCCGCAGACACCAGCGCCAGACGATCCGTGACGCCGTTGGATCCTGACGAGGCTGTGCCGGAAGCTGGCGAACGCGTCGCCGTGTCGGCAACGGTGGTCGATTTGCCGACACGGCCAGCGCGCCAGTCGCTATTCTGCTGCTGGACTTCGGCGACCGCCGCGGCAGCGGCGAGCGTCTGCGCTTCGGCAGCGGTAGGAATGCGCAGGATCACGCCGCGCTTGAGCGCGTTGATATTGTCGCGATAGAACGCGTCGGGATTGGCCTGCTTCAGCGCGATCAGCATCTGATTCATGCTGACGCCGGCACTCGGCGCCGTGCTGCGCGCGATGGACGATAGCGTCTGCCCGCTTTCGACCGGGCCGTACTTGCCTTTGCTCGCGCCGGCGGCGGCCTCGTCGGATTTCGGCGCTGCTGCCGGGTGATGCGGGCGCGGCGCGGGCGCAGACTCGGCGGCGGTCGACGTCGATGGCGTGGTGCGCGCCGGGCGAACCGGGGCCGAGCGAACGGGCACCGATGGAGCGGTCGCGACGCCGGCGCCGGGCGTAGAATTGGGTGGGTCGAGCAGAATGGCGAACTCGCGCACGCTCTTGCCCGCGTGATCGTTCACCTCGAGCAGCAGGTCCAGATAGGGATCGTTGACGGCGACCGTGCTGGTAATGCGGATCACCGGTCGCCCGCCGCTGTTCACCACGCTGAAGCTCAGCGGCACGGTGGTTCGCCCGCCGACAATGCCCGCACGCGCAAAGTCCTCGTTGGAGGCCAGTTGCACGGTCAGTCCTTTCAGCTCGGCCGGCGAAGCGGAATTGATCGGGATCTCGGCCAGCAGCGGCTGCCAGAGGGCCGACTTGACCTGGATTTGCCCCATGTCCAGCGCCAGCACTTGGCTGCTGCCCAATGCCAACGCGACGAGCATCGACAACTTCAACGAACGATTCATTGCGTTTTCCCCCGAACGACTCTTGACGCCATGGACAGCGCCATTGATGAAGTTGCCGACGCCGCAGCGTGCTCCATACGCGGAACCACTTTAGTTACATGCAGACCAATCAACAATAGCTGAAACGACCACTTGCAGTACATTCCTGTAGTCCGTTCTCGCTATGCCAGCCGTCTTAGCGATGTCCTGCTGCCTGTTTTGCCTGCAGAGCCTGCAGTTCCTGCTGCATTTGGGCGATGGCCTTGTCCTGCTGCTGCAACCTTTCGCTGGCCTGCTTGCTGTCCGACTCCTGCTTTGCGACCGAACCCTGCAACTGCGCCACCTGAGCCTGCTGCTGCTGCAGTTTCTGCTTGGCGCGGGCCAGCGAGGCCTGCGTCGCCGCACCGGATCGGTCCTTGTGCGACATCGCCCGGCCATCGGCCCAGACCGCGGGGGAAGCGAGCAGCAGCGCCAGGGTGGCGGCTTTCAGAGCCAGCGTCATGCTTGTACGCGCCATCACAGATAGTCCTCGATCAGCTTTTCGGCGATCTGCACGGCGTTGAGCGCGGCACCCTTGCGGATGTTGTCCGAGACGATCCACAGGTCCAGGCCGCGCTCGTGCGAAATATCCTCGCGGATGCGCCCCACGTAGACCGCGTCGTTGCCGGCGGCCTCCCCCACCGGGGTCGGATAACCGCCGGGCTTGCGCTCGTCCACCAGGATCACGCCTTCCGCCTTTTCCAATAGCTCGCGCGCCTGCTCGGCGGTGATCTTGTCGGTCGTCTCGATATGCACCGCCTCGGAGTGGCCGTAGAACACCGGTACACGCACGGCCGTCGGATTGACCTGGATCGACTCGTCCTCGAGGATCTTGCGCGTCTCCCACACCAGCTTCATTTCTTCCTTGGTGTAACCGTTGGGCTGGAAGTCGTCGATCTGCGGGATGACATTGAACGCGATCTGCGCCGGAAATTTCTTGCCTGGGTCGACGCTTTGGAAATTCAGCAGCGCCGCGGTCTGCCGGCCGAGCTCTTCCATGCCCGTGCGTCCGGCACCCGACACCGACTGATACGTCGCTACATTGATCCGCTCGATCTGCACGGCACGATGGATCGGCGCCAGCGCCACCAGCATCTGCATGGTCGAGCAGTTCGGGTTCGCGATAATGCCGCGGCGCGTGTAGTCGGCGATGGCGTGCGGGTTGACCTCACTGATCACCAGCGGCACGTCGTCGTCGTAGCGAAACTCGGAAGTGTTGTCGATCACCACAGCGCCGGCCGCCGCCGCACGCGGCGCATGCGCGCGGCTGACCGAACCGCCGGCGGAAAAGAAGGCGATATCGACGCCGGCAAAATCGTAGGTATCGAGCAGTTGCACGGTCACGTCCTGCCCGGCGTATTTGACCTTGCCACCGGCGGATCGCTCGCTCGCCAGCGGCACCAGCTCGCTGACCGGAAAATCACGCTCGGCCAGGATCGCCAGCAGCGTCTCGCCGACGGCGCCAGTAGCACCGACCATGGCCACTTTGTAACTGCTCTTTTTACTCACGGATTGATTACCTGCGATTCCGGTTCTAAGGATGGCTCAAGGGAGAAAACATGGCGGAACAATCGCGATGCCGAAATCCCGCCGCGCCACAGAGTACACGTGCAAACATTTGGACGGCCAGTTGAGCGCTCACTTTGTGAGCAACTCGGCATTGATCGGCGTGGGTGGATGCCCCGCATGCGGACCGTGGCCCAGCGCCGCAATGACATTATCGACCGCCAATGTGGCCATCGCGCGGCGGGTTGCTGCGGTAGCGCTGCCAATATGCGGACTCAGCACGGCGTTATCGAGGGCCAGCAGATCGGGATGCACCGCCGGCTCGCCTTCGAACACATCCAGGCCGGCCGCCGCCAGGCGCCCCTCGCGCAGAGCCGCCGCCAGCGCCGCGTCGTCGACGATGCCGCCGCGCGCAATATTCACCAGTACGGCATGCGGCCTCATCATCGCCAGCTCGGCCGCGCCGATGGCGTGCCGGTTTTCCGGCGTGTACGGCAGCACCAGGATCAGATGATCGGAATCCGCCAGCAGCGCATGTTTTTCGACGTAACGCGCCTTGCAGTCCTGTTCGATATCCGCCGACAGGCGATGGCGGTTGTGATAGATCACCGGCATGTCGAAACCCGCGGCGCGGCGTG
This sequence comes from Rhodanobacter sp. K2T2, assembly GCF_013408815.1. Lineage (NCBI taxonomy): Bacteria > Pseudomonadati > Pseudomonadota > Gammaproteobacteria > Lysobacterales > Rhodanobacteraceae > Rhodanobacter > Rhodanobacter sp. K2T2. The sequence goes on along the minus strand of NZ_JACCCA010000007.1, from coordinate 257,879 downwards.
CGATCGCCTGGCCGATGCGGCCCATGCCCAGAATACCCAGCGTCTTTCCGTGCACGTCGACACCGAGCCAGTCGTCGAAGCGCATGCCGTGCCATTGCCCTGCCCGCAGCCAGCGCTCGGCGGCGCCTACGCGTCGCGCGGCCGCCAGCATCAGCGCCCACGCGTAGTCGGCCACGCTCTCGTCGAGCACCTCGGGCGTATTGCAGGCGAGCACGCCGGCCTTGGTCAGCGCAGGGATATCCAGATTGTTGTAGCCCACGCCGAGGTTGGCGACCACCCTCAGTCGCTTATTGCCATCGAGCAAGGCCGCGTCGATACGGTCGCCGCCGCCGAGGATGGCACCATCGACGTCCATCAGCGTGGCTTTCAGCTGCTCGGCGGAAAGCTTCTGCTCCACGGTCTCGGCCACGACCTCAAAATACTGCCCCAGCGTCGTCAGGGTCTCGGGAAAAATGGGGCGCGATACCCATACGCGTTGTCGCTCGCTCACTTAAGCACTGTCCTTTCAATGGAGCCTTCCGCCCTATCCGGCGTAGAACGCATCAGGGAATCCGCGGCTCGACGATACCGACGTCGCCGCATTGCGCGCGATGGCGCAGCGCATGATCGATCAGCACCAGCGCCATCATCGCCTCGGCGATCGGCGTGGCGCGAATGCCGACGCAGGGGTCGTGCCGGCCTTTGGTCACGACCTCGGTCACTTCGCCGGCGGTATTGACGCTCTGGCCGGGAATCAGAATGCTCGACGTGGGCTTCAGCACCATCGATGCCGTCACCGGCTGCCCGCTGCTGATGCCGCCCAGAATCCCGCCGGCATGGTTGGACGCAAAGCCGTCCAGACGAATCTCGTCGCGATGCTGGCTGCCGCGCTGGCTCACCGCGGCGAAGCCATCGCCGATCTCCACGCCTTTGACGGCATTGATCGACATCAGCGCGCTGGCCAGGTCGCTGTCGAGCTTGCCGTAGATCGGCTCGCCCCAGCCCGGCGGCACCCCCTCGGCGACCACGTTGACGCGTGCGCCGACCGAGTCGCCGGACTTGCGCAGCGCGTTGATGAAGGCTTCCAGCTCAGCCACCTGACCGGCATCGGGCCAGAAAAACGGATTCTGCTCGACCGCATCCCAGTCGAACGCGCTCGCGACGATGTCGCCGATCTGCGCCAGGTAACCGCGGATGCGGACGCCGTATCTCTCGGCCAGCCACTTCTTGGCGATGACCCCTGCCGCCACGCGCATGGTGGTTTCGCGCGCGGACGAGCGGCCGCCGCCGCGCGGATCGCGGATGCCGTACTTCTGCCAGTACGTGTAATCGGCGTGGCCCGGACGGAAGGTCTGCGCGATGTCGCCGTAGTCCTTGCTGCGCTGATCGGTGTTGCGAATCAGCAGCCCGATCGGCGTGCCGGTGGTCCTGCCCTCGTACACGCCGGAGAGAATTTCCACATCGTCCGCCTCGTGCCGCTGCGAGGTGTAGCGGCTGCGGCCGGTGGCGCGACGATCGAGATCCGTACGAAATTCTTCGACGCTGATCGGCAGCCCGGGCGGGCAGCCGTCAATGACGCAGCCAATCGCCGGCCCGTGACTCTCGCCAAAGGTAGTGACCGTAAAAAGCGTGCCGAAGGAATTACTGGACATGGCGTCGATGCGTCGTGGATAACCGTTACAGCTTAACCGCGAAGACTCAGCCGTGCGGCGCGCCATGCACGGTCCGATGCTTGCGGCAGGCGCATCAAACCGCGCGTCGAGCGGCCGCCGCCGCGCGAATGGCATCGGCATGCTCGATCAGGTCGCGCCGCTCGAGCGCGAACACGCCCATCGCGCCGACCTTGAACTCGATCCAGATAAACGGCACTTCGGGCAGCAGCGCCGCCAGCGCGTGCTCGCTTTCGCCGACCTCGACGATCAGCAGGCCTTCGTCGGTGAGATACTCGGCCGCCTCGTCCAGCATGCGCAGGCACAGGTCCAGACCGTCCGCGCCCGAGGTCAGCCCGAGTTTGGGCTCATGCCGGTATTCGCCCGGTAGCGCGGTGTACTCGTCTTCGGTGACGTAGGGCGGATTGGAGACGATCAGATCGTAATGCCGGCCTTCGACGCCGGCGAAGAGATCGGACTGGATCGCATGCACGCGGCCTTCCAGGTGCTGGAACACGATGTTCTCGCGTGCCAGCGACAGCGCCTCCTCGCTGATATCGACGATGTCGACCTGCCAGTCGGGGTTGTATTCGGCCATGGCAATGCCGATGCAGCCCGAGCCGGTGCAGAGATCCAGCGCTCGCTCGATCGGTCGGTGGTCCAGCCACGGCGCAAAGCGCGACTCGATCAGCTCGGCGATCGGCGAGCGCGGCACCAGCGCGCGGCGGTCGCTCTTGAATTTGAGGCCGGCGAACCAGGTTTCACCGACCAAGTAGGCGACCGGCAGGCGCTCGTTGACGCGGCGGTCGATCAGCGCCAGCACGATGGCGCGCTCTTCGCTGGTCAAACGTCCCGCGCCGTAGGCCGGCGGAATATCCGGCGGCAGATGCAGACTGGCCAGCACCAGGTGGGTGGCCTCGTCGATCGGGTTGTCGTGACTGTGCCCGAAGGTCAGCCCGGCGGCCGAGAAGCGACTGGCGCCATAGCGGATGAAGTCGATGATCGAGGCGAGTTCGGCAGTCACGGAAAATCCTGGGCAGGCGCATTCAAGGGCGGGCAGTATAAAGCCAGCGACCCGGATCGCCCGGCTTGCTTATACTGGCAGGATGACCTTCAAGATCATCCTCCAGTACGTGCTGCCCCACCGCGCCCTGTCGCGAGTGGTCTATTGGGCTACGCGCTGGACGTTCGCGCCGTGGAAAAACTGGCTGATCGGCACCATCGTGCGGAACTACCAGGTCAATATGGCCGAGGCGCTGCAGCCCGATCCGCTGGCCTACCAGCATTTCAACGCCTTCTTTACCCGCAAGCTGCGCGCCGACGCCCGGCTTGCCGATGCCGACCCGACCACCCTGCTTTGCCCGGCCGACGGGCGCGTCAGCCAGTCCGGCGATATCGTCGACGGGCGGATCTTCCAGGCCAAGGGCCACGATTACACCGCGGCCGAGCTGCTCGGCGACGAGGCCGCCGCGGCGCCGTATCGCAACGGCCGCTTCGTCAACGTCTATCTTTCTCCGCGCGACTACCACCGGGTGCACATGCCGATGGCCGGGCGGCTGAAGGAAACCGTGCACGTGCCCGGCCGCATCTTCAGCGTGGCGCCGTTCGCGGTCGAGGCTATTCCGCGGCTGTTCGCGCGCAACGAACGGCTGGTCTGCCATTTCGAAGGCGAGCACGGCCCGTTCGTGCTGGTGATGGTCGGCGCCATTCTGGTGTCGTCGGTCGCCACGGTGTGGGACGGTCTGGTGATTCCACCGTATGCCTCGTCGATCCGGCGCAAGTCGTTCGAAGGCCAGAACATCACGCTGGAGCGGTTCGCCGAAATGGCCCGCTTCAATATGGGCTCCACCGTGATCCTGCTCATGCCGGCGGGCATGGTCACGCTAGATGCGCTGCAGCCGCAGCAGGCGGTGCTGGTCGGTCAGCGCATCGGCCTCTGCTCAAACTCAAGCAACTAACGCCTGAAACCGCCGCGCGTGGAACCGCCTGCGTCACTCGCCAATGCGGTGACGCAGGTTTTACTGATTCGCCGACTAGCGGCAATCGGGCAGCTTCAGCGTCTGACCGGGGCTGATCGAGTGATGCTTCAACCCATTCAGATCGGCTACTTCCTGCATGCTCGAACACTGCAACTTGCGCACAACACTGGCTAGCGAATCGCCCCGACGAACTTTGTACACCTTGTAGCGTCGTTCGGCCTTCGGCGCGGGCGAGGATGGCGTCGGTGTATAGGCAACCACCGGAATCACCGCCGTATGCAGATCGTTAGCGAGAATCGGCCACGGGCCGCTGACGCAGCGCGAGGCATAGACCCTTTCCAGCGACTTGGGCAGGTGGATGTCGCTGCCCGCCGGTTGCTGGGCCTGCGGATCCAGCCGCGGATTGAGGTTGCGCAAGGTGCGGAACCAGCCGTCATTCATGCCGTTGGACGAACCCAGGCAGACGGTGAGCTCGGACAGCGAGGCCGCGCGCTTGAGCGTGACCTTGCCCGGTGCGCCATCGACCTTGGGAAATTTCAGGTTGTAGCTGTCCGGATGCAGGAACAGCCACGCGGCCGCCAGCACCGACGGCACGTAGTCACGCGTCTCCTGCGACAGCTGGTTGTAGATGCGCGGGTCGTAAAAACTCACCGAGGTATCGTCGCCGACCACGCGGCGCACGCGCCCTTCGCCGCCGTTGTAAGCGGCAATGGTCAGCTCGAGATTGTTGTTGAACTGGCCGAGCTGCTCGTTGATGTACTCGGCGTTGGCGCGCGCCGATTCCGACGGGTCGTAGCGCAGATCGAAGCCGCCGTCGCTGGTCAGGCCGAAGCGCGTGCCGGTGGCATACATGAACTGCAGCGGCCCGGCCGCACCCGAGCGCGATACCGCATGCACCTTGCCGCCGGACTCTTTGGCCATGATGCCGAACAGCAGCGCTTCGGGTAGATCCGCCGCCTGGTATTGCGGCCACATCTCGAAGCGCATGTACTGGTAGTTGACGTAGGCATCCATCAGCGCCGGGCGCCACTGCGTCAGCCACATTTCCAGCGCCGCCTTGACCGGCCCGTTCATCGCGATCAACTCAGAGAGTTTCTGCCCGTGCAGCAGGGTCACGCTGCGCTGCGCCTCGGGCAGGCTGGCCGCGCCGGTCTTGCCGGTCGGCAGCGCGGCTTGGCTGGGATCGATATCGCTGTCCAGATCCTGATCGCCGCCGAAGTCGCCGTCCTTCAGCCGCAGCAGATGATCGAACACCGAATAGAAGCGCTGCGAATCGCAGCCCGGCGTGCTGCCGCAGCGCGCCGCCGCCGCCTTGAGCTGATCCAGCGACTGCGTCAGCGTGATCTGCGAGGCCTGCACGTTGCCTTGGCGCGACTGCTGCAGCGCCACTTCGTAGCCCTGGCTGGCCTGGTCGAGCTGAGCGTAGAGCGCGTTGACCTGGGCACTGGGTTTGCCGGCCGCCGAGGGCGTGGTTGCACAAGCAGCAAGCAAAGTCATGGCGGCAGCGAGAGGCGCGACACGGAGGCAACGGAGAAGTACCGACATGGAAAGTTCGCTGGCTGCAAAGCGCCCACCATAGCCCGCACGGCGTTTTGACTCAACGACCATGGCTGCAAACGGCGCGGATAACGACAGGCATCGGCTGATCGCTACAATCGAGCGGCCAACCACGGATTGCCACACCATGAAGGAAACCCCCATCGACCGCAGTAACAGACGCCGCACCCGCCCGAACGGCCCGGGCGATCATCGACCTGGCTGCAAAAAGGAAACGGAACCGACGGCTCCTGTTGGCAAACGCCGCGGCCGTTATAGGCGTTGCGACCTTGCCGGCGACGAGTGCTGAATTCGGCATGGCACGCATCGAAGTGGCTTCGGCCGACACCCCGTTCCGCGAACGCCTGCGCAGCGGCTTCGGTTACCCGCTGCGCGGCGCAGGGTTGGCCACCTGCGTCGCGCTGGCGCTGTTTCATTATGTCGGCCTGTTACCGTCGTACATCGGCGTGCTGGCCAGGATGCTGGTATGGACCGCGACCTGGCGCTATGCCGCCACTTGCCTGCTGCACACCGCCAACGGCTACGCCGATCCACCCGATGTCGGCGTGGACAGCGGCGACGCCAGCGCCTGGGGGCTCACCGCCATCCATCTGCTGGTGGTGGCGTTTTGCGTGCTGGCGATCGTGTTCTATCCGCATGCGCTGCTGCCGCTGCTGATCCTGTTTGCGCTGGTGCTGCCGGCGATCGACATGTCGCTGGCATTCGACGGCAATATGGCGCTGGCGATCAACCCGTTGAACTGGGCTCGCGTAATCGGCGCCTTCGGCAGCGCGTATCTGGTTCCGGTGGCGATCAATGGGCTGCTGGCCATCACGATCGTCATCGCATCGATCACCACCGCCTTTTTGCCGCAGATCCTGGCGCTGCCGCTGTTCGCCTTTGCCTACAGCTATCTCGCCGTGCTGGCCTTCCATCTGATGGGGGTACTTATTCATCAGCGCCATGAGCGTTTCGGACTGGAGCCCGAAGCGCCACGGCTGGCCAAGGCCGTCGGACAAGATGCCGATGAAGATTTGCTGGCGCAGGTCGAAGCGCTGGCGTCGGACGATCCGATGGCGGCCACGTCGCTGCTGGTGGCGCGCATGCAGAATCGCGTGGCGCCGACGCCGCTGCATCTGGCGTATCGACGGCTGCTTCAGCAGCAGGGTTTTCGCGACGGCCTGCTGGTGCACGGACAGATATGGATGGCTTCGCTGATGGCCCAGGGCGAAGCCAAACGCGCGCTGGGCGTGCTGCAGGAGTGCTGCGGCATCGACGCGCATTTCATTCCCGACGACCCGCGCACCTGCCGCGAACTGGCCGATCTGTCGGCGCGGCTGGGCATGCGCCGGCTGGCGCTTCATCTCGGCCGCGGATTTCTCAACACGTGGCCGCGCGACACCGATGCACCGCATGTCGGCCTGCTGGCCGCGCGCCTGTTGGCCGACGAGCCCGAGCACAAAAGCGAAGCGGCACAGCTATTGGATAGCCTGGCTTGCGCGTGGCCGGAACACCCGCTGCACGCAGAAATCGGCCTGCAGCGATCGCGCCTGGCGCGCACGCCATGAGCCGCTGGCGCCCGCCGTCACCCCGCTCCACCGCGATCATCACCCGCGAGGGTTTCGAGCGGCTGAAGGCCGAGCTCGATCACCTGTGGCACGTGCTGCGGCCGCAGGTGGTGAAGGCTCTGGCCGCCGCGGCAGCCGAAGGCGATCGTTCGGAAAACGCCGAATACATCTATCGCAAAAGGCAGCTGGGTGAAATCGACCGGCGGGCGCGCTATCTGAGCAAGCGCATTCCCGATCTGAAAGTCGCGGAAGGACTGCCGGGCGATCCGGGCCTGGTGTTTTTCGGCGCGCGCATCGAACTGGAAAACGTCGATACCGGCGAGATCGTCCACTACCGGATCGTCGGGCCGGACGAGACCGACGCCAAGCGTGGGTGGATCAGTATCGACTCGCCGCTGGCGCGTGCCGCGCTGAAGCGACGTGTCGACGACGAGTTCAACGTGGAATTGCCGCATGGTCCGGCAGCGTTCGCCATTATCGGCATCGAATACGCCTGAAGGCGGCCGCTGGAAGGTGACGCCCGCGACGATTGCCGCAGGCGTCGAAAGCGACTATTGAGCGCCGTTCAGTTCCTGCTGCAGCGCGCCGATCTGCTCCTCGTGTGCTTCGTAGAAGCTGACATTGGCCGGGTTGATCCGGCTCTTGTCCATATACTGCGCCGCTTCCGGATGGCTCTTGGCCTGCACGGCCATACCCGCATTCATCAGCGCAAAGTTCGCCAGCAGAAATTCGCGCGGCGTGAAGCCGTACTTCTGCAGCAGCGGAGCCACGCGCTTGTCCTGCGCCACCGGCAGGTTGGCCAGATCGTCCAGGCTGTGCACGTTGGAAAAATCCTTCGGCTGCTCCGGATTGATGTGCAGGTCGTGCGCTTCCTTGGTCGCACCGACGAGTCGCTTGAAGTTGTCTTCGTTCAAGCTGTAATTCTCGATCGCCTGCTTGTCTTCCGGCGAAAAGACCGGAACCTGCTGCGCCTGCGACCAGAACGGGGCCATCGCCAGCATGCCGCCGAGCAATAACAGCAGCGGTCGCCTAAAGCGCTTGTTTACCGTCGTACGTGTTTTCATCAAACGCTCCTGGTTGGTTTCGGTGAACGCAGAGCCTAGCATCGGCGCATTTAGTCAGTGTGAGCGTGGAGCAACGCCTGGTTCAGGCCAGACGCAAGGCGTCGGGATACTCGCGGTCCGCCCGCCGCGGCTGGTAGCAGTCCGCGCTGCGATGGAACGCTTCGTCGTCGCTCTGCGGATGCCAGCCCGGAATGCCCGATAGCGGCAGCGGCCGCAGCTCCAACGGATCGCACAGCAGCTGTCCACTCATCACGGCATCGACGCAGGCGCGATGCACATCCGCCATGTCCATCGTGGTCGTCGGCTGGAAGACCAGCGCCTTGCCGACCAGCAGCTTATCCGGGCTCAGCGCGTGCTCCAGCAGCGCATGGCCGAATACTTCCACTTCGATGCTGCCGTCGAGCCAAGCCCGCCGCCGATTCCAGAACAGGCCATACCAGTCGTGCGCATTCCACAGCGCCAGCAGCGCGGGGTCGCGCACGGCGACGATCACACCGGCTTCGTCGAAGTGGGTCATCGCGTACTGCGGGCGCGAGCGCTGTTTCGGCCCCATGCGTGCGATCTCGTCGACCTGACGTCGGTTCAACGCCTGCTTCAACGCCGGATGGCGCAGCCAGATCAGCGCATTGAGCAGGTCGTGCCAGTTGCCCTCACGGGTGGCAATTTCACCGCGCTCGGCGATGCGCTGCTCGTAGTGCATGCCATCGGCGAGCAGTTCTGGCGTCTGCGCAACGAACCGGACGTAGGCATCGCTGGGGAGCGCATCGTTCAGCGTATCGATGGACGGCCAATTAACGCCCTCCAGCTTCGCGGCATGATCGCGCCACGCCGCCAGCGGCAGCCGCGCAAACGCGGCCGCATCGACCGTCCCGCGCGCCGGCGCGTGATAGCGCATGGATCAGCCGACGAGGCGGGCGTGCAGGTCGTGATCGTCGGCGGACTCGACGACCACGTCGACAAACTGACCCGGGCGCAGCTTCTGACCGTCCGCAATGATGACGGTGCCATCGATTTCCGGCGCATCGGCGGCCGAACGCGCGATTGCACCGTCCTTCCCGGCTTCGTCGACCAGCACCTTGATGGTGCGACCGATTTTCTGCTGCAGCTTGGCCGCGGAAATCTCCGCCTGCACCATCATGAACTGCTCGAGGCGATCTTCCTTCAGCTCTTCGGAAACCGGATCGGGCAGCTCGTTGGCCTTGGCGCCGTCGACCGGCGAATAGGCGAACGCACCGACGCGATCGAGCTTGGCCTCACGCAGAAAATCGAGCAGCTCCTCGAACTCGGCGTCGGTCTCGCCGGGAAAGCCGACGATGAAGGTGCTGCGAATCGTCAGATCCGGCACGACCTTGCGCCAGTTGTTGATGCGCTCCAGCGTGCGGTCGATATTGCCCGGCCGCTTCATCAGCTTGAGGATGCGCGGGCTGGCGTGCTGGAACGGAATATCCAGATACGGCAGCAATTTTCCTTCTGCCATCAGCGGCATGATTTCGTCGACGTGCGGGTACGGGTAGACGTAATGCAACCGCGACCACACGCCCAGCTCCGACAGGCCTTCGCACAGTTCGGTCATGCGCGTGCGGTAGGTCTTGTCGCGCCACGGGCGCTCGGCGTATTTCAGATCCACACCGTAGGCACTGGTGTCCTGCGAGATGACCAGCAGCTCCTTGACGCCGCCCTTCACCAGCCGTTCGGCTTCCAGCAGCACTTCGTCGACCTGGCGCGAGACGAGGTTGCCGCGCATCGACGGAATGATGCAGAAGCTGCAGCGGTGGTTGCAACCTTCGGAAATTTTCAGATAGGCGTAGTGCTTGGGCGTGAGCTTCACGCCCGTGTCCGGCACGATGTCGAGGAACTTGTTGCGCATCGGCGGCAGTGCCTTGTGCACCGCCGTCATCACGCTGGCGTAGTCCTGCGGACCGCTGATCGACAGCACGTCTGGATAGGCCTCGCGGATCAGGCTCTCGCGCTTGCCCAGGCAGCCGGTGACGATCACCTTGCCGTTCTCGTGCAAGGCCTCGCCGATCGCGTCCAGCGACTCCTGCACGGCCGAATCGATAAAGCCGCAGGTGTTCACCACCACCGCGTCGGCGGCGTTGTAGCTGGGCACGATCTCGTAGCCCTCGACCTTGAGCTGGGTGAGGATGCGCTCGGAATCGACCAGCGCCTTGGGGCAACCCAGGCTGACGAAACCGATTTTTTGCGTGCTGGCAGAGGGGCTGGCTGAGGCGGGCATGGGCTGGAAACGTGATGGCAAGACTGCGTATTGTACCCCGCGCGCCGCGTCCATCGGCCGCAGCACCTTGCGACGACGAATGTCTAACATGCCCGGGCGGTGCCTCGCGCTAGACTTCGCGCATTCGATCCACCGTTTCGTCGGCATCGCTTCCCTGCTCTCCATGCGATGCCACCGATACCCCCCAACCACAGCACAGGACAACTCATGGGCCAGTTCATCAAGCTTGAAAGCGGCAATACCACTATCGACGCCTATCTGGCGGAACCCGCGGGCAAATCCAAGGGCGGTATCGTGGTGATCCAGGAGATCTTCGGCGTCAACAGCCACATCCGCGACGTCACCGATCGCTTTGCCCAGGCCGGCTATACCGCCATCGCACCGGCGCTGTTCGATCACGCCGAGAAAAACGTCGAGCTGAATTACGACGAAGCCGGCATGAAGGCCGGTATCGATCTGGTCGGCAAGGTCGGCTTCGACCAGCCGATCCAGGACGTCGAAGCCGCCGCCAAGCGTATTGCCGGCGCGGGTAAAGTCGGCACCGTCGGCTTCTGCTGGGGCGGCAGCGTGGCGTACCTGTCGGCGATCAAGCTGGGCCTGCCGGGCGTGAGCTACTACGGCGGGCGCAACGTCATGTTCGTCGACCTGCAGGCCAAGGCGCCGCTGCTGTTCCACTACGGCGAACGCGACGCGCATATCAGCGCCGACGATCGCGCCAAGGTGCAGGCCGCCAATCCGGATGCCGGCTTCTACGTCTACGACGCCGACCATGGCTTCAACTGCGACCAGCGCGGCAGCTACGACGCGAGCGCCGCCAAGCTGGCGATGGAGCGCACGCTGGCCTTCTTCGAGAAGAACCTGGCGTGATCGATCGGCATTTCGCACTCGATGCGCGACTGGCGGCCGACACGGTCGACGTGATGTCGCTCCCGCTGTGCGACGTGCTGCTGATGAACGACGCGCGCTACGCGTGGCTGGTGCTGGTACCGCGCCGCGCCGGCCTGGTCGAAATCACCGATCTGGCCATTGAGGACCAAGCAACGCTGTGGCATGAAGTCGACCGCGCCACCGCCGCCCTGCGCGCGGTGGCGCCCTGCGACAAGCTCAACCTCGGCGCGCTGGGCAATATCGTGCGCCAGCTGCATATTCATCTGGTGGCGCGTATCGAGGGCGACGCCGCATGGCCCGGCCCGGTATGGGGCCATGGCAAGGCCGAGACGTACGGCGCGCCAGCGCTGAACGAACGAGTCGAGGCACTGCGTGACGCGCTCGGCGGCACCGCCCATTAGCGCCGTGCCGACTGCCGTGCAGTGGGAGGCGATGGCGGAGAACGCCCTGCTGTTGCGCTTCGGCGACACGATCGATAGTTCCCTCAACACCTGCGTCCATGCGGCTACCGCGCATCTGCGAGAGCGGCTGCCGACACTGGAATATGTGCCGGCCTATGCCAGCGTGCTGCTGCGTTTCGATCCCGCGCATTGGCCTGCGCTCGAAGGACGCTCGCCGCATCAGCAGCTGGGCGATGCCGTTATCGCCGCGCTGGCCGACCTGTCGACGGCAGCGACCGCATCTGCGCTGATCGAGATACCCGTGCTCTACGACGGCCCCGATCTGACCGACGTTGCCGCGCTCACCGGCTTTTCCATCGAGGACGTCATCGTGCGCCACGGCGCGGTGGAATATCGAGTGGCGATGCTCGGCTTCGCGCCAGGCTTTCCCTATCTGCTCGGACTGGATCCGGCACTTGCCGTACCGCGCCGGACCGATCCGCGCCAGCGAGTGCCCGCCGGCAGCGTCGCCATCGGTGGCCGACAGACCGGTATCTATCCCACTGAATTGCCCGGCGGCTGGCAGCTGATCGGACGCACCCCGCTGCAGCTGTTCGATGTCGCCGCCGATGTTCCATCGCTGCTGGCCGCCGGCGATCGGGTTCGGTTCCGCGCGATCGATCGGGCGACCTTTCAGCAGATCGCCAAAGCGCGATCCGCATGAGCGTCATCGTCCTCAAGCCCGGGCTTCTGAGCACGCTGCAGGACGCCGGTCGCCCGGGCCATGCGGCGCTTGGCGTGGGACGCGCAGGCGCGATGGATGGGCCGGCCTTGCAGCTGGCCAACGCGCTGGTCGGCAATGTCGACAACGAGGCGGCGATCGAATGCACCTTGCTCGGACCCACATTGAAATTTATCGAAGCGACCGTGATCGCGCTGACCGGCGCCACGATAGAGGCGTCGGTCGACGGTCGACCGATCCCGATGTGGACGCGCTGCCAGCTGCCCGCCGGAAGCGTGCTGCAGCTCGGCGGCATGTCGGTGGGTTGCCGCAGCTATCTAGCCGTGGGCGGCGGTTTCGACGTGGCGAAGGTGCTGGGCAGCCGCAGTACCGATCTGCATGCCAGGCTGGGCTACGCCAACGGCCGGGCGCTGCGCGCGGGTGACGCACTGCCGACGGGAGCGTGCACATCGCAAGCATCCATGCACCACAACGATGAACTGACATCGCTGCCCTGGAGCATCGACCCGCATCCGTGGTTCGACTTCGCTTTCCGGCCGCTGGCGCTATTGGCGGGCAAACACTCGGCGCTTTTGGACAAAAGATCGCAGCAAATTTTGCATGATGGAAAGTTCGTTCTGAGCAAGGACAGCAACCGAACCGCCGGACGTCTGGACGGCCATACGCTGAGCCTGCGCCAGCCGCTGGAACTGATCTCCGAAGCCACCCTTCCCGGCACGCTGCAGCTGCCGCCGTCCGGCCAGCCGATCGCACTGCTGGCCGAAGCGCCGGTGACCGGCGGCTACCCACGCATCGGCCAGATCGCCGTGGTGGATCTACCGCGACTGGCACAGCGTCGTCCCGGTGATGCCGTATGCTTTCGTCCGAGCACGCTCGACGACGCTGTCCGACGATTGCACGAACGTGAGCAGCGGCTGGGGAAGTTGATCCAGACGATCCAGCGCAGGCTCCGGCTGGATCGGACGGCACACTAAGCGAACGAGATGGAGTGGGATGGGATGAGAGGGGATACGCGATGAAACGCATCGACCTGAACTGCGACCTCGGCGAGTCCTTCGGCGCCTGGCGCATGGGCGCCGACGATGCGGTACTGGCACTGATCAGCTCCGCCAGCATCGCCTGCGGTTTCCATGCCGGCGACCCCACGATCATGCAGTACACCGTCAAACAGGCCATGGCACACGGCGTGGCGATCGGCGCGCACGTATCCCTGCCGGATCTGCAGGGTTTCGGCCGGCGCGAAATGCGCGTGACACCGGCCGAAGTACACGCCATGACGCTGTACCAGATCGGCGCCCTGCACGCCTTCGCCGTCGCGGCCGGCACGCGGCTGGCGCACGTCAAACCGCACGGCGCGCTGTACAACATGGCCGCACGCGACGCCGCGCTCGCCGACGCCATCGCCGACGCCGTTCATCGGTTCGATCCGCGGCTGCGCCTGTTTGGCCTGGCGAACTCCGCGCTGATCGCGTCGGCCGAAGCCATCGGTTTGCCGGCGGCGAGCGAGGCGTTTGTCGACCGGCGCTATCGCAACGATGGTTCGCTGCAGCCACGCGGCGAAACCGGTGCCGTCATCGAGGACATCGACGACGCGACAACGCAGGCGATCGCTATCGCACAGCACGGTCATGTCATCGCCAACGATGGAAGCACCGTATCGCTGCACGCCGACACGCTATGCCTGCATGGCGACGGCGCGCACGCGCTGATGTTCGCCAGCCGGTTGCACGAAGCCTTGCTGACTGCTGGCTTGCAAATCAGCGCACCGGGCACGCAATGATGCTGGTCGCGTCGACGTTGTTAGCGGAGGCCGCGGCCATTACCGAGACGAGCCGATGAACTACTGGCCGTTGCTCGGCATCGCCGTGATCGTGATCGGTTTTCTGTTGCGCTTCAATCCGGTGCCGGTTGTCGTGTGCGCCGCACTGACCAGTGGTCTGCTGGCCGGCATCGCCCCGCTGACGCTGCTCGCGCTGCTGGGCAAAAGCTTCGTCTCCAGCCGCCTGCTGCTGCTTTTTGTGCTGACCCTACCGGTGATCGGCCTGCTTGAGCGTGCCGGGTTACGCGAACACGCGCAGCGCTGGATCGGCCAGCTGCGCGGTCTGAGCCTGGCGCGACTGCTGATGAGCTACCTTCTCGTGCGCCAAGTGCTGGCGATGTTCGGCCTGACTGGCGTCGCCGGTGCACCGCAAACGGTGCGCCCACTGCTGGCCCCGATGAGCGAGGCGGCGGCGGAAAAAATCCTGCCGGCATTGACCGATGCCGATCGCGATGAAGTGCGCGCCATCGCGGCCGCCACCGACAACGTCGGCCGCTTCTTCGGCGAGGACGTGTTCATTGCGCTCGGCGGCGTGCTGCTGATTCAGGCGTTCTATACCCAGCACGGCATCGAGTTGTCGCCGTTGGCGATTGCTCTATGGGCCTTGCCGACCGCTGTGGCCGCCTTCGTCATTCAATCGGTGCGCGTCTGGCTTTATCAACGGCAGCTGCAACGCCGGGCCGGCGACGTTCATGCACCAAGGAAAGGCTGAGCATGCTGCGGGTTGAATACGCTTACTGGCTGATCGCCGCTTTTTTGCTCTATGCAGGGCTACGCCATCTGCGCGAGCGCCAGGGCTGGCGCGCGGCATTCTGGCTACTGCTGGGCCTGCTTTTCGCCAGTGGCGACGAGGTGCTGGCACAGCAGGCAGCAGGGAACGAACTGCCCGCGCAACTGGTCGGTGGTGGCGTGATTCTGCTCGCACTGCTGGCGCCGCGGTTGCGGCGTGTGCCGCACGCGCAGGATGTCGGCAGCGAGACGCGCCGGCAATCGGCGCTGCGATTTGGTCACCGATTATTCGTACCTGCGCTGCTTATTCCACTGGTGACCTTGCTGATCGCGCTGCTCGGCCCACATCTGTCGATCATGGGCTACGCCGTATTCGCCAAGCCGCAGCTGACCCTGACCGGCCTGGCGCTCGCCTGTGTTGTCGCACTGTTCGCTGCCTCGCGCGTCACCCGCGCACCGATGCAAGACGGGTTCTTCGAAGGCAGACGCCTGCTCGATGCGATCGGCTGGGCTACCGTTTTGCCGCTGCTACTCGCTGCACTGGGCCAAGTGTTTACCGAGAGTGGCGTCGGCAACGCGATTTCCGGGCTCACCAGCGCTTGGCTGCCTACCGGTAGCGCGCTCGCCTGCCTGCTGGGGTTCGCGCTGGGCATGGTGATCTTCACCGTAATCATGGGCAACGCCTTCGCCGCCTTTCCAGTGATGATGGCCGGCATCGGCCTGCCGCTGTTGATCCAGCAGCATCACGCGAATCCGGCGATTCTCGGCTCGATGGGCATGCTGTGCGGCTATTGCGGCACGCTGATGACGCCGATGGCTGCCGACTTCAATCTGGTGCCGGCCGCCCTGCTGGAACTGCGCAGCCCGTACGGCGTGATTCGTGCCCAGCTCGGCAGCGCGCTGGCGATTCTTGCCGCCAACGTCATGCTGATGTATCTGTTGGTGTTCCGCTGATTCGATCACCGACCATGCCAAAGACCACCCACCAGGATCTGCCACGCATTCTGCTGACCGGCTTCGATCCGTTTGGCGGCGAAAGCATCAACCCGTCATGGGAGACGGTGCGCACGTTGGACGGAAAGCGCATCGGCGGGCATCGCATCGTGGCCCGTCAGCTGCCGACCGAATTCGCCGGCTCGCTGCGCGTCTTGAAGGCGGCCGTCCGCGAGATCGCCCCGGTTATTTTGCTCGGTGTGGGCCAAGCGGGCGGTCGTACTCAGCTATCGATCGAACGCGTCGCCATCAACGTGCAGGACGCGCGCATCGCCGACAACGCCGGCGCACAGCCGGTCGACGAGCCGGTGATTGCCGATGGTCCGGCGGCATACTTCAGCACCCTACCGATCAAAGCCATGCTTGCTGCGCTCCACGCGAAGGGACTGCCGGCCGAGATATCGCAAACGGCGGGAACCTACGTCTGCAACCATATCGCTTACGCCATGCTGCATCTAGCTTCTGAAAAGCGCGGCGTGCGGGCAGGCTTCATGCATATTCCCTACCTACCGGAGCAGGCTGCACGCTTGCGCGGCGCCGCCAGCATGGCGCAGGCTGATGTCGTGCAGGGACTTGAGATTGCGCTGCGCACCGCCATTGTCACCAGCGTTGATCGCAAGCTTTCTGCCGGTGCAATAGATTGATACAGCGCTAAGCACGCCCAGCTCGCCTCATTGAACGACTCAAAAGCAAAAGGTCCGCAGATTGCTCCGCGGACCTTTTGACTAGACGGTAGAAATTGCCTGGTCAGTAACCGTTACCCGCACCGGTATGGTCCTGCGGCGGTGGAGCGGAGTCCTCAATCGGTGCTTTCTCGTGGTGATCTTCCAGAGCGCGCGCCTTGGTATCGACCGGGTTGATTTCGACCAACTGATCCTTGTCCTGGTAATACACGCGAAAACCGTAATCGAGCTGCAGGCGAGCCATGTACTGCAAGTGAATTTTACGGATTTTTGAATCGTCGCTGGCCGTCAGCAGCACCGTCTTGGGCAATTTGCCCTGATCTTTCAGATAGGCGAAATGGCTACCTGTGTCGATTGCCGACAAAACGGCGCCATCGACAAGAAATTGCCCTTCCTTGTAAGCCTGGATGGTGGTGTCAAACTGACCTTTCACCGTATAGGAAGGAACCTGCTTCGTCCCACCAAACATATGGCAACCGGAAAGCAGCACAACGCTGCCCAGCATGATCGCGGCCGTGGCGCGCTTCAGCAGTGTGGAAAAACGGATCATGCAAGTCTCCCGTGCGGTGGATCGATTCAATCGGTTGGAGTGTAGCGCCCGGCTGCGGCAATGGCAGCGGCCTTTACAAAGGCCGTTCAGGCGCAGGAAGCGATGGCTCAGGTGCGCGGCAGCGTAACGCCCTGCTGGCCCTGATATTTGCCGCCGCGATCCTTGTAACTGGTTTCGCATTCCTCGTCGGATTCGAGGAACAGCATCTGCGCTACGCCTTCGTTGGCATAGATGCGTGCCGGCAGTGGCGTGGTGTTGGAAAATTCCAGCGTCACGTGACCTTCCCACTCCGGCTCCAGCGGCGTCACGTTGACGATGATGCCGCAGCGTGCATAGGTGCTTTTGCCGAGGCAAATGGTCAATACCTTGCGCGGAATGCGGAAGTACTCGACCGTCCGCGCCAGGGCGAACGAATTGGGCGGGATAATACAGACATCCGCCGTCACGTCGACGAAGCTGCCCGCATCGAAATGCTTGGGGTCGACGATGGTCGAGTTGATATTGGTGAATATCTTGAATTCGTTGGCGCAGCGCACGTCGTAGCCGTAGCTGGAGGTGCCGTAGGAGACCAGCTTCTGGCCGTCCCGCAGCTTGACCTGGCCGGGCTCGAACGGCTCGATCATGCCGTGCTGCTCCGCCATGCGGCGAATCCACTTGTCAGGTTTGATGCTCACGCGATCTCCAGTCTCAAAGCGGGCTGCGGCTGGGCACGAACCCGGCCAAAGGTGCCCAAAATACCACGGCACGGGCCGCGCAATGCGCCTTGGGCATCACCCACTGGACAGTTCCGTGGCAAGCGCGGCCAGGACGCCACGCAATTCGGCGCAGCGCGCCGGGTTGTCCAGGATCGCCCCGACCTCACAGCCTGCGCCCGACAACGGCACCGTCATACAGGCTGACTCCAGCAACTGCGCAGACATCGTGCGCAGGATCTCGCGCAAGGCGACCTGCGCATGAAACGAACCACGGCCAGAGGTATTCAGCAGTGCCACCGGTCTGCCCGGAAACTCCAGGCTGCCAACCAGCCAGTCGAGCAGGTTCTTGAACGCACCCGGCACGCCATGGGCGTATTCGGGACAGGCAATCAGCAGCGCATCGCTGCGACCTACCGCACTGCGCAACGCCTGTACCGTGGCCGGCAACGGCTCGACGTCGTCATCCGGACAGAACAGCGGCAAGCGGCCAAGACCGGTATATAACTCGAGTTCGAGCGTGTCCGGCGCCAGTTGCTGCGCTGCCTGCAGTACCGCCGTATTCGTCGAGATCCGGCGCAGGCTGCCCGACAGGCACAGCACGCGTTGCCGCATCATGCGGCAGGCGCGCCCTGCACCACGATTTTGCCCAGCCCCAGCGACTTGTTGCGCGGCTGACGCGACAGGCGCCCGGCGGCATTGCGGGCGATTTCACGATAGCGGGCGGCCAGATCGGAATCCGGCATGGCCACGACCGTCGGCGTACCGCCATCGGCCTGCTCGCGGATGCGGATATCCAGCGGTAGCGAACCCAGATACGGCACGCCGTATTGCTCGGCCATGCGCGCACCGCCGCCTTCGCCAAAAATATGTTCCTCGTGGCCGCAGTTCGAGCACACGTGCGTCGCCATATTTTCCACTACGCCCAGCACCGGCACCTCGACCTTCTCGAACATCTT
This sequence comes from Rhodanobacter sp. K2T2, assembly GCF_013408815.1. Classification (NCBI taxonomy): domain Bacteria; kingdom Pseudomonadati; phylum Pseudomonadota; class Gammaproteobacteria; order Lysobacterales; family Rhodanobacteraceae; genus Rhodanobacter; species Rhodanobacter sp. K2T2. The sequence continues at coordinate 239,433 of NZ_JACCCA010000007.1, read as the reverse complement.
CAGCGCCTTGCGCGCGTCCAAAAGCGCGATGTCCTGCGGCGTGGTGACGATCACCGCGCCGGCCACCGGCACCTTCTGCGAGAGGGTCAGCTGGATATCGCCGGTGCCTGGCGGAAGGTCGACGATCAGATAATCCAGTTGCTCCCAGCGCGTATCGGTCAGCAGCTGCATCATCGCCTGGGTCACCATCGGGCCACGCCAGATCATCGGCGTGTCTTCCTCGACCAGGAAGCCGATCGACATCACCGACAGGCCATGCGCCTGCATCGGGATGATGACTTTGCCATCGGGCGACTCGGGTTTGCCGCTGACGCCGAGCATGCGCGGCTGGCTCGGACCGTAGATATCCGCATCCAGCACGCCCACCTTGGCCCCCTCCGCCTGCAGCGCCAACGCCAGATTGGCCGAGACGGTGGATTTGCCCACGCCGCCCTTGCCCGAGGCGACCACGATGATGTTCTTCACGTTGGGCAGCGGCGCCAGCGTGCCCTGTACTTTGTGGACATGGACGCGACTGGTCATCGACACCGCCGCCGACTCAATGGTCGGCTCGGCTTCGAGCACCTGTTGGACGCGTTTGGTCAGCTCGTCAACGGCACCGATAGCGGGATAACCCAACTGAATATCGACGGAAACGCGGCCGCCATCGACGCCGATAGCGCGTACGGCGTCGACCAAGGGAGCGCCCGTGTGCGGATCTGTTTGCTCGGCGAGAACGCGGCGAACCAGGGCTTCGATAGAGACATTCATTCGTTATAAGCAATCGGAAAGAGTCAGCTGCGCATTATGCCAGTCGGCGCCATACAGGCCGGCCATATGTGAAAAATCAGTCTTTGCGCAGTGCAACTTGACCGCTTCCCGACGGCTGGTCACTCTGCATCCATACGCTTTCGTACGGGAGGAAATACCATGAAGCAAGTGTTTCGCATCGCATTCGCCACCAGCCTGTTGCTGGCGGCCGCAACCGCCATGGCGGCCACCGACTCGCCAGTCGGAAAATGGAAGCAGATCGACGATGTCTCGGGCAAGCAGAAGTCGGTCATCGAGATCACCGATAATGGAGGCACGCTCCAGGGCAAGGTTCTGCAGATCATGAACCTGTCCCCGGAAGAAATCGCCAAAGGCGGCGGCGAGCATCCCAAATGCGTGCTGTGCGAGGGCGCGCTCAAGGATCAGCCGGTCGAAGGCATGACGATCATGTCCGGCGTCAAGAAGGACGGCGACGTGTGGGATGGCGGCAAGATTCTCGACCCGAAAACCGGCAAGGTCTATAAGGTCAAGCTCACGCTCGACAACGGCGGCCGGAAAATGGACGTGCGCGGCTACATCGGCTTCTCGCTGCTCGGCCGCTCGCAGACCTGGTATCGCCTGTCGCAATAATTCGCTGCCACAGCGCTGAAAAGGTCATCCACCCTGAAAGACCCCATGTTTTTATCCGGCATGGGGTTTTTTTATGGCTCCGCGTGCGCGATATCGCAGGGCTTCAACCGCTGACCGCATCCGCCCGATGCACCGTGACGCCGCTGGCGGTCAACGCCCCGCGCGTGGCGCGATCCACCGCATGTTCGATCACCAGATGATGCACTTCGTCCATGCCGGCAACTTGATATGTCGCGGCCGATCCCAGCTTGTCCTGCGTCACGACCACCACCGTTTCGCCGCTGGCCTCGATCATGGCCCGCTTCAGCAGCGCCTCTTCGCTGTCGAAACTCCACAAGCCGTGCTCAGCGTCGATGGCGCAGGCGCCGGGAAAGCAGAGATCGGCGCGAATGCGGCGGATGTCCTTGATCGCCTGCGCCCCGATGGCAGCGCCGATACCGGCGTGTATGCGACCGCCGATCAGCAGTACCTCGAAACCTTCGCGATCGATCAGGATGCGCGCCACGTCGGGTGCATTGGTGACCACGGTCAAGCCGAAATTTTCAGGTAGGGCCGTGGCGATGGCCGCGTTGGTCGAACCCGCATCGATCAGCAATACCTGATCCTGACGCACCAGCGTCACGGCCTTGCGCGCCAGCGCCATCTTCCGCTCGGCATGTTCTTGACGACGCTGTTTCAACGGCGTCGATGCCGCGGAAAGCGGGAGCGCGCCACCGTAGACGCGCTTGCACAGTCCTTGCGCCGCCAGCTCGCGCAGATCGCGACGAACCGCGTCCTCCGATACCCGAAACGTCTGCGCCAGTTCCACCGACACCACGCGACCATGACTGCGCAGCCGTTCGAGAATCCACTGCTGTCGTTCGCGCGGCAGCGCTTCGTCGGGCGTGGGCGTGGTCATGACGCGGTCGCCTCCGACAAGGGCGCCAGCAAGCCCATCGCGGCGAGCTCGCGGCGCAAGCCCGCCGCATCGCGAAACTGCAGCGCACGCATGCCGAGCGCCTTCGCTGCATCGACGTGCCGCAGCGTATCGTCGATGTAGACCGCGCGCGCCGCGTCGATACCACCGCGCGCCAGCAGCAGCCGAAAGATGGCCGGATCCGGTTTGATCAAACCCTCGGTGCCGGAAACCACGATGTCTTCGAACCACTGCAGAAAGGCATAGCGCTGCCGCGCAATGACGAACGTGTCGTGCGACCAGTTGGTCAAGGCAAACACGCGCACGCCGCGCTGACGCAGCGCATCGAGCACGGCCACGTTGTCGTGCAAGGCGCCGCCGAGCATTTCGTCCCAGCGCTCGCGGTAAGCGCGGATCAGCGACGCCTGCCGAGGGAATTTCGCCAATAAGAGCGCGATCGCCTCATCCCAAGAGCGACCGGCATCCTGCCGTTCGTTCCACTCGGGGCTGCATACCTCGGCGAGAAATCGTTCCATGGCCGTTTCATCGTCGAACAACTGGCGATAGAGATAGCGGGGATTCCAGTCGATCAGCACGCCACCGATATCGAAAATCACCGTATCGGGCGCAGGCTGCTCCGGTTCGTCGACCCATGCATCGTTCACGGCATTCACTCCATGCAAGAAAGAAGAAATCAACGGCGCACCACGCGCGCGGACGCCGCCACCAGCAGCAAGAGCGCCGCCACGCAGGCCAGCGCCGCAGGCAGAGTGGTTGCGTGGGCGACGAAGCCGATCAACGCCGGTCCCAGCAACAGGCCGGCGTAGCCCAGTGTGGTCACGGCGGCGATCGACACCGCCGGCGCGCTCGCCGGCAAACGGCCCGCCGCGCTGAACATCACCGGCACCACGTTGGCAGCGCCCAGGCCGACCAGCACAAAGCCGAGCAGCGCGGTGGCTTTCCACGGCAGCAACGCCGCGATGAGAAAACCGATCGCTGCCAGCGCTGCGCCCGCGCGCACCGTCCACACCGGGCCGAGCCACGCGACCAGGCGATCGCCGGTCAGCCGTCCAACGGCCATCGCCACTGAGAAACACGCATAGCCGATGCCGGCAGACGCCGCTGCAGTACCGCGAAAGTCGCGCAGCAGCAGCGCGCTCCAGTCGAGCATCGAGCCTTCCGCCAGAAAGATGACGAAGCAAAGCATGCCGACCAGCAGCAGCAATCCGCGGGGAAGGCGGAAGACGAACGCCGGTGCGGCCGCACCGCGCGTGGCAGCCGCCCCACGCAGCAGGCTGGCTTGCTGACTGAAAACGATGACCGCTATCGCCAGCGAGACAAGCAGCGCACAGGCCAATAAAGGCAGACCGCTGGCCAGCATCGCACTCATACCCGCGGCACCGACCAGACCGCCCACGCTGAAAAGCCCGTGGAAGCCGGACATCATCGCGCGACCCTGCAGCCGCTCGACGTCCACCGCATGCGCGTTCATCGCCACATCCACCGCGCCAAGCATCGCGCCGAAATAGAGCAGCCCCACGGCAAGCAACGGCAGCGTGGAAACCAGCGCCAACACCGGCAGAGCCAGACACATCAGAAGGCCCGCGGCGCCGATCACGCGGCGATTGCCGTAGCGACCGGCCAGCCAGCCGATCGCCGGCATCGACAGCATCGACCCACCGCCGAACGCCAGCAGCACGAGCCCGAGATCCGCATCGTCGAGATGAAGTCGGGCCTTGGCGTAGGGAACCATCGGCGCCCAGCTGGCCATCGCAAATCCCGCCATCAGAAAAATCAGGCGCGTCGCCAGGGCGGCTTTTTGCAAGGCCCGCCCTCCGACGGCTTCATACGGCTCTTGCACCACGTCGTTTAGAATATTCATAAACATATATAAACATGCATAAACATGCATTGCAAATCGTGCACGCTCGGTTGAGTCATTCCGGGCTCCCGCAAGGGGAACGCCGCACCGGCCGTCATGCCTGCGTGCCATAATTCGGGGCTTTCCCGCTGCCGAATCGCCGTCATCAAAACCGCCATGCCACGTCGCCTGCTCGTTACCCACGCCCTGCCCTACGCCAATGGCCCGCTGCATCTGGGCCACATGCTGGGTTATATCCAGACCGATATCTGGGCGCGTGCGCAGCGCATGATGGGCAACGAGGTGCATTTCGTGGCAGCGGACGACGCGCACGGCACGCCGATCATGCTGGCCGCCGAAAAGGCCGGCGTGTCGCCTGAAGCGTTTATCGCCGACATTCGTGCGGGTCACGAAGCGGACTTTTCGGACTTCCATTTCAGCTTCGACCACTATCACACCACGCATTCGGAAGAAAATCGCGAGCTGGCCTCGCTGATCTATACGCGACTGCGCGACGGCGCCCGGCGCGGCAGCGCGGAAAATCAAACCTACATCGCCCGCCGCAGCATCCAGCAGCTGTTCGATCCGGAAAAGGACATGTTCCTGCCGGACCGCTACATCAAGGGCGTGTGCCCCAACTGCGGCACGCCCGACCAGTACGGCGACAACTGCGAGAACTGCGGCGCCACGTATGCGCCGACCGACCTGATCGCCCCTTACTCGGTGATGTCCGGCGCCACGCCGGTGCTGCGTGATTCGGAGCACTACTTTTTCGAGCTGTCCAAGTTCGAACCGCTGCTGCGCGACTGGTTCGGCGGCAAATTCACTGCCGGCAAGCCGGTCGCCAACAGCGGCGTGGTGGCCAAGCTGATGGAGTGGCTGGACGGCGGCCTGAAGGACTGGGACATCTCGCGCGACGCGCCGTATTTCGGCTTTCCGATACCCGATGCGCCGGGCAAGTTTTTCTATGTGTGGCTGGATGCGCCGGTCGGCTACCTCGCCAGCTTCAAGGCGCTGTGCGACCGGACCGGGCTGACGTTCGACGACTTTCTGGCGCCGGACAGCACGGCCGAAATGCACCACTTCATCGGCAAGGACATCATCAATTTCCACGGCCTGTTCTGGCCGGCGATGCTGCACGGTGCGCAGCTGCGCACGCCGACGGCGCTGCACGTCAACGGCTACCTGTCGGTCAACGGCGCCAAGATGTCCAAGTCGCGCGGCACCTTCATCAAGGCCCGCACGTATCTCGATGCGGGCCTGCATCCGGAATTCCTGCGCTACTACTTTGCCACCATGCTCAGCGATGCGCCGGTCGACGTGGATCTCGACCTCAAGGCCTTCGAGGAGCGCGTCAATTCGCACCTGATCGGCAAGTGGGTGAATATTGCCAGCCGCACCGCCGGCTTCGTGCAGAAATTCTTCGACGGCAAGCTGGCCGATCATTTCGGCACCGAAGAATCCGCGCTGTGGCAAACCCTCCTGGCGCACTACGACGGCGTCGACGAGCTTTACGAAACCGGCGAATTTGCCGAGGTCACTCGCCGCTTCGTCACCATCGCCGATCTGGTCAACGGCTACATCGCGGCCAAGGCGCCGTGGCTGATGGCGAAAGACGACAGCCGTCGCGACGAACTGCAGCAGGTCTGCACGCTGGCGCTGAATGGCTTTCGCCTGCTGGCCGGACTGCTCAAGCCGATCCTGCCGGCAACCGTTGCCGCTGCCGAACAGTTCCTCGCTGCGCCGATCGGCAGCTTCGACGATGCGCGCCGTACGCTGTTCGGCCACACGATCCAGCCGTTCGAGTCGCTGCTCGGCCGCATCGATCCGAAACACGTCGAAGCTATGGTCGAAGCCTCGAAGGAATCGCTGGGCGCTCCCTCCAGCGAGCCGCCAGCGAAGGGCGCGCCGACTAAAAAACCCAAGGAATCCAGCAAGCCCATGAACGACAACCAGCCCACCAGCGGCGACGCCGCGGCGACATCGACCGTTTCCATCGACGATTTCGCCAAACTCGATCTGCGCATCGGCAAAGTCACCGCCTGCGAATTCGTGGAAGGCTCGGACAAGCTGCTGCGCTTCGCACTGGACGCCGGCAACCTCGGCACGCGCCAGATCTTCTCGGGCATTCGCGCCGCCTACGCCGAGCCGGAAAAACTCGTCGGCCGCAACGTGGTTTTCATCGCCAACCTCGCGCCGCGCAAGATGCGCTTCGGCCTGTCCGAAGGCATGATTCTTTCCGCCGGTGACGGTGGCAGCGATCTGTTTCTGCTCGATGCCGACCAGGGCGCCGCGCCGGGTGCCACTGTCCGCTGAGCGGCATCAGGCTTTCGTTGCGTCGCATTAGCCACACAGGAAGTCATGCGCATGCTGAAGACACAGTGCTTTTTGATTGTCGCCGCCCTGCTGCTCGGAACCCCAATCGCGCACGCCGAAGACACCTGCGGCAACAAGGCCGCCACCATCGTGCAGCAGGCCTACCCCGGGGCAAAAGCTTCAGCCGACAGCTTCCGCGTGGGCGATGCCAGTATCACGCTGCCCACGGCCGACGCTTCAGGTGATGACCCCCACGCGCTGATCTGCCGCGCGTGGCCCGCGTACCCGCAACGGCTGCTGGTGGCCGTGCCACTGATGACCAAGATCGATGACGACGGCAACGAGGGCGATCTCGATGTGCTGGTGATCGATCGAAACTCGCTGAAGGTCCAGTCGAGACTGCGCCTGCATGCGCGCATGAATGACGACGCCGTTCGCATCGCCGACATCCAGTTCGATACCGCGCGCTATCGACTCACGCCGGATCAGTCGGCTTTCGGGCTGCGCATCAGCCTCGAGGGGAGTTCTCGCCCCGATCCCTTCGGAGAAGTGGATCTGTCGCTCTATATGGTTGACCACGACAGGCTGCGCCCTGTGCTTGACGGGATAGTTACCCGCAAGAACGGCGGTGAATGGGATACCCAATGCGCGGGGACGTTCGACGAAACCCACCGCACGCTCGCCATGGACGCGGCTACGCACAATGGCTACGCCGATATCCTGGTGACCGAAAAGGCCTCCAGCACCACGGCCTCGGTGGGCAAGAACGGCGATTGCCAGCAGAAGATCAGCAAGCAGGATCAACCGGCTTATCGATTGAGTTACGACGGCAAAACGTATCCAGTGCCCAAGGCGTTGAAACCGCTGGAATGAAATCACCCGTCAGGCGTTTCGACGCTCGGTAAGGAAGGGACCGCTTAAGTCATTCGCACACATCGGCTAGCGCAGCTTATGAAACGGTCACGTCGCGCGCCGCCGTCCGCTGATCGCTTTCCATAAAAAGCCGGCTGCTTCGAGGCCGCCGGCTTTTATTTTATGAAGCTGCTGCGCAATCACGCCGGTGATTCAAACGTGCCCGGGCTGTTTTCGGTGCCGCTCCACTGCGCCGTGCGCTGCCGGCTGGCTTCGGACAAGGCCTTGCGCACGCCGGCCGCGTCGTAGTCCTTGCAGTAGACCGGCGTGCCGGGCTGCTGGCGCCACGACTCATCCAGGCCGCCGGCATCGATGGCATCGAAGCCCAGCTCCTCGACCAGCTTCAGCACGGCGGCCTTGGCAGCCGCTTCGTCGCCCGCGACCGGCAGCGCCACGCGTCCCGGCGTGCCCACCGGCGTGCCTTTGTCGCCGAGGCTCTTGGCGTAGATATTGTTGAACGCCTTGATCACCGGCCGACCCAACTGCTGCTCGACCCAGCGGCTCTCGATCAGGCCGCCCTCGATACCTTCGATGCGGCCGTCGCGCTCGCGCGGATAATAATTGCCGGTGTCGATCACCGTGACGCTGTCGGGTACGCCGGCGAACAGATCCTTGGGCAACTCCGGGATGCGCGACTGCTGGATCGTCACGACAACCACGTCGCCCGCGCGCGCCGCTTCGTGGGCGGTCACGGCCTTCGCGCCGGTCTTTGCCGCCACGTCGGCCAACGAGGCCGGTCCGCGCGAGTTGGCGATGGAAACCTGATGGCCGAGCTCGGTGAAACGTCGAGCCAGCGTGCCGCCGATCTGGCCGGCGCCGATGATGCCTATTTTCATGATGATTCCTCGATCTGGCGAAGGGTGTACCGAATACATGCGGCGATCGCTCGGCGATTCAACCCGCCGATAGACAGGCAGGCAAGCGGCTATACATGCATCGCAGCAGGTCGCCCGTCGTTACAATGCGACGGTGAACATCGAATCCTCTTTCCAAACGCTCGCCGACCGCATTGATGCGATCCTGCCGCAGACGCAGTGTGAGCAGTGCGGATACCACGGCTGCCGACCGTATGCCGAAGCCATAGCGCGCGGTGAAGCATCGATCAATCAATGCCCGCCCGGTGGCGCAGCAGGCATCGAGCGGCTCGCCTCGCTGTTGAATCGACCGATCGTACCGCTCGACCCGGATCACGGTGTCGAGAAGCCGCGTGCGCTGGCGCGCATCGTCGAGGCCGATTGCATTGGTTGCACCAAGTGCATCCAGGCCTGCCCGGTGGACGCGATCGTGGGCGCATCCAAAGTGATGCACACCGTCATCGCCGACGACTGCACCGGCTGCGAACTTTGCGTGCCCGCCTGCCCGGTCGACTGCATCGTGCTGCTGCCGATGCCTGCGACACAGATCGATCAAGCCCATGCCGATGCCGCACGCGAGCACTTCCAGCGGCGCGAAGCCCGACTGGAACGCCAGCGCCGGCAGCGTGACGCCGAGCTGGCGGCGCACAAGGCCGCCGTGGGGGAGCGCGTCGCACAACGCAATCCGGTGCTCGAAGCGCTCGCCCGCGCCAAAGCCAAAAAGCCGACCACCAACCCATGAAAAGTGAATCATGAAGCGCGCCGACGTCATCGAGCTGTTCACCCGCCTGCGCGAACTCAATCCGCACCCCACCACCGAACTGGCGTACAGCACACCGTTCGAACTGCTGGTCGCGGTGGTGCTGTCGGCGCAGGCCACCGATGTTGGCGTAAACAAGGCGACCAAGAAACTCTATCCGGTCGCCAACACCCCGCAAGCCATTTTCGATCTCGGCGAAGACGGCCTGAAGCGCTACATCAGCTCCATCGGATTGTTCAATGCCAAAGCGAAAAACGTGATCGCGCTATGCCGGCTGCTGATCGATCGGCATGACGGCGAGGTGCCCCGCGACCGTGCAGCGCTGGAAGCCCTGCCCGGAGTAGGCCGCAAAACCGCGAACGTGGTGCTCAACACCGCGTTCGGCGAACCGACCATGGCGGTCGATACGCATATCTTTCGCGTCGCCAATCGCACCGGCCTGGCGCCCGGCAAAGACGTGCGCGCGGTCGAAGACAAGCTGGTCAAGGTGATCCCGGACGAGTTCAAGATGGATGCCCACCACTGGCTGATCCTGCACGGCCGCTATGTGTGCAAGGCGCGCAAGCCGGACTGTCCGCAATGCGTGATTCGCGATCTTTGTCGGTTCAAGGACAAGACAGTGGAGAAGCGGTAAAACGGGGAACGGAAAGAGCGGATCACGGCGAGCTCAAGCTTTTGTTCCGCGTTCCCTGTTCCCCGTTCATCAAACTGGCAATTGCGCCCGCTCCAGCGCCGCGATGTGGCGCTCCAGCCGTGGCCCCAGGTAGCAGTGCGAACCGCAGGGCAGTAGGCCGACCTCGCCGAACTGGCGCAGATACCACGACGGCGCGCGCGAGACGAAGCCATGGTGATCGCCGGCCACATCGTCGCGACGGGTGAATACTTCGAGGAAGGCGATACCCTCCAGCATCTCGCCGATACCGACCAGGCCGGCGCGAATTTCCGCCGGCTTGAGATAGTGCAGCACATCGGTGCAAACGATCAGATCGAAGCGCGTATCGAAGCGCAGCTGCTCCAACTGCCCGAAACGCGCCAGCCCGATATTCCGGCGCCGGCCGTAACGCGCAACCACGTACTCGCTCGCATCGAGACCCCGATACGCGACGCCTGGCCGCAAGGACAACAGCGGCGCACGCCAAGTCGCCTCGCCACAGCCCACATCGAGTACGTTGCGCAGCGGCCGGCCGAGGTAATACTCCGCCTGCGCCACCACCATCGCCACCTTGCGCTTCAGCTCGGCAGGCGAGCCCACCGCGTGCTTCGGGTCGCGATACCACTTGTCGAAATAATCGCGATCGTAGGTCTTCGGCATGGTCGGTTCTCGGGTGATAAGGCGCGGCGATGGGCGATGCAGGGAAACGCCCGCCTGGCGCATATGGTATCCAATAGCGAAGACATCACCTCGCGTATGCGTGCGGCTTGTCAGCATCATGTTCTGAATCTTGCCGAAGGAATCCCTTATGCCCATGGTCCGTTTTCGTCTGATCGGCAGCCGCGCCAGCGCCGATTCGGTCATCGCCGCACTGCATGGCATCAACGACGTCGAGCATGTGGAAGAAGTCGACGATCTGATGCCGATGATGCGCGATGACTCCAGCTCCAGCGAGTCGGTCAGTGACAGCGAAGGCCAGGTCTACTGCATCGAAGTGGATACGCCGACCGACGAAGTCGCCGACACCGTGCGCGGCAGCGCCGAAGCGGTGGCCTACGAACTGGAAGCGGGCATCGAGTTCGTCGACGAGTTTTGACGCGGCTCGGCGTCGCAAAAACGCGCAGCGCGCTTCGATCATAAATAACTGCCCAGCTGGGTAGTTCTCGCGACGCGCCAGGTGAATCCAAGCCAACACAATCGTTTTATTTTCGTTGGCGAGTCAGCCGACCACGATTTCATACGTTGATAGGAAACAAGTCGCCTTCCGGCGGCGCTTTCGTCGTCTCGCGTGGGCATCGGCATGGTCTCGAAAACAGGCACTCGGGTACGCAAGGTATGGCCCGCGCTGGCAGTCGCTACGCTGTGCGTGCTGGCCGCCACGCCCGCGCTGTCGAGCGAACAGCCGCTCGGGAAGGAAGACATCGCCTGGCTGCAGCGGATCGGCTTCGGTATCGACTCGGCCGAATTGTCAGATTACCGAAAGCTTGGCCGCGTACGGTTTCTGGATGAACAGCTTGCCGACCGCCGCGACAATGCGCTGCCGCCCGAGGTCGCTTCGATGATTCAGAGCTACGAGGCCATCGACACCCCCATCAGCCAACTGGCAGTGCAGTTTCGCGATGCTCGACAGGGCATTCAGGCGATGCCGGACGGCGATGGCAAGATTGCCGCCAAAAAAGCGCTGCGCATCCACGGCCGCGAACTGGCGACGCAGGCTCAGCAAACCGAGTTGCTACGTGCCATTTACGGCACCGACCAGCTGAAAGAGCAAATGGTCTGGTTCTGGCTCAATCACTTCAGCGTCTATGCGGCCAAAGGCGGCGTCGCCATCGGTGCGGCCGACTACGAGGAAAACGTGATTCGCCCCCGCGCACTGGGCAAGTTCAAGGATCTGCTGCTGGCGACGCTGGAAAGCCCCGCGATGCTGCAGTTTCTCGACAACGCAAAAAACGTCAAGGACAAGACCAACGAGAACTACGCGCGCGAGCTCATGGAACTGCATACGCTGGGCGTCGGCTCGGGCTACAGCCAGCAGGATGTGCAGCAGCTGACGCTGATCCTCACCGGCGCCGGCCTGGCCCTCGGCAAGGGGGATGGCGCGGACCAGGGCTTTTTCCATCGCCAATCGCCCGGCATGGTGCGCAACGGCCTGTTCGTCTTCAACCCCAACAAGCACGATTTCAGCGACAAGATTTTTCTTGGCCACACGATCAAGGGCCGCGGCGCGGACGAAATCGCGCAGGCCGTGGACCTGATCGTGCAGCAGCCGGCTTGCGCGACATTCGTGTCAGGACAGATCGCGCAGTATTTCGTGGCCGATAAGCCGCCCGCCGCGCTGGTCGATGCCATGGCGAAGACGTTCCAGCGCACCGACGGCGATATCGCTTCCGTGCTGCGCACGATGTTTCTGTCCAAAGCGCTGACGGCCAGCCTGAACTCGGCCCATGAGGCCAGAAAGTTCAAGGACCCGACCCAGTTTCTGGTTTCCGCCATGCGGCTGGCTTACGATGGACAGCCGATCGGCAACGCGCAGCCGCTGGTGAACTGGCTCAACCAGATGGGCGAGCCGGTCTTCGGCCGCGTCACGCCTGACGGCTGGCCGCTGGATGGCGGCAACTGGTCGAGTTCCGGACAGATGGCCAAACGCTTCGACGTGGCGCATATGATCGGTAGCGGAAAAAACCGCCTCTTCGCCGTCGGCGATGCGCCGCCAGCGCGAGTCGATCCGCCGGTCATGAACAATACCGTATATCAGCAGACGATCGAGCCGATGCTATCGCCTAACACGCGCACCGCGTTGAGCAAGGCCACGTCACCGGAAGAATGGAATACGTTTGTGCTGTCCTCGCCGGAGTTCAATTACCGATGAGCCGGGTACGACTTATTTCGATGCTTATCAAATGCAACAACGCTGCGTTATTTCCAGAACACCCACTGAGTCGAGGTGCTTATGAACCGTCGTGAATTTCTGCTCGCTGCCGCCTCGGCGGCCGTCGCGCTGCCGACGCTGTCCTTCTCCGGCAAGCTGTTTGCGGCGCCCGCCAGCTCACCGCGCTTCCTGTTCGTTTTTCTGCGCGGCGGCTACGACTGCAACAACCTGCTGGTGCCTTACAGCAGCGACTTCTACTACGAGTCGCGGCCTACCCTGGCCATCGCCAAGCCCGACGTCGGCAACGCGAACAGTGCCATTGCGCTGGATGCCCACTGGGGGCTCAACCCGGTGCTGCGCGATTCGATCTATCCGCTATGGCAGCGCAAACAGGTCGCCTTCATCCCATTCGCCGGCACCGACGATCTCTCGCGCAGCCACTTCGAAACGCAGGACAACATTGAGCGCGGCCAGGCAGCGGGTGCTACCGGCAACTACCGTTCCGGCTTTCTCGCGCGACTGTCCGGCCAGCTCACCGGCGTGCCGACCATCGCCTTCACCAACGACCTGCCGCTGAGCCTGCAGGGCGCGGCCAAGGACGTGCCGAACATTTCGCTGCGCGGCAATACCGCCTCCTCGTTCGACGCGCGGCAGTCGGCCATCCTCACCGACATGTATCGCGGCACCCCGCTGGCTTCCGCCACGGCCGACGGCCTGGAGCTACGCAAGACGGTGTCGAAGGATCTGATGGACGAAATGGCCAAAGCGGGCCGCGGCGCACCGAGCGCACGCAACTTCGCCACTGAGACGCAGCGCATCGCCACCATGATGCGCGATCAGTACAAGCTCGGCTTTGTCGATGTCGGCGGCTGGGATACCCACGTCAACCAGGGCAGCGTCACCGGCGGCCTCGCCAATAACCTGAAAAATCTCGGCGACGGCCTGGCCGCCTACGCCGATGCGCTGGGCGACGAGTGGAACAACACCACGGTCGTGGTCGTCTCCGAGTTCGGCCGCACCTTCCGCGAAAACGGCGACAAGGGCACCGACCACGGCCACGGCACCGTGCACTGGGTGCTCGGCGGCAAGGTCAACGGTGGCCGCATCGCCGGTGAACAGATCGCCGTGACCCAACAAAATCTCTTGCAGAACCGCGACTATCAGGTGTTGAACAATTATCGCGACGTGCTCGCCGGCCTGCTCGGCCGCCTGTGGGGGCTGCAGGGCAACCGCATGCAGACGGTGTTCCCCGGCGCAAAGCCGCGCGATCTGCAGCTGGTCTGAGTGCGACGTCGCGCACGCTCGTTGAGCGGCGCGACGACTCTAAATGGATTTCACAGGAAACGCCTTGCATGCAACCCCAACGAATCGCCCTTTCGAAACGCCTTGTTATTTCCCGCCTGCGCATCGGCGCATGCCTCGTTCTGCTCGCTCCTCTCATCGCCAGCGCGCGCGGCACGGCGCCGCTGAAGCCCGATGACATCACCTGGCTGCGCCGCGACGGGTTCGGCCTGGATACCGCCGCGGTAACGCGTTATCGCGACCTGGGTCGAAACGGGCTGCTCGATGCGCAGCTCGCGGACCACATCAATGATTCACTGCCGCCACCCATCGCGTCGCTGCTCGACGGCTACCAGGCCATCGCCACGCCGCCACAGCAGCTGCTGATGGAGCTGGACGCCGCCCAGCAGCACGTCAAAACGATGCCGGACGGCCCCGATCAGGTCGCCGCGAAAAAGAATCTGCAGGACATGGGCAACCAGCTGCAGCAGCAGGCGCAGCAGGCCGAACTACTGCAGGCCGTCTATGGGCCGAACCAGCTCAAGGAGCAGCTGGTGTGGTTCTGGCTCAACCATTTCAGCGTCTACGCGCCGAAAGGACGCGTGCGCTGGGAGCTGGGCGATTACACGCAGAACGCCATTCGTCCGCACGCGCTCGGCAAGTTCCGCGATCTGGTGATGGCCACGCTGGAAAGCCCGGCGATGCTGGAATTTCTCGACAACAATCAGAACGCCAAAGGGCACGTCAACGAGAACTACGCGCGTGAGCTGATGGAGCTGCACACGCTGGGCGTGGGCTCGGGCTATTCGCAGCAGGACGTGCAGCAGTTGGCGCTGATCCTCTCCGGCGTCGGCATCGCGCCGACCAACGGCAAGCCGGAAAAATTCAATCCGAAGATGGCGCCGCTGGTGGTGCGCAACGGGCTGTTCGAGTTCAACCCGCAGCGGCACGATTTCAGCGACAAAGTGTTCCTCGGCCATACGATCAAGGGCAGCGGCTTCGACGAAGTAACCCAGGCCGTCGACCTGATCGTGCAACAACCGGCGTGCGGCGAATTCATCTCGCGCCAACTGGCCGAGTATTTCGTCTCCGACAATCCGCCACCGGCGCTGGTGAAGAAAATGGCGCACACCTTCCAGCGTAGCGGCGGCGATATCGCGAAGGTGATGCGCACCATGATCGAGTCGCGCGAATGGGTGGCCGGCACCGACCCGAAACGCCACGATGCAAAATTCGACGATCCGATGCGCTTCGTTGTCTCGTCGGTGCGCCTGGCTTTCGATGGCAAGCCCATCGCCAATGCGCTGCCGCTGGTCTATTGGCTCAACCAGCTGGACGAGCCGCTGTTCGGCCGCATCACGCCCGATGGCTGGCCGCTGGACGGCGCCAGCTGGTCCAGCTCCGGCCAGCTGACCCAGCGCTTCGACATCGCACGCGCGATCGGCAACGGCAACAACCTGCTGTTCACGCCGGCCGGCAGCACCGCGCGCGCTGCCGGTTTTCCGATGCTGACCACGCGCCTCTACTACGACACGATCGAGCCCTATCTGTCTGCGGCCACACACGATGCGCTGGCCAAGGCCAACTCGCAGCAGGAGTGGAACAGCTTTTTGCTGGCGTCGCCGGATCTCAATTACCGATGATCCGGTAATACGTTCGTTCTAGCTATCCACTTGGAGTACAGCGCGTCATTCGGGCGAAGAACGTTGTACCAGCAGATGCTTGGCGAGCTGACCGTGAAGCCGACCCAAACCGCGAACGAGATGCAGCGATATAAACATCAACAGAAAGCCGATGAACGATAGAACGATCGCCTCGCCCCAACCCGGCACGTGCGCGCCGAAACCCCAGTCGATCATCAGACGGCCATCCACGAAAAGATTGGCAACGCCGGTGTCCTGAATCGCGAGTGCGACGGGTGCGAGAACGAGTAGCAAGGACACGCCGAGCAGGGTCACGGCCAGGGTGAAATAAACGATACCCAGCGGCAGCATCAGCAGCATGTAGAACAACGTGGTCCAGGTGCGCGCATCGGTGAACATCGTGCCGATGCGTTTGAACAGCGACTGCCCGGGCTGCGCGGGATATGCCGGCCGCCGCGGCATGCGTACACCGAGCAGAGCCTCTACCGTGCGACCTTCCAGCAGCGACAAGCCGCGCACGCTGCTGAAGAAAAGCACGATGAAGGGAATGCCGATAATCAATATCGACAAACTGAGCGACAGCGAGAGCCCGACGACGGCCCAGCTGAAATAGAGGCTGCCCGTGGCCAAGGACAGCAGCATATAAAACAGCGCGCCGTAAGTCCGCGGATCGGCCGCCACGCCGAAGAAGCGTCCCGCCAGAGACCGCCGCCGCGGTACGGGCGGTGGCCGAATCGCACGCTGGATCTTTATTTCCTGATCGCGATAGATATCGGCCACTTCATCGGGCGCACCGTAGCTGCCGACGACGTGTTGCAGCATGGTCGCCTCATTGCGGCCCGGCTGATCGGCCAGTTCGGCGCGCAAGTGCTCTTCCGCGTCGTACAGCGCATCCTGGATCAACGCCGGATCGGCGCCACGCAAAGCAGTGCGCAACTGATTGAGATATTCGACGATCGTGCGCGGTGAACCTGGCGACGACGAGTTCATGACACCCCTCCTTGCAAAACGTTATCGACGGAATCGCGGGTGGCGTTCCATGCCGCGACCCACTCGCGCAGCACCTCGCGCCCTGGTTTGGTGATGCGGTAATAACGACGCGGCGGACCGCTGACCGACGGCTCGACCTCGCTGGAAAGCAGGCCTGCCGCTTCCAGATTGCGCAGCACCGGATACAGCGCGCTCTGCTTGCCTGCCAGCACGCCCTCGCCGGTTTCTTCCAGCCGCTTGGCAATCTGATAGCCGTACATCGGTTGGCGCGACTGGCTCAGCACCGCCAGCAGCACCAGCGAAACCGTGCCGCTGGAAAGCTCCTTCTGGAATTTCTTCAACTGGCTGACGAGGTCATCCATGGACTTACCTGCACGGCTACTTAGTCGTGAGTAAACAATAGTACTTAGTTAACACTAGTACATGGGCCTGAAGTCATGGTTCCGGCAAAGTCTTGTGGGCATGAAACCAATGGGTGTGGGCGTTTTACAGATATGGGTTTCAGACTCGCGTAAACACATGTGCGAGCGGGCGCCGGCACGTGGATTGGCCCATACCCCTTTTGCAGTGGCGCTGCGAACAGTTGATGTCGGATAAGTGCTGACCTAGGCAGCAGTTTGACGAGAGCTTTCCCAGGCTGGAGCAGGCGCTAGAGGCGCCGAGGTCGTTGTACCGATGGGGGGGAGCGGGTCTGGTACCCGGGCTTGCGCAACGACACATCACTGTTCCACTGTTCGCGGTACCGTTCTTCAACCATCATGTCGCCGTGCCCAACTCTCCCCTGCCCCGCTTTTCGTGTCGACAGATCTTCGCCTTCTCGCTGCTGCTCTTGCTGGCGCAACTAGCCCGCGCGCAGGCCCCGCACACGGTGCAACTTCAAGATCTCACTTGGACCGAGCTGCGCGCCCAGATTGCAGCGGGCAAGACCACCGTCATCATACCAATCGGTGGCACCGAACAGAGCGGGCCCTACGTCGCGTTGGGCAAGCACAATGCGCGGGCGGCATGGCTGTCGCAACAAATCGCTCAGCAGTTGGGTAATGCGCTAGTGGCACCGGTAGTGGCCTATGTGCCGGAGGGTGGTTATGCGCCGCCCACTGCGCATATGCGCTTCCCCGGCACAATCACCATCCCTGACTCGACGTTCGAGCAAATGCTGGTGTCCGTCGCAAACAGTTTTGCGGTGCATGGTTTTCGCGACATCGTGTTCCTGGGTGATCACGGCGGCTACCAGAACGACCTCAAGCGGGTGGTGGCTGAGCTTAATAAAGCATGGGCGCAGACCAGGGTGCGCGCGTTCGTGCCTCCCGCTTACTACGAAAGCAGTTCGACGGGCTTTGCGCAAATATTGCGCCAGCACGGTTTTCACGATGACGAGATCGGTACTCATGCAGGCATGGCCGATACCTCGCTGCAATTGGCCGTGGCGCCGCAGATGGTCCGGCTGGATGTGTTGCGACATGCCGTGAAACCAGGCGCCGTCGATGGAGTCTATGGCGGCGATCCGCGTCGCTCCTCCGCGCAGCTTGGTAAACTGGGCACCGATGCGATCGTGTCTCGCACGGTCGCGGCGATCCATGAAGAAACCGTCGGCCACTGATCTCGCGCAGGCCGGCCATTTCCCTATCATCGACACTCGACGAAACCAGAACAGGACACGCTAGATATGCCCTTCCACCGTTTAATGCGTCGCGCGGGTGGCGCGAATGTGCTGTGGGCCAGCTTGGCGCTGACGGGCACCGTAACCGCGGCAACGCCAATCGTCACCGTGCCGGGCATGCCGCCGGTGAGCAGCCCGGCAAACCTCTACAGCCAGTCCGCCGCCAACGATTTCAGCCCGGCCGTGAAGGGCGCACTGCCGAGGGTGTATGTGCCGAACGTGCGTTCAGATGACGTATCCGTGATCGATCCAGCCACATTCAAGGTGCTGACCACGTTCAAGGTTGGCCGCAGCCCGCAGCACATCGTGCCGTCATGGGATCTGAAGAAGCTGTGGGTGACCAACAATGCCGAGGGCGGTAGCGAAGGCAGCCTGACCCCGATCGATCCCCTGACCGGTCAGCCGGGCGAGGCGATCCCGGTGGACGACCCGTACAACATGTACTTCACCCCGGATGGCAGCGAAGCGATCGTCGTATCCGATGCGCATGCGCAGCTGGATTTTCGTGATGCGCACACGATGGCGCTGAAGAGCCGCCTGCCGGTGCCTGGCTGCAAGGGCATCAACCACGCCGACTTCTCGATCGACGGGCGCTACGCGATCTTCACCTGCGAGTTTGGCGGCGCTCTGGTCAAGATCGACATGGTGAACCACAAGGTGCTCGGCTACCTGCAGGTGGACAAGAAAGCCGGCATGCCGCAGGACGTCCGCGTTTCGCCGGACGGCAAGGTGTTCTACGTGGCGGACATGATGGCCGATGGCGTGTTCCTGATCGACGGCGACAGCTTCACCAAGATCGGCTTCATCCACACCGGCATCGGCACCCATGGGCTGTACCCCAGTCGCAACGGCACCCGGCTGTACGTCAGCAATCGGGGCTCGCACAATATTCACGGCCGACGCCACGGCAAGGGCAGTGTCTCGGTGATCGACTACGCCACGCGCAAGGTCGTCGCCAGGTGGCGGATTCCCGGTGGCGGCAGCCCGGACATGGGCAATGTCAGCGCCGATGGCAGCATGCTGTGGTTGAGCGGTCGCTTCGACGACGTGGTGTATGCGATCAACACTCGCACCGGCAAGGTGCGCAGCATCAAGGTCGGCATGGAGCCGCACGGTCTGACCGTATGGCCGCAGCCGGGACGCTATTCGCTGGGCCATACCGGCATCATGCGCTGACCGCAAAACGCGAGCTACCTACAGGCCGCCGCGAGATGGAGTCCTGTATCAAATCCGCGACGGAGCTTGAAGTTCTCGGCCGCCAGGCGGAAGCACATTGAAACCGCGACATCGTTCCAACGATAAAAGCTACTCGACTGCTGCCATGCACTCTATGGCGCAATGAGCTTTGCGCCTCGCAAGGCGAAAGAACGCAGCGATGGCCCATCGCAGACCATCAATAGCCCTGAATATGGAAAAGAGCGAAACGACAAGTCGATAGACATCACGCAATACTATGACGACGAGTCTGGAAGCAGGCATCCGAGCACGCTTACAGTGAAGATTCTCGACGCCGTCGCCGACATCACCGCTTACGTGAATAGCACAAAAAAATGAAGCGCCAGGCGAGCATGGCAGGACGACGACTGTCTTTGACCTCATCGTCACTTTACCTTCTTGGTGGCAAGACGCATGGGGCGTTCCAGTGGCCTGTCCGGCACATACTTTGGTCTCCAAAACTGCACAGACTTTGGTGCCACGCCCACTTGGCAGACTCAGCATAAAAACCTTGCGCCTGACAGCGCCGAATACGTCCATGGGCGGCGACACGCATGATTGTCTGGAACGATGAAGCTGTTACTTCGCCGGCTTCGCAGCCGATAGCGCAGCCCAGCTATCGAGCAAAGTTCGTGTCTGCTCAAGTACGGTCGCTTTCAGCAAAGCGCCGTTGGCCGCATCGATCTCTTTCCATCCGAGCACATCGAGGCAAGCCCCGGGAGGATGGTAGAACGGCATGATCTGGCCTTTGAGCGTGAGCATCCGGATGCGGGTTATGGAGTCGTTGACGCTACGACCGGTGATGCGCGAAAGCAGGGTCAGGGTCACTTTGTTCAGCGGTTGCTTCAATCGACGATGGAGCAGCTTGGAGGCAACATCGGCCTCTTCGTCGGCCAGCTCTCGAGCCACGAAAAGTCGTCGCTTGGAGGCATAGGGCTGTAGAAGCACGCAATCCAGGGTGGTTGCCTGGATGGCGATGAAGGCGTCGATCAGTGCATCGCTATCGCCATGGCTTTTCAATACGTCATTGGCTTGCCGCATGGCCGGCGCGAAGCGATCCCTGAGATCGTTGGTGATGTATTCGGCGCACGCCTGATACACCCCCTCCTTGTTTTCGAAGTAGTACTGCAGCGCCGGCGCGTTGACGCCGGCGGCAGCGGCGATATCGCGTGTGGACGCACCGGCAAAACCGTGCTCGCCGAACAGCTTCACCGCCGCGGCGATGATGCGCTGACGCGTTTCGTCGCCACGCGCATAACCGCCTGCCAACGGCCGACGGGGTCGCTTGACGGGGCTCATGCGCGGGCTCTCATACGGGTGATCTCCTGGATGCCCGCGGATAATAACATTTGACAAAAGTATTCCAATCGGAATAAATGTTCCACCCGGAATACTTTTGGACGATAACCATGCCTCCCGCTACTGGATCCGCATCGAACGCCGACGGCACGCAAGGCGCCACCGCCCCGCCGGCGCGACCGTCGAAAGTGCGTCGTTTCCTCATCCCCGCCGGCATTGTCGTCGCCATCGTCGCGGTCGTCGCGCTGGTTTACTGGTGGCTCGTTGGCCGCTTCATGCAGAGCACGGACGATGCGTATCTGCAGGCCGACAGCGTCACCGTCGCGCCCAAGGTCAGCGGCTACGTCACCGATGTCTACGTGGGCGACAACGTCTCGGTGAAAGCAGGCGAGCCGCTGGTACGGCTCGACAGCCGTCAATATCAGGCTGCGCTGGATCAGGCCCAGGCCACGATCGACGCACGTAAGGCGGATATTCTGCGCGCGCAAGCCGGTGTGCCGCAGCAGCGGGCCGCGATCGCACAAGCCAAGGCGCAGCAGCAAGTGGCCGCGCTCAATAGCCGCCACGCCGAAGACGAAGTGCGTCGTTACGGGCCGCTGGCGACGACCGGTGCGGAAAGCGGCGACCAACTATCCGTACTGACCAGCAATCGCGACCAGGCGCGCGCGACGCTCGCCGCCGACACCGCGGCGCTGGACCAGGCGCAGGCACGTATGGCCGATCTGGATGCCCAGCTGGCGCAGGCACGCGCGCAACTGGAGGCGGCACAGGCCTCCGCGCGACAAACGCAGCTCGACCTGCAAGACACCGTGATCCGCAGTTCGCTGAGTGGCCGCATCGGCGATCGAACGGTACGCGTCGGGCAATATGTGCAGCCCGGCACGCGCATGCTGACCGTGGTGCCGGTGCAGAGCATTTATCTCACGGCCAACTTCAAGGAAACCCAGGTCGGGCACATGCGTGCCGGCCAGCGTGCGCGCTTGCACATCGATGCCCTATCGGATGCCGATCTGCACGGCGTGGTGGACAGCTTCGCCCCGGGCACGGGCTCGCAATTTGCCTTGCTTCCGCCCGAAAACGCGACCGGCAATTTCACCAAGATCGTGCAGCGCGTGCCGGTGCGCATTCGCATCGATACCGACGAACAGACGCGCAAGCTGCTGGTACCAGGCTTGTCGGTGACGGTCGAGGTGGATACACGCCCGGCACACGACGATCGGGCCGTCGCCAGCGCAGGCAACCCTCATGGCTGAGGCGGCCTCCATCCCGGCAGCGCACCCCGACCGCGCCAGCGCTGCCGACTGGATTGCCGTGGCCGCTGGTTCGCTTGGCGCGCTGATGGCCACGCTCGACATTTCCATCACCAATTCCGCGCTGCCGCAGATCCAGGGCGAAATCGGCGCCACCGGTACGGAAGGCACCTGGATTTCGACCGGCTACCTGATGTCCGAAATCGTGATCATTCCCCTGGCCGCGTGGCTGACGCGCGTATTCGGCCTGCGCAACTTTTTGCTCGGCGGGGCGGTGCTGTTCATGCTGTTCTCGATGATGTGCGGCCTGTCGCATACCTTGACGGCCATGATCGTCGGCCGCATCGGCCAGGGCCTGACCGGCGGCGCGATGATTCCGACCGGACAGACCATCATTCGCAGCCGCCTGCCGATGTCGCAACTGCCGATCGGCATGACGATCTTCGGTTTGATCGTGCTGCTCGGCCCCCTGCTCGGCCCGGTGCTGGGCGGCTGGCTGACGGAAAACATCAGCTGGAGCTGGTGCTTCTTTATCAACCTGCCCGTGTGCATCGGCTTGATCGCGCTGCTGTTGATCGGACTGCCGCCCGATCGGCCCCAATGGGATGCGCTCAAGCAGGCCGACTGGCTGGGCATCGTCGGGCTCACCGCCGGCCTGAGTTCGTTGACGGTGGTGCTGGAAGAAGGCCAGCGCGAGCGCTGGTTCGAGTCCGATCTGATCATCTGGCTGAGCCTGCTGTCGCTGGCTGGCATGGTGCTGATCGCGATCTCGCAGTTCACCGCCAGGCGCCCGGTGATGCGCTTGAGCCTGCTGCGCAACCCGCGCTATGCCAGCGTCATTTTTATCGTGCTGGTGGTCGG
The DNA here is from genome assembly GCF_013408815.1 of Rhodanobacter sp. K2T2. Classification (NCBI taxonomy): domain Bacteria; kingdom Pseudomonadati; phylum Pseudomonadota; class Gammaproteobacteria; order Lysobacterales; family Rhodanobacteraceae; genus Rhodanobacter; species Rhodanobacter sp. K2T2. The sequence goes on along the minus strand of NZ_JACCCA010000007.1, from coordinate 216,735 downwards.
CGCGGTGTTCTATTCGGTCATCTATCTGATACCGCAATTCCTCGGCTTGATCGCCGGCTACAACGCCGAGCAATCGGGCTGGGTGATGCTGGCATCCGGCGTGCCGGCGTTCTTGATGATGCCGCTGCTGCCGCGCCTGCTGGGCAAGGTCGATTTCCGCATCATGGTGATCGTCGGCCTGATGTGTTTTGTGGTGAGCTGCCTGCTGGACATCCATTTGACCGCGCAAAGCGTCGGCCACGATTTCCTCTGGTCGCAGCTGATACGCGGCGCCGGCCAGATGCTGGTGTTCATGCCGTTGAACCAGGCATCGATGGCCGCGGTAACACGGGAGGAAGCCGGCGATGCCGCCGGCGTGTACAACATGGCACGCAACCTCGGCGGATCGATCGGCCTGGCGGTCATCGGCACCGTCATCGATCGGCGCAATACGTTCCATGTCGCTTCCATCCGCGAATCGCTGACGGCGAATTCGGTGCTGGGCCAGGATCGTCTGGCCGCCAATGCAGCGGGCTGGTTCGCGCGGACCGGGGATATGGCCTACGCAAAAATGCGCGTGCTTGGCCAGCTTGCTGCGCAGATTCAGCAGCAGGCGATGGTGATCACCTATTCCGAAGTTTTCTACCTGCTCAGCATCGCGCTCGCGTGCTGCATTCCACTCGCCTTGCTTCTGAAAACACCCAGCTATGGCGCACCCGCCGCCGCAGGCCATTAAGGATGTCCGTCATGCCTATAAGCGATTCACCGGTTTCACGCGTTCTCTTTTTTGCGCTACTGGGTTCGCTCGCCGCATTGCCGGGCTGCACCGTCGGCCCCGATTATCGTGGCGCACCGAATATTGCGGGGAACGCGCTGCACGCCAGCGCATTCGTGCGCGCACCGTCCGCCGGAATGGCATCGACGCATGCGCCAAGCCGATGGTGGCGCACGCTCGGCGATGCGCAGCTGAGCGCCTTGATCGAGACCGCGCTGGCGCACAACCAGGATCTGCAAGCGGCGCAGGCACGCTTGCGCGAATCGCGCGCGCAGCTGCAGCAACAGCGTGCCGACGCGTTGCCGACCGTGTCGGCCGACGCCGCCGCGCTGCGCACGCGGGAACCGGATCTTGCCGGCCTGCAGACGTCGCCGACTGACACGAACCCGACGGCCTCCACCGCACAAGCCAGTCGCACGTCGCGCGGACAGAGTCCGCTGCAGCTGTACAGCGCCGGCTTCGACGCATCCTGGGAACTGGATCTGTTCGGTGGCACGCGCCGCGCCATCGAAGCGGCTTCTGCGCAGGCCGATGCGGTCGACGCGGATCTCGCCGATACGCAGGTCTCGCTGGCCGCCGAGGTGGCCCAGGCTTACATCCATCTGCGCGACCAGCAGCAACGCCTGACCTTGGTCAATCAGTCGGCCGCGTTGGAACAGCGGACGCTGGTATTGATACAGCAGCGGCGCGCTCGTGGCGTCGCCGGCGACGCGGATGTCGAACGCCAGACCACGCAAGTGGAAACCACCCGCGCGACGCTCATTCCGCTGGACGAGCAGATCACCGAGTCGCTCGATCAGCTTGCCGTGCTCACCGGACAGGCGCCCGGCGCGCTCGATCGGGAGCTGTCGGCGCCTGCCCCGTTGCCGGTTTTGCCGTCGATCGTGCCAATCGACGATCCCGCAAGACTGTTACGGCAGCGCCCGGACATTCGCGCCGCCGAGCGGCGGCTGGCCGCGAGCAACGCGCAGATCGGCGAACGCACCGCCGACTTGTTTCCCAAGGTGACGATGCTGGGATTTGTCGGCTCCAACGCGGCCGACCCGGGGCACTTGACGCGAAAGCGCTCACTCTCCTGGCTGGGCGTGCCTTATCTGCAATGGGATGTGTTCGACTTTGGACGCACGCGCGCCGGTATTCGACAGGCCGAAGCGAGCCGCGACGAGGCCGACGCCCGCTATGCGCAAACCGTGCTCGCTGCGTTGCAGGACGCCAACAATGCGCTGTCCCGCTACGGTCACCAGCGCGAAAGCGTCGCCCGCCTGCAGCAGATCGAAGCCTCGGCCGATCGCTCGGCGACATTGATGCGCCAGCGTTACGACGCGGGCGCTTCATCGCTGATCGACCTGCTGGATACGCAGCGGGTGCAGTTTTCCGCGCAGCAAAATCTCGTCGAGGGACGCGCCGATCTGCTGAACGACTTCGTGTCGCTGCAAAAGAGCCTCGGGCTTGGCTGGATTCCCGCGAGCTAGGGCAGCGGCTCATGTCGGTACTTCAGCTCTGCTAAGTTGCGCTCTGTACCGATTCGATAGAAGGGGACCGCCATGATCCGTTGCCGCCAGTTCGCCGCTGCCTTGCTCACCAGTCTGATGTTCGCGCTGCCTGCCCTGGCCGAAAAGGACCAGGCCGCGCCAACGCTGACCACGCCGCAGTTGCTGGCCAAGTCCACCTCGGACGAATGGCGCAAGCCGAATCCGGAAAACCTGGTGGTCATGCAGCTGGCCAACGGCCGTGTGCTGATCGAACTGGCGCCGGATTTCACGCCGCTGCACGCGGCGAATATCCGCACGCTGATCCGCCAGCACTACTTCGACGGGCTGGCGATCGTGCGGGTGCAGGACAACTTCGTCACGCAGTGGGATGACCCGGCGGGCGACGACAACGGCGACAAATCGAAGATGCACCCGTTAGGCAAGGCCAAGGCCACGGTGCCACCGGAGTTCACTCGTCCGATCGACGCGAAACTGCCGTGGACGAGATTGCCCGATGGCGACGTGTATGCGGCGGAAGTCGGTTTCTCCGAAGGCTTTCCGGTGGCGCGCGATCCGGCCAGCGGGCAGGAGTGGCTGACCCATTGCTACGGCATGGTCGGCGTGGGCCGCGACAACGGTGCGGATACCGGAAACGGCAGCGCGCTGTACGCGGTGATCGGTCAGGCGCCGCGTCGGCTCGATCGCAACCTCGCCGTGATCGGCCGCGTGCTCGATGGCATGCCGCTGCTGTCGAGCCTGCCGCGTGGCACGGGTCCAATGGGTTTTTACGACAAGCCGTCGCAGCAGGTCGCCATCCAGTCCGTGCAGCTGGCCGCCGATCTGCCGGCGGCGCAACGGCCATCGATCGAGGTGCTGCGTACCGACAGCAAGACCTTCGCGGCCCTGGTCGACGCCAAGCGCAACCGCCGCGATGCGTTCTACACCGTGCCGGCCGGCAAGATCGACATCTGCAGCATCGATGTGCCGATGCGCGCGATCCCGACGGCTGCCGCGACCAGGCATTGAGCCTCGCTACAACATTTTATTCAGCGTCATCAGCTAGTTTGACGGTTTGCGGAATGCCTGCATGCGTGATGCCGCGTTGACCAGGGAAACGGATGATGTTGAGTGAGACCTTCAGCTTTTGGCGTGCATGGCTGCGCGCGCCGCGCAGCGTGGGCGCCGTGGCGCCGTCGGGACCATCGCTGGCGCGACTGATGACGCGCCATGTCAATCATCGGCATGGCCCCGTGATCGAACTGGGTCCGGGCACCGGCGTATTCACTCGCGCCCTGCTCGCCGGCGGACTGCCGATGCATCGGCTGGCGCTGGTGGAGGCCGACCCGGTCTTTGCCGATGCTCTCATTCAGCGTTATCCCCAGGCGAACGTGCTGCGCATGGATGCTGCGAAGTTGGGCGATACGCTGCCGCTGTTCGGCGACGAACGCGCCAGCGCCGTGATCAGCGGCCTGCCGCTACTGTCGATGCCACCGGAGCAGGTCGCGGCGATTATTCGTGGCGTGTTCGATCAGCAGCTGCACGCGGACGGTGCGCTCTATCAGTTCACCTACGGCCACCGTTGCCCGCTGCCACGTCACCTGCTTGAACAGCTCGACCTCGAGGCGGTTCGCATCGGCAGCGTGCTGTTCAATCTGCCTCCCGCCACGGTGTATCGAATCGGCCGACGCCAGCGGAAGCGCGTCGCCGTTTGACGCCGACACTATCGGACGATTGAGGCTAAGACCGGTCTTCGCAGGGGATTCCTGTACGGCTTTTCAGCATTTGCATACATAACTTTTCCATCCGGTGCGCTATCAAGCGCGCTACGCCCGCCGTCGCGGGACCATCATGGGAAGAGTGAATGAAGCGCAGCCGCAAAGTGCTGACATGGATCGGCGGAATATTCCTGGCGCTGATGGCGGTGCTGGTCGTCGTCATCGCCACTTTCGACTGGAATCGGCTCAAGCCGTTTATCGACGACAAGGTGAGCCAGGCCATCGGTCGTCCTTTTGCGATCCAGGGAGACCTCAGCGTCGACTGGCGACGCGAGCCCACCGAGGGTGGCTGGCATGCGTGGGTGCCATGGCCGGAGTTCACCGCTCAAAACATCCGCATCGGCAACCCGGTGTGGGCAGCGAAGCCCCAGTTCGCCCAGCTCGATGCGCTGCGCTTTCGCCTGTCGCCGTTGGCGCTGATCGCCCACACGGTCGACGTGCCGTCGCTGCAGCTGGTGCATCCGACCGTCGATCTGGAGCGCGACAAGCAGGGCCGCGCAACGTGGGATTTCACGCTGCCGCAGAACGATGGCCAGCCGTCCACCTGGAGTCTGCAGCTCGGGTCGATCGGTTTCGATCGCGGCGAGGTGTCGCTGGATGACGCCGCCAGCAAGATCAAATTGCAGGTCGCCATCACGCCGCTGCAGCAGGCCATTCCGTACGACCAGCTCGTGGCCCAGCAGTCGGCCGCAACCCGTGCGCAAACCGGAACGAATACGAAATCGCTCAAAAAAGCCGCCTCGGCCGATGCGCCAGCCGATGCAAAGACGGCTGCTGCGGCATCCAAGACCAGCTATCAGTTCGCCTGGAAGGCCGACGGCAGCTATCAAGGTGCAGCCGTTAGCGGCAGTGGAAAAACCGGCGCCGTACTGGCGCTCCAAGAAGCCAACCAGCCATTCCCGGTGCAGGCGGACGTGCATATCGGCGACAGCCATATCGCACTGGTCGGCACGCTGACCGATCCGGTGCATCTGGCGGCGCTGGATCTGAAACTGTGGTTCTCCGGCTCCAGCATGGCCAAGCTTTACGCGATCACCGGCGTCACTCTGCCCAATACGCCGCCTTACGCTACCGAAGGCCACTTGATCGCGCAGCTGCACAAGAACAACAGCCGCTTCAGCTACGAGAATTTCCATGGCCATATCGGCGGCAGCGACGCCAGCGGCAGCCTGCTCTATACCACCGGCGGCACGCGGCCGAAGCTCAGCGGCAATCTGTCTTCGCAGCTGCTGCAGTTCGCCGATCTGGCGCCGCTGATCGGCGGTGGTTCCGATGAAGAAAAGAAGCAGCGCGGCGACAAGACCGTGCAGCCGAAGGACAAACTGCTGCCGGTCGAACCGTTCAGCACCGATCGCTGGAAAGCGATGGATGCCGACGTCACCTTCAGCGCCGCGCGCATCGTGCAGAACGACAAGCTGCCGATCAACTCGCTCGACACCCATTTGATCATGGACAGCGGCGTGCTGCAGCTGACGCCGCTGAACTTCGGTCTCGCTGGCGGCACCGTCCAGAGCACCATCCGCCTCGATGGCAGCAAGACGCCGCTGCAGGGCACGATAAAAATCGGCGCCCGGCATCTCAAGCTCAAGCAGTTGTTCCCGACCTTTGCGCCGATGCGCACCGCGTTCGGCGAAATCAACGGCGACGTCAGCCTCACCGCACGCGGCAACTCCGTCGCTGCCCTGCTCGGCAGTTCGAACGGCGAGATGAAGCTGCTGATGAACGACGGCGCGATCAGCAAGACCCTGCTGGAAACGGCCGGCCTCAACGTCGGCAACATCATCATCGGCAAGCTGTTCGGCGACCGCACGGTGCCGATCAACTGCGCTGCGTCGGACATGACAGCCAAGGACGGATTGTTCACCATGAACCTGTTCGTCTTCGACACCGATGACGCGGTGATCAAGGTCGACGGCACGGTGGACTTTGCTACGGAAAAGCTCGACCTCAACGTGCGGCCGCAGACCAAGGGCTTCCGCATCTTTTCGCTGCGCACGCCGCTGTATGCCCGCGGCACCCTGAAAAACCCGGATGTCGGCGTGCAGAAAGTGCCGTTGATCCTTCGCGGTGCGGGAGCGGTCACGCTGGGCGTGGTTGCCGCGCCGGCGGCCGCGCTGCTGGCGCTGATCTCGCCGAACCATGGCGACGATGGCGGCAACACGTGTCGCGATGTGCTGCAGCAGCTGCGCAACTCCGGCAGCGCCATGCCGGCAACCGAGGCGGCGACCAAGAGCGGCGTGCCGAAGAAGACCCATTAACCCAAACCGATCGAGCCAACCCGGCGGCCTCACCGGGTTGGCGGACCAAGCTAGCACCCGTCCGGCTAGAATGCGCCTTCTCCCACGATGTGACTGACGCATGCAAGCTGCAAGCAAGGCGCGCCTGCAGATCCATTTCTGCGTGGTGCTGTGGGGCTTTACCGCCATCCTCGGCAAGCTGATCACCTTGCCCGCGCTACCGCTGGTGTGGTGGCGCATGCTGCTGGTCTCCGGGGCACTGTTGCTGCTACCGAAGGTCTGGCGTGGCCTGAGTGCCATGCCGGCACGAGTGCGCTGGGCGTATGCCGGCATCGGCGTGCTGGTCTCGCTGCACTGGCTGAGCTTTTATGCCGCGATCAAGCTTTCCAACGCGTCGGTGGGCGCCACTTGCATCGCGCTGGGGCCGGTCTTTCTGGCATTCATCGAACCATGGATCGCCCGCCGCAAATTCGATCCGCGCGAACTGCTGATCGGCGCAGCGGTAGTGCCCGGCGTGGCGATGGTGGTGGGCGGCGTGCCGCACGGCATGCGCCTGGGCATTCTGGTCGGCGTGCTGTCGGCGCTGTTCGTGGCCTTGTTCGGCTCGCTCAACAAGCGGCTGGTGGATCACGGCGATCCGCTGACGGTGACCTGCATCGAGATGGGTACGGGCGCGCTGTTTCTCACCGCCATTGCACCCTTGTTTCCGCATACCGGCGCGGCGTTCGTATGGCCGAATCTGCATGACACCTGGATGCTGCTGGCGCTGTCGTTCGGCTGCACGCTGCTGCCATTCGCCCTGGCCCTGGTCGCTTTGCGTCATATCAGCGCGTTCGGCACGCAGATGATCACCAACCTCGAACCGGTGTACGCCATCGTGCTGGCGATCGTGCTGCTGCACGAGCAGCGCGAGTTGGACGGCTGGTTCTATGCAGGCGTGGTGGTGATCCTCGCCGCCGTATTCATGCATCCGCTGCTCCATCGCCGGCAAGGTGCGACGCAGCAGCCGGAGCTGCTGAGCACCGCGGAAAGCCACGGCATGGTGGAGTAATGCACTCGCGCTTCGGGCGCCCGGTCAGGCGCCGATGACCTCGCTGACGACCCGATCGCGACCTTCGCTCTTGGCCGCATACAGCGCGTCATCGGCGCGACGGATAACGTCTTCGACGGTGACCGTTTCGCCGCCGACCCAGACCAGGCCGATGCTCAGCGTGACGCGAAACTGATCGCCGTGCCAACTGTGCGCGATGGCGCTCACCGCCTGCTGGATCTGCAGCATGCGATTTTCCGCATCGAGATGACCGATGCCCGGCAGCACCATCAGAATTTCTTCGCCGCCGTAACGACCCAGCTGATCGCCGCCGCGCACATACGACTGCAGCTGCTCGGCAATCGTCTGCAGGGTAGCATCGCCGGCCTGATGGCCGAAGGTATCGTTGATCCGCTTGAAGTGGTCGGCATCGATCAGGGCTACCGCCAGGCCCGGCGATACGCGCGCGCCTTTTTCCAGATGCGCGGCCAGCAGACCGAGAATCGCCATGCGGTTGTACAAGCCGGTTAGACCGTCGTGGGTGGCCTGCACATAGAGCTCGGCGCGAGCCCGCTCCAGCTCACGCTTCTCTTCGGTAAGCTCGGCCGTACGCTTGGCCACCATCGCCTCCAGGCGGCGGTTCTGCCCTCGCAGCAGGCGTGAGCGCCAGCGCCAGACCAGGGCAAGCATCAGGACCGCCAGCACGATCTCCAGCGGATAAGTCCACCATGCAAACCACCACGGCGCGGGAATCCTGAAAGTGAACGTGGCCGAGGATGAAACCGAACGCCGATCTTCATCGATGGACTGCACTTCGAAACGATAGTGGCCCGACGGCAGCCCGGTGAAATTGATCACATGCGACGAGGTTTCGATCCAGTCCGAGCCCTGCAGCCGATAGCGGAAGTGCGGCGCGCTGCTGGAAACCCGGCCGAGCAAGGTGTAACGCACAATCAGCGGCGCGTGGTTGCCGTCGTTCGGCACGGTATCGCCCTCGTTGACCGGCTGCGCGCCATGCATCACCGAGGTGATCACCACTGTATGCGGGCTGGCCGACAGCATGTCCTCGGGTCGCAGCACGTGGCTGATGCCGACCGGCGTGCCGATCCAGATCGAGCCGTCGTCGTCCTCGAAAAAAGTGTTCTGGTCGGTTTCGTCCCAGATCAGTCCGTCGTCCGGCGACAGATGCGTCCAGCTGTGGCCGTTGAAAACGTCCACGCCGCCACCGCCGCCCGCCCATATCCAGCCGCGCCGATCGCGCCGGATGAAATACACCAGCGAACGTTGCAGCCAGCTGTCGTCCACCGCTGCGATGCTCAGCTGATCGCCGACCACCTTGCCGCGAAAGACGCCCGGCTCGTTCGCACCCAGCCACAGGCTGTCGTCGGTACCGATAGTGATCGCGCTGAAGCCGGAGGCCATGCTCACCTCGGTAGCGGCCATCAGCGTCCAGCGCTCGTCGGCGTAGCGCAGCACGCCCGCGTTGCAGGCAAACCACAGCGCGCCGTGGCTGTCTTCGGCGATGTCCGAGCACTGGTTGTCGGTGCTTTGTTCCGCCGGCACGCGCTGCGGCGGCGCGCCGAGACGATCGATGTGATAAATCCCGTTGACCGTACCGATCCACAGGCGGCCCTGCCGATCGAAAAACAGCACCTTGATGAAACTCGGCAGCCGCGCCACCAGCGCGGTGCGTTTGCTCACCGGGTCGTAGCGCAACAGGCGATGTTCGTAGAGGCCGATCCAGATGGCACCGTCCGGCGCCTTGACCATCGACAGTACCTGTCGCGGCGCGGGCGAAATGCTGACCGGCCACGGACTCATGTGGGTCTGTCCACGCGGCAGCACGCTGCCGCCCAGTTCGTTGCCGAACCACATGGTGCCCTGTCCATCGCGAAGAATCGACCAGTTCGGCACGCTGTCCAGCCCCTGCCCGCGGCCCCAGCCATCGACCAGGCCGTAGTTGCTCAGCCGAAAGATGCCGCGTCCGTAGGTGCCCAGCCACATCGTGCCGTCGCGGTCGAACAGCACGGCGGTGATACCGATATCCGGCAGGCCGTTGCGCGCGTCGATGACATCCCAGTGCGTGCCGTTCCAGCGCGCCAGGCCGTGGTTGGTGGGGGTGAGAACATGTCCCGCAGGATCCTCGATAAACGTGCCGTTGTCGGTGACGGTGTCCATGTCCTTGTCGGGCACGTCGCGCGCGACGAAGCGGGCGCTGCCGGCGGGCCGCGCCCGCACCTGATGCACGCCACGCAGCCACAGCGTGCCGTCGTTGTCCACGCGCATGCCCGACCAGGTGTCTGCCGGCACGCCTTCGTCGGCACCGTGGATGCGGACCTGACCGTCGGCGCCGATCTCGCACAGGGCGGTGTCGCAGCCGATCCACAGGCCGTTCCGATAGGCAAAGACGGAGGTAATCCTGCGCAGCTGCGGATAGCGGTCCAGCTGCGCCGTGCTGAACATCGGCGCCAGTTGCCACTGGCCATCGGTGTGACGCGGTGACAACACCATCAGCCGGTCATTGCGAACCAGCAGCAGCCGGCCGTCGTCCAGCGCGACCAATTGTCTGGCCACATCGACCACCAGCGGCTTGCCGTCGGGCTCCACTTTCTGGAAATGCAGGCCGTCGCCCACGCGCAGGCCCGACTGTGTGGCTACCCAGAATCGTCCGGTGTTCACGTTCTCGACGATGGACGTGACGTACTCGCCCTTGTCGAAACCTTCCGCGCGGCCCATGCGCACGAAGTTGGTGCCGTCGAAACGGTACAGGCCCATCTCCGAACAGGCCCAGATAAAGCCGCGATGATCCTGCAGCATGCAGTTGATGGTCTGGCTTTCCAGCCCGGATTTGCGGTCGTAACTCTGGAAGGAATACTGTTGCGCCCGCACGGGCAAGCACGCCAGCGCGAGCAGCGCAGCGGCCACAATCCACAAGTGTCGAAGCGTCGCGCTCATCGACTCGGGGCCCCTTTCCCGATACCAAGCGGCACCGATAACTCACCTACTCGGCCCTATTGTGGCATGGCGGCCCATGGTGGCCCAGCGGCGAGAAGGGGTTCGCCACGCAGTTGCGCCAGGCGCGAGGACGGCTCAGTGGCGGCGATGCGATGCCTTGACGGCAGGCGGCGGCGCAACGCTGGTCGGCGCCGCCGGCATCGCCATCGCCGGAACGTCGCCAGCATCGCCCCCCTGGTCGACCGCGCTGCCCGCGCGCTGCTCGGCCGGGCGGTCGGCGGCTTTCCCGTCGCGATCCATCTCGCTCATATCCATATCGTCATCCGGCGGCGCCTTGGCCACCATGTCCTTGTACTGCTTCGGCGACAGGTCTGGCAGCTTCTGCAGAAACGCGACCATGCTCCAGATCGTGGCATCGTCGTGGCTGCCGCCCCAGGCCGGCATCGCACTCATCTTGATGCCGTGCTTGATCACCCAGAAGGCCTCGCCAGGCGCCACCCGCAGCCGGGCCAGATTGGGCGGCTGCGGATACAGGCCGGGTCGTATTTCCGAGTCCTTCATGCCCGGCGTGAGATGGCATTGCGTGCACATCGCCGCATACTGGCCGGCGCCCTTGAGGATCAAGGCCGGGTCTTCCAGATCCGGCACCTGCACGTGGCGTGCACGCACCGTGATCGAGCGTTCGCGCAGCGTCTGCAGCAGGGCAAACACCGGGCGGGTGTGATGATCGTCCGCGCCGATGTTGTAGATGCCGGAATAAACGAACGCGCCGATGCCGACCGCCCCTATTGCCCCAAGAATGACGATCGTGATGACGACTCGCCTGATCGCTTGCATCATGAAAATCTCCCGCTGAAATATCGCCAAAAATAGAAATAAAAGTAGACGTCCAAGTTCGAAATCTCAAAACCAGAAACGCACGCCGGCCACCCACTGCCGATCGAACGCGCCCTGATGATCGTCGCGCAAAAAGTCAGCCGTGCGACCGTAACGATTCGTCCACACCACGCCGACGTAGGGCGCAAACTGCCGGCCGATTTCGTAACGCAGACGCAGGCCAAGCTGCGCATCCGACAGGCCGCTGCCGATGCGCCGTGACAGATCGGACTGGCCGTATAGATTGACTTCGAACTCCGGCTGCAGGATCAGCCGCTGGGTAAACAGCAAGTCGTACTCCGCGCGAAAACGCGCCGCCGTGCGGCCGCTGTCGCCAAGATACGCCGTCGCCTCGAGCTCGAACCAGTATGGCGACAAACCCTGCACGCCGAAGGCGGCCCAGTCGCGATTCGGACCCTGACCGATATCCTGCCGCAGACCGAGCTGCGTGCTCCAGTAGGTCGCTACGGTGTGATTCCACAGCGCCTCGATGTCGCCATCATCCAGCCGGCCACGATAGCGCTCGCCTTCGGTACGCAACCACAGCTTGTCGTCATCGTTGCCGTACCAGGCCTCCGCCTCCCACGACTGCCCGTTGGCATCCCTGTCGTGGAACGCCTCGAACTGATCGATCGTCAGCATGCTTTGCGGCGCGTTGTCCTGCATGTCCATGCCGCGCATCGGACCGTAGCCGATGCCATCGGAGTAATCCGCGCTGCGTGCATTCGCCGGCGCGCTGCCGCCCTGCATCGGACCCATCCGCATGCCGGACATGCCGCCGCTTTGCTCTGATGGCATCGAACCGTGATGCATGACGCCGGGAGTGGCCGCTGGCGCAGGTGCAGAATTCGTCGCCGGCATGGACGCATGATCCATGCCCTGCATGCCGTCCATGCTCCGCATATCGCCGGAGGCCGAAGCACTCTTGGCCGGAGCGGGCTTCGCCGTGCTCGCCGGTGCCGTCGGCGTGCCCATGTCCATGCCGGGCATGCTGTCGTGATCCATCCCAGACATGTCCGATGACGATGTGCTGCTGGACGACGCCGGCGCCGTTTGCGCGACCGCCGTCGACACGCAGGCGTACAGCACTGTCGCCATCAACCACGATCTCTGAGCGACGGTTGGGACGAGGTTGTGCGAACTCATGCCACCACCACTTCGCGGAACATGCCCGCTTCCATGTGATAGAGCATGTGGCAGTGATACGCCCAACGCCCGGGCGCGTCGGCGGTCACTGCATAGGTGATGCGCTGCGCCGGCTGCACGTTGATGGTGTGCTTGCGCACCTGGAATTGCCCGTGCGGATTTTCCAGCTCGCTCCACATGCCGTGCAGATGGATCGGATGATTCATCATGGTGTCGTTGACCAAAACGATGCGCAGCCGCTCGCCCCGACGAAAATGCACCGGCGCCGCGTCGGAAAACTTCACGCCGTCGAACGACCACATATAGCGTTCCATATTGCCGGTGAGGTGCAGCTCGATTTCGCGATTCGGTTCGCGCGTATCGATCGATCCGCCGACGGTGTGCAGATCGGCGTAGGTGAGCGCGCGTCGGCCGTTGTCGCGCAGGCCGACACCCGGATCGTCGAGGTTGGTGCGCGGCATGTCGACGTGCATGTCGACCCCGGGGCCGTACTCGGTACGCGCATGATGCACGGCCGGCGCGTCGCCCGTGCTCATACCGGCCATGCTGCCGCGATCGCCGGCACCCGACATCGCCATCGCCATCGCGCCCATCATGTCCTGCATGCCGAGCTGCACGATGCGGTCGACCTCGGGCACTGCCGCCTCCATACCGGCGCGCGGCGCCAGCGTGCCGCGGGCGTAGCCGCTGCGGTCGATCGACTGGGCGAACACGGTATAGGCACGATCCTCCTGCGGCTCGACGACTACGTCGTAGGTTTCCGCCACGGCGATGCGAAATTCATCGATCGACACCGGCTCCACGGTCTGACCGTCGGCCGCGACCACAGTCATTTTCAAGCCCGGAATACGCACGTCGAAAAGGCTCATCGACGAGCCGTTGATAAAGCGCAGCCGGATCGTTTCGCCGGGACGGAACAGGCCGGTCCAGTTGGCCGCCGGCGCGGCACCGTTCATCAGATAGGTATAGGTGTAAGCGGAGACGTCGCTGAAATCGGTCGGGTTCATACGCATGACGTTCCACATCTTGCGCTCGGCCAGTGCCTTGCCGATGCCCTGCTCACGCACGTCGCGCGCAAAGTTCGGCGCCGTGGGCATGGCGCGGTTGTAATAGTCGCTGCGCTTCTTCAGCGTGGCGCAGATGCGCTCGGGGTCTTGGTCGCTCCAGTCGCTGAGCAGCACGACATAATCGCGATCGGCGGCATGGCGATCCGGCTCGATCGGATCGACGATCAGCGCACCGTACAAACCCGTCTGCTCCTGAAAACGCGAGTGCGAGTGGTACCAGTAGGTGCCCGACTGCTTCAACGCAAACCGGTAGACGAACGTCTCGCCGGGCGCAATGCCGTCGAAGCTGATGCCAGGCACACCATCCATCTCGTACGGCAGCACGATGCCGTGCCAGTGGATCGAGGTCGGCACCTTCAGCCGGTTGGTGACGCGCAGCGTCAGCGCGCTGCCCTCCTTGCAGCGGAGAACGGGGCCCGGCACACCGCCATTGACCGTCGTCGCCGGGCGGGTATTGCCGGTGATATTGACCGGCGTGTCGGCGATATCCAGCGCAAAGTCGCTGCCGCTGAGCACCGTCGGCTGGCCTGGGCCGGTCAGCGCCCACGCGTTGGAAGGACTCAGCAGGCCCAGGCCGGCGGCCGCACCGCCCAGCGCAAGGCCCTGAACAAAGCGGCGCCGCGAAAGGTCAGCCGCGTAGGAAGGAAATCGATGTTTCATGACGCTCTCCGCGCTGGCATCTATGGCGATGCCGGTCGTAGTTCCGGCGGCGCATGCGAACAGGCGCGCGCGAGCCGGGCTCATCGCGACGGGGGAGGATCAGGCGGCTGGCGGTCGCAGCGGTGGAGCGTGGGCGACATCCGGTGCGGCGGCTCTGCGCAGCGATGGATACGTGTCGGCAGGCATCAACGGGAGCAGCTCGATGATGCTGACCGCCGCCATGGCGCTGCCGGCGCTTGCGGCGCAGTGGCAGCTGCCGGCCAGACCGTGCTTGCCGGCGCCACAGCAGTCTTCGGCGTGCACCGATGGCTTGGCCGGAGCCGCATGCTGGGCGTGATCGGCACCGGCCGCGGATGCCATCGACAGGGGCGACATGCCGCCCATCGAGTGACTGACGGTCAAGTGGCTGGCCACCGAGGCGGTGCCGTTCATCGCCATGGTTTCGCCGTGTACCGGCAAAACCACCAGCAGCAGCCACGCAAAAGCCGCCAGAACCCGAAGGAACGGCGAGTGCGTGACATGGCGGAGTGATTGGTTCACATCAATAAGCTTAGGCGCTGCGCCGCCGATGCTCAACAGGTCAAAACAGGCTGTAACGCCAAGCGCCCCTATACTTGCCTATCCCGCATGCCGTGATCTCCATGAACTATCGCCACGCCTATCACGCCGGCAACTTCGCCGATGTCCTGAAACACACCGTGCTGCTCGCGCTGATCGAGGCGATGCGCAGCAAACCGACGCCGTTCTGCGTGATCGAAACCCACGCCGGCAGCGGCCGCTATGCGCTGGACGGTTACGAGGCCGGCAAGACCGGCGAATTCAAGGACGGCATCTCGCGGCTGCTGTATCCCGACTTGCACGGCGGCAAGGCGGATGCCGCCGCGCTGCCGCCGCTGCTGCGCCGCTGGCTCGACAGCGTGCTGGCCATACCTGGCAACGAGGACGAACTGAAGCTCTACCCCGGCTCGCCGCTGCAGATCGCCCAGGCGATCCGCGCCGAAGACAGCGCGCAGCTGTGCGAACTGCATCCGACAGAAGCTGGCCTGCTGGCCGAGCTGTTCCACCGCGACGACCGCATCCACACGCACCAGCGCAACGGCTACGAAGCGCTGAAGGCGCTGCTGCCGCCGAAAGAAAAACGCGGCCTGGTGCTTATCGATCCGCCGTACGAGGCGCAGGAGGCCGAATACAAGCAGCTCGAACAGGCGATCAAGCTGTGCATGCAGCGCTGGCCGACCGGCGTGTATGCGATCTGGTACCCGATCAAGCTGCGCAGCCAGGTGCAGCCTTTCCTGCGCTGGCTGCCGCGCAGCGGCGCCAAGCGCGTGCTGCGCGCCGAGCTGCTGGTGCATCCGGACGACTCGCCGCTGCGGCTGAACGGTTCGGGCATGGTCATTCTGAACGCGCCGTGGAAACTCGACGACGTGCTGCGCGACTCGCTGCGGGCGATGGCGCGCCTGCTGTCGAAAGATCACCCCGCCGAATGGAAGCTGGACTGGCTGCTGCAGGAGGGTGATGCCGTCCCGGTCGCCAGCCCGATGCCCCGCTCGCGTGTGACGCCGGAGCCGCGTACGCGCCGGCCGCGCTGAAGCTGCGGCGGCCCGCTTCACTGCGCGGCCGGCGATATACGCTCTTGCCACGCATCTTGTTGTAGCGTCGTCGGTACGACGGTTCGACGCGGTCGCGTCGACGCACGAACCGTTCGGACCTTCCCTCATCCCCGCCGGAGTTCAGCATGCGCCGCAATACTTTCCGCTTCAGTCGATGGCTTGCTCCCCTCGCCGTTCTCGCGCTGGCCGCGTGCGCGCCGGCACCGATCTACAAGCCGGTGCCGGGCGCCGTGATCGTGACCCCCATGCAGGTGTCGCAAACGCCCGAGCGCTACACCAGCGGCGACGTGATCTGGGGCGGCCGCATCGTGCAGGTCACCAATTTGTCGGACCACAGCGAGGTCGAAGTGCTGGCCTATCCGCTGGACAGCTCGCAGCGCCCCAAGGCAAACGACAGCGGCAACGGCCGCTTCATCGTGGCGATGCCCGGTTACGTGGAACCGCTGGACTACCCGAGCGGCTCGCTGATCACGGTCAGCGGCAAGCTCAACGGCAGCCGCGCCGGCAAGGTCGGCGAAGCGAACTACGTATTCCCGCTGGTCAGCGCTACGCAGTCGCACGTATGGACCCGCAAGGAGCTGGAGCAGGGTCGCAACAACGTCAGCTTCGGCCTGGGCGTGGGTGTCGGCATCCATTGATGATGAGCAACGCAACGGAGTGCCGGCGCAGCCGCCGCCCCTTCTTCGAACAAGGACTCTCGCATGTCGGGTAACGCCAATTCGCTGAAAGCGATTTTTCTGGCCTTGGGCGCCAACTTCGCGATCTTCGTGAGCAAGTTGGTCGCCGCGTTCGTCACCGGCTCCGGCGCGATGATGGCCGAAGCGGTGCACTCGCTCGCCGACTGCGGCAACCAGGGCCTGCTTCTGTTGGGCATGCGCCAGGCCAAGCGGCCGGCCTCGTCGGAATATCCGCTGGGCTGGGGCCGCGCGCTGTACTTCTGGTCGTTTCTGGTGGCGATCCTGCTGTTCTCCGTGGGCGGCATGTTTTCGGTGTACGAGGGCGTGCACAAGCTGACGAATCCCGAGCCGCTGAAATGGCCGTGGCTGGCGCTGGGCGTGCTGGTGTTCGGCATCGTCGCCGAAAGCATCTCGATGCGCGGCTGCCTGGCCGAAGTGAACAAGGCGCGCGGCGATCGCAGCCTGTGGCGCTGGTTCCGCGAAACGCGTTCGAGCGAGCTGCTGGTGATCTTCGGCGAGGATCTGGCCGCCCTGCTCGGCCTGTGTTTCGCCGCGGTGTCCATCGGCGCCACCATGCTCACCGGCAACATGATGTACGACGCCATCGGCACGGTGGCGATCGGCGTGCTGCTGGTGGTGGTCGCGATTCTGCTGGCGATCGAGGTGAAAGCCCTGCTGATCGGCCAGGGCGTGGAGCCGCAGCGCCGGGCCGAACTGATGGCGTTTCTCCAAGCGCGTCCCGAAGTATCCCAGGTGCTGAACCTGATCACCCTGCAAATGGGCCCGGACGTGATGGTCGCGGTCAAGGCGCTGATGGCGCCGACCGCCGATGCGCGCGGTTTGATCGAGGCGATCAACACGGTCGAGCGCGCCATGAAAACCCAGTTCGACGACGTGCGCTGGAGCTTCTTCGAGCCGGATTTCACGGATTAAGATCCGATCATCGGATCAGTCAAAAATATGGTCACTTCGACACATAACGCGCAGGCGAACAGGACAGTTCGAGTAAAGATCTTATTTACAGCGAGCTATCGGCCGATGGAGCAACTGCGATGAAAAAGTATCTGGTCTTGCTAGCCGCGATCGCGTGTAACGCCGCAACTTTCGCGCAGACCACGGCGTCGTTGCCGCAGGCGGTGACACAAAAATTTCAGGCCGATGAAAAGTTGCTCGCCGACTGGCCACAACTTGGCTACTACCAAAAGCAAAACGCCGGTGTCGCTCCACGCAAACAGGGCGAAACACGAGTCGTCTTTATGGGCGATTCGATCACTGATCTGTGGGGCCACAGCGCAGACGTATTTTTCCCCGGCAAGCCGTATATAAATCGCGGTATCGGCGGCCAAACAACATCGCAAATGCTGCTACGTTTTCGACAAGACGTTATCGACCTCCATCCGCGCGTCGTCGTCCTACTCGGTGGCGTCAACGACCTCGCCACCACGCCGGAACCCGCAGCACTCACCACGATCGAAGGCAATCTCAGCTCCATGGCCGAACTGGCAAGGGCCAACGGTATCAAAGTGGTCATGAGTTCACTGACGCCTGTCAGCAATTTTTTGATTCCAACTCAGACAACGGCGCACCCGCCACAAAAAATTCTAGAACTCAATGAGTGGATCAAGTCTTACGCACGGAAACAACATTTCATCTATGCGGACTATTACTCCGCCCTGCTTGACGCAAACCATTCGATGAAGAGGAGTCTCTCCTTCGACGGCCTGCACCCGAACGCCGCAGGCTACGCGGTGATGACGCCGCTGGCGCAGCGCGCCATCGATCAGGCGCTGGCCCAGTAGTACGGGGCATACGCGCCATATGGCATCGCCCATGAAACTTTCTTCAGCCATCGGGCATAACGATCGGGTATAAACAAATGGCATTTGGCCATTTTGTGGCGGACGGCGCGCTGGCTACGCTGACCCGTCCATCCGCCTAAGGGAGACACGGACCATGAAAAAGCTGGGAATGCTGTTGGCCATGCTGGGCACACTGTCGGCGGCGACTGCGCAGGCGAAAGACGTGACGCTGTTGAACGTGTCCTACGATCCCACGCGCGAGCTGTACCGAGATATCAACACCGCGTTCGCGGCGCAGTGGAAGGCCCAGCACGGCGACGACGTGACCGTACAGATGTCGCACGGCGGCTCGGGCAAGCAGGCGCGCTCGGTGGTCGACGGATTGCCGGCCGATATCGTCACGCTGGCGCTGGCCTACGACATCGATGCGATCGCCGATCATGGATTGCTCGCGAAGAATTGGCAGACCCGCCTGCCCGACAACGCGTCGCCCTACACCTCGACCATCGTCTTCTTGGTGCGCAAGGGCAATCCCAAGGGCATCAAGGACTGGGCCGATCTGATCAAGCCCGGCGTGCAGGTCATCACGCCAAACCCGAAAACCTCTGGCGGTGCGCGCTGGAATTTTCTGGCAGCCTGGGGCTACGCGCTCAAACAGCCCGGTGGCAACGAGGCCAAGGCGAAGGCCTATGTGCAGGCGCTGTACCAGCATGTGCCGGTGCTTGATGCGGGCGCGCGAGGCGCCACCAACACCTTCGCGCAACGCGGCGTGGGCGACGTGCTGGTGGCCTGGGAAAGCGAGGCGCTGCTGGCACAGCAGCAGATGGGTAAAGGCACGTTCGACATCGTGGTGCCGTCGATCAGCATACTGGCCGAGCCGCCGGTCGCCGTGGTCGACAGCAACGTCGACACGCACGGCACGCGCGCCGTGGCCGAGGCTTACGTGAAGTTTCTCTATTCGCCACAGGCGCAGACCATCGAAGCCAAGAGCTTCTATCGCCCGCGCCTGCCCGCCGTATCGGCGCAGTTCGCCGCGCAGTTTCCCAAGGTCAACACCTTCACCATCAACGAGCTGTTCGGCGACTGGCGCCAGGCGCAGGCGAAATTCTTCGCCGACGGCGCGATCTTCGACCAGATCGGCCCCGGGCACTGACCACGCATGCGTCGGCGCATCCTGCCCGGTTTCGGGCTCAGTCTGGGTTATGCGCTGGCGTATCTGGGCCTGATCGTGCTGCTGCCGCTGGCGGCGCTGGCGTGGAAGGCTTCCGGTATCGGCCTGCACGGTTTGATCCGCCTGCTCAGTTCGCCGCGTACCTTCGCCGCGCTCAAGCTGAGCTTTGTCGGCGCGACGTTCGCCGCCGTGGTCAACGCCTTCGTCGGTCTGCTGGTCGCCTGGGTGCTGGTGCGCTACCGCTTTCCCGGGCGACGACTTTTCGATGCGCTGGTCGACCTGCCGTTTGCCCTGCCCACCGCGGTCGCCGGCATCGCGCTGACCGCGCTTTACGCACCCAACGGCTGGCTCGGGCAGTGGCTGGTGCCGCACGGTATCCAGATTGCCTATGCACCGCCGGGCGTGATCCTGGCGATGGTGTTCGTCGGCTTTCCTTTCGTGGTGCGCACGCTGCAGCCGGTGCTGGAATCGCTCGATCGCGATGTGGAAGAGGCCGCCGAGAGTCTCGGCGCGTCGCATCCGCAAACCTTTTTCCGGGTGATCCTGCCGATGCTGTTTCCTACGCTGCTGACCGGCTTTGCGCTGGCGCTGGCCCGCGCCGTGGGCGAATACGGTTCGGTGATCTTCATCGCCGGCAACATCCCGATGCGCTCGGAGATCGCCCCACTGCTGATCGTGGAGAAGCTGGAGGAATTCGACTACGCCGGCGCGGCCGCGCTCGGCATGGTGATGCTGATCGCCTCGTTCGTGCTGCTGATCGTCATCTCGCTGCTGCAACGATGGAGCCGGCGCTGGGCGGAGCACACGCGATGACGGCCTCTTCGACCACGTCAGCGACAGGCATTCGGCACAGGCGCGCGCCACACTGGCCACGCAAGATCGGGCGTTCGCTGCTGATCCTGGCGGCGGTGATCTTTCTTGCCGTGTTTCTGGTGCTGCCGCTGAGCGTGGTGTTCGTCGAGGCGTTTCGTCAAGGCATGCACGCGTATCTTTCGACCATCAAACAACCGGAAGCGCTGTCTGCGATCCGACTGACCCTGCTGGTCGCGGTGATCGCCGTACCGCTGAATATCGTGTTCGGCATCGCCGCGGCATGGGCGATGGCACGCTTCGAATTTCGCGGCAAGGCGCTGCTGGGTGCCTTCATCGATTTGCCGTTTTCGATCTCGCCGGTGATTTCCGGCCTGGTTTACGTGCTGCTGTTCGGCGCTCAGGGCTGGTTCGGACCGTGGCTGCAGGCGCACCACGTCAAGATCATTTTTGCCGTGCCGGGGCTGGTGCTGGCCACCATTTTCATCACCCTGCCCTTTATCGCGCGCGAACTGATTCCGCTGATGCAGGCGCAGGGCAGCGACGAGGAGGAAGCCGCGCGCGTGCTCGGCGCGGGCGGCTGGCAGATGTTTTTCCGCGTCACGTTGCCCAATATCCGCTGGGCGCTGCTGTACGGCGTGCTGTTGTGCAACGCCCGCGCGATGGGCGAGTTCGGCGCCGTGTCCGTCGTGTCGGGGCATATCCGCGGGCTCACCACCACCATGCCGCTGGAGGTGGAGATGCGCTACAACGAGTACGACTATGTCGGCGCCTTCGCCGTGGCCTCGCTGCTGGCGCTGCTGGCCCTGCTGACGCTGGCGATCAAGACACTGCTGGAATGGCGCTACGGCGACGAGATTGCCGCGCATGCGCCAGGTGGACACTGAGACAACCATGACTCTCGAACTTTCCCATCTGAGCCGCCGCTTCACTGACTTCGCCGCGCTGGACGACGTCAGCCTGTCGATCGCGCCGGGCGAGTTCCTGGCGCTGCTCGGGCCGTCCGGTTCGGGCAAGACCACGCTGCTGCGCATCCTGGCGGGGCTCGATTACCCCGATAGCGGCAGCGTCGATCTGGACGGCCAAAACTTTCTGGCCGCACCGGCGCGCGAACGAAAAATCGGCCTGGTCTTTCAGCATTACGCGCTGTTCCGTCACCTTACCGTGGCCGAAAATGTGGCTTTCGGTTTGCGCGTGCGCAAGCGCAGGCTGCGGCCGTCCAAAAAAGCGATCGCCGAGCGCGTCGAGCAACTGCTCCAGCGCGTTCAGCTCGATGGCTTTGGCCATCGCTATCCGACCCAGCTCTCCGGCGGCCAGCGCCAGCGCGTCGCACTGGCGCGCGCGCTCGCGGTGGAGCCTAGCCTGCTGCTGCTCGACGAACCCTTCGGCGCACTCGACGCGCAGGTTCGCCTCACCCTTCGCCGCTGGCTGCGCGAACTGCATGAGGACCTCGAGCTCACCACCATTTTCGTTACCCACGATCAGGAGGAAGCGCTGGAGCTGGCCGACCGCGTCGCCGTGATGAACCGCGGCCGCATCGAGCAGGTCGGCACGCCCGAGGCGATCTATCAGCAGCCGGCCACGCCCTTCGTATGCGAGTTCATCGGCAAGGTCAACAAGCTGCCGCTCACGCTCAGCGGCGGCCGGCTCGGCATGGGCGAATGGCTCCTCGATGGCGAGCCGTGGAACGGCGAGCATGCCCACGCCGTCGCCTACGTGCGGCCCGAGCATCTGGCGCTTGATGTACCGGAAACCCAGCCCGCCTGGAGCGCTCGACTGCGTCACGTCTACCTGGCCGGCAGCGTGGCGCATCTGGAGCTTTATGTGCCCTCGCTGGACCACACGCTGGAGGCCGACATCGCCGGCGAAGACGTCGCCAAGCTCGGCCTGCAACCCGGCGCACAGCTGCGCGTGGCCCCACGCAGCGCCGTGGTATTCGCCATGGATAAGTCCGGCGAAGACGCCGCCGTGCAGGGCCGCTGGGTGTGGCAGGCGAAGAACGCGCCGCACGCGTAGCGCGCCAGCTGGCGCAGGCTACTTTTTCAGCTGCAGCAGATCCCAGCCGTTGCCATACAAGTCCTCGAACACCGCAACGGTGCCGTAAGTTTCATGGCGCGGCTCTTCGCGAAAGTGCACGCCTTCGGCGCGCATGCGCTGCCAGTCGCGCTCAAAGTCATCGGTATGCAGCAGCAGGAACACGCGGCCGCCGGTCTGGTTGCCGACGCGCGAGGCCTGCTCGTCGCCCTTGGCCTTGGCCAGGAGCAGTCGCGTTTCGGTCGAGCCCGGCGGCGCCAGCAGCACCCAGCGCCTGCCGTGGCCCATGTCGGTGTCTTCGACCAGATCGAAACCCAGCGCGCGGGTGTACCAGGCGATCGCCTCGTCGTAATCGTCGACCAGCAGCGCGAGTGCGCCGAGATGTTGTGTCATGACTTGGTTGCCTTGTCAGTTGGCAGCAGAGCGAGCTCCGCCTGTACTTTTTTGGTGAGCCTGGCGCGCACGAGTAGGTAGGCGTCGCGGATAAGGTCCTGCAGCTCGGTCGTAGCGAACCGCGACGGCTCGATGATGGATATCCAGCCCGCGCGCGCCAGGTACGGGGCGGGCATGATACCCGGCTGATCGGTCAGCTCCAGAAAGCGCGCATCGTCTACCTTGCAGGAAAGCCGGCCGCCGTCGCTACCGTCGGCCGGCGTCATCGCAAACATCTTGCCGCCGACGCTGAGCACGAGCTTGGTTTCCCATTTGATATCGCGCGTCACGCCCGGCCAATGGCCGCAAAACGCTTCCAGCTGCTGCGCGCTCATCCCCATCGTTCTACGCATTGGACTCGTTGCCTTCGTCATAAGAGCCGTCGATAAGCGCATTGTGGCGTGGAGCGCCGTGATGATGCCGATGATCGGGTACGGCGGCCCCCACGCCATTCGCCGCCACGCTGGACGATCGGCGCTGCAATGAGAACGGCGTTCCAAAGCCCTCTCATTCATGTTGCGTCGCACCAAATACGCTAGAGTACGGACATGTTGCCGCTACCCGCCATCGACTTTTCCCTGCCGCCCGACGAAGCCTCGCTGCGCCCGCCCGCGCGCGAACGCTTTGCACCGCGCCTGGTGCCGGAGACCTCCGGCGAGCTGGTGTCCATACAGGACGGCCGCAAGCTGCACCTGCGCAGTATCCGCCCCAACGATATCGAAGCCCTGCAGCGCTGCTTTCTGCGGCTGTCGCCCGAAGACGTGCGCCGCCGCTTTCTGCATGCCATGTCCGAGCTGCCCACGCCGATGGCGCAGCGCCTGTGCCAGATCGACCCGAGTATCGAGACCGCGCTGGTGCTGGTGGACGAGACCGTGGTGCCCGGCGAAATCCGTGGTGTCGGCCGTATCTATGTCGACGAAGCGGCCGACAGCGCCGAGTTCTCCGTGCTGGTGGAAAAAGACTGGACCCGGCTCGGCCTCGGCGCCCTGCTGATGCAGCGGCTGGTCGACGACTGCCGCCGCCGTGGCCTCGCCGAAATCTGGGGTTATGTGCTGCTGGAAAACCGGCCGATGCTCGATCTGTGCAAGGCGCTGGGTTTCGTCCGTCGCCGGATGGACAACGAGCCGGGCGTCGCGCAGATCGTGCTGCGCCTGGCGTAAAAACCGCACCATCCCTCGGCAGCATGGCCTGGGAACGCCCGCTCTACGGCGTTTACCCGCATCCGTTCACTACGACTCAGCCATCTGCCATCGGCACGCTACACTTGTCCGCTTACCCGAGGCGACCTGCCGGTCGCGTCCCGAACAAGTGGTTTACGTGCCGACCCCGATATGCCCGTTTTGATCCCGCATCCTCCCCTTCCTACCACGCCCAAGCAGCGCCGTTACTGGTCGCCGCCGCACGGCTCGGCGCGCGCGCTGCTGATCGCCGAATCGGCGCGCACGCATCCTGGCCTGCTGGTGGCCGTGACGCGCGATACCCAGCGTGCGCATGCGCTGGAGGCCGAGCTGAAACTCTTTGCCGGCGGCCTGCCGGTGCTGCACTTCCCCGATTGGGAAACGCTGCCGTACGACGCGTTCAGCCCGCATCCGGAAGTAGTCTCGCAGCGCATCGCCACGCTGTACCAGCTGCCCAGCGTGAAGCGCGGCGTGCTGCTGGTGCCGGTGGCCACGCTGATGCAGCGCATCGCGCCGCGTGCCCACATCACCGGCGCCGGGCTGATGCTGAGCAAGGGCCAGAAGCTCGACATCATCGCCGAGCAGCGCCGGCTGGAGGCCTCCGGCTATCGCAACGTGCCGCAGGTGGCCGAGCCCGGCGACTTCGCCGTACGCGGCGCGCTGATCGACATTTTCCCGATGGGCAGCAACGAGCCGTACCGCATCGAGCTGTTCGACGACGAGGTGGAATCGATCCGCAGCTTCGATCCGGAAACCCAGCGCTCGCAGCAGCAGGTGGAAAAGATCGAGCTGTTGCCGGCGCGCGAGTTTCCGCTCACCGACGCGGCCGCCAAGGATTTCCGCAACAACCTGCGCGAACGCTTCCCGATCGACGTGCGCCGCTGCCCGCTGTACCAGGACATGAAGGAAGGCGTGACGCCCGGCGGCATCGAGTACTACCTGCCGCTGTTCTTCAAACAAACCGCCACCCTGTTCGACTATCTCGCCGACGATGCGCTGTTCGTGCTGGGCGAAGGCGTCGGCGAGGCGGCCGATCAGTTCTGGGCGCAGACCGGCGAGCGCTACGACCAGCGCGCGCACGACATCGAACGGCCGGTGCTGCCGCCGGCGGAAATCTACCTGCCGCCCGACGCGCTGCGCGAGCAGCTCAACAAGCGCCTGCGCGTGGAAGTGGTCGCGGCCGATCACGAGCACGCCGTGAACACCGGCACGCAGCCGGCGCCGGACGTACCGCTCAACCGCAAGGGCGAAGAGCCCGGCACCTCGCTGCAGCACTTCATGCAGAGCTACAAGGGCCGCGTGCTGATCGCCGCCGACTCGGCCGGCCGGCGCGAGGCGCTGATCGAAACGCTCGCTACTGCGGGCATGAAGCCGTCGAACACCGACAGCTGGTCGAGCTTTCTCAACGACGCCAGCGAGGCGCGCTTCGGCATCGTCATCGCCGGCATGGAACAAGGCTTCGCGCTCAACAAGCCGGCGCTCACCGTGCTCACCGAGCGCGAGCTCTACGGCGAGCGCGTGCGCAGCGAGCGCGACCGCAAACGACGACGCGGCACCGCGCGCGATCCGGAAAGCATCATCCGCGATCTCACCGAGCTCACCCTCGGTGCGCCGATCGTGCACGTCGATCACGGCGTCGGCCGCTATCAGGGCCTGGTGTCGATGGACGTCGGCGGCATGGACGGCGAGTTCCTCACCATCGAATACGCCAAGGGCGACAAGCTGTATGTGCCGGTGGCGCAGCTCGGCTTGGTCAGCCGCTACTCGGGCACTGCGCCCGAGCTGGCACCGCTGCATTCGCTCGGCGGCGACGCGTGGGAGCGCGCGCGCAAGAAGGCCGCGGAAAAGGTTCGCGACGTGGCCGCCGAACTATTGGCGATCTACGCGCAGCGGCAGGCGCGCGGCGGCGAATCGCTGCCGATCGATCGGCAGTTGGTCGAGGAATTCGGCGCCAGCTTTCCGTTCGAGGAAACGCCCGATCAGGAAACCGCGATCGAATCCGTGCTCAACGATCTGGCCGCGCCGCGCGCGATGGATCGCGTGATCTGCGGCGACGTCGGTTTCGGCAAGACCGAGGTCGCCCTGCGCGCCGCCTTCGCCACCGCCACCGCCGGCAAGCAGGTCGCCGTGCTGGTACCGACCACGCTGCTGGCGCAGCAGCACTACCGCAACTTCGCCGACCGCTTCGCCGACTGGCCGGTGCGCGTCGACGTGCTGTCGCGCTTCCGCTCGAGCAAGGAAGTGAACGAGGCGCTGAAGCGTCTGGCCGATGGCCAGATCGACGTGATCGTCGGCACGCACAAGCTGCTGCAGCCGGACATCAAGTTCAAGAATCTCGGCCTGGTCATCGTCGACGAGGAGCAGCGCTTCGGCGTGCGTCAGAAGGAGCAGCTGAAAAAACTGCGCGCCGAAGTCGACCTGCTGACCATGACCGCCACGCCGATTCCGCGCACCCTGAACATGGCGATGGCCGGGCTGCGCGATCTGTCGTTGATCGCCACGCCGCCGGCACACCGCACCGCCGTGCGCACCTTCATCGCGGCGTGGGATCCGGCCACCATCCGCGAAGCGCTGCAGCGCGAGCTGTCGCGCGGCGGCCAGGTGTACTTTCTGCACAACGAGGTCGAGAGCATCGAGCGCACCGTGCGCGAGCTCGAAGAGCTGGTGCCCGAGGCGCGCATCCGCATCGCCCACGGCCAGATGCCGGAGCGCGAGCTGGAAGGCGTGATGGCGGACTTTCACCGCCAGCGTTTCAACGTGCTGGTGTGCACCACCATCATCGAAACCGGCATCGACATTCCCACCGCCAACACCATCATCATCAATCGCGCCGACCGCTTCGGCCTGGCGCAGCTGCATCAGCTGCGCGGCCGCGTCGGCCGCTCGCACCATCGCGCCTACGCCTATCTCGTGGTGCCCGACCGCAAGTCGATCACCGCCGATGCGCAGAAGCGACTCGAAGCGCTGGCCTCGCTGGAAGAACTCGGCGCCGGCTTCACCCTGGCCACGCACGATCTGGAAATCCGTGGCGCGGGCGAACTGCTGGGCGACGAGCAGTCCGGCCAGATCCAGGAAATCGGTTTCGGCCTGTACACCGAGCTGCTCGATCGCGCCGTGCGCGCGCTGAAGTCCGGCAAGGTGCCCGACTTCGATCTCAGCAGCGAACACGAAACCGAAGTCGAACTGCACCTGCCCGCGCTGATCCCCGACGATTACCTGCCCGACGTGCACGCGCGGCTGACCCTGTACAAGCGCATCGCCAGCGCGCGCAGCGAGGAGGAACTGCGCGACCTGCAGGTGGAAATGATCGATCGCTTCGGCCTGCTGCCCGACCCGACCAAGCAGCTGTTCGCCGTCGCCACGATCAAACTGATGGCCACCCCACTCGGCATCCGCAAGCTCGACTTCGGCGCCAACGGCGGCCGCATCGTGTTCCGCGAAAACCCCGAGGTCGACCCGCTGACCATCATCAAGCTGATCCAGCGCCTGCCGCGCGTGTACAAGCTCGACGGCCAGGACAAGCTGAAAATTACGCTGGACCTGCCCGGCGCCACCGAACGCATCCGCAGCGCGCAGGAAGTGCTGGTGGTGCTGGGCGCGCGCCCGCCGCGCTGAGCCTCAACGATCCAACGGACTCAGCACGCCCTGTCCGCCACGGTTGAGCACATGCGTATAGATCTATGCCGCACACGGATGTGCCAATGCCGCGGGCGCATGGGTGGCCGCTATCTCTTCACCAGAGTCTTGCCGTGTGCAATCCTAACCATTCGTCCAAGGCGGGCGGCTTCGCCGTCGCTTAACTCCGGCGTTAGGGCTCATCAGACAATGACTGTCACAGAACTTACGCGTCCTAAAAGACTTTGGGTCGCGGCGATCATGAATATTCTCGTTGCGGCCATCAGCGTTGCAGCTGTAGCGTTTCTTCTGCTCAGCTCAAATCCAAATATACCCGAGAGCATCAGGCCAGGACTCTCAACAACGTTGCTTGCCCTTGGCACAGCCGGTCTCCTCATCCTCGCTTCTGTACTTGCATTGTTCCGCGTTCAATTCGCTCGCTGGCTCATGTTGGCTGCCGCTTTGATATTTTTTGGCATCCTTGGCTTCCAAAGCTTGACTCTTCTCGTTTCATCCGGTCCATCATTGCCGGCCGAGGCGGCACCCAAGCTTTGGGCCAATGTCATACGCAATACTTTAGGAATTGCTATCAACGCGTGGGCGCTCCTTAGTGCAAAAACTGGCGTGTTCTTTCTGGGCGGTCGCCCTAACCAGTCGTTCAAGGCGGACGGCTCCGCCGCCGCTTAACTCCAGCGTTAGACATCGACAGGGAGAGTTCTATGACATCGTTCCAGTGGTTTTGCCTTGCATTGAGAGTTATCGGCGCTTGGAACTTCGTTCTGGGTCTTGAGCACTTCCTTGCAGCCTTCAATGTCATGCACGGCTACTACACACCCGCGTATACCCAGCCATTCGGCTTTTTCCTACAAGGCTGTCTACACATCGCTGTGGGACTGGTACTAATACGCTTTTCGCCCTTCTTGGCTGTCTTCGGGTATCCAAATCCTTCGTCTTCGACACCAACACAGAGTTCGGACGCCGCCGATGTCTAACAATTTGCTCGAGGCGGACGGCTTCGCCACCGCTTAACCCCAGCGTTAGGCCGATCGGTATGGGGATATCCATGATCATCAAAAAAAGCGTTACCTCTACCGCCCTTTTGGTTGCATCCTTCAGCGTCAAGGCGGCGGAGGTTGGGTCGCAGGCTCAGGATGCAGTAAGTCAAACAGGCGCATCAGCGATTTGGATTCTTGCGAACCTCAGCTATGCCGGCATGCGTGCTCAAAACAGCCATAGCGCCGGCTGGCGAATTTTGTCGTTCCTATTCGGCTTTCCTGGCACATTTCTGAGCTACCTTGTTGTGGTCGAAGGCAGCGAGCGCGCTTATGGCGTAGATATTCCGAGGAGAAAATAATTGTGGCGGTCGAAGCCTAACAATTCGTTCAAGGCGGACGGCTTCGCCGCCGCTTAACTCCAGCGTTAGCGCCCATGTCGAAACTACTCATTGCTAGTTGGATGTTCTTAGCCGCAGACATCGTTCTTTTCAACATTCTGTACTTCTGCGTCGTACTTCTGCGGGTAAACGATGCTGGCGGCAAAGTGAGCCGCGACGCGTTTTTTAACTTTGGCCCTTTCAAGTACGTACCTGAGTATCTGCGCCTTCTGTCGCCACTGGAAAGCTCTCGGTGGTACAACGTATTTATTAGGCACTCGCTTACCGCCACATTGGTTCTGTTCGTTGCATTTCTAGTTATCCTCGCACTGTCTTAGTTGCAAGGCGGCGCTAACAAATCGTTCAAGGCGGACGGCTTCGCCGCCGCTTAACTCAAGCGTTAGGCCCCCGCAGCGTATGTCCTGCACACAATCGGCGAAACCCTTGGCCACTTTCACTCCAGACACCATGAAAAAAGTTTCGACCTTTGTTGCAAAAGCCATTTGCATATTGTTGTTTGGCTTCGCGCTTGAAGGTTGCTTGCAGCTGGGCGTCAACAAAACCGGTTTCTATTGCACTGAAGGTCCGACTGATGTTGCACCTTCTTGCTTTGGACACTCTGCACCGAAATCGCCAACCAGCGCTTCGCCAGCAACTGCGACCTCACTCAAAAAAATTGATCCGAGTGAGCCCTAACAACTCGTTCAAGGCGGACGGCTACGCCGCCGCTTAACTCCAGCGTTAGAGCTCAAATGGATTATTTCGCTCGTTCAATTTTTTGGATTTCCACAGCTGGCTTCCTCGCGTCGTGCTTGGTTGCCCTTTGCTTCTGGGTAAACATGTTCTCGGTCAGGGCGCAGCCAAGAGACTTTCGGATGCGGGAAGTTACTTTGTGGGGTAAGCCCTGTAGTTCAAAGCCAGCGGCACGCTATGCACGCGACTTCATGCGGTGTCTCCTATTTGCTGCAGGTTTTTGGTGCACTTCTTTTGTTATCGGTCTCTCAGCAGGCATTTTGCACTGAGGGTTGCTCTAACATCTCGTTCAAGGCGGACGGCTTCGCCGCCGCTTAACTCAAGCGTTAGGATTCACAAATGGAATCGGGCCAATCAACAAGCATTCGGGGCACAGCACAAGCGCATTGGCGTAGTTTTATGCCCGCATGGTTTTTTCCATTTGTGTTCTTCTATGGTGGGGGCGTATCTGACTCACTTGGCTACCCCACGCTATTTTTTTTGCTCATCGCGCTGCCACTGTTTTTTTGGACCTTTTTTCGGGCCACCCGACCATACGTACAGAATCGTGCTAGATATTGGCCTTGTGTGTTCTTGGGTTTGGTAGTTCCATTCTTTCTCGGCATTGTCGCCGTCGGTTCGCGCCTAGCATTGCTCGGCCTACTATCCGGCAGCGGCAAAGCCTAACAACTCGTTCAAGGCGGACGGCTTCGCCGCCGCTTAACTCCAGCGTTAGGACTCGCATGCCAATTTATACGTATGTCGTTTCTTACAAGGGATCTAGTCATGTCGCACAAGGAAGCCACAGCAACTTCAAAGGCTTCGTATCTACTTGGTGTTCCAATATCCCTGCTCACGCACTTCCGGCGCTCACGCCCCCTCTTTACCGTGAGCTTGCTAACAAGGCGTACGGCGGTGAGTTCTTGCCGGTTTCAAATATCAAGCACGTTTGGCGCAAGTCCATAGAGGTTGGCGGTAGTGAATGCACAATCGTTGCGGTGCAGACGCAGCCCTAACCACTCATTCAAGCGGACGGCTCCGCCGCCGCTTAACTCCAGCGTTAGCGCCCATGTCTGAAGTGACCATTGACTTCATCGTAAGAGATCCCTGGCGGATGGTGTTGGTCGAGGAAGGGCCGTGGGAGGACGTTGCATCAAATCTACGTCGTGTTCAGAGCAGGCTTTACGGCTGCATTGATGCAGCAATAGACGGCCATCTCGCGCAGCAGTTTCCTGAATCCAATGGCAAGCATGTCACTGTGCAACTCGACTGCTACTCGGTTCCGCAAGAAGATGTGTCAAAGTTTTTCGAGGCCTTCAGTTCAAGCGTGCTGCTCATTCCAGACTACAAGGACGCACTCCAATCCTCTTCTTTTGTGGCTGGCATCGATTTTCAGGTCAGCTTTGCGTAGGGTGGGCGCTAACCACTCGTTCAAGGCGGACGGCTTTGCCGCCGCTTAACTCCAGCGTTAGAGCGCAAATGAAGCAGCTCTCATCTTCCGAATATTCCGAGCTGCAATCTGCCTTTGCCGATTTGGTAAATTACGAGTCTGAAGATCCAACAGCTGCGATCGAACCACTTAGCTATGTTGCGCCCGATGGCGATACCTGCCTTCATGCAGCGTCGCACCGAGGGAATCTGCGGGCCGTTGAGCTTCTGATCAAGGCTGGTCTGGACATTAATCGGCGAGGCGACATGGGCTCGACTCCGCTGCACTACGCTTCAAGACCAGAGGTTATTTCGTTCCTTATTACCAACGGTGCTTCCCAAATGATCCGGAACGATTTTGGTCAATTCCCGTTAGGCTACAAGGCGGGCAATGATGCGCTCTAACAATTCGTTCAAGGCGGACGGCTTCGCCGCCGCTTAACTCCAGCGATAGGAGTCAGAGACAGGATGTTGGCTCTCGATAGTCCCTTTTGGTCCGAGCTTCGGCACGCGTACGGCGTCGCGTCAGATATCCCTGCGTTGTTGAGTCAACTTACTAGCTACCCAAACGAGGCGTCCTACCAAGACGAGCCGTGGTTCACGTTATGGAGTTCGCTCTGCCATCAAGGCGATATCTACTCTGCATCCTTCGCAGCAGTTCCCCACATCGTCGAAACTCTAGCCGCTGACCCATCGCGAGCCTCCATGAGCTTCTTCCTGTTGCCAGCAAGCATCGAGGTCGCGCGGGCTTCAAGCAAGATCGTTGTCCCCACTTCATTGGCTACTTCTTACTTTGCGGCACTGGCTAAACTTCCGATGCTCGCGGGAGCCGCCGCACAGCCAGGATGGAGCGAGTCGCTGTGTACTTCGGCTCTAGCTGCAACCGCGGCCGCCACTGGCAACCATCAAACTGCACAGCTACTGTTGGAGACAGAGCAGAGTGATATTCCGGAGGTCATAAATTGGCTCCAGTCGCGCTGACTCCTAACAATTCGTTCGAGGCGGACGGCTTCGCCGCCGCTTAACTCCAGCGTTAGGCACACAAGGGGAGCTTTCAGGATGAAACACACAATCGAAATTGATGCCGTTGATATACCGACGATGTACAAGATGAGCATCGACGAGTACAGGCAATACATAGAAACAGAGCTTTTCTTCGTCGATCATCACGATGTGCTTAGGTCGGCTATTGCCCAATACCCACTCGCGGTCACACATGAGCAACTGCGGGCACTCATAACGTACCTCCAAAGCCTCGATTCACAGGTTGGTGCCGAGCGTGCCTAACAACTCGTTCAAGGCGGACGGCTTCGCCGCCGCTTAACTCCAGCGTTAGGCGGCAGAGCAATTTTCCTTTTGCGTTGACCCGCGTAATTGGCTTTCCGTTTCACCCGTCTGGTGTGTTTCAGGCCAGCGTGCGTTGCGGTGTTTTGCTCGCTCGGGCGTGCGCCGCAAATTGCGCGCGTTTTCGTTTCTCGCTTCTTCGTGCCATTCATCACGCGCGGCTCGCGGTAACGTCCCGGTCATCGCACGCTGTTCGCGCTCGTCGCGCACGCCATCACCCTCAAGGCATTGCCGGGCACCAAAAGCAGCGCTATCGTGCAACCACACTTCGGCGTGGCGGGCCGCCGTCTAACAAGTCATCCAAGCGGACGGCTCCGCCGCCGCTTAATTCCAGCGTTAGATGCCCATGAATCGCCCCGATGAATTTATCGCCGAACGGAAGCTGGTAGCGAAGCATCCTCAAAAGGGAAAATTTCCGTTTCACATCAGGATCGGTACGCCATATTCAGAGCTCAACGGAGAGCGCTGGGCCTGTCCTGTATTTCTCGATGGGCTTGATCGGCAAGGGCCAGACATACGTGGCGTCGACTCCTTGCAGGCCATGAATCTAGCGATTTTATTCGCCAGAACAACGTTGCAATCGTTCGTTGATAGAGGCTTCGTACTACATTGGCCAGACGGAAAGCCAATATCAGTCGACCAAATTTTCCGTTAAAGCATCTAACTATTCATTCAAGGCGGACGGCTTCGCCGCCCCTTAACTCCAGCGTTAGCGGTGTACACGACCATGCAAGCAATCGAACAACTGCAAGCGCTCCTCCTCGGAAATTTCTATGGGAGCTTCAGTGTCGCCTCTGCTTTTGGACTCGACTTCGACGGATATGAACTCTCAACTCAGGATGTGCGTAGCCCCGACGAGAAAATCATAGAGAGTTCCTTTGTTAACTCTTACGGCCCGGCGGCCAATACGACCAACCCTGAATTGATTGGCAAGAGCGCGATATTGGCCGCCTGCCTCGGCGCTGCAATTTCTGACGTGCGGCTGTCTCCAGACGCATCCATAACTCTTCGGTTTGCTAACGGAGTGAAGCTCCAGCTTCCAACGGATACCACTGTTGTTGATTGGCATTGGGCAATCACTGAAGATGGTCAGGACCCTTACTCGGGTTGCATCATCGGTTGCTTTGCCCCAGGTAAGATCCAAAGCAACCCCGCTAACAAATCGTTCAAGGCGGACGGCTTCGCCGCCGCTTAACTCAAGCGTTAGGCCGTAAGCAGGCACTCTTGTGAACCTCAACCAGATAACACTCCCGGTCATTGACTTCGATCGCTCGGTGGATTTCTACCGAGACATGGGCTTTACGCTCATCGTCCACTCGCCGCCCCGCTATGCACGCTTCGAGTGCCCGGATGGAGACGCCACTTTTTCGTTACACGCGGCTGATCATCCCGCAAGTGGCTTAGTTGTGTACTTTGAGTGCGCTGATCTAGATGCTCGCGTTCAAAGCTTGGTCGCTGCTGGGTTCACTTTTACCCAGCTCCCCACTGATGAGCGCTGGCTTTGGCGGGAGGCGCGCCTCAATGACCCGTCTGGCAATGTACTCTGCCTATTCTGGGCCGGTGACAATCGCAAGAATCCTCCTTGGCGGGTTACGGCCTAACAATTCATTCAAGCCGAAGCCGCTTCGCAGCTCGGCTTAACTCAGGCGTTAGGCCCTCTAATGGGACATCTATGAATTCCGAACAAGCTAATTCAGTCGCTGACGCTCTTTTACTGGAGCCGCAAGCTCAACAGGCTGCCATGGCAAAAAACAGCGCTAGCCGTGTTCGCATCCTCTCGGTCCGTCGTCGTGCCGCCGCCTACGGTCTCGTGGGCTTCGCCGCTGGTGCGCTGACGGGCTACTTGATCTTCCTCAGGGTTCTCCCTGCTGCCATCATCGGCATGGGGCTGGGTACAATCATTGGGCGTTGGTTCGTTGGTCGTGGGGCCTAACATCTCGTTCAAGGCGGACGGCTCCGCCGCCGCTTAACTCAAGCGTTAGCTCTCAGAGCATCGGTGACGTAACCATGAGCAATCTGACAGTACGTCATGCCAAGATTGTCGACGCTCCCGAAATCGCTGTATGCCTTTCCGCTCTTGGTTACGGCACAGAGTGCAACCTTGTTTCCGAGCGTCTTGCCTCCTTCGCCGACAGTTCAACGGATGCGGTCTTCGTTGCTTCGGCTAGCGACCTTACTTCCATGTTGGGCGTCGTCAGCGTGCGCTTGCTTCCGCTCTTTCACACAACTGGGCTGCTCGGCCGCATCACGTCGCTCGCTGTCAATCCATCAACGCACGGCAAAGGTGTGGGCAAGGCTCTTGTTTCAGCCGCGGAGCAGTGGGCATGGGGCAAGGGCGCGAAACGCATGGAGGTTACAAGCGGTGATCACCGTCCTGCTGCACACGGGTTTTACCAAGCAGTCGGGTACTCGCTGGACGAGCGTCGGTTCATCAAGCATGCTGCAAAGGCAAGCTAACAAATCATTCAAGGCGGACGGCTTCGCCGCCGCTTAACTCCAGCGTTAGCGGTGCCCACGACCATGCAAGCAATCGAACAACTGCAAGCGCTCCTCCTCGGAAATTTCTATGGGAGCTTCAGTGTCGCTTCTGCTTTTGGACTCGACTTCGACGGATTTGAACTCTCGACCCAGGATGTGCGTAGCCCCGACGAGAAACTCATAGAGAGTTCCTTTGTTAACTCTTACGGCCCGGCGGCCAATACGGCCAACCCTGAATTGATTGGCAAGA
Source organism: Rhodanobacter sp. K2T2 (assembly GCF_013408815.1). Taxonomy (NCBI): domain Bacteria; kingdom Pseudomonadati; phylum Pseudomonadota; class Gammaproteobacteria; order Lysobacterales; family Rhodanobacteraceae; genus Rhodanobacter; species Rhodanobacter sp. K2T2. The sequence continues at coordinate 181,833 of NZ_JACCCA010000007.1, read as the reverse complement.
GCGCGATATTGGCCGCCTGCCTCGGCGCTGCAATTTCTGACGTGCAGCTGTCTCCAGACGCATCCATAACTCTTCGGTTTGCTAACGGAGTGAAGCTCCAGTTTCCAACGGATACCACTGTTGTTGATTGGCATTGGGCAATCACTGAAGATGGTCAGGACCCTTACTCGGGTTGCATCATCGGTTGCTTTGCCCCAGGTAAGATCCAAAGCAACCCCGCTAACAAATCGTTCAAGGCGGACGGCTGCGCCGCCGCTTAACTCCAGCGTTAGCAACCAGAGGAGCTATGTCGTGGAATCAAATATGCTGAAGAGCTTGACACTCGTAGTTGCAAGCTTCGCCGCCGGCGTTCTTATAGCAAATCTTCCACGCGCCAACGCGACTGCCGTTATTACCTCAAGTAACGACCTCACACATAAAAACTTTGTCGTGTCCATAGACGAGGTCAAGAAGAATTTCGTGTTCGCTGACGAGTTCAATGGCCATTATTCCAAGAACGTAACACTCTCGGATGGGACCAAAAGAACGATCGACTTAGTGCCTATGCTTCACGACGGCATGCAGGTTGTCGAGTTCAAAGATACCGGCGGCGTGTCCTATATGGGGCTCAACGGCACAACGACAAATGGCAAGCTCATGGTTCACATCTACGATTTGGACAATATGCATGCACAATTAAGACAAGAAGGTTGGGCTCCCCCAGTTGGTCGCTAACAACTCGTTCAAGACGGACGGCTTCGCCGCCGCTTAACTCCAGCATTAGGCTGCGAAATATGCGTTATCAGGAAGCATCACCCGAACTAGATCAAAGATTCGATGCGCTCGTAGCTGCGCTCGCTACTAGTCCTAATGATCAAGTACTTCAGTCATCAGCAGCAAATCTGGCATATTCCATACGCAGCAGGTGCATTGATCTGGCCACTTGGAAAGCAGACTACTCACCCGAGTACAAAAAGCGGACGGCCCAAGCGGCACAGCTTACAAAGCTCGCAGGTACGCAGGCTGATGAAGTGCTGCTACAAGAATTCGGGCGCCCTAGCGCCTAACAAATCATTCAAGGCGTATGGCTTCGCCACCGCTTAACTCAAGCGTTAGGTAGAGAATGAAGTCGACAGCATCAAAATGGAAAATTGCGGCTTTGACCCTGGTGACGTTGCCAATGACTATTTGGCTCTCTCCAAAAAAACCAGATCTTCCCGTATCAAAGTTTTTATATTTCCTTGGCTTTTTACCACTTTTTATCGCGGCCGCGATGGAGCTTCAACGTGAATGGGAGGCTGTCGTACACAAGTGGCGTAACCCTGAGTCTTACGTAAAAAATGATCAGAAAGGCAACAAAGTTTTTTATATCCTTTGTCTTACCCTTGCTGGCCTTGTGCTACTTATAATTTGCATTGGCTCCATGCTGCACACCTAACATTTCGTCCAAGGCGGACGGCTTCGCCGCCGCTTAACTCCAGCGTTAGGTTTCGAGACGCACCATGAAAAAAGTACGTGTCGCTCTACTTGTAATCATCAATGTTATGGGTGTCGGCATTGTTGCGGCATGGTGTTACTTGCTCAGCACGCTTTGTGCCTCGCCTCGCACGATAAACGAGGCAACCAAAAATACCGTCGACTACAACTGCCACGGAACCGTTGTTTTCATAACACCATTTCAAGATCTTCAACTTCACTGGTTGCTGCTTCCGCTGCTCGTCGTAACTTTGGCAAGCTTTGTTGTACGTATGTGGCAGCCGCCTAACTAATCGTTCAAGGCGGGCGGCTCGGCCGCCGCTTAATTCCAGCGTTAGGCCTCACATGAACCGTCTCTTAGCTTTCGGTTATGCACTCACGGTTGGATCTATCGGGACCTCTATCGTCGTTGCTCGTGGCGCGCTGCCCCGCTTGGACGGAATCACCACATTGCTCGTGTCCCAAGTAATCTGTCTTGTCTGTTTGCCGGCAGCTGTATTACTTTTTCGGGGCGCAAGAGGCTCAGATAGTAAGGTGCGCCAATTTCTTGGTTACGCCGTTTCGGCCATTGACACTTTGTTGGCGATTGGTGCCGCTGCAGCTGTCACTCTTATTCTAGTTGGCAATGGGCGTTTCGCCTGAGGCCTAACCATTCGTTCAAGGCGGACGGCTTCGCCGCCGCTTAAGTTCAGAGTTAGGCTGCATAGGAAAGGTGTCAGCACATGATGGTTTTGATTGTATGCATTCTTGGCTCCTTGCTGGCGGCCATCTACCTCCGAAAGCGCGGGAATGGAGCCGTTGTCAGCATGGCGTTGGGTGGGATTTTCGTTCCAATAGTGATCGCGTTCATGACCTGGATTTACCCGGCTGATCCCGAGTCAAAAATGTGGGCAATGATCACCATTCCAGTTTCTTATTTTTGGGGCATCGCAGGAGCTGTTTGTGGCTGTGGACTCGAATATCTATTACAGAAGGCAAAAGGCAACGCCTAACATTTCGTTCAAGGCGAACGGCTCCGCCGCCGCTCAACTCAGGTGCTAGACCGCCATGGGCTATTTTCTGCAAGCGTTGACAATATCGGTGGCTTTATTGCTGCTGTGGGCCGTTCTTGCCTCCCCGTTCTTGTTGGCATTTTTCTTCGCAGCTCGTTCGATGCGTCGTAAAGGTGTGCGTTCTGGGTGGGCCATTGCGGGTCTTGCCTCATCCTTTTCAGTTTTGGCGGCTCCTGTCCCGACACCAATTATGACTGTGTTCCTCCCACACGTTCTGGCTGTCTTCGACAGCAGCTATTACTCCAATATCTTTAAAGGCCCTGAACCGTTCGCAGGCCTGTTGTTCTGGATCATCTCTTCACTCATGCTCACTTTCAGCATCGCTTTAGCGGCTGCCTGGCGTTACATTCGGCGGCCTAACATCTCGTCCAAGCGTACGCGCGTACCGCGCGCCGCTTAACTCCAGCATTAGGCCGCAAGGAACCTAAGTGAGCGCCCCGTATAGCCCTTATGCAATGAGGCAAGATTTTGCTATCGGCACGCGCGTCATGGTCTCAGCCATCGGCGGCGGGTGGCGCGATGATTGTCTTGGGGTGATATCCAGCGCTCCGGAATCCATTCAAACTCTGCAAGGCGTGGATTACTCTTACTGGGTTAAATTTGATACTCCGCAGCACGATTTAAGCAACGATGGTCCGTACTACAAGGCTCAGATACTCAGTCGATGCCTTACTAAGGAGGCCTAACAACTCGTTCAAGGCGGACGGCTTCGCCGCCGCTTAACTCCAGCGTTAGCCCTCTCATGGAGATTCAGTCGATGGGTAGTCGCCCACCTCAGAAATACGAAGGAAGTTGCCACTGTGGCGCTGTCCGATTTGAGATCGAAACCGACTTCCCGGAACTCACCATGTGCGACTGCTCGATCTGCCGTCGCAAGAATGCCCTGATGGTCAAGGTTCACGAGAGCAAGTTCAAATTGCTGGCCGGCGAAGAGTCGCTCACCGAGTACCAGTTCCACACCAAGACCGCCCGTCACTTCTTCTGTAAGGTCTGCGGCATCTACCCGTTTCATCGCAAGCGCGTCACGCCCGACTACCTCGGTATAAATGTTCTTTGCCTTCAAGATTTTGAGCCATCTGGCATTCCTGTGCGCCAAGCAATTGGAGCGGCAATGAAATGACCAAGCCGGCTACATTGGCTCGCTCGTGGGAGAGGGCTAACATTTTGTTCAAGGCGGACGGCTGCGCCGCCGCTTAACTCCAGTGGTAGATATCATGACACCAAGCTATATCTTAAATTTGGCCAACCTTTTCAATGGCAGCCCAACTCATCAGTTACCAGCCGGCGCCAAATTATTTCGCGGCTACTGGGCATCGCAGGTTCAATTTCCGTGCGGTCACTGGTTCTCGCCAACGCTCGACTATGCAGCCGAGTATGTTGCCATGCACGCTCAATGCGGACGTACCAAGGGCTATACGCCTTATATCAGCGAGTGTTTCACAAATGAACCACTCACGTTTGCCGTGTTGCAGCAAAGTCACATACGAGCATTCGCGCAGGCGTACGGCGGCACTTGGAATCATGATCAGATCGTTCGAGACATTCCCGCGGCGTTCAAGAGCCTGGCTCAATTCGATAGGGCTGGATTCTTTCGCCCTAGCACGCAAGAGTATTTTGTTTGTTCGCCGGGCAGCATTCTCGTGCCGTGTAACACCATGTCTGGCGCGCAAGCGCTGGCAGAGGCGTCACGTGTCAAGGGGCATGATGTCTAACAAATTCATTCAAGCCAACACCACTTCGTGGCGCGGTTTAATTCAGGCGTTAGAGCCCATGATTGACATACAGGCACGATCTAAACTTGCAGAGGCTTCGCGCTCATTAGTTGCAGGGCTCATCACGAATCATCAATTCGATGACCGCATTCCGATATCGAGTGATCCTGCAATTCGTGAGATCTACAACAAAGCTTTCTGGCTTATGTACTGCGACTTGCGTCAGTACCGTCTAACAGGGCGTGACCAGCTCTCTCCGCAAGTGCGCGAAGTCGCTGTACGTTGCATCCTATTTCTTAAATCGGGGCTTCCATACGGTTGGCCGGTTCTCTCGCGATCAGCAGCTATGCTGCTCACAATCGCCAATTTGCTCACACTGAGCATTGCCGGCAGGGTTTACTCGCATCGAGCCAAGCGCAGCCGCGACATTTCCTATTGGCCCTTTCTTTCGAGTGAACAATACTCAGCGGCATTACGCTCATCGGCCTATCTCTCGGGCAATGGGCTGTAGCCATTCGTTCAAGGCGGATGGCTGCGCCGCCGCTTACCTCAAGCGTTAGGTCTTATGAAGAATGCTCCACCCGGATACGCGTGTCCGTTTTGCGCTATTGCCGAGACGCTCCCATCGCCTGCGCCAGAATCGGCCGTTGTCCTCGTAGATACCAACGTGTTCGCGTTGGTTCCGACGCACCACTACGCGGGAATTAAAGGCAACTGCTTGGTGATACCTCGTGGTCACTATGAGAACGTGCTGGACATCCCGGACCACCTTGGTAACGATTTTTTTCGTGCCACGCGTCGCCTGGCGCACGCTATGTTGAATGCCTTTGGGTGTGAAGGAATCTCCACTCGCCAGCACAACGGGCCAGCCGGCAATCAAGATGTGTGGCACTACCATCTCCATGTATTTCCTCGCTACACAAACGACGAGCTGCATGCGGGACAGAAAGTGCCCTACACCACCGAGGAGCGCATGGAGTTGGCCGCCAGTCTCCGGACGGCTTTGCGGTAGCGCGCACCTTGCTTGCGGGTCGGGCTGCCTGGATGCACCATGGGACCTAACAATTTCATTCGAGCCGAATCCGCCTCACTAGTGGACTTAATTCAGGCGTTAGGCGGCTGTAAAACACCATGACAAACGGAGACGCTTATGGACCAGGATTACCCACTCACTATCTCGCCGCTCTGCCAGTCGATCACCGAAAAAGATCACACCGTTCGCATCGATATTTATCGAGGACCTGATACGGCCTGGACACTGGAGATTGTTGACGCCTTCAACAACTCGACCGTGTGGGATGATTTGTTCGCCACCGACCAGGCTGCTCTGGACGAGGGGCTACGGACCATTCGTGAGGAAGGCATCGAGTCGCTGGTTGGGCCACCCGGTGCAGGTGCACGGTAGTGGTGGGGCAACCACCTGACAATGCGTCCAAGCGGACGCGCGTACCGCACGTCACTCAACTCCAGCGTTAGGCCGCATTCGTGCACCTTCCCGACGACATCAAGACTGAGCGCCTGACGTTGCGGCGCCCTCGGCATTCGGATGCAAAAGCCATCTTCGCCTCCTACGCGCAGGATCCAGCCGTCTGCCGATTCATGGTCTGGACGCCGCACGCTTCCGAGGCTGTCACCGCCGAATTCATCGGGTCTTGCGTAAGCGCCTGGAATGAAGGAACCCGCTTCGCCTATATCCTTGTTGCGCCCGGGTCGGACTCGCCAGTTGGCATGCTTGAGGCAAGGTTTCAAGGCAGCACTATCGATATCGGTTACGTTCTGGCGGCAACGCATTGGGGCAAAGGCCTCATGACCGAGGCCATCGACGCCCTGGTGGCTACCGCGCTCGCGCAGCCTTCTACGTTTCGAATTCAAGCAAGCTGCGATGTCGAGAATATTCGCTCACAACGAACGCTCGAGAAGTCGGGCTTCCATCGAGAGGGGCGTCTGGAACGTTATACGATCCATCCCAATATCTCTCCCGAACCGAGAGCCTGCTTTATGTATGCCCGCTTTCGTTGAGTACAAAACTCCATCGAGCGGACTCGCTCATGTCAAACGCCAGGTCGCAAACATGGACAGCCGCGAATCCCTTCTCAATGCGCTTCTTTCGCTCAGGCGGCCAGCCCGGGAAATCGCTCGTGACCTCTCGGCTTGCGGCTGGGACGCTCCCAGCTCAGTGATCGTGCTGGACGCCGCCCCTATTTCCTCGATGCTCGATCGATTCATCGCTGGCGAGGTTTCTGCTGCGCAGGTCGAGGACTGGGCCAGCTGCATAGAATGTCGCGACGACATAGAGTACGACCCGCCGGTCTGGCGCTGCATGAGCTTGCCAACCCATTGCTCACATGGCCACTTACAAGGCAATCTGCAGCAAAGTTGATCGCAACGCTTGCGTAGCTATAGCCTAGCAACTAGTTCAAGGCGGATGGCTTCACTGCCGCTTAATTTCTGCGTCAGGCTCCGCTTCTATGCACATTGAGCTCGTCCGCCGAATTGAATCCAGTGAGCCGGATGAGTCGGGTATGTACGACTACTACTACGAGTACGATATCTACCGCTTCACTGACGGCCCTCTCAGCCTCATTGCACGCAGCTACACCGACGAGCCAGACGAGGCGCACTTTCTTAGAGTTGAGACAAATGGAAGTCAGCGCGCCCTTGTCGAGGCCGATCTGAAACATCCGTTATTCCATTTGGCGCAGTCTCACCTGCGCAGCGAGGGAAAGATCACCTTGCGCTGGTTGAGTGGCAAGGGAAACGGCTATGAGTCAGTGCCAGCAAGCGGGTAAGAAGGGTCTTACCATTCATTCAAGCCGCACCCGCTTCGTGGGTCGGCTTAATTCGGGCGTCAGGCGTGCATCATGAACAGTCGCATTTTTGACGTGCCAATCTTCTACCTACCGCCAGACGATTTTCCTGGCGCAGCGGCCCGGTTGCATTACAACAAGGCCATCGGCTACATCTGGCTAGAGCCGCGTCCTGATGCGGTTCGCGCGGAGTATTGCCTTGCTCGCGAACGCCCGTCCCGCGTGCTAGTCAAGCGCACCTTTGAAGATTGCGGCAAGCTGTCTCAAGTGACATGCCAACGGCTGTCCCATGCAGCCATCCTGGCTAAACTTATTGGCGCGTTCCAAGAGTTTCAACAGGTTGGAGAGTTGAGCCGGTTCTGGATCGACCTCAGGTCACTGCGTGATATGGGTCGCTACATTGATTGGCGGGCTTTGGTTTCGTGCAGTGCGCTTGACCATTAGTTCAAGGCGGACGCCTCGGACGCTGCTTAACTCCCGCGTCAGATCGGAATATTTATGATCATGTTCTTTGTGACATTTGCGATAATTATCGCCATTACTGTTGCGCCCGTGATGTTTGCGGCACGCTTGGTCGGCGCTAAAAATACAGGCTTCGGCGCTGCCCTTTTGGCCGTCGTTCTTCTGGGATTACTATCCGCTGTAATCGATAAATTTCTTGCGGGCCAGTCTCAAACAATGACCTTCGCGGCCTCGTCGATTCTGGGTGCGGCTATCCTATCGGCTGTCATCGGCACAACGTTTTTTCGCGGCCTCGCCATCAGTGTCATTGCCACCATCGTTCAAATAATAGTCATCGTTGCCATCGCCATGGTCAGTCCGGAAAAGTGAGTGACCTGAGTGAGCATTCAATGCAACCGTGGTGCACTTCGTAGCTGAATCCGCCCAGCATCCTATATGTGTTGGCTGCTACCCCAAGGCCTGGCGCGGCGACAAGTGGCAGTGCGTGGGAGTCGTTGTGATCTTGTTGGACCTCAACGGCAACCCTACCAACTAAGACGACTCGTTGTGGTGTGTGAGCGACGACGGCGACCACACGCAGACTCTGGCTTATGACCTAGCGCTGGGCATCCGCGCGCGTGGGGCTTACGGATGTCCTAAACACTGAAGCACGGACTAGAGCAATGAGCCATGTCACATCAGCGTGGCGAATTAGCCGGTAGCAAGCATCGATTAGACGGGTATAAGATCAGTCAAGCTGATTTGACGCGTCGCTAAGGAGGGTGGGATGTTGTGCTGTCCGAAAGACATCATCGACAAGCAATTGAAGGATATCGGGCAATGACCGAGTCATGTTCAAAATGGTCGCCAGCCTCTATGAAAATACAGTCTACGTGCGCGATGAAGCTTCTCTTTGCGTTGGGTCTTGTCGGTCTATCGCCTAGCGTCCTCGCAGCCAGTTTCGATTGCCACAAGGCCGCGAGCGCCACGGAAAAGCTGATCTGTAGCGACGCCGAGACATCCGCGCTGGATGGCAAGCTGCAGCAAGCCTACAAGACGGCCCTGGCTGCGACCGATGCGTACGGCAAGAAAGCGTTGGCTAAAGAACAACGCAACTGGATCACGTACACCCGTGGCATTTGCCAAGATACGACCTGCCTAAGACAGATTTATACAGCCCGTATCACTGTATTGGCGCGCAACGATAAAAACATAGTTAATGACACTCCAGATAATTGCATAAAACCTAGCGGCAAGCCCAATTATGATGGCTGCTTGAATCTGGTGATCTATCGAGATCCCAACGACAGGATTAGTTCGTTCAACCAATCCCTATCGCAACAGAAGCAAAGCGGCAAGATCATCGGTTGCAGCCAGCTCATCGATCTGCCACTGGGCACCGTTGGCGGTGAAAACACTTTTGGCGGCACCTGCATACTGCAGGAAGGGTCACAGCGGAAAAATGTGGAAATTTGCTACGGCGATATGGGCGGGGCTTTCCAGATGCAGCCGGCCAGTCCACAGGATGCTTCCGATAAGCACCTGATCGATTTCACTTACACGCAGTGCTATGCCCCGCCGACTACGTCCTAAAAGGAGTTGACCATGTCAGACAGCGCCACTATCACCCGCGATCAACTGCTCACGGTTGTCATCTCCACAGAGCTTGGCGGAAGAACGGGCGATTCTAGTCATTTTTCGTATGCCGAGCTTGCCAGTAGCACCTATTCGTTTGGGCCGATGCAATTTGATGTCGGTAATGGGGGTCATGAAGTAAAGGGTTTTTTGAAGTCGAATGGATTCGACGATACCGACATCACTAATCTATCGCAACATGGTGGTCTGTCACGCAAGGAGCTGGATGCGCTAGACATCAAATTGCAGGCGATCCCGCAAACCAAAATGGATCAATTCACCAACCAACAGCTGGATGCCACCATTGGACGTGTAGGCGACATCATTGATGATGTTCGCAAACAAAATCCAGCGGCCGCCGACGCCATGGTCAAAGACGCCAAATTGCAATTAGGCGTCGCCGATTACGCGAACCAGTTCTCCCCTCGGTATGACGCCCAGCTTGCTAGCTTTCTGGCAGGGAAGATGGAGCGCGGGATACAAGCGGGTAACCCACCGACCCGTGACGATATGCAGAACTTTATCGGTACGACACCATACGGCCGCGACCCGGCCAATGCGCGCGGCGTCGCAGGCCGCGAAGAGCGCTTCAACGAAGCCATGAGCGAACTCAAGCTTGGCCCTGCCAGCCCTGCCAAAAAGCCCACGGCCATACGTTGAACGAGGCTGGGGCAATCCTCAAGCAAGGAGGCCATGGCGATACCGTGCGCGCGTTGCAATCCGACCTTGCCGTGCTGGGCTATACCGACAGCCATGGTCAAACCCTGCATGCAGACGGTCGCTTCGGCCCCGCCACCACCAAGGCAGTGGAGAGCTTTCAGAGGAATAATGGCCTGAAGATTGATGGTGTAGCCGGCCCGACGACACTCAACGCCTTGCGGGAGCAGGTACACAACCTGGAACACGCCCAAGGCCCCTATGCCGAAACGGCGCAGGCGGTCACCAAGGACAGCTCTGTCCACGACATGTTCGAGGCGATTTGTAGCGCCGCTGAAAGAGGCGACACCAAGGGCATGCTGGCAGTGGGCAAATGCTATGAGCAGTCCCCCGAGGGCCATGCATATCTGGCGATGGGCGCTCAGCTCAACCGCCAACAGGATCAGATACAGGCGCAGGGTCAGACGATCAATCAGCAGGCAACGCAGATCGAGGCACAAACCCAAGCCCCGCAGCAGAGCGTGCCGGTGATGTCACGCTAACACTTACAAGGAAGAACCATGGACCAGCGCGAAGTGGAAGCACTTGTCGTCAAGATCAGCATGTTTGCCAACCGTATGACCGAGCTTGGCGAACATGTCGCTCAGCAGTCACGGCAAGCAACGCAGCAATTGACTCAGACTGCGCAAGGCCTTGGTCATGTCGCCGATCAATCCGTTACGCGCATTGTTGATGGGGTGGAGAAGACTGCGGCAAAATCCATCTCGGCCGGCGCAAATACCGCTGTCTCCGAAATACTCCAACGCCTTGGCAACGGCGTGCAGCAGCTCGACGAGTGAAGCAAATGATCGGTACGATCAACACGCTGGAACAGCGTGTCGTCAAGACGGATCGCGCACATGTGGCGACAGCTTGGAAAGGGTTCATCGGCCTTTTGATGGGCGCGTTGGCTATCGTCGGCGCGTCGACTTATATGGTCTGGTCGGCACGGCAGGACCTGAGCAACCTCAAGTGGGCCGAGCAAGTTCAGGCGGCAGAAACAGCCGGTACGCTGGCGCAGTGCCCAGACAGCGACGGCATCTGCGCGCTGGACGGCAAGAAGTGGGTACGGCTAGTCCCGCGCTGAATTGTGCAACACCTCCCGCTGCAACCCAATCGCCTCTATCAATCGCCCCCAATGCTGCACAACCCTGCGCTCAACCGTACCTGCGCTAAAAACCGCGCGGGCCGGTCAGCTCCACGTTAGCCGCACTGATTTTTCGAAGTAAGGAAGGGGTCTCGATGCACACTCATACATTGCAGGACGAGTCAGAATCATTCCAGGTCTCCGTGCGCGAGGCGAAAGAATTTTCCCCCGTTGTGCTTTTTGCGGTGGGTGCAGGTGGCAATCCAGAGCGCCACGTTACGCTGCTGGACACGTTGAAAGAAACAGGTTGCACCGTCGTTGCTCCACACTTTCCACGACTCAGTTCACTGGAACCCACAGAAGCAGAGTTGATGCTACGCGCAAGGCGGATTTGTCTTACGCTCGATGCCTTTGTGCAACCCGACGCAACGGCGGCGAGTGTGGGGCACTCCATCGGTGCCACCCTTCTTCTCGCGCTGGCCGGGGGACAAATGTGGTCAAGGCTCGGTGAGCGCATCGACATCCAAGCGGATGGACGGCTAACGCGTCTTGGCCTGATTGCACCGCCAACCGGGTTCTTCCAGGTGCCAGGCGCACTCGATGCGGTGCACGTTCCCATTCAGGTGTGGGTCGGCTCTGCGGACAACATCACGCCTCCCGCACAAAGTGAATGGCTGGCTCAGACCATGCGAGGCTGGCAAACAGTGAATGTTCGCATCGCCGACGGCGCAGGCCATTTCTCGTTCATGGATCAACCGCCGCCCCATACCGTTGAACCGCTGCAGAACAAGCAGGCATTCCTTCGCGATTTTTCAAGTGAGATTTGCAACTTTGTGCACGGCTAGCTATTTATTCAAGCCGAACCCGCTTCGCGGGTCGGCTCAATTCAGACGTCATATGTGATCAACATGAACTTTACCGACCTGGAAAAATCTGCCCTACGGCTCAATGAGCTTTACGAACAGCTTGAGATCAAGAGGTATGGACGTGTATGGACCACGGAGGAGCTTACGCTCGGTTTCGTAGGCGATGTCGGCGACCTAGCAAAACTGATTCAGGCGAATGCTGGCGTCAGAAAAATTGACGACTGCCAAGCGAAACTTGGGCATGAGTTGTCGGACTGCCTCTGGTCGATCATCGTTCTTGCGAATAAGTGCGGCATCGATTTAGAGGCAGAGTATTCCAAGAACACTAGAGAATTAATCGAACACGTATCCAACGAGCTGGAGACGTAAAATCCATTCAAACCGCCACCGCTTCATAGTGCGGCTTAATTTAGGCATCAGGCGTCACAAAACATGATTCACGCAGTACGGGAGTGGATGCAGTTCAATTTTTGGTTCGGCCTGCTGTGCCTTACTGCAGGTCTAATCGTCTTAGTGCCGCTTTTGCTATCCAAGTCTTTTCGAGTGCGCTTCTTACATTCCAACTGGGACTTGGAGGTCATCGGCGTTGTTACGTTGGCCATCGTGCTTCTCTTGGTCGGCTTCTACAATCATCTAGGCGCCAGTGGCGTCTAACATTTCGTTCGAGGCGGACGGCCTCGTCGCCGCTTAACTCCAGCGTTAGCTGGCAGGGAAGGATCTATGCAACGCGTACTCCGTAAAGGCGCTTCAGCCGTGTACCTACAGTACGATCACGTAGGCGAATCGATCGGCGCCGATAACTTCGTAGCAACCGTTCGCAACGATGCCGTAGTTCTCAGCTTCAATCTGCGCCCCGTCGACTCAAATCAGAAGTCGGACGAGGAGCATCTACACTCTGAAGAGCTACGAGAAATCCACCTGTCGGATGATTACGTTATCCAAAATTTTTCCTCGTTCTTGTCGTCGCCAAACATCGCTGCGCAAGAGCTCGCGGTCGAGATCACGTCATGTGGCAAGGTCCTTCGCTTCCCTATAGCAATCGGCCCTGCTGGCTTAGGCTTTTTGCCGCTATTAGTGCAGCGGTAAGCTAGCTAACAATTCGTTCAAGGCGGACGGCTTCGCCGCCGCTTAACTCAAGCGTTAAGCTCTATCCAATTAACAGGGGAAATTCGATGAGTTCTGCAAACGAAATGGACACAATTGGGCAGGCTGCCGCTGCCGGTGTGGGTGCTACGGTGGGCGCGGGCGCAGGTGCAGCAATCGGCGTCGCTACGGTTGCCGCAGCAGCAGAAGCTGCAGCTGCAGCTGCAGCTGCAGCTGCGGCAGCTATAGCTTCTGCGACGGCGGCGGGAGTAGCTGGGGCGGCAGCAACTACAGGCGCTCTTGCAACCGCAGGTGGTGGCGCCCTCGCGATTGGAGGTACGGGTATGGCTGGCGGAATCGGGTCCGTTGTTGCTGCAGCTGCAACATCTGCCGCAGTCCCCATTATCGGGTGGGCCGTTGGCGGAGCATTGCTCGCTGGGGCGGGTAGTTGGGGCGCTTACAAGTTCTTCACACGTAAAAATTAAATACGCTTGCCACCTAACAAGCACATACCACCGACGGGAAAATCGCAGTTTAGGCTAGGGGACGGCGCTCGGCCAATTGGAATTAATATGACCAGCAAGCTAGAGGCGGCCTACGCGAACCTATTTAAGGTGGCGAATGCCGTCAATGAAGCTTTGCAGACCGCCGAGTTTGCCGGCGGCGAGAAAGAAAAGCTTGCGGTGTCGTGTCTTGAAGTGTCGCTTGAGCACCAATCCTCCATCCTCCTGCTTGGCACTCATCTTCAATACAGTTCAATGTTCGCGTTGCTGCGCCCTTCGGGGGAAGCGTATGTCCGTGGGCGCTGGCTCTTCCGTTGCGCAGACCCGCAAGGAATCGTCGACTTCAAAAACGGAAAGATCAAGAAGTTTCCCGATTTGCTTGCAGAAATCGAGGCTGTGCAGCCCGGCCATTCGATGCAACCTTTCAGGGCGTTGATAAAGAGCTTGCACGACTTTACGCATACCGGCATCAATCAGCTCGTGCGCCGCGCAATCGGGGGTGGTCACTATCCCGCTGATGACATTGAGAAGGCGTACAACATCACGTCCACCTTCTGTCTATTGGCCGGCCTAGAGTTGGCCTCGCTTGCAAAAGACCACGCCGAACGCGTAATCAAGATGGCGCAATGCTCTGACAACTTCCCGCCTCGATCACCTTGAATGGCAAGTCCCGAATTGCTCACTGAGGCTTTGGCGGCACGGATACTCTGCACCTTTCGGCAACAGCCTAACCCATCCTTCGAGCGGACCTGCGTTCGGCAGGCTGCTCAAGTCAAACTTTTAGGCGCTGGGCACACACAACGTTGAGGCATGCCATGTCTAGAACGAAGCCGCGAGCGCGCCGTGCGCATGGTGCAGGAGCATCGCGGAGAGTAACTATCGCTGTGGGCTGCTGTGGATTCGACGGCGCCTAAGATCAGCTGCGTACCGCAAACCTTGCTGGGCTAGGTGCAGCGGCACAAGGTCGACACCGGTCTTCGCGACGACGTGACCACCGCCGAAGCGCCGCGGATGAAAGAACTCGAGCGCTAGAACAAGGATTTGCGCCGAGCCAACGAGATCCTGAAGCTGGCGAATGCTTTTTTCGCCCAGGCGGAGCTCGACCGGCGAGTCAAGTCTTGAGGGACTTCATCGACGACCATCGGAGCACCTTCGGGGTCGAGCCGATCTGCAAAGACTTGCAGGTCGCCCCGTCGGGATATCGATGTCATGCAGCGAGAGGTCCGCGGCGTTCTTTACGATATCGGCTTCTCGCACAATCGGCAGCTCATTAGTGACGCTGATGCATGTTTCGTCGTGAGGGAATCGATCGCGCGCGTGCGGCTTACTCGTCGAGCAAATCCGTTCCATTGCGTCGTTCGCTCGGGCAGTTGACACCTCGCACTCGCGATAGCAGACTCGATGTCAAGGAGCGTAGAAACTCCTCTCATAGCGGTGCCCACCTCCGTCAAACCGGTGGTTTTTTTGTACCTACGCTTTTTGTAGGCACAACCGACGCGATGCCTGCGTCGGGAGGGCGGCGAATACAACACCCGCAAGGGAAATAAGCCCGCCGGCTATGAGCGGTTTCTAACCTCCCGACTTCCCGTCCGGCGTCATGCTGTGGACGGGTACTTCGACGGAATGAGGAGGCGGCCATGGCGACGTTCGATGCGGATGATCGGGACACGATGGGTTATTTTCTGCCGGAGAACGGCCAGCTCCGGCTGCAGAAGCTGCGCGACTACGCGGAGTTTCTCTCGCATATCGCACAACCGCGCACGCCGGACGTAGCGCAGGAAGGTATCCCCGAGATCAACGCGGAGCAGGTCACGATCTGCCTGGAATTTCTGGTGGAACAGATGGGCATGGTGCTTAGCAATCTCTCGTTTCCGGCCTACCGCGGCGAAAGCGACGCGGCGCCTGCCGACGACGAAACGCCTTATGCCACGGAGACGATGCCCGACGACGCCGACGGCCGCTACCGCTTCGGCATGACCCTGGATCAGGTCGATGCGCTCAACCGGCTGATCGACATGATTGTGGCGCATGGCGATGTGGTGACCGCCAGCCATGGCGCCGAGCTGGCCGATCACACGCTGTCGCTGCTGGGGCATGCCATCTTCAACGATGCGCGGGCCGTGCGCGACATCATCCGCGTGGTGGAATCGCAGAGGCTTGGGGCGGCACGCGATTCGCACACCGGCGTCGGCGAAGAACGTGGCGTCTACCGGGTCGTGCAAGAACGCGACTGGATTCACTGAATCACCGTGGCGTCGCGCAAGGCCGCGTTCGACGATGCGAGGCGGTGAGCTGGCGTACGGGTTTTCGCTTGCGACCCTAAGGCAGTCATCGCCATCGCGACATTGCGCGGCCCATCCATTCGCCTCGAGGTCGGCTATCCTTTGATTCCGGCGTCAGGCATCCGACCGACCCGCAAAGGTGAACCATGACGGATCATCCTATTGAAATCTGGCATCGCATTGTCCGGCAGCGCGACCCATCGGCATTGATGGGCCTGCTCGCGGAGGACGCCGTCTTCTACTCGCCGGTGGTTCACACGCCGCAGCACGGCAGAAAACGGGTTGCCACTTATCTGGGCGCAGCCTTCCATGTGTTCTTCAACCCGACGTTTCACTACGTACGTGAGATCGTTGGGGCGTCGGACGCCATGCTGGAGTTCGAGACCGAGCTGGACGGCATACAGGTCAATGGCGTCGACCTGATAAAGTGGAACGAGGCGGGCCAGATCGTCGAATTCAAGGTGATGATCCGGCCACTCAAGGCGATCACTATGGTTCACCAGCGCATGGCGGCCCTGCTGCAGTCGGATCGATAGAGGGCATTGCCGCGCGGGCGTACAAACAGCGAGGTCCGACCGATGGGCGTCAATCCCACACTTTCCACCATCCGGCAGATAGCCATTACCGTCAGCGATGTCGATGCAGCGCTGACGTTTTATCGCGACGTGCTCGGCTTGACCTTTCTGTTCAGCGCCGGGCCGAATTTAGCCTTCCTGGACGCGGCGGGTATTCGCGTGATGCTGAGTACGCCGCAAGGCTCGGGTGCCGTCGGTCAGAATTCCATCCTCTATTTCAAGGTGTCGGACATCGTTGCCGTCCATGCCGCGCTGGTGGAACGCGGCGCCAAGGACGAGCGCGCGCCGCAGCTTGCCGCGAAGATGCCGGACCATGCATTGTGGACAGGCTTTCTGCGCGATCCGGATGGCAATCTGGTGGGGCTGATGGAAGAGAAGCCCTTGCTGTAGTCGCCGCACTCGAGACCGCGGCCGTCCATTGATGCAGGATCAACCGTGACACGCCGGCACCTGGCTCAACGTCGGCTCAGGAGGATTTATGAAGGCAGTGGCTGGAGGCGTCATCGCTATCGTTCTGCTCGTGTTTTACGTTTTGCTCGTGCACGCAGCCATTGCTGTCGTCGATTGCGTCAGCACCGCCGGCTGCACGGAGCTGACGGCCGCCTCGTTCAACGACGTCAAATCCCAAGCCATGTCCGTGCTGGGGGGCCTGGTATCTGCGCTGATCATTTCGGAGCTGGCCATTGCCAAGCCGGGTGAAGCGCCTGCGGCACGCCTGCTGGTGGCCGCCTCGGACAGGGCCAAGAACGTTCTCCGTTGGACGACATGGCTATACGTGGCTGCCTGGCTGGTTACCGGCGCGTGGGCGTTCTGGACCGGCTTGAATCATCCCGCGACGTTGCCTGCGCTTACCAGCGTAGGCCAGGCGTGGCTTGGGCTGTCGGTCGCCTCGGCCTATGCGTACTTCGGTCTGAGTCCGAGCTGATGGCGAATGTTGACCACCGTGAGTAGCCTGCGGGCCAACTGCTCATGCAGAGCGGATGGCTTTCCGATAATTGAAATGCCGCGTTAAAACACAACGCACAGGAAGATCGACGTGCCCGTCCCGTTCGCAGCAGGTGCCGTGGTCTATGCCAAGAGTGTTGCCAAGGTCAGTGACTTTTATGCAGACGTCGCCGATCTGCGGATCACGCACGCGGAGCAGGACTACGTCGTGCTCGAGTCGCCGACTTTTCAGCTCGTGGTTGTTGCCATTCCTGCCGAACGCGCGGCCTCTATGCACATCGATGTGCCGCCGAAGCGACGCGAGGCGAGGCGACCGCCATCAAACTTGCTCTGCCTGTCGTTAGCATCGCTGCCGCGCGCGTGCTGGCGCAGTCACTCGGTGGAGAGCTCAACCCGCAAGAACAAGAGTGGCAGTTTCAGGGTTCGCGCATTTGCGACGGGCACGACCCCGAAGGCAATGTGGTGCAGTTTCGCGAGCATGTGATTTGATTTCCATGGCAGCGCAGAGGGTTCCGCTGCTACTCCGTTTGGATAACAAGCCGCCCCAGGTACAACGATGTCGCCACTAGCCAGCACGTTTTCATTGTCAGGCGGCTGCCATTGCGGCCAGCTGCACCTAAGCTTTTCCACCGCGCTCGACCCGGCAAGCATCGTTCCGCGCGCCTGCGACTGTTCGTTTTGCGAAAAGCACGGCGCCGCCTATGTTTCCGATCCCGCTGGGCAACTGTCCGTCACGGCGCTCAGCTCGGACGCGCTGCGTCGGTATCGACAAGGATCCAACACCGCCGAC
This sequence comes from Rhodanobacter sp. K2T2, assembly GCF_013408815.1. Lineage (NCBI taxonomy): Bacteria > Pseudomonadati > Pseudomonadota > Gammaproteobacteria > Lysobacterales > Rhodanobacteraceae > Rhodanobacter > Rhodanobacter sp. K2T2. Next base: position 163,904 of record NZ_JACCCA010000007.1, on the reverse strand, counting down.
TTTTTGCTCTGCGCGCAATGCGGTGTGCTGATTGCAGTTGTCTTTGAGAACGACGCTCGCCTTTACGCGACTGTCAACGCTCGATGCCTGGCGCAGCCCACCGGCTTTGGAATGACCACCCCGGCTTCGCCGCAATGGCTGGGTCCAGGCGAAAAGGTGGCGCGGTGGTCGCAACTTTGGATTCCGGATGTGTCGTTGGTCACGTCGGGAACCTGACATTGATCTGAGGGGTTCGGATGTGCGCCGTTCAACGCTAGCGCTGGACGTCACCAAACGCGCCTACAATTCCAACACAGTCAACGCTGGCCAACCGCCGACTCGGGAGACGCTATGAAGCATCTATCGCTGCGCACCGTCCTTTGGATTCTCTTCGTCATTGCCCCCTGCTCCGCCTTGGCGGCCGACCCGCCCACGCAGAGCCATAGGCAGAAAGTTTTAGGCATTGGCGGCCTGTTCTTCCGCTCCGAGCATCCCGAGCGGCTTGCGCAGTGGTACGAAACCTATCTCGGTATTTCGGTGGTGCCGACAAGCTACGGACAGAAGTCGTGGCAGCAAGAGGCCGGTCCCACCGCGTTCGCTCCTTTTCCGAAGAACACGACGTATTTCGGCAAGCCGGGGCCCAACTGGATGGTCGACTTTCGGGTGGCCGATCTCAAGGCCATGATTGCGCAGCTCCGCGCCGCCGGCATTGAAGTCGAGGCGCCGCAGAGCTATCCCAATGGGGACTTTGCACGGCTGCACGATCCCGAGGGCAACCCCATCGAGCTGTGGCAACCCAAACCTTCAAAGTGAGAACTTCTTTGCAAACAGCACTCGCGATTGCTCCAACGGAAGGCGTTGATACAGCGGCGGCAGACAAAGGGTGCCGGACGTTGGAGCAGGCATCCGCATGATTCGATCCGAGCGTCTTACCGCCGCTATCGAGGGCGACTTTGTGGTTTTTTTGATCGGCATGCGGATCAACCGGCCGCTGAAGGCGCATAAGTGGCTGCCGGTGATTCGTGCGATGCCGCGCATGATCGAGGAGCTTTATCGCCAGCCCGAGCTCGGCTTCATGCAGGCCGAGATGTGGTTTTCGCGCACCACCATCATGGTGCAGTACTGGCGCTCGATGGAGCAACTGCTCGCCTACGCGAAGAACAAGAATGCCGAACACCTGCCGGCATGGCAGGCGTTCAACAAGACGGTCGGCACCGATGGCACGGTTGGCATATGGCACGAGACGTATGCGGCTTCGCCGGGGACCTATGAGAATGTTTATATCAACATGCCCGACTTCGGTCTCGGCAAGGCCGGCACGCTACAGTCGGCGACCGGAGGCAGACAGTCTGCCGCTGGGCGCCTCGGCAAAGTCAGGCCCGTAGACTGAGCCGCGCATCGAACAAAGCGCCACTTACCGCTCGCCTGAGCCCGATGCAAAACACCATGGAGCATTCGATGAATCTGGATACCGTCGAGATAAAAGCTTTTGTTCCCGCCCGCGACTTCGAGCTGTCCAAGCGCTTCTACGAAGACCTGGGCTTTAGCGTGGCGTGGTCATCCAACGATCTGGCGTATCTGCATGCGGGCCCATCCAGCTTTCTGCTGCAGCGGTTTTACCAGCAGGAACACGCGGCAAATTTCATGATGCATCTGCTGGTGGCGGATGTGGAAGCGTGGTGGAAACAGGTGGTCGATCGGCAACTGGCGGAACGCTATGGCGTGAAAGCGCAAGCCCCGGAGGACCGGCCGTGGGGCGTGCGCGATTTCGTCCTCGTCGATCCCACCGGCGTGCTTTGGCGTATCGGGCAGAATATCGAGTCGAACTGAGGTATTTCTGCGCGAGTGGGCATTTGACCGCGGCGGGCGACACGGCATACAACCGCACGGACGTTTTCAAACGAGGGAACGCACGGTGAAATTCGCCACACTACGAACCTATGCCCTGTCCCTGCCCGAGGTGACCGAGCAGCCGCATCATCACTCGGGCTCGTTTCGCGTTCGCGGCAAGATCTTCGTGACGATTCCGCCGGGGCAGACACATATCCACCTGTTCGTTTCCGAGGAACAGCGCGAGCAGGCGCTGGCCATGTATCCCGAGTTTACCGAGAAGCTGCTGTGGGGCGGCAAGGTGGTCGGACTGCGCCTGGCGCTCGCCAGCGCACCGGCGGCTGTGGCCAAGCAGCTGGTTCGGCAAGCCTGGGGGAACAAAGCACCGAAAGCCCTGCTCGCGTCGGATGCTGGTGGCGATTGGTGATGCCGACGCGCCGTCCCATTATTCGAACGACATCCGGCTTCGCCTACCCCTTCGCGCGCCCAGCTATCGCCGGCACGCGTGACATCGCCCGGCGCGAATCGATCAGGCCGTCACCGCATCGATCGACGGCCTGATCGACCGAATGCTCAGCCCGGAAAGCCCACGATCACTTCGCTCATCTGCATCACCGGCGCGAGGTCGGTGTAGTTGGCGATGTCCGCGAGAATTTCCTTGGCGTGCGGACCGAAGCCGGCCTGAAAGGCCTCGGCCGATTCGCTGAAGATATGGCACATGCCGACATAGGTAGCCGGCGCATCCGGCGCGCCGCCGTTGAGACCCTTGTCGACGGTGTAGTACTTGCAGCTGTCGCCCATCAGGCGCTTGACCAGCGGCATATGCTTGTCTTTGTAGTACGCGTGGTCGAAGCGCGCGCCGGGCACGTTGGGGTACATCACACTGACCTTGATCATGAGCTGTCTCCGGTCGAGAACTTGCTTGCGTGTTGAATCAGAGTTGGTTGGCTTTCATCGCGGTCGACTGGCTCAGAAGCGACCGTCTTTCTGCAGCTGGGCGATTTCGTCGTCGGTGAACAGGCGCGAGCGCGTGAGAAAGCGCACGCCCTCGCCGTTGTCCAGCGAGAACATGCCGCCACGGCCTTCGACCACATCGATGATCAGCTGGGTGTGCTTCCAGTATTCGTACTGCGATGGGCTCATGTAGAACGGCGCATCGGCAATCACGCCGAGCTGCACGTCGTTGTCGCCGACGATGAAATCGTCTTTGGGATAGCACATCGGCGAGGAACCGTCGCAGCAGCCGCCGGACTGATGAAACAGCACCGGGCCATGCTTTTGCCGCAGCCGTTCGATCAGCGCATTGGCGGCGGCGGTGGCGATGACCTTGTCGACCCGCGGGTCGACGGCGGCATCGGTGACGGAAACCTCAGACATGATTCTCTCCGTGGCTGGCTAGAACGTAAGCCGCGCGCCCAGCATGTAAGTGCGGTCGGGGCCGGGCTCGAAATAGCGGCCGTTGCTGTCGTTGACGATGACCGTGCCGATGTAGCGACGATCGGCCAAATTGTCGATGCTGGCGCTGAGCTGCAGCCGCGTGGTCGCGCCCAGCGCGAAGGTGTAACTCGTATCGATATCGACCAAGGCATAGCCTGCCGCACGCTGCGTGTCGGTATCGTTGACGGTGACCGAGCCTACGCCTTGCAGCGTGGCACCCTGACGCCAGCCCAGGTCGGTGCCGTGCTCGAGGCGCAGCGAGCCGTAGTTGTCCGGTACGCCCGGTATCGGCGTGCCGGCGGCGACCGGCGTGGTGGGCACGGCACACGGCGTGGTGGTGCAGGTGAGGAAGGGGCTGCGGAAGCTCGCCAGCAGATGGGTAAAGCCGGCCGACAGCTGAAAGTCGTTGCCCAGCTGCCCGGTCAGCGAAAACTCCAGGCCCTGACGCCGTGCGCTGCCGACGTTCTGATAGGTGGAGCGCCCGTTCTCATTGGTGTCGACCGTCAGCTCGTTGCGCGTATCGGCGCGGAACGCGGCCGCGTCGAACTCCAGCGCGGGCACGATCTGCCACTTGGCGCCCACTTCCAGATTCTTGCTGTGCTGTGGCTGTAGGTTGAAGGCGAGACCCGGCTGGCCGTCGCTGCGGTAGCCCAGCTCGTTGTAGCTCGGCGTTTCGAAGCCCTTGCTGTAGCTGGCGTACAGCCGAACGTTGTCCGCCGGACGAAACTGTACGCCGACCACCGGCGTGGTGGCCGAGTACGTGACGTGGCCGCTGTCGTCGGGATTGGTGGCGGTGATGTAGAAATCCTGCTCGTGAAAATGCACATCGTCGCGGCGCAGGCCCAGCAGCAGCGACCAACGATCGGCGAAGTGCCAGTACCACTGCGCGTATTCGTCCACGTTGTCGACGTCGTCGTTCTCGTTGCGACGCAGTGCGCCGACAACACCCAGTTCGGTCACGCCTTGACTGTTGGTGATGTAGTTGTTGAAACCGAACCGGCGCTGATGCTGATAGTCGGCGCTGACGCCCAGCACGAATTCGTAGTCGCGATCGAGCAGATCGCCGCTATGCGTCCAGCGCACGTCGGTACCGCCGTAGTCGGTATCGGGCTGCACCACGCCGCCGGACTGCAGCGGATTTTTCTGGGTGGCCACCGGTATCGACTGAAATTGCAGAATGCTGCGCTGGCCGTGATAGACCATCGCGCGGATCTGGTCGTCCTCGTCGATCTGCTGCTCGTAGATCAGGCCGAGCTGGGTCTGCTTGCTGCTCTTGCGGGTATTGAACTGGCTGGCGACCGAAGTGGCCTGGCGTGGATCGGCGTCGACCTGTGCGCGGGTGAGGCCGAGTTCGTCCTGCGCCACGGGCTGGTAGAAGCGGTTCAATACCACCGTCAGTTTGCGCTGCTTACCCAGATCGATACCGAACTTGGCGTTGTCCGATTCGCGGTGTACGCGGCTGTGCTGGCGATAGCCGCCGGAGAGAAATTCCGACGCGGCGATGTTGTAATCGACCGGCCCCACGATGCCGCGCGTGTCGGCGCTGTAGCGAAACGTGTCGTTGCTGCCACCGGAGAAGCCGAGCGTGGTCTGCGGCACGACCGTGCCGTCGGCGCTCCACATCTGCACCACGCCGCCGGCCGCATTGCCATACAGCACGGAGAAAGGGCCGCGCAGCACTTCGACGCGATCGGCGCTGTCGATATTGAACGGCGAGACCTGGCCCTGCCCGTCCGGCAGCGTGGCGGGAATGCCGTCGATATACAGGCGGATGCTGCGCACGCCGAAGGTGGCGCGGCCGCCGAAGCCGCGGATCGAGATCTGCTCGTCCTGCGCGTAATTCTGCCGATCGCGCGCGATGATGCCGGGTACGCCGGTCAGCGTCTCGGAAAGATTGATGCCGGGGTTGGCCGCCGAGGTCGGCTCGACATTGACGATGGTCAGCGCCGCAGGAAGATCGAACGGCGATATCGCCATGCGGCTGGCGTTGACCTTTACCGCGGGCAAGGTCGTGGCCTTGGGGGCTGCGGCGCTGTCTGTCGGTGGCGGCGTGGTGTCCTGCGCCAGCACTTGCCGCGACGACAGCGCGGCGACCAACAACGCGAGTGCGATAGCCCGATCCAAACGAATGGTGGCCCCTTTCTTTGGCACGCCCGGATGAAGGTTTTCGATACCCTGTGTCACGACGATCTCTCCCCAGCCAATAAATACGAAACCACCGATGCACCCAACGCGCCCGTGGTTTCGCATAACAGGACACTGCGATCACTGGTTGTCGATGGGACCGCCACGGTATAGCAGCTTTACCTTGGATTTTGTGGCGTCATCGAACGTCAGCGCCTTGTCGCCAGCCGGATAACCGTTCTGCTGCAGCAGAAAGGCCATGATTTCCACATAGTCGTCGTGCGCCAGCGTGCCCGGTACCGTCGCCGGCATGTTGTTGGCCACGATGCCGAACACATCGCTGACATGAAAGTCCGCCTTGGGCGAGGCAAAGTTCGGCCCCCTCAATGCGGGCCCCGACCGACCGAGCAGCGTCGGCCCATGGCACATCGCACAATAGGTGAGGAACTTGATCTTGCCGCTGTCCGCCTGCGCCGAGGTAAACAGCGCCGGCGCCGGACCGTCGGGCTTGGCCGCTTTTTTCGAACCACAGCGCCGATCGATGCCGCCGTGGACGGACGACCGCTTCAGCATGGCGCTCTTGCCGCGCTGGCTCGGTGTCGCCGCACCGATTTCGGCATACGGCGCCAGCAGCTTCGCCAGCTCGCCCGAGTCGGTGAGCGCGGCAACGGCTTTTTCGAAATCGCGCGCCGCCGGTGCGTGCGCCTCGTCATACAGCGCGACGAGGTTGAACTTCGCATGCGGCTCGTCCAGCTCGTGATACGTGAAACGCGCCGACTCGTGCCTGCTGGCCAGATAGGCCACTACGGTAGGCTGCCACAACATCGCGGCATGCACCTGGTGTTTTTCCAGCGCACTGAGCGAGGCATCGTCGGTGAGGTGGATATCGGCGTTGACGTTGGGATGCGTCACGAAATACAGGTTCGGCGTGGTCTGGTAGGTCACGGCCACGTCGGTGTTCTTCGCCAGCTGATCCAGCGCTGTCACCTTGCTGGCTTTCGGCGTGACCAGCACGAAGCCGGTGTGGCCGTAAGGCGTAGTGGCCAGCAGACCGGGCAGCGCCGCTTTCGCATCGGCATCCAACGGAAAACCGAGCACCAGTGAACAGCTGGCCTTGGCCAGCTTGTCGAACTCCTTGAGGCTGAAGCCGTCGTCGTCGTTGCCGCCGCTGCCGTCGAACTCGTGCAGCGACAGCGTGCTGCCCTCCTGCGTGGCGATGGCCTGGGCGATGCTTCTATCTACCGTCGCGGTCGGGCTGCTCTTGTCGACGCAGATCGACAGCTCGGATGCGCTGGCGGTGCCGCCGTACAGGAGTACGGCGGCCGTTCCGACCAGCCATGCCAACCGACTTTTTTTACCCATCTGTCGCTTCATGCATGGACTCCGTTAGATCGAAAATACGTAGAAGTGCCCGCCCAGCGGAATGTTCTGCACTTTCGGATCCTTGGCCATGTCGCCGCCCCAGATCGGCGTTGCGCCACCCCAGCCGGCGTAGATGCCGATGAACTGCTTGCCGTCGACCTTCCAGGTACTGGGCACGCCGATGATGCCCGAGCTCAGCTGCGGGCTTTTCCATTTCACGGCACCGGTCGTCGCATCGAAGGCGTAGAGAAACCCATCGGCGCCACCGGAGAACACCAGACCGCCGGCGGTGCTGAGCATACCGTCGTTCCACGGCAGTTCGGACGGATGGTTCCAGACCTTTTTGCCGGTGTTGAGATCCAGCGCGATCACATCGCCCCACTGCCCCTTGAACGCCGGATCGGCCATCACCTTGAACGACTCGCCGAGGAACGGCAGGCCGGCCTTGTAACTGACCGTGGCGCCCTTGATCGTCATGCAGGTATGCATGGCGGGGATGTGTGGGTTTTCGGATCGACCGAGATCGGCCACCAGTTCTTGCCGCCGAGGAAGCTGGGACAGGTAAACACTTCCTTGTCGATGGTCGGACGCATGGCCGGATCGGTGACCGGCTTGCCGTCCTTGAAACCGCTGACCGACGTGGCCGTCACGAACTTCTGGGCGTAGATCAGCTTGCCGTCGGTGCGATCGATCGCATAGAACCAGCCGTTGCGGCTCGCGCTGACGATGGCCTTGTGCTGCACGCCCTGATAGTCGATGTCAGTCAGCACGGTTTCGTTGGTGCCGTCGTAATCCCAGGTGTCGTTGGGCGTGTACTGGTAGTTCCACTTGATCTTGCCGGTGGCCGGGTTCATCGCGATGACCGAGTCGGTGTAGAGGTTGTCGCCCGGACGCAGCGTGGCCAGCCACGGGCCCGGGTTGCCCACGCCCCAGAACAGCGTGTCGCTTTCGGCATCGTAGGTGCCGGTGAGCCAGGCGCCACCGCCACCGGTCTTGTAGGCACCCTTGGGCCACGTCTTGCCACCCGGCTCGGTGGGTGCCGGAATGGTGTATTGCTTCCATAGCTGCTTGCCGGTTTTGGCATCCAAGGCGGTGATGAAACCGCGCGCGCCGTATTCGCCACCGGACAGGCCGACGATGACCTTGCCCTTGACGATCAGCGGCGCCAGCGTCATGGCCGCGCCCTCGTCGGCGGCGAGCAACTGCTTCTTCCACTGCAGCTTGCCGGTGACGGCGTCGAGCGCGACGACGTAGTTGTCCAACGTGGCCATATAGACGTCGTTGCCGTACAGAGCGACGCCGCGATTGACCACGTCGCAGCACACCGTCTTCAAGCCGACCTGCGACAGATCGTGTTGGTAGCGCCACAACTGCTTGCCGGTGCTGGCCTGAAAAGCGACCAGCTCATCCTTGGGCGTGGTGATGTAGAGATAGTCGCCGTTGACGATGGCCGGCGATTCGTGGCCCTGCTCGAAGGCGGTCTTGTAATCCCACACCTGCTTCAAACCGCCGACGTTACCGGCGTTGATGGTGTCGAACGGCGAGTAGCCGGAGCTGGTGTAGTCGTGGCGATACATCAGCCAGCCGTCGTCACTGGCCGCCGCCTTCAAACGCGCATCGGTGACCGGCGCGTAGTCGGCGGCCAGCGCACCGCCGACAACCGCCAGCAGCGCAACGATCAAGGTGGTCTTGCGCAAGATAGTCAGACGTTTCATGTGCATCTTCCTCGTGGTGATTCGTTAGGTGTAGAAAGCTGATGAGTGCATGGCGATCGGAAGAGGACAACGACGGCGATCGGCCGGCCGGTGAGCGCTCGGCATGCGCCGGCGGTAACGCGGACGTGGTGGCATCGCATCGATGATCTGATGGCTGCGGTTCGCGCTGACGCGCCGCTGTCAGCTGCGGCGTATCGGTCGCGTGACTTGGCTGTTTACGTGACCCTCCCCTCGTCGACCCGCAATTTTTGAAGTAAGCGCCGTCACGACTACTGTCGTTGCTGCGCTTACTCATGCTTCGTTTGAACAGCTCGCCGATAAGGGCATGGGCATGGCCGCCATCGACAAAACGGCAGCGAATACGACTTTGTGCCTTGCACCCTTGCGCGTGGGGGCGCGTGAACGTCGGCCAGCACCGATAGGACGCCTCGCCTGCGGCTGTCTCGGCCGTGAGCACACGGCCGGCTTCTCCCGGCCGGCCGTGTGCCCTGGCGCGATCAGAAAAAGCCGAGCTTTTTCGGCGAGTAGCTGACCAGCAGATTCTTGGTCTGCTGGTAGTGGTCGAGCATCATCTTGTGATTCTCGCGACCGATACCCGACTGCTTGTAGCCACCGAACGCGGCGTGTGCCGGATAGGCGTGATAGCAGTTGGTCCACACGCGGCCGGCCTGGATGCCGCGGCCGAAGCGATACGCCCGCGTGCCGTTGCGCGTCCACACGCCGGCGCCGAGGCCGTACAGCGTGTCGTTGGCGATTGCCAGCGCTTCGGCGTCGTCTTTGAAGGTGGTGACCGACACCACCGGCCCGAAGATTTCTTCCTGGAACACGCGCATCTTGTTGTGGCCGAAGAACACCGTCGGCTTGACGTAGTAGCCGTCCTTGAACTCGCCGTCGATCACGTTGCGCTCGCCGCCGATCAGCACCTTGGCGCCTTCCTGCCTGCCGATGTCGAAGTAGGAAAGAATCTTCTCCAGCTGCTCGCCCGATGCCTGTGCGCCGACCATGGTGTTCGGATCGAGCGGATTGCCCTGCTTGATCGCGGCCACGCGCTTAAGCGCGCGCTCCATAAATTTGTCGTAGATCGATTCGTGGATCAGCGCGCGGCTCGGGCAGGTGCAGACCTCACCCTGGTTGAAGGCGAACAGCACGAAACCTTCGATCGCCTTGTCGAGAAAATCATCGTCCTCGTCCATGACGTCGGCGAAGAAGATGTTCGGCGACTTGCCGCCCAGCTCCAGCGTCACCGGAATCAGGTTCTGGCTGGCGTACTGGCTGATCAGACGGCCGGTGGTCGTTTCGCCGGTGAAGGCGATCTTGGCGATACGGCTGCTCGAGGCCAGCGGCTTGCCCGCTTCCAGACCGAAACCGTTGACGATGTTCAGCACGCCCGGCGGCAGCAGGTCGCCGACGATCTCGGCCCATATCAGGATGCTCACCGGCGTCTGTTCGGCGGGCTTCAATACCACGCAGTTGCCGGCGGCCAGCGCCGGCGCCAGCTTCCAGCACGCCATCAGCAGCGGGAAGTTCCACGGAATGATTTGACCGACGACGCCGAGCGGCTCGTGGAACTGATAGGACACCGTGTCGTTGTCGATCTCGCCCATCGAGCCTTCCTGCGCACGAATGCAGCTGGCGAAATAACGGAAGTGGTCGATCGCCAGCGGTACGTCGGCGTTGAGCGTTTCGCGAATCGGTTTGCCGTTGTCCCAGGTCTCCGCGTAGGCGATGACCTCGAGGTTCTGCTCCATGCGATCGGCGATCAGGTTGAGGATGCGCGCGCGCTCGGTGACCGAGGTCTTGCCCCAGGCATCCTTGGCGGCGTGCGCGGCGTCGAGCGCGGCTTCCACATCGTCCTTGTCGGAGCGGGGGATTTCGCAGAACGGATGGCCGGTGATCGGCGTGATGTTGTCGAAATACTTGCCGCCTTTCGGCGCCACCCACTGGCCACCGATGAAGTTGCCGTAGCGCGGCTTGAAGGGAACCTGCACGGCGAGATGCTGTTGTTCGAGCTTGGTCATGGATGGGCACTCCGCGTCTGGGAAAGGTACAGACGCCAGAGCAGGAGCCGTGCCAGCAGGCGAGAAAAATTTAGGATGCTGCACTGTGCCAATCGACCGGCTCGCCCCATGTCCGGGAAAAATTTCCCGATCGCTGCAACGCAACAACCAACCTGGCGGCGCGCCTGTTGCACTTTGGTGCGGCGTATGTTTTGTATCGAAACACCACTTATGGAGGTGTCGCATCTTGCGACACACGAGATCACCCATGCGGCACCCGGCATCCACCGAATCGATCAACACCGCGCGACGCAGCTTCTTCGACGGCGGCTCGGAACCGCGAGGACTGGTGTCCGACACCATCCTCGCCTCGTGGCGTCGCTGCCGCATGCAAGGGTTGGTGGCGGATGCGCAACCCAACCTTGCGCTGGTCGAGCGACATCAGCTGGGCGAGATGCAGGAACAGTACGACGTGTTGCGACGCCTGTGCCGGCCCGAACTGGAAGCGCTGTACGCCAGCGCCAACCACGCGGGCAGCATCGTGGTGCTTACCGCGCCGGATGGTTTCATTCTCGACGCGCTGGGCAACGCCGACTTTCTGGACAAGGCCGCGCGCGTGTCGCTGCGGCCGGGTGCGCCGTGGAGCGAAGCGGCCACCGGCACCAATGCGATCGGCACCGCGCTGATCGAACGTCGCGCCATCGAAGTGCGCGGCGGCGAACACTATTACGCGCCGCACAAGGTGCTGAGCTGCTCGGCTTCGCCGATTTTCGATCCGCATGGCGAAGTGGTCGGCGTACTCGATCTGTCCGGCGAGTCGTCCTCGCATCATCTGCATGCGCTGGGCATGGTGCAGCTGGCGGTGGAGCAGATCGAGCATCGATTGTTCGAAAGCGATTTCGACGGCGCCGACATCGTGCGCATTCAGCCGGACGCGGCGCTGCTCGGCACGGCGCGCGAAGGCATGCTGGTGTTCGAGGCGCACAAGCTGGTGGCGGCCAATCGGCACGCTCTGCGACTGCTCGGCATGGACTGGAGCGAACTGGGCAAGCGCCGCTACGACGAGCTGTTCGCCTCGGCATTGCCGCGCCCCGGCAGCGTGGCCGGCATGCGCTGCCAGAGCGGCGAAATGGTGCACGCGCGTCGCGACGTGCCTCGGCAAACCAGCGCTCCATCGCGCGCTACGCGCAGTACGCACGTCAAGCCGCTGCGTTCGCCGGCACCGGTTTTCTCGGTGACGATTAACGAAGCGATCGATCGCAGCGTACGCCTGCTCGACGCGGATATTCCGCTGCTTTTGCAAGGCGAAACCGGCACCGGCAAGGAAGTGGTGGCGCGCGAACTGCACCGGCGCAGCGCGCGCACCGGTGCGCCGTTCATTGCGGTGAATTGCGCCGCCCTGCCCGAAAGCCTGATCGAGTCGGAGCTGTTCGGCTATCTGCCCGGCGCCTTTACCGGCGCCCGGCGCGATGGTTCGCCCGGCCTGCTGCGCGAAGCCGATGGCGGCACGCTGTTTCTCGACGAGCTCGGCGATATGCCGCTGGCGATGCAGAGCCGCCTGCTGCGCGTGCTGCAGGAGCGCGAGGTCACGCCGCTCGGCGGCAGCCGCGCGCATCCCATCGATGTGACCGTGATCGCGGCCACGCATCGCGACCTCGCCGCAGCGGCCGAGCGCGGTGAATTTCGCTCCGATCTGTATTACCGCATCGCACAGTCGACCTTGCGCCTGCCGGCGCTGCGCGAACATGTGGATCTTGCGTCGGTGATCGAGCAGCTGTGGCGGGCGCTGGGTGGCGACCAGATTCCGATGCATCTGCACCCGGAACTGGTCCAGGATCTGGCCGGCCGACGCTGGCCGGGCAATTTGCGACAGCTGGTGGGACTGCTGCGCAGCCTGATGGCGCTGGGCAACGTCGGATCGGTGCTGACCCGGCACGATCTGCCGGACGACCTGCAGATGCAGAGCGGCACTTCTGCGCGCACGCTGCCGCACGGCAACTTGTCCGGCAGCCTGGAATCGATCGAGCTGCACGCGATCGACGAGGCCATCGCGACCTGCGACGGCAACGTGGCGGCCGCGGCGCGCAAGCTCGGCGTCAGCCGCAGCACGATTTACCGGCGGCTGGCCCAGCACGGCGCGGATTGAGGCAGCGCTCGATAGCGCATCGGCCGCGCCAGCTGCACAGGTTTAGCGCATGCGGCCCTCGGCATTGCCGGCCCTGGCGCTGTCGAGTATTTCCGGATAAGGAAATTCCAGCCCCAATAGCTGGCGCATATCCGGGCTCGCCTGCGCGATGAACTCGGCCGGTAGCGCCGCCGGCAGGTTTTCCATCGGCTTGACCCACTTCGGCAGGTACTGGATCAGGATCGCCGAGCGATCCTTCGACGACAGATTGGGCATGGCGCAATGCCATACCGCGCCGAAGAAGATCACCGTGTCGCCGGGCTCGCCCAGCATGCGTTCGCAGCGATCGTAGAAACGGTCGCTTTCCACCGGATAATGCAGCTCGCGCTGCGAACCCGGCACGTAAGCCGTCGCCCCGGTTTCCACCGTAAAAGGATCGAGCATGATCGTGGCCTGCGCATTCAGCGGAAAGCTGGCGTTGAGCCGGGCCGGATGCGTCAAGGGCGAGTGGTAATCCCAATACGGATAATCGATATGCGGCTCCTGACCTGGCCCGCCGGGCAAAATGCGGTTGGCCGCGATCGACCCCATGGTGAAACCGCTGCCGAGAAAAGCGCGCATGATCTGCATCAGCTGCGGGTGCGCGGCCATGCGCGAGAACACCTCGCCCTTGGCCAACAAATTCCACACGCGCCGCTGCAGATCGATGGTGCCGGCCTTGCCCGCGGCGCCCTGAAAATGCGTGACCTTGGGCGCGGACGATTCGGACTCGCGCATCACCACCTCGCGCGCCTGCGCGATGTCCGCCGCCGAAAACAGGCCGCGCACGGTCACCGCGCCGGAGCCGTCGAACAGCTCACGCACGATGGCGTCGACATCGAGATGTGCGGCATCGACGATGGTCGAGCCGGTAACGACAGCAGGTGCGCGAGCAGTGAGTGCGGACATGGGCATTCCTCAGGCCGGGAAAATGGACGGTCGAAGCGAACGCTACGCCGTTTTGCAAGCGCTTGCAAAGTGCACTGCAGCATGCGTAGAGTCGGCGAATCACCTACGAGGAATGGCGATGACACAGCTGCGAATCGGCCTGATCGGTGCCGGCTACATGGGCAAGGCGCACACGCTGGCATGGCAGTCGGTGCGAACCGTGTTCGATACCCCGCTGTCACCGGTATGCGAGATGCTGGCCACCTCTACCGAGGCCGGTGCGCGCGAGCACGCGCAGGCCTGGGGCTGGCGGCGTTCGACCGGCGACTGGCAGACCCTGGTGAACGATCCCGACATCGATGCCGTGGTGATCGCCACCCCGCCGCGCACGCATCTGCCGATGGCGCTGGCGGCCATCGCGCAAGGCAAGCACGTGTTCTGCGAAAAGCCCCTGGGCTGCACGCCGCAAGAATCGCTGCAGATGGCCGAAGCCGCCGAGCGGGCCGGTGTCGCGCATATGGTCGGCTTCAACTACATCCGCACGCCGGCCAGCCAGTTGGCGCGCGAGATCATCGCCTCCGGCGAAATCGGCGACGTCATCCATATCGCGGCCGAGCACGTGGAGGACTATCTGCATTCGGCGCAGCTGCCGGCCAGCTGGCGCACGCGCGAGAGCACGGCCACGGCCGCTGGCGCGCTCGCCGACGTGGGCGCACATGCGATCAACGCTTGCCTGCGCCTCGCCGGCCCCCTCCGCTCACTAGTCGCCGATACGCATATCGTCCACGCGCGACGCGCCGGGCCTCACGGCGACGAGGCCGTGGGCAACGACGACCTCGGCCAGCTGCTGCTGCGCTTTGCCAGCGGCGCCACCGGCACGCTCGGTTTCAGCCGCGTCGCCGCCGGCCGCAAGATGGGCTACACCTATCGCATTACCGGCACGCGCGGCGCCCTCGCCTTCGACCAGGAGGATCAGAACGCGCTGTGGCTTTTCGATGCGAGTCGCCCGCTGGAACGGCAGGGCTTTCAGAAGATTCTGATGCGGCCCGGCCATCCCGACTATGCGTCGTTCAATCAAGGCCCCGGCCACGGCACCGGTTACAACGAACAGATCGTGATCGAGGCGCGCGATTTCATCCGCGCGATCGGCAGCGGCCAATCCGTGTGGCCGGATTTTCGCGCGGGACACGAAGTGGACTGCGTTATCGCCGCCGCGCTGCAGTCGGCGGCCGAGCGGCGCTGGATCGACCTTTGACGGGCGTGTCAGCGCGCAGGCTGTCGCGCTCGACGATCTCGCTGGTGAAAATGTTTGACGCAGGCACCCGATCCGGTTCGAGCAGCCACGCCGCCATCTGTGCGATGGCCTGCTCGATCATCGCGGCGATCGGCTGGCGCACCGTGGTGAGTCGATAAGACGCCCACGCCGCGAGCGGCATATCGTCGAAGCCGACGATGCTGACGGACGTCGGCACCGCGACGCCGCGCTCGCGGCACGCGTCCATCGCGCCGAGCGCGATGATGTCGTCGGCACAAAATACGCCGTCGATATCCGGCGACGCATCGAGCAGCGCATGCAGACCGAGCCGGCCGTGTTCGTGCGAGTAGTCGCCGGTGAAGTGTTTGGCCACCAGCGTGACACCCCGTTTTTTCAGCGCGCGCTCGAAGCCGCGACAGCGGTCGCGCGACGCCACGTCGGTGCGCGACGCGCCGAGAAACGCCAGCCTTAGCAGCCCGCGCGAAACCATCAGATCGCCCACGGCGGCCCCGGCAGCCGCGTTGTCCACCGTCACCACCGGCACCGACACCGGACCGCCGCCGCGCCCGAACAGATGCATCACCGGCAGCCCTGCTTCCACGCAGCGTTCGGCAAAGCCGGCCGGCGGCGCCGAAGTGGCGATCAGCACCGCATCGACGTTGTATTTCAGCATCATCTCCAGCGCCGCATCCGCGCCGCCGCGCTCGGCGAGATTGGCCAGCAGCGGCCGCAGGCCGCGCGCCTGCAATTGCCGGGTAAAGTGATCGAACACATCGAGAAACGCCGGATTCGCAAAATGATTGGACACCAGCCCGATCAACTCGGTGCGGCCCGTGACCAGACTGCGCGCGGCGTGATTGGGCCGAAAGCCCAGCGCTTCCGCCGCCGCCTCGACCCGCGCACGCATGCTCGCCGACACGCTGGCGCCCTCGGTAAAGGTACGCGACACCGCCGAAATCGACACGCCCGCCTTGTCGGCGACATCCTGCGCACTCACACGCGTCGGGAACGCCGAACGGGAACCACGCTTGTTCAATGCCAGACCCTGAGTGAAAACGACCGGTGAATCATGCATGAGAGGCCGCATGCCTGTCTGTAGATCATGATTTATCCCGGTTATAGCCGATCACCACACGCCGCGCCGCAATCTCTCGGGATCGGTCATCCAGCAAACGCACTACAGCTTGATTGCAGATAGAGCATGCACCACTCGTTGACGTGGGCGACAGCTCCTCCAATGCATTCCCCACATACGGCAACACCAGGCGACGATACCTCCCGCCTTTGGCCGCAACTCCGGGAGCAACAAGTGGGTCAGCCACCGCACAGTTAACCATGCTGGACATCACGTTATTACTGCTCGTTTTGTCCAAAGCGGATACCAGCAGATCGCCCAGCCAGGTGTCATCGCAGCCGGTGGAGCCGTATTCGGCAAGGAGTTGCTTAGCCTCGTTATACCGTGACACTGGACGGGAACGTCACCTTAAATCATCCTATTAAAGATAACTCCTCTGAATCGCTTACTTATCAAAGCTAGTATTACCACGCACATCAACGGGATCGCCAGTCAAGCAAGTTGCAATGGCTCCGTTGGATGGTTCACGTGGCTCCGAGAATGAAGCAGCAGTTATAATTAAGCCATTCGAGCTTTGGTATACACCATTATTCATATTTCCTAAAAATAGGGATCGAACTAAGTATCGTTTACTTGGTAGTTTACAATTCAGAGACAGTGATCGTCCTGAAGTGCTTGTGTCAACAATAAACTTGGCGTCTTTAAGCATATTTACTGCAACAGGGTCATCGCCAAGGTCAAGATAGTTGGCTGCTGGAATTTTCCGCCAATCCTTTCCCCAAAAATTAATTGGCGCAGGCTGCAGCCAAGCATCTTCTGCCGACATTACAGAACTGCCGAAAAGAAGTAAAAGAGCAAAAACTAGATAGGGTACGCAATTCATCGTTGCCACCAATGTTTATGAGCGTTAATAACCCCTTGTATATCCGAAGAGGTAACCGGGGCGGTGGTAGCACCCATAATATCGTTATCAAAGCCCCAATACGGCATAGATATAGTCTTTCCATTCGAACAAAAATCTATGTACTGATCCTCAAGACCCATTAAATGACCGGCTTCATGGGCAGCAGTCCATGGGTTTGGAGTTCCCGTTTGATCAAGCGCATACCAAGTGCCGGCGTTACCATCCACAACAGTTTCGGATCGCCCTATTCCCGCTGGAACAGTTATTGTATTTGTGTTTGCAATACCAGGACCACCAGGTATTACATTTGTTGTCACGTTATATTGTCCAAATGTCCCCGACCACGTTTGCGCAATAGATTGATTCCACATTTCCGTGAGTTGAGGCGTTACTCCAGGCCCTACATAGCTTATTGGTATAGTCACGGTGACGGTATTGCCGTTTACTCGAACCGTCGCCAATAGCCCATTGGGGTCTGTGCTCGATAGAGGATTTCCGCTGACATACGCATAAGTAGACATACCTGCCGCAAGACCCAGCGGATCTGATTGTAGATAACGACCAGAACCCTGTTCGTAAATTCGATTGATATTGTCCACCAAACCTGACTCCGCATCGTAGTACTGGCCGGCGTCGCAAGTTGAGTTTGCAAGCAGCAATCGTGATTGTGACTCTCTAGTAGCCCCCGTAGCACTTCCACGCTTTCGTGGGCGCTCTATACACACATTGATTCGTACCGGGACCGGTGTACGAGAAAGAGAGCTCATAGCTTTTCTCGACCTGCCTGTATTTGAACGGAGTGTCGGTGTTGCCAGGCAACTTAGCTATGAGTTTGTCGCCAGCTATGAACTTAGGCACCAATTGATCTAACGATGTTGGATACGCAATGTTTGCCTGGTGATATGCCTCCAACGCCGCAATAACAGGCACAGCTGCGGCATACCCGCCCTCTGCCTTAACCCCTTTTCCAGGCGCAGTACAAGCGCACAAGACGACGACAAGCACCGCAACTAGCGGCCATAAAATTGTGGTCACTGGCAGCCGCAAGAAGAATGCGATTGGACGTAGTTTGATACCTGTGACCATTTGCCGACGTCTCCACCAGTTAGTTTGGAATATACGTAGTCCTGCCACATTTGCGCTTGTGCCTCGTAACTCTTGCCGTTGAACAGCGCCTGAAATTGCGTAAGGTTTGCGGCCGGATCGGTCATGGACTGATCATACGAATACGGGTCTGATCCACCAAGGGAGGCTGCAATTTGCGGCCCTATTTCGCTTGTCGTGACGTTCGCTCCTTGATCTCTCTGCCATGTATGCAACGTTTCATGAGCGAGGATCGAAGCAATATAGGGATCGCCAATGTTCACGGAGTTGTCAGAACTTCCGCCGACAAAATCACTCCCTGGCAAGTTCACTTTGTGGTCGTACGGTGACCATGCACGACTCCCGAATAGTCTTTTGTTTATATCCAGCTTGCTTGCGTCAAAGCATCTTCCGAAGATGCTCCTGAGGAAAGTAATTTCGCTTGGTGTAGGAGGACGAAGACCAAGGGGATCAAATTCAGTTAGGGGCGTGGCACCCGCATAGAGGTATGTGTTGATGCCCCCGTCCAGTCCAATAGGGTCGCTCTGGATGTATCGACCGGTCGCTGGTTCGTATATCCGGTTAACGTTGTAATTCAGACCCGTTTCAACGTCGAAGTATTGGCCGGGATACCTCAAATTAAGCACATACCCAGCAGTCGATATCGGCGCCGACTCTCCAAACGGATTGCCCACATACGGCCACGACCAGATCGTCACCCCTGCACTGTTACTCACCGCCCGCGGCGTACCCAGCTGATCGGCGGTCACATAGGCAATGGTGCTCGTTGCGCCTGCGGTATCCACCGTAGCCACCGGCACATCGCCTAACCAGATCGTGTCGCGGTTGTTGGCGCTGGCGTATTCGCCAATCAGGTGGCTCTGTTCGTCGTAGGCGTAGCGCTGTGTGATCACTGTCGGCGACGTGGCGACCTTCTGGATACGCTGGCCCATGGCGTTGTAGGTGTAGGTGCCGACGGTCGAGCCGTTGGCCTGCACCACCGTGAGGCGGTTGCGGCCGTTGTAGCCGTAGCCCCAGGTCTGCCCGGCGCTGGCGCTGGCCGTGGTGTTGCCGTTGGCGTCGGATGTGCGGGCTGCGGTGCCGATACCGCTGAGCCGGTGGGTGCCGCTGGCGTACGTGTAGCTGCCGACGCCCAGGCCGCTACCGGTCTTGCTCAGACGATCGCCGGTCGGGTTGTAGGTCAGGCCTTCGATCGCGGCCGTGCCATCGGCGATGGCGGTGAGTCGGTACAACGGATCGTAGCTGTAGGTTTCTGTTGCGGGATTAGCGCCCGCGGCGGCGCCTTCGGCGTTGATATTGCCCATTGCATCGCGGGCGAAGTGCAGGTTCAGCGCCGGACTGGTGAGGTCGGTCAACGCGTCGTTCGCGTCGTAGGCGCGGGTAATCACCTGGCCGTTGCCCAGCGTGTAGCTGCTGACCGGCCCGAACGGGCGATAGTCGATGGCATTGACGGCAGTGACCGCCGCGCCCATCGGCGGCGATACCGCGATGCTGGTCACACGGCCATCCGCATCGCGACTGTACGTGGTCGCCGTGCTGTCGGGATTAACCGTCGTCTGCAGACGATCCGCCAGGGTGTAGCTGTAGCTGGTGGTGTCCAGCGTGGTACCCAGCTGCTGGCGCTTTTGAATGACGTTGCCGCGGATGTCGTAGCAGTAGGTGGTGGTAACCGCATTCTCGACCACTCGCGTTAATCGCCCCACCGGGCTCGACACGCTACAACCGGTGACCGCGTTAGCCTCGTCGTAATGGTAGGCGACGTTGAGCGTGGTGTCGGTATAGCTGGTGCTGCTCGGACGATCGAGAGCATCGTAGGTCGAGGTGCTGACCACGCCTTTGGCGTCGGTATGGGTCAGACGATTGCCGGCCGCATCGAAGGTATCGGTGCTGGTGCCGGTGTCCGGGCTTTGCAGCGTCTTGCCGTTGCCCAGGCCGTCGTAGGTGTAAGTCGTCGTGAGGCTGCTCGGATCGGTGACGCCGGTGAGTCGATCCAGCGCATCGTAGGTCATGCTGCTCGAATCGCTCTGCAAGAAGCGCCAGCTGGCCTGCTCGCGAGTGCGATAGCCGTTGCTATTCAAGCCCGACTCGGCGTCGTAGTACTCGCCGGCGAACCCTTCAATGACAACACGACACCGAGAACTTGCCGCGGCGGATGGCGCGCCACCGGCGGGCGAGCCCACGGCGAACCATCGCCCGCTGCTTGGCGGGCGCGTAGCGTCAGTAGGTGCATAGCGGGTATTCACTCGCCGTCAGTGACGATCAACGGCACGCCGAAATATCCGAAGAGTTAGCAAATCACCGAGCAACGATCGATAAAATGGCGGGTGGTAACTCTTGAAGATATCCTCCAAGCCCTTGGCATCAGCAACGCTTTCTTCCGGATTCTTCGGCCCAATCCAATATCGGCTGTTGTCCCCAAAGGGCTCCCAGACCATATAGTCGCACCCGAGATACTGGAACTCGATACGAATATCGTTGGAAGAACTGAAATGTCCCCCTAACTTGACGTTCGAGACTCCGTCTGCCTGCTTGAGAAGTTGCGAGATCGCCTTACGCGACACGTATACATTCTCAATTTCAAAGGCAATCGCACGACCATCCTTTTCGCCAGTGGGAAATATTCTCATAATGTTTCAGCCTCAACAAAAATAACTATTTTTGACAACGGCATTTGGCCCCGCTCCCTTCATATGCACCAGTTGCCGCCGCACCCGCCCCCAAAGCATTTCCAAGGGGGTTTGTCCTTCCTGCTGCTGCCCGCAACGCATCGTCGGTCGCGTACTTGGACAAATTCGGCGGCCTGAAACTATCTCCACCACCAAATGCTTTCCTAAGTCCTGACCTGAAAGCACTGGCTTCAAGACCGGAAGCAGCAGCTTCAGCACCGGCTTTTGCTAAGCCAGCATAGGCGAGTCGGCCGGCACCAAGAGCGAATGATGACCATCCGCCCACCTTATAGGCCGTGGAGCATTCGTCTACTTCGTTATTAGTCCCCATGGCATCACGAATCAAACCTGTTACACCAAGAGACGCCGCATCGCCCAATCCCGCCGAGTAATCCACCAATACCTGTGGCACCGGAACCGCAGCGGGTAAATTATCGGCCATTCCACAAGAAGCTGGGTTGTACATGCATTGCGTGTCATCCAAGCCTAGCGGATCGATATTACTGAGCGGGTTGTTTTCAACAGCGGCATACGTGCTCATGCCAGCGGCCAGTCCTTTCGGGTCACTCTGCAAGAAGCGCCAACTGGCCTGTTCGCGAATGCGGTAGCCGTTGCTATTCAAGCCCGACTCGGCGTCATAGTACTCGCCGGCGGACCTCAGATTGAGCACATACCCGTTCGTTGAGGTGGGCGACAGCTCCTCGAACGCATTCCCTACATAGGGCAAAGACCAGATCGTCGTGCCGCTGCCGTTACTCACCGCGCGCGGCGTGCCCATGTGATCGGCAGTGACGTAGTTGACCGTACTCGTTGCTCCCGCCGTATCCACCGTAGCCACCGGAACATCACCCATCCAGATCGTGTCGCGGTTGTTGGCGCTGGTGTATTCGCCAATCAGATGGCTCTGCTCATCGTAGGCGTAGCGCTGTGTGATCGCTGTCGGCGACGTGGCGACCTTCTGGATACGCTGGCCCATGGCGTTGTAGGTGTAGGTGCCCACGGTCGAGCCGTTGGCCTGCACCACGGTGAGGCGGTTGCGGCCGTTGTAGCCGTAGCCCCAGGTTTGGCCGGCGCTGGCGCTGGCCGTGGTGTTGCCGTTGGCGTCGGATGTGCGGGCCGCCGTGCCGATGCCACTGAGCTGGTGGGTGCCGCTGGTGTACGTGTAACTGCCGACGGCAAGACCGCTGCCGGTCTTGCTCAGACGATCGCCGGTCGGGTTGTAGGTCAAGCCTTCGACCGCGGTCGTGCCATCGGCGATAGCGGTGAGTCGATACAACGGATCGTAGCTGTAGGTTTCGGTCGCAGGGTTGGCGCCCGCAGCAGCACTTTCGGCAGTGATATCGCCCATCGCATCGCGCGCGAAGTGCAGGTTCAGCGCCGGACTGGTGAGGTCGGTCAACGCGTCGTTCGCATCGTAGGCGCGGGTAATGACCTGGCCATTGCCCAGCGTGTAGCTGCTGACCGGCCCGAACGGTCGATAGGCGATGGCATTGACGGCCGTGACCGCCGCGCCCATCGGCGGCGATACCGTCACGCTCGTCACGCGGCCGTCCGCATCGCGACTGTACGTGGTCGCCGTGCTGTCGGGATTAACCGTCGTCTGCAGACGATCCGCCAGGGTGTAGCTGTAGCTGGTGGTGTCCAGCGTGGTACCCAGCTGCTGGCGCTTTTGAATGACGTTGCCGCGGATGTCGTAGCAGTAGGTGGTGGTGACGGCGTTCTCGATCACACGCGTGAGGCGGCCCACCGGGCTCGACACCGTACAGCCGGTGACGGCGTTGGCCTCATCGTAGTGATAGGCGACGTTGAGCGTGGTGTCGGTATAGCTGGTGCTGCTCGGACGATCGAGAGCATCGTAGGTCGAGGTGCCGACCACGCCTTTGGCGTCGGTATGGGTCAGACGATTGCCGGCCGCATCGAAGGTATCGGTGCTGGTGCCGGTGTCCGGGCTTTGCAGCGTCTTGCCGTTGCCCAGGCCGTCGTAGGCGTAGGTGGTCGTGAGGCTGCTCGGATCGGTGACGCCGGTGAGTCGATCCAGCGCATCGTAGGTCATGCTGCTGGTGGTGTTTTTGGTCGCCGTATCGGTGCCGTTGTAGTTGTCGATGGTGCTGACCAAGCGGTTCAACGCGTCGTAACCGCGCTTGCGTTGATAGCCCAGCGCATCGGCGGACTGCACCAGATTACCGTTGGCGTCGTAGTTGCCGCTGGTGCCGGCATTGAACACGGTCTGGTTCAGGCCATCGGTGATCGCGGTGAGCTGGCCTAGGGTGTTGAACTTGCGGCTGAGCGTGCGCGTGGCGACGCCGGCGGCGGTGAACGTCTGTTCCTTGGTTCGGTTGCCCGACGCGTCCAGCGTGTACTGGAGGGTATTACCCAAGGCATCGGTGATGCTGGTGAGGCGATGGGCCGCGTCGTAGCCGTAGGTCGTGATCACGCCATCGGCGTCGGTGACCGACGAGACGGCGCCGTAAGCCGTGTAGGCGATCGTCGTCGTGGCGTCCGCCGACGAGGCGGCGCCGCTGGCCAGTGCGCGCACAGTTTTCGTCTGCAGCCAGCCACGGGGGGTATAGGTCACATCGGTGATCACCCCGTTGGGATCGATCGTGCGGGTGACACGGCCAGCGCCGTCGTAGCTGGCGTACGTCGTCACGTGACCCAGCGCATTGGTGATCGACTGCAGGTCGCCGTGTTTCGACGTGGCGCTGTCGGTCAGGTAATAGGCGTAGGTGGTGACGTCGGTCAGATCCGTGCGCGGGCCGGTGGTGGTCAACAGCAGGCCGACAATCGGACACTGCACCGTGTCGACGGCGGTGCAATAGGTGGCCGTCGAACGGCGTACGCCGCTGGGCGGCGTGCCGGTGGTGGCGCAGGTGTAGGACGAGGCAGCGGCGATCATCGGGTCCATCTGACACTGCGCCGTGGGCTGGCCGGCCGCGTTGTAGACCCACGCCATCTGCGCCACGGTGTTGCCGTTGTTGTCGACCACAGTGCGGGTCAGTGGCACGCGCAGCGGGATATTCCAGGTGGTCGTCGTGGTGCGCTGGCTGGTCGTACCGGACGCATCGATCTGTTGATCGAGTAGGCCGTTGGCGTCGTAGGTGGTTTTGGTGAGGACGTTGTTGAAGTCGGTATAGGACGCCGGATAACCGTTGGCGTCGTAAGTCCGCGCCTTCCATAACTGATTGCATTGCGTACCGCATGGCGATGAACTGCCATTGCCTTTCAAGGCGCCAAAGCCATCGTCCTGCTTGCTTATGGTAGTTGACGTCCCTAAAGGTGTGGTCAACGTGGCTGAGTTGACCACAAGATTGCCGGCACCGTTGTAACCGTAGTTGTAACTGAAGGCAGTGTTATCGACGCCTCCGGCGAAGCTAGAAGAGATAGCGTGACCTTGATTGTCATAGCCGGTGCTTTCGTAACGAATTCCCGCTTCATCGATAACGCCAGTCAACAACCTCGGCTGGCTATAATTTCCGTTCAGCGATGATTCGTTGTAGACATACTGACGAGTCTTGCCATCCGGATATTGCTCGGACACAAGGCGATTATTGGTGTCGTAGCCATATGTCAGTACGCCGCCGTCAGGCAAGGTGACGGTGCTGGCGCGCGCACTACTATCGTAAGTAAAGGCGATGGTACGACCGTTCGGGTCCGTAACGGTCAGCAACAAGTTAGCGCTCGGTGCTACCGTGGCGGGAGTCGAGGCGTTGCTATAGGTCAGCGTAATGCCTTGCCCGGTTTCATCGGTGACGCTTTGTAGCAGGCCAGCCGCACTGTAGGTTTCGGTCTGGCGCAGTGCCGCGATGAAAACGGAGTAGCTGAGGGGATTACCGCTCGCATCGTTCTGTTGGGTGAGCGTGTCCGGCGTATCGGCGTCGGCCACCCAAAGGCCATTGCTCTGTTTGAACTGCTCGCCGCTGCCGTCGGGTCGGTCGAGAACCAGCGTATTGATGCCGCCGCTACCAGCGCTGGACTGAAGTACTTCCAACGAGCGATCGAACGAGTGGCGCCACTGCATGCCCAATTCCGCCGATGGCACGTAAGTTGCGCTGTTATAAAAGCGCCGAAAGGTCAGCCATGGGGAAATTTGAAAGTCCGTGTCCTGTCGGAATTCATTGCCGTTGGCGGCATTGATCGGGTCGCCTTCCAGGGTTGTGCCGACATTTACGCCAGCGCTCTTTTTTGCGCCATCTCCGACGCCTCCATGCGGGTTGGCATCGCCTCCAGAAGTACCAATGCTGCCAGTGCAGATGTTGCATCCGCCCATATTTTTGCGCGGGCTGTCAGAGTTATCGGTTGCATGTATAGCAACTCCATTCGGCGCGGCGCCGCCAACGGAGAGTCCTACTTCTGCCACCAGGCCCTTTGTTCCAGATGCGGTGGGATCGAGATACTGGATGACGACAGTGCAAGTGACGTGGACACAATCCGTGCCAAACGGGGGATTTTGTCCAATATCCGCATATAAAGGCCCCGCCGCCGCATTGACGGCCGCCTGTATAGTCGGATAAGGGGTATTGTTTCCTGAATATGAAGCATAGGGCGGCCCCCAGTAGTCATTGGCATAACCTGGCAAAGTCCATCCGATCTGCAGGACCAGAGCAAGCCATAAAAGCAGTGCTCGGCGTGCGCCGATATTTTTCCAGATATGGATGTTCATCCCTGACATGTGGCTCCCTGATCGCCGTTGCGGCGGTTGGCTATTGGCTCACTGATTCCGCGAGCGCCCCTTTCGAAAAATTTATAGCAGCGTTGCAAGACGGCTGTCTGCAAGGAAGCTATCGAACCACTCGTCGTGCTTTATAGCAAACGCTCAACGTAAGGATGTTGCGCGTCGTCGCGTAAGATTATGCCGACACATCCGGTGCTGCATGGGCCATTCCAACTTGCAAGCGAATCTTTTCGCGCGTTTGCATCTACGCATGCAAACGCGTTAGTTCAAATGCCTGCTGCAAAAATGTTTAGCTCGGTGCAGAGCATCTGCGATCTTTTCATCGTCAAATGATGATGAAAGCCACGCCATAAACGTCCAGCACCGCATGCGTCAATGGACAACAGGCGCACCCACGTTGCAGAGTTTTTCCAGCAGCTGAACCTGCACATTGCGCGGCGTATCGCCCTCGGCTAACGGCGCCCGAACGTACTGCCCGTCGGGCTGCAACAGCATCGCGCTGGTGTTGTCGGCGAGGTAGAGATCGAGCGCGCTGCGTACGCGCTGCTGGAGTTTTTTGCCCTGGATCGGGAACGCGGTTTCGACGCGGCGATCGAGGTTGCGCTCCATCAGGTCGGCGCTGGCCAGATAGAGCAGCGGTTCGCCGTCGTTGGCGAACCAGTAGACGCGGCTGTGCTCGAGAAAGCGGCCGATGACCGATCGCACGCGGATATTCTGCGACACGCCTTCCACGCCCGGTCGCAGGCAGCAGACGCCGCGCACGATCAGGTCGATCTGCACGCCGGCGATGCTGGCCTTGTAGAAAGCGCGTATCAGTTTGGGCTCGGTCAGCGCGTTGACCTTGATGATGATGTGTGCAGGCTTGCCGGCCTCGGCGTTCGCGGTTTCACGCGCGATCAGTTCGAGCAGGGTCTTTTTCAGCGTGAACGGCGCATGCAGCAGCTTTTTCATGCGCAGCACCTTGCCCATGCCGGTGAGCTGACTGAAGAGTTTGTGCACGTCGTCGCACAGCACCTGGTCGGAGGTGAGCAGGCTGTAGTCGGTGTACAGCCGCGCGTTGCCGGTGTGGTAATTGCCGGTGCCCAGATGCGCGTAGCGCACCAGCTCGCTGCCTTCGCGGCGCTGGATCAGCATCAGCTTGGCATGTGTCTTTACGCCGACGACGCCGTAGATCACCATCGCGCCCGCCTGCTGCAGACGCGAAGCCAGCGAGAGATTCGATTCCTCGTCGAAGCGCGCGCGCAACTCGACCACGGCGGTGACTTCCTTGCCGGCGCGCGCGGCGTCGACCAGGGCGTCGACGATTTCGGATTTGGCCCCGGTGCGATACAGCGTCTGCTTGATCGCCAGCACCTGCGGATCCTTGGCCGCCTGCCGCAGCAGGTCGACCACCGGCGCAAACGATTCGTACGGATGCAGCAGCAGCACGTCCTGCTTGCCGATTACCTGAAACAGATCTTCGGCGTGCTTGAGTGTCTTGGGCAGCGTCGGCGTAAATGCCGGGTACTGCAGTTCGGGGTAGCCGGCCTCGCTGGCGATGCGGAACAGCCGCGCCAGGTTGACCGGGCCGTTGACTTCATACAGCTCCGACTCGGCCAGGCCATACTGCTTGAGCAGGTAGTCGATCAGCTCCTTCGGGCAGTTGTCGGCCACTTCCAGCCGCACCGCGTCGCCGAAGCGGCGTGAGTACAACTCGCCACGCAAGGCCAGCGCGAGATCTTCGATGTCTTCGGAATCGAGGCTGAGGTCGGCGTTGCGGGTCAGGCGGAACTGGTAGCAGCCCAGCACCTTCATGCCGGGGAACAGCTCATCGACGTGGGCGTGGATGATCGACGACAGCAGCACATATTTGTCGCCGCCCTCGCAGATCGCCTCGGGCACGCGGATCAGGCGCGGCAGCACACGCGGCGCCGGCACGATGGCCAGGCCGGAGTCTCGGCCGAACGCATCGATGCCCTCCAGCCGCACGATGAAGTTGAGGCTCTTGTTGACCAGCAGCGGAAACGGATGGGTGGGATCGAGCCCGATCGGCGTGATCAGCGGCGCGACCTCATCGCGGAAATAGCGGCGCACCCACAGCTTCTGCTTGTGCGACCACTGCAGTCGCCGAACGATGCGGATGCCCTTGTCGACCAGCGCCGGCAGAATGCGTTCGTTGAGGATGCCGTACTGCCGCTCGATCTGCTGATGGGCGATTTTGCTGATCTCGGCCAGCGCCTGGCGCGGCGCGATGCCGTCCGGGCCGATCATCTCGTGATCCAGCGCAATCTGACCCTTCAGCCCGGCCACGCGGATCTCGAAAAACTCGTCCATGTTGCTGGAGAAGATCAGCAGAAACTTCAGCCGTTCGAGCAGCGGCGTGCGCTCGTCCAGCGCCTGGTCGAGCACGCGGATATTGAACTGCAGCTGGGACAGCTCGCGGTGGATGTAGAGCCGCTTGTCGGCCAGATCGACCGGCGTCGGTACGGACGGCTCGGCATCGTTGGCCGCCGGCACGGAGGCATCGGTCGGCAAGGCCTCGCGGATAATGCGGGTGTTCATCGGTACAGTCCAATAGTCCGTCGGGCAGGTCGTGTGTCCGGCCCGTGGGTGCAGCTGGGGGGATGGTAACCCGCGGTCGCGTGCAAGTGCGGTATACCGCAGCGGGTGATGGCTTCACCAGCTTGCCGCAGGACTTTGACAAACCGATGAACCCGCGGCGTGCTAGCCGACGAGCGAATCCCCGGTTCAGCTGCCCGCGCCGCTGCGAGCGGCGCGTTCGTGGGATGCCAGATAGCGGCTTGGGGCGGCGCCCAGCACGCGATGGAACGCCGCGGTGAACGCGCTGGCGCTACCGTAGCCCAGATCCATGGCTACCTGCGTGATCGATTCGCCGCGATCGAGCCGGGTCAGCGCGGCCAGCAGGCAGGCCTGCTGGCGCCAGGCGGCGAAGCTCATGCCGGTCTGTGCGCGGAACGCCCGGGTGAAACTGCGTCGACTCATACCGGCGCGTGCCGCTATCTGGTCGATGCCGATCTCCAGCGAAGGCGCGTCGATCAGCGCGCGGCACAGCGCCGCCAGCCGGCGCTCGCGCGGCAGCGGCGTGCTCAGCGGCAGCTCCGGCATGTTGCCGATCTCGTCCAGCAGCAAGGCCATCAGCCGCCCATCGCGCCCATCCAGGGCGTATTCGGCGGGCAGGTCGACCGCCTCCAGCAGCAGCGCGTGCAGCAACGGCGATACCTCGATAACCCGGCATGTCGTGGACAAGCCCGCCGCAGCGGCCGCCGCATGGTGCACGTAAACGCTCATGATCGACACCGAACCGCGCAGCTGCACCTCGTGCACGACGCCGGGGGGAATCCACAGCGCGCGCCGCGGCGGCATCACCCAACTGCCCGCCGCCGTGTGCACGGTGACCACGCCGGCGACGGCATGCAGCAACTGGCCGCGCCGGTGCGCGTGCGGCGGCAGCAAGGCCTGTGTAGGATAGTCGTTGGCGGTAGCGAGCACGTCGCGCGGCGTGTCTTCGTAGGCGTCGATACGGGTATTGCGCATGGTCTGGCCCGGATTCGATGATTGTTGGCCCATGCATGAATGCGGGCCGCCACGCGGCACTCTATGGTGACGCAGTCGCCGGCGCAACGACCGGCGCCGCCGGCTCTCCGGCTCCCATTGATCGAGTTGACCATGCAGACACGCGTTGATCCTTTCCCCCTGTCGCCCTTGCCCGTGACGGCGGCACCGACCGCGGCGGCAACCCGCGACCGTACCGATTTCGGCATTCTTGGCGCGATCAGTTTTTCGCACTTGCTCAACGACATGATCCAGTCGTTGATCCTGGCCATCTATCCGATTCTCAAGCACGATTTCGCGCTCGATTTCGGCCAGATCGGGCTGATCACCCTCACCTACCAGATCACCGCGTCGCTGCTGCAGCCCTTGGTAGGCCTGTTCACCGACCGCCGCCCGATGCCGTATTCATTGCCGCTGGGCATGGGGTTTACCCTGTGCGGCTTGATCTTGCTGGCCCTGGCACCGCATTTTTCCGTGCTGCTGCTGGCCGCCGCGCTGGTCGGTACGGGCTCGTCGGTGTTCCACCCGGAATCCTCGCGGGTAGCGCGGATGGCCTCGGGCGGACGTCACGGCCTGGCCCAGTCGCTGTTTCAGGTCGGCGGCAATACGGGCGCATCGCTGGGGCCGCTGCTAGCGGCCTGGATCATCGTGCCGCACGGGCGCGGCAGCGTGGCGTGGTTTTCGCTGGCGGCCTTGCTGGCGATCGTAGTGCTGCTGCAGGTCAGCCGCTGGTATCGGCAGCAGCATCTGCAGCAGGTCGGGCGGCGGGCGCCGGCAACGACGCACTCGCTCCCTCTGCGCAAGGTAACGCTGGCGATGGGCATCCTCGGCCTGCTGATCTTCTCGAAGTATTTCTATCTGGCCAGCCTCAGCAGCTATTACACGTTTTATCTGATCCACCGGTTCGGCGCGTCGGTGCAGAGCGCTCAGGTCCATCTGTTCGTGTTTCTGTTCGCGGTCGCGGCCGGGTCGCTGATCGGCGGCCCGGTCGGCGATCGCATCGGACGCAAGTGGGTGATCTGGGCCTCGATCCTCGGCGTGGCGCCATTCACCCTGCTGCTGCCCCACGTCGACCTGTTCTGGACCGGCGTGCTGACCGTGATCATCGGACTGATCCTGTCCTCGGCGTTCTCGGCCATTCTGGTCTACGCGCAGGAGCTTATTCCCGGTCGCGTCGGCATGGTTTCCGGGCTGTTTTTCGGCTTCGCCTTCGGCATGGGCGGCATCGGTGCGGCGGTACTGGGCCACGTCGCGGACAGCCACGGCATCGAGTACGTCTACCAAATATGCGCATACCTGCCGCTGATGGGCCTGATTACCGTATTTCTGCCGAACCTGGACAGTCCACGGCACGACCAGCCGCGCGCCGCCTGAGATGCGCGCCGGCCCACGGCGAAAGCCGGGGCCGGCGCGCGGCGCGCGGCGACGTCAATGCGCCGCTGGCAGCGGCCCCTGCACGACCTGGACCAGGTGCGCCGGCTGCAGGTATTTCTTGAAGGCTTCCTGCACCTGCGGCGCGGTGAGGGTGAGGTAATACTTGGCGGCGACCATCGGCTCGTCCAGCGGCTGGCCCTTGTAGCCCCAGGCGACCAGCGAATGCGCGATGTCGTTGACGCTGGAGACACCCAGTGGAATCGAGCGGATTTCGAACTGGCGCGCGTTGGTCAGCTCGTCGGGCTTCACCGGCGTGTTCTGCATGTCGGCCAGGTTCTGCCGGATCAGCCCATCGACCGGACCGACCTTGCTCGGGTCGCTACCGTACTGCACGAAGAAGATCGAGCGCGAACGATCGAAGCGCATGCCCGAGCTGGCGCCGTAGGCGAAGCCGTGCTTCACGCGCACGTCGACCATCAGGCGCGAGGCGAAACCGTTGCCGCCGAGCACGTCGTTGCCGAGCTTCAGCGCGTAACGATTCGGGTCGGTCAGGTTCAGATCGAGCATCTGCCCCATCAGCACCTGGTCCTGCGAAGCAAACGCATTGTTGACCACGGTGTAAGCGGCCGGATGCAGCGGTACCGGCTTCGGGATCACGTTGGGCTTGGGTCCGGTGGCTTTCCAGTCGCCGAAGTACTTCTCCACGGTGGCCTTGGCCTGCGCCGGCGTCACGTCGCCGACCACGACTAGGGTGGTGAGGTCCGGACGATAGGTCGCATCGAAGTAGCTTTTGACATCCGCCAGGGTCACCGCATTCACCGTGCTCGGCAGGGCCTCGCGCAGGCCCGAGTCGCCGGCCGGCAGCATGCCCTTGGTCAGCGCGTGGAACATCTTGTATTCGGGCGATTCGATTTCACCGGCCAGCGTGCGTGCCAGCGTGCTTTGCTGCACCTGGAACGCCTGCGCCGGCAGCGCCGGATGCAGCTCGTTGTCGGCCAGCAGCTGCATGCCCTTGTCGAATGCGCCGCTGGGCACGGCGAGAGTGAAGTCGCTGCCGCCGGACGCGGAGGCGGAGATATCGTCCAGCGCCTTGTGGAACGCGCTGCGGTCCAGGCTGGTGGTACCGTAATCGAACAGCGAGGCGAGCAGGCGACCGACGCCCTCCTGCCCCTTCGGCTCCTGCAGGCCGGCGTCGTGATCGACATGACCGACGACGGTCACCGTCTTGCTGATGCTTTCCGGCTGCACGATCAGACGCAGGCCGTTGGCCAGCTTCATATCGGTGGGTGCCAGCGTCCAGTGCGGCATCTGCAGCGTGCCCAGCGCCTTCTCGGCCCACGCCGGCAGCGGCGCGTCGAGCTTGTCGTCGCCGCCGAACGATTCGGTGCCGCCGAAGCCGCTGCTGTCAGGCGGACGCTTGCCGTCATTGCTAGGCGTGAGCACCACGGTGATGCGCTGGTGCGATTTCAGATACTCGCGCGCCACCCGGTTGACGTCGTCGACGGTGACGGCGGCAATCAGCTTTTCGGCGGCCTCAGGCGAATCCACGCCCTGCCAGGCCAGCGCCTGCGACCACGCGCTGGCGAGGGTCACGGCGCTGTTCTTGTTGAACTCGGCCTGGGCCAGTTCGGAGCGCTTGGCCGCATCGACCAGCTCGGGCGACATGCCGTCTTTCAACAGCTGTGCCACGACGGCCTCGAGATTGGCCTGGGTCTGCTTGGCGTCACCGCCTTTGGGGAAGCTGGCCTCGATGGCGCCGATGCCGCCGCGGGTGAACGGCTGCATCTGCGCATCGGCACTGAGCACCTTGCCCTGCGCCGCCAGCTCCGACAGGCTGCTGCGCGCATTGCCCAGCACGTCCATCAGCACCTGCGCCGCGGCGTAATCCTTGCTCTGCTGGCCCGGCATGCGATACAGAAACTGCACCGTGCCGGTGCCCTGCGGCGTGCTGCTGCTGATGGTCTGCGGCTTCAACGGCTTCAGCGCGATCGGCACGCGCGCCGGCGTGGCGCGCTGCGGAATCGGATCGAACAGCTGCTTGACCTTGGCCAGCGTGGCCTGCGGATCGACGTCGCCGACGATCACGAAGATCGCGTTGTTCGGCACGTACCAGTCGGTGTGGAACTGCTTGAGCACGGCCGACGTGGTTTTGTCGAACGTGGGCCGCGTGCCCAGCGGATCGGCCTCGTAGCCGGTGCCGGCGAACAGCGCTCCCTCGGCCTTCTCGAAGGCCAGGAAACCCGGATCGGAAATGTCGCGTGATACCTCCTGCTCGATCGCACCCTTCTCCAGGCCCCAGTCCTTGTCGCTGACCAGCAGGCCCTGCATGCGGGTGGCTTCGATATGCAGCAGGATGTCGAGATAGGCCGACGGCGCCACGAAGTAATACTGGGTCGCATCGTTGGTGGTGAAGGCGTTGTTGTCGCCGCCCATCTTGCCGGTCATCTCGTTCAACTGCGCGCCGGTCATGCCGGCGCTGTCGCGAAACATCATGTGTTCCAGCGCGTGCGCGGTGCCGGGGTAGCCCTTCGGCGTCTCGCAGCCGCCGGCCAGATAGGTGATCTGCGTGGTGACCATCGGCGCCAGCGTGTCGCGCACGATGACCACGCGCAGGCCGTTCGTCAGCGTGGCGCGGGTGACGTTGCCCGCTTCGCTGGCGACGGCCGGAATCGCCGCCTCGGCTGCATGCGCCGCGCCGCCCAGCAAACCGATACCCAGCAGCACGCTCCATGTCAGGGGTTTGAGCTTGTTCAACATCATGACCGGTGATTCCTTGTGGATTGCTGATGGGAGGTGTCGTGCGGGCGCGATATGCCGCGCCTTGTTCGACCATGAAACGACGACGGAATTCTGCTGGCGCCCCGGCCGACTGCCGCGTGCCAGAAGCCATGATCCCATGACGAGGCAGAACCGCAGCAGGTATGGCGGAGAGCGCCCGCGGCGAACGCTTCCATGGAACGCAGGCTCGATCGCAAGTTCCGGCGATGGCAGCCAATCGTCGTCAGCGATCGTCGTCAGCGCGGGCTCGCACCGATAATCAGCGGCTCGGGCTCGAGCTGCACGCCAAAGGTCTTCTGTACGCCGGCCATTACCTGCTGCGCCAGCGCCCACAGCTGCGCGCCGCTGGCCCTGCCGTGATTGACCAGCACCAGCGCATGGCGATTGGAGATGCCGGCGTCGCCCTCGCGCAGGCCCTTGAAGCCGGCCTGCTCGATCAGCCACGCGGCGGACAGCTTGCTGTGCGCGTCGCCGGCCGGCCAGGACACCAGACCGGGATGCGCGTTTGCCAACGATTCGGCCAGCGCGCGCTCGACGATCGGATTCTTGAAGAAGCTGCCGGCGTTGCCGATCACTTCCGGATCGGGCAATTTTTTCGTGCGCAGATGCACCACGGCCTCGGCCACGTGGAACGGCGCGGGCTTGTCCACGCCCATGCGTTTGAGCTCATCGTGGATACCGGCATAGTCGGTGCGCAGTTCGCGCTGGCGCGGCAGCACGAAGCGCACGGCGGTGACGATGTAGCGACCGGGCTCGCGCTTGAACAGCGAGTCGCGATAGGCGAAGGCACAGGTCGCATGATCCAGCGTCATCACACGATGCTCGCGGATGTCCCACGCCTCGACGCTCTCGACGAACTCGGCCACTTCGCAGCCGTAGGCGCCGATGTTCTGAATCGGCGCGGCGCCGACCGTGCCGGGAATCAGGATCAGGTTTTCCATGCCGGCGTAACCCTGACCCAGAGTCCAGCGCACGAAGTCGTCCCAGCGCTCGCCGGCGGCCACCGCGATGCGCGCGCTGTCGCCATCGCTTTCGACCTGCACGCCTCGCGTGGCCATGACCAGCACCGTGCCGTCGAAGTCGCCAGTAAACAGCACGTTGCTGCCCTCGCCCAGCACCAGCAGCGGGCGATCGCGAATGCCCGGAAACTGCAGCAGTTCGGGCAGCTTGGTGGCATCGCGAATTTCCGCCAGCAGGCTGGCCTTGGCCGCCACGCGCAGCGTGTTGCGGGTCGCCAGCGAGGCGTTTTCGATCAGCGTGTAGCCACCCATATCTATTCGCTCCGCTGGCATGTCCGTGCCTTGCGGCGTGGTGTTCATGCGCTCAGCCGGCATGCGTGTCTTCCCGCTGCCGGCGCATTTCGTTGACGCATTCGCCGATCAGCTGCGGCCCGCGATAGATCAGCCCGG
Organism: Rhodanobacter sp. K2T2; assembly: GCF_013408815.1. Taxonomy (NCBI): domain Bacteria; kingdom Pseudomonadati; phylum Pseudomonadota; class Gammaproteobacteria; order Lysobacterales; family Rhodanobacteraceae; genus Rhodanobacter; species Rhodanobacter sp. K2T2. The sequence continues at coordinate 129,619 of NZ_JACCCA010000007.1, read as the reverse complement.
AATAGATCTGCACCAGCGCCGCGCCGGCCTCGACTTTCTCCGCCGCGTTGCTGCCGTCGAGAATGCCGCCGACGCCGATCAGCGCAATACGCCCCTGCACGCGACGGCTCATACCGGCCAGCACGGCCGTGGCGCGATCGAACAGCGGCCTGCCGGAAAGCCCGCCCGTCTCGGTACTTTGCGGATCATCCGCCACCGAGGCGTGATCGATCGTGGTGTTGGTGCAGATGACGCCGTCGATGCCGGTATCGAGCAGCACCTCGGCGATCGCATCGAGCTCGGCCTCGGCCAGATCCGGCGCGATCTTCAGCAGCATCGGCTTGCGCTTTCCCTGCTGCGAGCCGAGTTGCTCCTGCGCCTCGCGCAGCGTGCCGATGAAGCGGCGCAGCGTGGCCTCTTCCTGCAGATCACGCAGACCCTGCGTGTTCGGCGAGGAGATATTCACGGTGATGTAGCTGGCGTATTCGTGCACGCGGCGCTGGCAGATCAGGTAATCGTCGACGGCCCGCTCGTTCGGCGTGTCCTTGTTCTTGCCGATATTGATGCCGAGCACGCCGCGATAGGCCGCCTTCTGCACGTTGCGCACCAGCGCCTCGACGCCGCCGTTGTTGAAGCCGAGACGATTGATGATCGCCTCGTGTCCGGCCAGTCGAAACATGCGCGGCTTGTCGTTGCCCGGCTGGGGCAGCGGGGTGACCGTGCCGACTTCGATAAAACCGAAGCCCAGCGCGGCCAGTGCATCGAGATGGTCGGCGTTCTTGTCCAGCCCAGCGGCCAGGCCGACCGGATTGGGGAAGGTGATGCCGAACGCCGTGGTCGGCAGATCCACCGGCGGCCTGGCCAGCCAGTGCGCGAAGCCGCTGCGCTGAGCCACGCCCAGCCCGTACAGCGTGAGGCCGTGCGCCACTTCAGGATCGAGCTTGAACAGCAGGGGGCGAAGAACGTCGTACATGGTCAGGCCAGATGACCCGCAAAGACGCGGGTGTCGTAATCGAAGCTTATCGTGCCGCGCTCGGCGCAGGCCTCGAACAGCTCGCGCAGCGCTTTCAGCATCGGCGCATGTTTGGGATGGCCTTCTTTGGGCGCATAGGAGGACGACATCAGCCGCCCGCGCAGCGCCTCGAAATCCAGCTTCTGGCTGTGCGGAAAACGCCCGCTGCCGACATACCCCGCGCCGAACCACGCGCGCATCCGCACGTCGTCGGCGTAGCGTTCGGCGACGCTGGTGTAATCGGTACCGTAGTTCTGCAGCAGCGCTTCGTAGCCTTCCAGAAACGGCGTACCGGTGAGCCGGCGCGAGTTCCACCAGATCGCCGCCAGGCCGCCGGGCTTGAGAATGCGTGCAAACTCGCGCCGCGTCGTTTCTTCATCGAACCAGTGAAAGGCCTGTGCCACGGTGACCAGATCGACGCTGGCATCGTCCAGGCCGGTGGCGTCGGCGCGGCCATCGACCGCGCTGAAGTTGGCATTGCCACCCAGCCACGTTTCGGCCGCCGCGCGCATCGGCGCATTCGGCTCCACCGCGATCACCCGATAGCCGGCGTCGAGCAGCATCTTCGACGAAATGCCGGTGCCGGCGCCGACATCCGCCACCAGCCAATCAGTCGTGACACCGCACTCGCGCTGCAGCCATTCAAGCAGTGCCGCCGGATAGTCGGGGCGATAGCGCACGTAGTCGTCGACGCGATCGCTGAAGCGCGAGGTGGATTGCAGCAGCGTCATGTTATTCGGGCCTGTCTATGGTTGGATCTCTATCCAGATACTCAGCCATTGAGCATCTGTCCGCCGTCGACTACCAGGGTATGCCCGGTGATCCAGCCCGCGTACGGCGACGCCAGAAACAGCGCAGCGTGCGCCACCTCTTCGGGCTTGCCAAAGCGCCCGAACGGAATCTTCGCCAGCGTGGCGCGATAGACGTCGGGAGCGTCCTTGCTGCGCTGCTCCCACAGGCCGTCGGCAAATTCTATCGAACCCGGCGCGATGGCGTTGACGCGTATGCCGTCTTTCGCGAGGGCCAACGCCTGCGATCCGGCGTAGTGCGTCAGCGCCGCCTTGACCGCCGCATACGGCGCACCGCTGCCGCGCGGGCGCAGCGCGGCGATCGACGTGGTGTGCAGAATGCTCGCTCGCTTCGATGCCGTGAGAAACGGCAGCGCCGCGCGAGACGCACGAACGGCCGCCAGAAGATCGACATGGATGCCCGACATCCAGCTCTCTTCGTCATCGGCAAAACCGAAACCGGTGCCGTTGTTGATGAGCACGTCGACGCCACCCAAAGCCGTCGCCGCGTTGGCAATATAGCCGTCTATCTCATCGAGCCTGGCAAGATCGCACGATTGCGCATGCGTCACCCCGCCGAATGCCGCCATCGCTACACGGGTGTCTTCCAGCGCGAGTTCACCGCGTGCGCAGATCGAAACCGCGGCGCCCGATTGCGCAAACGCCAGCGCCATGCTGCGCCCGATACCGCGACTGCCGCCGGCGACGACGATGCGGTAGCTACGAAAATCAAAAGGCGTGTGGAAACGATTCACTGATACGTAGTGCCGCGGATATTCAATGATGCCGAAACATCAATTGCATGATCATGTGAGCAGCGACATAACACACGCAAAGTACAACCTGCACGCGGGCTAATAACATACCGATTTTGGCAAGGCTGGCTCCCGCGATTTCACCTGGCGCCGCCCTGCTGATTTCCCTCATTGCTAATCGTCCGCAAACAATGGCAACCAGCGCACCGGCCAAAGGTAGCGCTACCCAAGTCAATATTCCAAAGATCAGGCTGACGACGGCGTATGCGCTGGTGCTAGACAACGACGGCTGATCGATAGTTTGCGATGTCATCCGAAAATTTCCTTATTCTGGAGTATCTAGACATTAGCTGACGAACTTAGAACCAAGGCAGCTTGAATTGTCGCAGATCATAGTGCCATAGCTGAAAAGCAAAGTAACAAAAGCTTCTCTTGACGCATGAAATCCGGACAAGCAGCCGTGAAGGCAAATCGGTCGCTTCTGCCGAATCAGTGCCAGAACGTGCCGATGCTGAAAAACAGCACGCCAAACAGCACGACGAGGCAGATCACGACAAAAGTCAGGTGCAGATAGCCGAGCACCAGTCCGGCGACGGCCATGCCGTCGCCCTCCAGCACCGTATCCACCGGCGCACGACGTATTTCGCTGCGCGCCAGATGGCCGCAGACCACGGCCACAATCGCTCCGATGAAGGGCAGCAATAGCCAGGAGAGAATGCCGAAGACCAGGCTGACGATGGCCATGGTGCTGGTCGTGCGGGCGGATGGGTACGCCGGTTGATAGCTCATCGGTTCGCTCACGCGTGCAGGGTGGGAACAAAGCCTTCGCGATCGAAAGGCGGTGACGCATCATCCGCCTTTCGTCGGCGCCATAAAAGCTCGAACGATTACAGATCGAACTTGATGCCTTGCGCCAGCGGCAGCGAGTCGGAGTAGTTGATGGTATTGGTCTGTCGGCGCATATAGACCTTCCAGGCGTCCGAGCCGGATTCGCGGCCACCGCCGGTTTCCTTTTCGCCACCGAACGCACCGCCGATCTCCGCACCGGAGGTGCCGATGTTGACGTTGGCGATACCGCAATCCGAACCTGCAGCCGAAAGGAACTGCTCGGCCGCGCGCAGGTTGTTGGTGAATATCGACGAGGACAGGCCCTGCGGCACGTCGTTCTGCATGTCGATGGCCTCGTCCAGCGTGGTGAACGGCATCACGTAGAGAATCGGTGCGAAAGTTTCGGTCTGGACCACCTCGTCCGAATTTTTCAAGCCCGTGACGATCGTCGGCAGCACGAAGTTGCCCTTGCGCTCGGTCAGCGCCCTGCCGCCGGTCAGCACCTTGCCGCCAGCTGCCTTGGCCTTTTCCACAGCGGCCAGATAGCCCTGCACCGCCTCGGGGCTGTTGAGTGGGCCCATCAGCGTAGTGGCGAGCGTGGGATCGCCGATCTTGCCTTCGACCTGGCCGTAGGCCTTGACCAGGGTCTCGACCACGCTGTCATGGATCGAGTGATGCACGAACAGCCGGCGCGTGGTGGTGCAGCGCTGGCCGGCGGTGCCGACCGCGCCGAACACGATGCCGGGGATGGCCAGCTTCAGGTCGGCGGTTTCGTCCAGGATGATCGCGTTGTTGCCGCCCAGCTCCAGCAGCGAGCGGCCCATGCGGTGCGCCACGCGCTCGCCGACCATGCGGCCGACCTTGGTCGAGCCCGTGAAGCTGATCAGCGGGATGCGCTTGTCGTCGACAAACGCCTGCGACAGCTCGGTGCCGGCGTCGTTGAACAGGAAGAACAGGTCCGGGAATCCGCCGGCCTTCAGCGCCTCGTTGCAGATCTTGATCGTGGCGATCGCCGACAGCGGCGTCTTCGGCGACGGCTTCCAGATGCAGATATCGCCGGCGATGGTGGCCAGCATGGCGTTCCACGCCCAGACCGCGACCGGGAAATTGAACGCGCTGATGATGCCGACCAGGCCCAGCGGATGGTACTGGTCGTACATGCGGTGACCCGGGCGCTCCGAATGCATGGTGGCGCCATACATCATGCGGCTCTGGCCCACGGCGAAGTCGGCGATGTCGATCATCTCCTGCACTTCGCCATCGCCCTCGGGCTTGATCTTGCCCATCTCGAACGCAACCAGCGAACCGAGCGCATCCTTGTGCTTGCGCAGTGCTTCGCCGCACAGCCGCACCGCTTCGCCACGCTGTGGCGCCGGCGTGGTGCGCCAGACCTTGAACGCTGCCTGGGCACGCTCGACGATCGTCGCATAATCCGCGGCGCTGGACGCATGCACGCTGGCAATCACTTCACCGGTCGCCGGGTTGACCGGCTGCAGCGTGCCGGCGTCGGTGGTCTTCGACCACTCGCCCTGACCGAGATACGTGCCGGACTGCGCGTCGGAAAGGCCGAGCGCGGTGAGGATGGCGTGGGGCATGGGTAACTCCTGATACGGGCTTGGCACCTTGCGGCGCCGTGAATTGAAAGGACCTAGCCCGCCATTCTAGCAGGCGCCTTGTTTATCGGCCGGGAGACGGCCGCCAGAATGGGCGGACCAGGTAGGTGCGCGTGGCTCGGATCGCACCGTCGGAAGATCCATGCGAAAATCCCGCCGCTGCCCTCGTAGCTCAGTTGGATAGAGCGGTCCCCTCCTAAGGGACAGGTCGGACGTTCGAATCGTCTCGAGGGCACCACTCATTCAAGCAAAAAGCCGGCATTGCCTGCTTTTTGCGTTTTCGTAGCAGACAAAGCGTCGCTCGGGCGTGGGCTCAGGAGCTGCACGACAGCATCGAGCAACCGGCTTTCTGCCTTGCCCAGTCGGGACGCTTCTGTGCGTAATGCTCCCGCTCCGGCTGTTCGTCGTAAGGATGGCGCATGACATCCAGCAGTTCGTCGATGCCGCTATTGTCGCCTTGCTCGGCCCGATCGATCGCCTGCTGCGCGAGGTAATTGCGCAGCACGTAGCGCGGGTTGGCCGCGTTCATGCAGGCACGACGCTGCTCGGTCGACTGCGGGTCGTTGGCCAGCCGTGCGGTGTAGCGCGCCAGCCACGCGTTGAAGTCCGGCGTCACCTGCTGTTTTTTCGCCTCGTCATAGAACGCGTCGTCGAACGGCGCGAGGCTGGGAGCCGCAAGGTCGAGATCGGCCAGCGCGCGGAACCACAGTGTCATGTCGACTTCGGCCTGCTGCAGCAGCGACTGCAGCGACTGCATCAGCGTCACGTCGTCGTCGCGGCATTCGGCCAGACCCAGTTTGGCCGCGATGGTGGCGCGATCGGCCAGGCCGAACGCCGTGGCATAGCGATCGAGTCCGGCCTGCAGCGGATCGGTGCTGGCAAACAGCGGCGCCAGCGCACCGGCCAGCCGGCTCAGATTCCACCACGCCACGTTGGGCTGCTGGCCGAAGCGGTAACGGCGGCGCTGCGTGTCGGTGGTATTGGGCGTCCAGTCGGCATCGAAATTGTCGACCCAGCCATACGGGCCGTAGTCGATGGTGAGACCGAGAATCGACATGTTGTCGGTGTTCATCACCCCGTGCACAAAGCCCACCCGCATCCACTGCGCCACCATCTGCGCGGTGCGCTCGCATACGGTCGCAAACCATTCGGCATAGAGCGCTTCGCCCTCGCCTTCCAGCTCCGGAAAATCGCGCCAGATGGTGAAATCGACCAGCTGCTTGAGCAACGCGATATCGCCGCGCGAGGCCGGCAGTTCGAAGTTGCCGAAGCGGATGAACGACGGCGCCACGCGGCAGACGATGGCCCCGCGCTCGGGCGCGGGATTGCCGTCGTAGAACATGTCGCGCACCACATGCTCGCCGGTATCGACCAGACTCAGCGCGCGCGTGGTCGGCACGCCGAGATGATGCATGGCCTCGCTGCACAGAAACTCGCGCACCGACGAACGCAGCACCGCGCGGCCGTCCGCACCGCGCGAATACGGCGTCAGGCCGGCGCCCTTCAGCTGCAGTTCCCAGCGCTCGCCACGGGTATTGACGGTTTCGCCCAGCGAGATCGCCCGGCCGTCACCCAGCTGGCCGGCCCAGTTGCCGAACTGATGGCCGCCGTAGTTGGCGGCGTAGGGTTCCATGCCGGTCAACAAGGCGTTGCCGCCGAAAACCTGGGCGAATGGCGGATCGAGCACATCCTCTTCACTGAAACCGAGCGTCGCCGCCATCTCGCGCGAATACGCCAGCAGCCGCGGCGCGCTCACCGGCGACGGATCGATGCGCGAATACGCGGCGCCCTCCACCTGCCGACGGCGCGAGCCCAGCACCGCATCGCCGGGCAGCTCGCGGACGAACGCATTATCGAAGGTCGGTTGATGCATACGGCGCGCGCCTGAATGGTCGAACAAACGATATGGGGATGCGTCGGCCGATCGCCAATGATGTCGACCGGTGCAGCGGCTATAGTCGCGCTTTCTCTGTTACCGCCGCACGCTATGAACGACTCCGTCAGTCCTTTCATCACCGCCGATCTGCAGCCTGGCGACGAACCTTATATCGACGCCACGCGTCGCTGGGTCGAGCGTGCCGTGGTCGGCCTCAACCTGTGTCCGTTCGCACGCGCGCCGATGGTGCAGCAAAAGATCCGTTACGTGGTCAGCCACGCGCGCGACACCGACGCGCTGCTGGACGATCTGCTCGGCGAGCTGCAGAGCCTTCATGCGATCGACGCCAGCGAGTGCGAAACCACGCTGCTGATCCATCCGCACGTGCTGGGCGACTTTCTCGACTACAACGATTTTCTCGACAGCGCCGATGCCGCGGTGGAAACGCTGGGGCTGGAGGGCGAGCTGCAGGTCGCCAGTTTTCATCCGCATTATCAATTCGCCGACAGTGATCCGGACGATATCGAGAATTTCAGCAACCGCTCGCCCTACCCCACGCTGCACCTGCTGCGCGAAGCCAGCGTGGAGCGCGCGATGGAAGCGATGACCGATACCGACGCCATCTACCGGCGCAACATGGACACCTTGCAGCGCCTGGGGAACGAGGGCTGGCAGGCACTGTGGCGCGATAACAACAGCTGATGGCGGCGCGCTGAAACGCCTCGGTTCATATGCGCTGCGAGCGATGCTGTCATGCTGACGCGTGAACAGCCTCGCCAAACCCTACGCGGAAAGCATCGATCCCAGCATCCGCTGCACATCCTGTGAAGCCATCTGCTGCCGCCTCACGGTGGTATTGATGCCCGAGGATCACGTGCCCGAATGGCTGATCGATCGCGATCTGCACGGCATGGAAACGCTGGCCAAAGGTGACGACGGCTGGTGTGCCGCGGTGGATCCCAACACCTCGCGCTGCACGATCTACGACGAACGTCCGTCGATCTGTCGCAAGTACGCGATGGGCAGCCCCAGCTGTCAGGATGAGCGGCTGAAGTGGTACGGCGAGCCCGTGCCGACCCTCGTCAATCTGATCTAAAGGCATTAGACCGCCGCCGCTAATCACGCGGGATCGAAAATCCTTGCAGCTTCTGCCGCATCGATGGCACGCCATTCGCCCAGCGGCAAGTCGCCCAACGTGAGTCCACCCACTGAAACGCGCTGCAGGGTTTCGACGTGGTTGCCGGCCGCGGCAAACATCCGACGCACCTGGTGATAGCGGCCTTCGGTCACGGTCAGACGCGCGTGGCGCGGCCCGAGCACTTCCAACGAAGCAGGCGCCAGCGGCTCTTTCTCCGACTCCAGCATCATCGTGCCGCTGGCGAACAGCTCGCCTTCGTCGCCGCGCAGATCCTGCGCCAGCGTCGCCTCATACACCTTGGCTACCTGGGCCTTGGGCGAAATGATCCGATGCAGCAGCGCACCGTCGTCGGTAAACAGCAGCAGTCCAGTGGTATCGCGATCGAGTCGACCGACGCTGGACAGCGACGGCGTGCGCACGTTGTAGCGCGGCGGCAGCAGATCGTAGACCACCCGCCCCGGATCCTTGCGCGAGCAGGTCACGCCGAGCGGCTTGTTCATCATCAGCACCAAACCCACCGGCGGATCGATCGGCTCATCGTCGATGCGGATGGTTTCATGCGGCACGACGTCGTCGGCGTACAGCACCTCGCCCGCGAGGTCGGTGATGCGCCCGGCGCGAAACATCTGCGCGACGTCCTTGCGGCTGCCGTAGCCCAGATTGGCGATCAGTTTGACTAACTTCATGGCTTGACCCGTTTCATTGCCGCACTCCGCTTGCTTCGATCACCTTGAAACCCTCTTCCAGTACCACGACGCGCATCTCGCGAAAACGTCGGGTCAGCAGCCCCTCGTACGGCAGGTGGCGATTGGCCACCAGCCACAAACAGCCGTCCGGCTGCAGCGCATCCGCCGCGCTGGTAATGAACGCCTGACCCAGCGCCGGCAGATCGGCGCGACCTTGATGAAACGGCGGATTGCTGACGATCGCATCGTAGGTCTGCCGCAGACCGCGCGTAACGTCATGCCAGTGGACGGCTACTTCCGGGGCATGCCCGCTGGCGCGACAGGCGCGATCCAGATTGATCCGCGCCGGCTCCAGCGCACGTGCCTCGGCCTCGTACAGATCCAGCGCCGTCACCCCGTGACAGCGCGCGATCAGCTGCGTTGCGAGATAGCCGTAGCCCGCGCCGAGATCGGCCACGCGACCGTGCAGGCTGGCAGGCAAATGCGACGCCAGCAGTGCCGAGGCGCGATCGACGCGATTCCAGGCGAACAATCCGGGCCGACTGATATAGCCGTCCATCATCTCGCGCGGTGCATCCAGGGCCTGCCATTCGTCTCGCAGCGGCTGATCGATATCGGCGCTCGCGGGCGTGCTCCAGAAGACCCGGCATTTGTGCTTGGAAACGTGCTGCACGGCGCCGGCCAGCTTGGACAGATCGGCTTCGCCTGACTTGGCGCCTTCCGTATTGGGCATGCTCGCCAACAGCTTGCCGCCAGGCGCGAGATGCTGCAAAGCGCGCGCGAACAGCGCGCGCGATTCGTCGCGCTGGCGTGGCGGTAACACCATGACCAGGTCAAATTGCTCGCCCTGCGCGGGCTCACCAACGGCAAAGCCGTTGCGCGCCAGTTCGTCCGCAAACGGCATAAAGCTCTGCTGGCAGAGCCAGCTTTTCGACGCCATCTCGCGCAGCCGCACGCCGGCACGCGCGTTCAAAAAAAGCACGCGACCGTCCGCCGGCAGGCGAAGTTGGGCCGACTCGAAAGGAAAGAACAACGCATCCAGCGCCGCATCGGGCGGCGCTGCGAACACACCGGCAGCCGTCACAGGATTTCTTGGCAGTAAAACGAGATGCCATTGTACTTGGCTATCGGGCCGGTCATCGAAATGAGGGGCTGAACCTGCGTCAACAGCGGCGCTTTCGCGGCCGCAGCGGCTGGTATCCAATAAGCGCCACGCCACCTTGTTCGTGGACACACTCGCCATGCCGAAAACACTGCGCCGCCACTCCCTGTTTTGCGGTTTGCTCGGCGTCGCGGTTGGGCTTGTGGTAGTTCACACGCTCGCCTACACGGCAGCGTTTTCGGCTCCGCGCGGAATTTTTCTCGGCTTGCGTTCGCGCGCAGCATTCGAGATCGGGCTGTTTTTATGGGACGCCCTCGTCGTCTATGGTTTGGGCGCGGGCGTGATCACCTTTGGTGCGCTGCTGGCCGCGTATTGCTCGTTCGTTGTGCCCACCGCGCGATCGGCGCTGTTTTACCTTGCAGGCATCGTGCTCACGATCTATGTGCTTATACCGCTGTCCGAACACATGCCGGTATCGCTGGCGCTGTCACGCCAGTGGTGGGCTTACGGTCTGGAACTCTCGCTGGTGGTCAGCGCGTTTCTCGCCCTGGTGGTCGCGCGGGCCATCTCGGCCACGCGACGCAGAGCAGAGGAACGGCCGGAGAATTGAGCGACGCCCGGCGGCAACTCCGAACACTGCGTCAAGTTAATGGCTAGCTGCAGCAGACGCCGATGACGCCGGCAGTTCGTCAAGCATCTGCTTGGCCAGCGGCTGGTAGCCGCCGTCGAAGTGATGGTCGCCCTTCTTCGGATGCATGACGATCCACTTGGGCACGTTGGGCTCGGTGCATACGGTGTCGTCGGCATCGTCCAGGCCGTAGTAGCAGACCACCGGCGGCTTGTTGTCGAGCGCCTGCAGCGGCGGCATGGCATCGTATTCCTTGATCGGGTTGATGCTTTCCATCAACGACTTGAAGTGGTCCTGAAACCAGCCCTGCTTGATCATGTAACCCTCGAGCTCGATCTCGAAATTGAGCTCCTTGCTCGGTGCCAGCAGCACCAGCTGGGTGATGCGCGCCCGGTTCGCCGGGCTGAGTTTACCGACCAGGGTGGGCAGCAGGTCGGCGCCGAAGGAATAGCCGATCAGCCAGATGCGCGGCTTGTTCCACGCGGTGGTGTATTTGGTCATCAACGCATCGAGCTCGGCGGCCGATTCGTCGGCCGTCCGGTTGCGCCAGTAGTACTTGAAGGTGTTGACGCCGAGTACCGGAATGCCGCGGTCGATGAACGCGATGCCGAGGCGACGATCCAGGTCGGCCCAGCCACCGTCGCCGGAATAGATGATCGCCATCACATCGCTTTTGCCGGCCGGCGGCGGCGAGCTGAAGCTGCTCACCTGCATCGGCACGGTGACGCTCTCGAGGCTGACGCGGGCGAACGGTCGCCAGATCAGCAGCACGACCGCCACCACCACGACCACGATGGCCAGCGCCATGAGCTTCTTGTGTTTCATCGGCCGGCCTTTCATCGACGTACCACGCCTGTGAGGCCGCCAGCGATCAGGCTGGCGACGTTGGTCAGAATCATGGGCAAGGCGATGCCGCCTGGCACCGCCATATAGCGCGGCTCCCATTCCGGATCGAACTTGTCCTTGTAACGCTGCAGCCCGCGGAAATTGTAGAAGCGCTCGCCACGGCCGAATACCAGGGCGCCGAAGCGGTTCCACAGCGGCGCCTGCCGCCGGTTCTGCAAACCGGCCAGCGGCGCCATGCCGAGGTTGAACCAGCGATAGCCCTGGGCCTTTGCCCACTGCATCAGTTCCACGAACAGATAATCCATGATGCCGGGCGGACCGTCGGGCAGAAAGCGCATCAGATCCACCGATGCTTCTTCGTGCGTGTCGGTGAGAAACAGGTTGGCGAACGCCACCAGTTTGTCGTTCTGCCAGACCAGCGCCATCGGCGTACGCACCAGATAACGCGGATCGAAAGCGCCCAGCGAGAAGCGCTTCTCGCGCCCGCGCTTGTCGCCCAACCAGGCATCGGACACCTGCTTGATCTGCGGCAGCAGCGGAGCGACCGATTCGGCCGGAATGATTTCCAGGCGCAGTCCTTCTCGACCCAGCTTGTTGACCGTATTGCGCAGCACTTTCTTGGACTTGCCGTCCAGATTGAAGCCATCCAGACGCACGCGCGCCTCTTCACCGATCTTCAGCAGGTTCATGCCTACTTCGAGATATAGGTCCAGATCCGCCGGACTGACCTGATAGAACACCGGCCAGCCGCCGCCGCGCTCGCACTGTTCGAGAAACGCCCAGACCAGCTCGCGGCGAGTGTCGTCGTCGGCCCCGACCGGATCGCCCATGGTGACCCAGCTGCGGCCCTCGATGTCGTACATCACGAAAGCCGTGTGCGCGGCATCGAACAGCAGGGTCTTGTCGCCCATCAGCGCCAGATGCGCCTGGGCCGAGGGGAACTGCTTGATCAGCGGTAGCGCCTGCGCCAGCTCGGCCTCGGTCGGCGGCTCGCGATGCAGCTTCAACGGCTTGATCAGGCTGGCGACGGCAAACAGCATGCCGGCTGCCGCCGCGGCCACCAGTGCACGCAGCGCGCGCGGCGCGCCACCCTCGTGGAAGCTGAATTCCCACCACAGGCTATTGCTGTAATCGACGTGCTTGAAGCTGAATGTCACCAGCCATGCCGCACAGATGAGAATCGCCAGAATGGCCAGAATCCAGCCCTGTGAAAAGGTGGTGCTGAACAGCGAGGCGCGCCGGTAAAAAAGACGATGCGCCGGTGCCAGCGCCATCGCCAGCAGCGTGAGCAGGGTCGCCTCTTCGTAATCGATGCCTTTGAGCAGCGAGAAGATCGCGCCGGCCACCAGCAGAATCAGGGTCAGCACGTAGGCGGCGTCGAGCCGGCGCTGCAGCCCGCGCGCCAGAATCAGCAGCAGCATGCCAATGACGCTGGCGAGCAGATGCGACACTTCCAGTACCGACAGCGGCAGCACCTCGCGCAGCAGCTCCATGCGGTTCGGCAACGCGCGCGTGGCGCCGGAGAACAGGAGCACCGCGCCGGAGACCAGGGTCAGCCCCGCAAAGAACGATGGCAATAGTCCGGTGAACCACGGCGACAGCAGCGATTTTTGCCGGATGCCGCGCGCCTCGCGCTGCAGCACCATCACGATGGCGCCGCACAGCGGTAGCAGGTAGTAAATGACCCGGAACACCACCAGCGCGCCGAGGATCGGCGCGGCGAGCGCCTCGTTGCCGGTGGCGCCGAAGCCGGCCAGCATGATCGCCTCGAACACGCCCAGGCCGCCGGGCACGTGGCTGACCAGGCCGGCGATCTGCGCAATCACGAAGATCGCCAGAAAGTGCCCGAAACCGTTGTTGAGCTGGTCCGGCATGAGAATGTAGAGCACCGCCGCGGCTAGACCCCAGTCGAACGCGCCGATCAAAATCTGCCGAAAGCCTGTCGCGACCGACGGCATATTGATGCGCAGATTGAAAATGCGCAGCGGCCGACGCAGCAAACCGCCGGCCAGCCACAGCAGCGGCACCGCGGTCAGCGCCAGCGCAATGGGAATACGCAACTGCGCCATCACGCGCAGCGGGGCCAGCTGAAAATCTAGCGGCAGCGGGATGCACAACAGGGTCACGCCGGTGAGCGCCAGCAGGCCGAGCCAGAAGCTGGTGGTGCAGAAAAGCACGATTCGGCCCACCTCGGCGGTGGTCAACCCGTTCTGTATGTAAAACCGGTAGCGGATCGAGCCGGACACCAGCAGCGCCATGCCCACCGCATTGCTGAAGGCGTAGCTGATGAAGGAGATCAGGGTGACGCGGCGCCACGACAGCTTGCGGCCGATGGACACTAGCGCGTAGCGGTCGTACAGCGTCATCACGCCATAGCCCAGCGCCGTGAACAGCGCCGCCAGCAGCAGCCGCCCGCGCGACAGCCGGTTCACGTACTTGCGTACCTGGTGGTAATCCACCTCTTTGGCGAGCAGATGCAGTGCCCACAGTGCGAGGCACAGCATGGCCACGGAGAACAGCGGTCCGGCCAGCCGGCGCAACAGCACCATGCGCTGGCTCGGCGGCGCCAGCACCTGCTCGGCGCTCAACGCCGGCTCGACCTTTTCCTGCACGTCTTGTGGCTGCGCGTCTGTTGGCTTAGGGCCCTGTGGCTTCACGCGACGACGAACTCCCTCTGTATAGCTGTCTAGTGTAAAGCCTGGCTTATGTCAGGTCGTGAACAACCTGTTGGCTGCGTTCGCCATCGTCACAGGAATGCTAGGAGCCTGTCGGGCTTTGGCGGTCGAGGCGAAAATCTGACCATGCGAGGACAGATTTTTGGCGATTCGCCGGCCCATCGTGGTGCTATGGGCCAAGAGTCGACGGTAGATGGACCGCATGGCCGGATTTGTAGCTCGGCCAGCTAAAGTCCGGCAAGCTCCTAGGCCAGCGCCGACTTCCGGCCCCGCTTGGCTACCCACAGATACAGCGCCAGATTGACAAACACGAAGGCGATACCGCCGATCCAGATCGCTGCCGTATCGAACCCGTCACCCACCAGACCCAGCGGCGTGGCTTTGCCCGAAAACACCACGATCGCGGCAATGATCACGCCGATGATGCTCTCGCCCACGATCATGCCCGAGGCCAGCAGCACCCCGAGCTGCTTGGTCGCCTCGGCTTTCGGCGTCTGGTCGGCGCGCTTGTCGAAATACCAGCCGACCATCGCGCCGACCACGATCATCAACGTGGTCGAGATCGGCAGATAGATGCCCAGACCCACCGCCAGCGGCGGCAGCGAGGCCGACTTGCTGAAGCGACTCAGCAGCGCGTCGACGATGATGAGCGCGACACCAATGATCGCGCCGAGAATGATCAGACTCCAGTCGATGTTGCCCTGGATCACGCCCTGCGCCAGCGCCGAGATCAGGCCCGCCTGGGGCGCTGCCAACGCGCGCGCCGGATCGACGCCGGCCATGCCGGCAAAGCCGTAGGCTTTGTTCAACAGATCGAGCACCGGCGGAATCACTGCCGCGCCGACCAGCACGCCGATCACCAGCGCCACCTGCTGCTTCCAGGGCGTGGCATCGACCAGCTGGCCGGTTTTCAGATCCTGCAGATTGTTGTTGGCGATCGTCGCGACCGAGAACACCACCGAGGTAATGAACAACGCAAACGCGACCATGCCCTTGCCCGCGCTGACCGGCAGCTGCGACTGCACGGTCACTACCAGCAGCAGCGCCGCGATGATGACGACCAGAATGCCGACGCCCGACAACGGGCTATTGGACGAACCGATCAGGCCGGCCATGTAGCCGCACACCGCCGACACCAGAAAACCCATCACCACGACGAAAACGATACCGCCCACGATCAGCAGCCACAGATGCGAACCGAGTCCCGTCGTCACCGCGAAATTGCCCAGCAGCCACGCGATCGGCAGCAGACAGATCAAGCTGATCAGGCCGACGATGCCGATCGGCATGTCCTGCTCGGTACGTGGCAGCGTGGCGCCCTGCCCGGACTTGCGCACGCGCGAGGCGGCCATCGCCGAACCGAGCCCGCTGATCACCGGCTTGACCAGTTTGGCCAGCGTCCAGATCGCCGCCACGCCGATGGTGCCGGCGCCGAGAAAGCGTACCTTGTGGCTCCAAGCCGCCTGTGCCACATCGGCCGCGACACCGGCCGCACCCGCCAGCGCCGTGTAGTGCGGCACGGCCCAGCCCCAGGCGATCGCCGCGCCCAGCAGCATGGCGATGCCGACCCACAGACCTACCAGATGGCCGACCGCCAGCAAGGCGAACGACAGGCTGAAGTCGTAGCCGGTGGCGCCACCGCGATCGCCGATGCGGAAGTACTGCACCACGTCGCTGGCGAAAATCTTGGTCGCTACGACGATAGCGAATACGGCCGATACCGCCGTACCCGCGGCGACGGCCAGCAAGCCGTCCTTACTGCTTTCTTCCGCGGACGATTCGGAATCGTCACCGCCGCCGACCTTCAGCACCTCGGCGCACGCCACGCCTTCGGGATACGGCAGGTCCGAATCGGTGACCAGCGCGCGGCGCAGCGGGATCGTATACATCACGCCGAGAATGCCGCCGGTCGCGCAGATGCCGAACGTCACCCAGAACGGAAAACCGTTCCACCAGCCGATCATCACCAGCCCCGGCAATACGAAGATGATCGCCGACAGCGTGCCCGCCGACGAGGCAATCGTCTGCACGATATTGTTTTCCTGGATCGTGGAGTTCTTGAACCCGCGCAGGATCGCCATCGAGATCACCGCCGCCGGAATCGACGTGGCGAAGGTCAGCCCCGCCTTCAGGCCGAAAAACACATTGGCCGCGGTAAATACCAGCGTGATGACCACGCCGATAATCAGGCCGCGAACGGTCAATTCGGTGCGCGGTGCGGCGCTGGATGGCAGTTGTGCACTCACGAATGATTCTCCCCGAACGGATGCTGCGGGGAAAGATAGCGTGGAATGGCCCGCCGTGGTTGTTTCGAGGTCGAAAGCCGCCGGCCGCGCGCGGCTGGCAGAACGCTCACAAGCGCAGGCGACTCTCGAACTCTCGCCGTTCGCCGGATAGCGGATCGACAAACGCCAGCGTTTTTGCCAGCAGCTTCAGCGGCCGCTGGTAATCATCGACGTCGCGCTCAGTCAACACCGGATACCACGGATCGTTGAGAATCGGCGCCCCCAGCGCGGCCATATGCACGCGCAGCTGATGCTTCTTGCCGGTAATTGGATAGAGCGCGTAGCGCCAACTCTCATCTCCGCGCTCGACCGCAGCCATCACTTCGATACGTGTCTCGCTGTTCGGTTCGCCGTCGACTTCCTGCGTGCGGAAAAACGGTTCGCCGCGCACCAGCCGTGTGCGTCGAGTCAATGGAAAAGCTTGCTCGGGCAAGGGCGGGGCCAGCGCCTCATAGCGTTTTTCGATGCGCTGCTGCTGAAACAGCGCCTGATAGGCCGAGCGGCTGGTGCGATTGGCCGAAAACAACACCAGCCCCGCGGTGGCGCGGTCGATCCGATGCAGCGGCACCAGATCGGGGTTGTCCAGCCGACGCATCAGTCGTCGCAGCAGCGTCTGCTCCACAAAACCACCGCTGGGTATCACCGGCAGGAAATGCGGCTTGTCGGCCACCACAAGATGCTCGTCGACATGCAGCACGTTCTCGGCAAAGGGAATGGACGTTTCATCCACCACCTCACGGTAGTAATGAACGCGTAATCCCATACTCGGATGCGGCATCGTCGGCGTGATGGCGACACCGCGTGCGTCCAGCACGCGCCCGCGCGCCATGCGATCGAACCACTGCTCGCGGGGGATCGACGTAAAAGTCGCACACAAACTGTCCAGCACGGTCGGCCACGGTCCGGCAGGCAGATGCACGGTGCTCGCGTCGGCATCGCGGGCATAGATCGTGGTCAGGCTCATGCCGGTGAGTGTAGTGCGCATTAGAGGTCGATCTGCAGCTTCTTTCGACTATGGCGTAATGAGGCCGATATGTATTTGCGGTGAGCTTTGAATAGACTCGACGCGGGCATGATTCAGCCCGAACGCATCCCTGCCGACACGTGGCTCGGCATCCGTTTTGCGAACAACAAGGACTCACCATGCAGGCATCGAGGTTTAGGGAACAAGCCGCTTCATCTATCAGGCCATGGATCGCTCGCGTCGGCCTCGCCACACTGCTGGTCCTATCACTGTCACTCGCCGGCATCCATCCCAGCTTGGCGGCCAGCCTCGATCCTGGGATGCTGCAGAAAGTGCAGGCAGCCACCTTCGAAGTGGTGATTCCCAAGCCGGTCGACGACCCGCTCACGTATGAGAAGGCGCTGCCGCTGGATCTGCTGCCGTATCAATTTCGCAACGACAAATACCTGTCGATCGGTACGGCTTTCGCGCTCGGCGGCAACCGCTATGTGACGGCGGCGCATGTCATCAATCTTGGCGTCGGCAGCCTGATGGGTGCCCCGGTACTTCGCGATGCGGACGGCCACGTTTATGCCATCGACAAGATCACGCAGTTTTCGCTGGGCCAGGACTTCGTGGTTTTTTCGCTGGCCACTCAGCCGTCCAAAGTCACCGCGCTGGACATCAATACCAAGCCCACATTGAACACGGTGGTTTACGCAGTCGGCAATGCGCTGGGCACCGGCGTGATCGTTCGTGACGGCCTGTATACCTCCGACACGCCGGAAGATCAGGACGGACGCTGGAAATGGATGCGCTTCTCCGCCGCCGCCTCGCCCGGCAACAGCGGCGGTCCGCTGTTGGACAAGGACGGCAAGATCATCGGCATCGTGTTGATGAAATCGCCGAACGAAAATCTCAACTACGCCCTGCCGATCGACGAGGTATTGAAAGCGCCGGACCACCTCGCCGTGATCGACAAGCGTTTTCCCTATCAGGCCAGCTTTCTCGATACGTCCCAGACCGACACCTTCAAGCAGCAGTTCGCCCTGCCAAAGAGCTTCGCCGATTTCAGCGCCACGTACCTAACGCTGCGCGATGCCTTTGTCGACGGCCAGCTGAAAAAGCTACGTGAGACGAACGCCGACCAGCTGTTTCCGAACGGCAGCGGGTCCAATCGTCTGCTGCACGCCAACGCCGACTTGCGCACCTTCCCAGCGATCATTCGACGCAACGGCAGCGGCACTTGGGTGATGGCGCGGCCGCAGGCAAGCCGTTCATCGCTGCAGAGGAACGGCTTTGTGGAAACCAGCGTCGTAGGTGGCAACTTGATATTGATGCACTTGCGCAAGCCGGACGACCTGACCGCCAGCGAGCTATATGGGCACGCCAAGACGTTCATGGATCTGACGCTGAAGAGCTGGTCGTTTTTCCGCGATATCGGTTCGGCGAAGGTCCGGGTCACGTCGCTGGGCGAGCCCACTCAGCAGACGATCTTCAGCGACACCTACCAGCGGCACTGGCAGGTTCGCGTGTGGCCGCTTGCCTACGGCAACGCGATTGCTATCGCCTTTTCGCTGCCGGTTCCAGACGGTTATGTTTCGATGATCCGCCTGGTGCCGGCCAGCCAGCAGCATCCCGCAATGATCGACATGCAGGCGGCCTGCGACTTCGTCGACATGTCCTACGGCGGCACGCTGGCGCAGTGGAAGGACTATCTGACGAACACGGCCCTGCTGCCTGCCGCTTTCTCTGGCATCGATCTGCGCATCGACTACGGCCACCGGTTCGCGTTCCACTCCAAGCGCTTCAGCCTCACCTATACCCCGGACCTGCAGAAGATCGATCCAGACAGTTATCTCGACCTGGGTTTCGGCTACATCGTCAACGGCGCCAGCCAGAATCGCCACACGGTGAGCTGGGAAGTGGCCGACGTCGAGGCCCGACCCGATGCCCACGAAAACACGCGCATCAACGTCAATCGGCATATCGCGCCGACCGACGATCTCGATGACAGCTTTCGCAACCAGTGGGACAAGTTCAGGCATCGCCAGTCGCCCGACGATAGCGTGTCCTACAACAAGGACGGCGTCACCCGCATCGCCACCGTGGTGGGCGAACCCACCGATTCCTCCACCGTGCTCTACACCGCTTTCGTCGCGGCGGAAGGTTCGGTACCGCAGGAAGTCATGAAAAGCCAGCTCGATCGGCTGGTCAAGGGGCTACAGGTGAACGAGCGCTGACATCGCCAGAATCGTCCAAGCCACCGCTGAGGGGCCTGCGAGAGGCGTAGAATGGGCGGGATACCTCCGACGGCCACGCTCATGGCACTCAACGCCACCATATACAAAGTCGAACTGCAGATCAGCGACATGGATCGGCACTACTACGCCACCCATGCGCTGACCCTGGCACGCCACCCGTCGGAAACCGAAGAGCGGCTGATGGTGCGACTGCTGGCCTTTGCCCTCTATGCCGAAGATAGGCTGGAATTCGGCAAGGGCGTCAGCGACGAGGACGAGCCGGCGCTGTGGCGCAAGGACTATACCGACGAGATCGAGCTGTGGATCGAACTCGGCCAGCCCGACGAAGCGCGTATCCGCAAGGCCTGCGGCCGCTCGCGGCAAGTGGTGGCGATCAACTATGGCGGCAACACGGCCGATATCTGGTGGAGCAAAGTCGGCGCTTCGCTGGCGCGCCATAAAAACCTCACCGTGCTCGATATCCCTGCTGACACCGTGGCCGAACTGCTGCCGCTGCTGCAGCGAGGCATGCGCCTGCAGGCACTGATCCAGGACGGCCAGCTGCAGCTGATGAACGACGCCGAGTCGGTGACGATCGATCCGATGCAGCGCATGGGTATGGCCGAAACCGTCGGCTGAGCGAGTAGCGCGCGGCTTCCGCGCCGGGTCGTTTTCAAGAACAATGGCGCACCGATGCAGCCGATCTCGGTCCCATCGCTCACATCCAACCATACTCACCAAGGAATCAAGCCATGCGCTGGTTGCTGCCCCTGCTCGCCCTGTTCGTCATCACCGCCTGCAGCGCCTCGCCGCAGGCGCATGCCCAGGGCGAAGTGCAAAAGCTCATCGTGATCGATACGAAAGTCGGCACCGGCAAGGTAGCGATGAACGGCAAGGACGTGGTGGTGCACTACATCGGCTGGCTCTACGATAAAAACGCCAAGGATCACCACGGCAGCCAATTCGATAGCTCGCTCGACACCGGCACACCGTTCACCTTCACCCTCGGCGAAGGCAAGGTCATCGAAGGATGGGACCAGGGCGTCGCCGGCATGCGCGTCGGCGGCAAACGTACCCTGCTGATTCCCGCGTCGCTCGGCTACGGCGACAATGGCGCCGGCGACGCCATTCCACCCGGCGCTTCGCTGGTGTTCGATGTGGAACTGCTGAACGTGACGCCCTGAGAATTGAGATTTGTCTTGATCGTTGCTCTGGCGTCCTTGACTGGAAAGCAAAACGTTTGTTTTGCTTCGGAGTGCGAATCACGGATGGCTCATCCACGCCTCCGAATACGGACGATCTGTTCCACGTTGAATTTTTGCATTCATTGACACGCAGATGTTTATGATACTCGGTGGCCGGAATGGTTCGTTTGTCGCCTCGTCGGCAGTTTGGCCCTTGCTTGCAAGCCCGATCGTCGCGGCCTGACATTTCATTCAAGGCAAAAACCGCCACTGCTCCATTCAAGCGTTAGTTCTTAAAAAGGCATCCTCTCATTACCACCAACCGCGGAGGTTCCATGAAACGGGTCACTGGCATTGGCGGCATCTTTTTCAAGGCGAAGGACGCTCCTGCACTGCGGGCTTGGTACAAGCAGCATCTCGGCATCGATGTCCAGGCTTGGGGTGGAACGGCTTTTCCCTGGACCGATGACGAAGGCCAGCCTGTGGCTGGGACAACCGTCTGGTCGGTCGGTTCGTCGGAGGGAGATCAGTTTGCGCCGAGCACGGCATCTTTCATGGTCAATTATCGCGTGGATGATCTATATGCCCTGGTGAAAGCCCTGCGCGACGAAGGCTGCAACGTGCTCGAGAAGATCGACGACTCGGAGTACGGGAAGTTCGCCTGGGTTATCGATCCGGAAGGCAACAAGATCGAGCTCTGGCAGCCACCTGCCGGCCAGTGATGGGGCGTGTTTGTGCCTGATATGACTCGCGGCCCGGCAAGTGCTTGTGTACGGCTACTTTCGATGGACAGCGAACTAAAAGTTGGCTCTTGATGCGCCGAGCGAAGCTCGGGGAAAACGGCCGCCAAATCTCGTGCGCGGGTGCTTTTCCGTTTTTCACAACAAAGGATAGGTATGTCGGAAGATGCCAAACCTGCGGCCATAAGGGCCTTCGACGCGCCAGTAAGAACCCGGCCGTCCAATTACCCCGAGCCTTTCGCATCGCGCATGGCCGGGCGTGAGAAGCGCGCGCTCGGCGACATGTTCGGCCTCGCGAATTTCGGCGTCAATCTCACTCGACTGAGCCCAAATGCCGTTTCATCGCTGCGTCATGCGCACACTCGACAAGACGAGTTCGTCTATATTCTGCAAGGGCATCCCACGCTCAGAACGGACGCGGGTTCGATGCAGCTCGACCCTGGCATGTGCGCCGGATTCAAGGCGAATACGGGCGATGGACACTGTCTGGTGAACGAAACGTCGGAAGACGTTTTGTATCTCGAAGTCGGCGACCGAATTGCGGGCGACGAAGTCCGTTATCCCGACGACGATCTGGAAGCCCTTATGGACAACGGCAAGTGGACGTTCGTGCACAAGGATGGAACCCCCTACGCGTAAGTGCGCGCAGCGGTTCAGCGCTGCGTCGCGCCGTGCCCAACGCCTACGCTTGCACCGCCTCGCCCGTGCGCGGCTGACGAATGACCGCCCTCTCACGGGCGTCGACGATCGGCCGCCGCGCATTATCGGATCCCTCCGGGACATGGGCCTCACCTGTTGCATCGGTACGCGCTGCCGGTGAGGCGCTCCCGCTAGCGCGTAGCTGTCGGCATGGGGTCGCAGGACGCGACCAAACCGCGTGCAGCGCGCGGTCACGACGGTCCGGCTTTACCGGAGGGCCGGACGTCGATGGCCTCCACTTTTCCACAAAATGGAACACCCGTGGTCGTCGGCAGACGAGGCATCCCAGCCATCGTCTGCCGGCGTAGAAGCGTCCGTTGCCGCTGTGAAATGAAAACACCGGCCATCCCGCAGCCTGCCCGACGTCATCCGCGGATGACGGGTTCGTGCAAACAGACGACTGCACGATCGGGGACTCACCCGCTGGCCGATCTAGAGTTTATACGTGGCCGTCAACGAGACGACGTCACCGCTGTCCTTGGCATATCCGTCAATCGTGCCGCCACCGAGCGCGACCTGGTTGGTCTGTTTTATCGTGGCGTTGCTGACGAACTGGTGCTCATACGCCGCGTCGAAGCTCAGACGATCGGTGGCCTGGTAGCCCACGCCAAGACCGAGAACCTTGCGGTTATTGTCCGGCACTCGCGTCTCGCGCGTGTCGGTTACCGTGGGCGTCTCGTCGTAAGCCACGCCACCTCGCAACGTCCACTGATCGTTCAATGTGTAGTCGCCACCGAGGCTGAACGAATAACTGTTGCGATAATGCTCGGGCAACGTGATCAAGTTGACCCCCTGCGAGGACAGCGTCAGGGTCTGGAATTTGGACCAGTTGGTCCATTGCACGGAAGCGCCCAGGCTGAAGCGATCGTTGAACCGGTGCAGATAGTCGATATTGACGAACGCCGGCAGATTGAGCACGGCGGAGGCGGGGGAATTGCTGCCGCTTCCGTTGAGTTCGGGCAACGGAAAAGCGCCGAATCCGGGCAGGCCTGTGAAGATCGCGTTCAATACGGGAATCGCGTTGATCAGACCTTGCGCGTCGGCTGCTGTGGCAGCGTTGGGATAAGAGATAAAATAGCTGCCGGTCAGCCGGTTGCCCACGCGCGAGTGGTAGCTCACACCCAGCGAATCATCGTCGGTTGGCTTCCATTCGCCGCCAAGAAAATAACCTTCCGACCAGTTGTGCACGCGTACGTTGATTTGCGCGACTTCGTCCAGCGGCGTGGGAATGCCCCCCGTGGCCCCCGACGCATATGCGGTCCCGCCGAGATTGAGCCCGTTATTGAGCTGGGCGCGCGTACGCTGGGCGATTACGCCAAGACCCAGCGCAAAGGTATCGCTGATCTTGAAGCTGCCGGACACATTGAGACCGATCGACTTGAGGCTTGTCATGGTGCCGAACTGGGCAAATCGCGCGTCCGGGCTATATTTGGTTACCAGCGCATAAGGTACGTCCAGCCCGAAACCCAGAGCGAAACGATCCGAGACCGGCAATACGGCGAAGGCCGAGCCGTCATTGTTCAGATGGTCCCCGCCGTTGGGATTGCTGCCGGGCAACGGCGCACCCGACGGATCGGTCATGGAACCGTGGAACTGGGTGCTGATGTCGATGCCGATCCAGCTACCCTGCACTACCGGCGAGGTGAACCACGCCATCGCGGCGGGATTGTTGTAGGAGGCGGACGGATCGTTCTGCCACAGCGAGCCGCCGCCAAAGGCGCGGCCGAATCCCGCGGCGTTGGAAACCGGCAGCTGGAACGCGGCAGCGCGCACATGCGTCGGCACGCACAACGCGATAACTACCGCCGAGGCCAGCGCGGTCGTCGCCAGGCGCGTGGAGACATGACGATGCAATGATCGGATCTTTTCCATTAAAAAGTTCTCTCAGGTCGGCAAACGTTGCAGGAAAAACGGCATGCAGACGACCGACGAGCGTTCCTCTGCATGCCTTGCACTCTCAGACGCTCAAGGCATCAGTTGGGAGTTATCACCTGGAATGCAGGCGATACGGCGAGCACGCCGCTGGCGGTGCAGCCGGAGCCCACATTGCCGCTGATCGTGATGCTGCTGGCGGCGCTGTTGATCGCCGCGCTTACATTGCCGGCGCAAGTCGTCAGTGGCGTCCTGATGCTGACGTTCTGAATGGTTGCCGCGGTGGTCGAGTTGTAAGTCACCTGCCAGGGCAAGCCTTGCGCAGTCAGCGAGGCGCAAATGGGATTGCTGCCGGTAAAGACGGCCTGCGTCACCGTCGTGTTGTTGGCCACGTTGGCACCGCTCACCAGCGTAAAAGTCGAGGTACAGGCGACGGTTATGCCGCCCGCCGTCAGGCTGGTCGCTCCCGAAGCGCTGAACGTCGTATTCAGAGGAACGCCATGAGCAGCGAACGCTGGCGCAGCGCCCATCGAGCCCACGGCCAACATGCATGCCAACAACAGCGATTTGGATTGCACTTTCATGTTGTATCTCCAGTTGATAGGCGATGCCTTGCGGCATCGGTTGAGATGTCACGGCACCGCCCGGTGCCGGACAGCGGCAACGGCTTAAAACGATTCCCTGCGTATCCGGCCACCCCACGACTCGTTTTTCGGCGATGGTCGCCGGCGCCGGTTGCCCGGCGGCACATCGGGCGCATCGATCGCAAGCGCGGCCGCACTCGCCTGCTCTACGACCTGCCGCACAAGGCTGACTCGTTCGGTGGCACCCAACGTGGCAGTTAGCGTCAGACTGATCAGCGCGTCCGGGCGCGCCAGCAGTACGGCTGCATCGGCGGCCTCGCCTGCGCCGATGGCGGCGATCCATGCATCCATGCCTTCGCCAACCAGAAGGCAGCAAAAGCTTCCCTGGCATGACCGCAGACGTTCGCGATTGAGAGAGTCCAGCCGCGCAGCCAACATCTCTTCGATCAATAGGGCGTTGCCGGCGAAGTGATGGTTGATGGGGACCGGGTTGGGATTCGCGCCTGGGGCGATCTGGTGCAGCGACCTCGCCTCGTATCCGTGCTGGATGAATCGCGATTCGGCCGCACGCGGCACGCACAAGCGCTTTCGCGTATCAGCTCCGCTGACGCCGATGTCTTTCCTATTGACGAACATGCGCCCCATGCCTCCATGGCCAGATGCAACACAAACGCTGGTTCAGCTCACTGACTTACCCCACCGCCCAACATCGGTTTCAGATCGATTTCAGGTCGACCTTTCTCGGTGTTTTTCGGCACCCCGAAATTCAATGAGTGCATTGAAATCATTATTTCAATGCACCATTTGAAATGGAGGTTTTACAATGAGCCCGGCACAGGCACGGGTCAATCTGCAACGCACCATGTGCCCGCGCAGGCTTGTGGCAGGTGTCGCCGAGTACTGGCGATGAACGTGCGGGCTTGAGTTTTCAGCGGCATGAGCATCGACGCTCCGGATGGCGGGAGCGCCTGCCAACCGGCTTCCAGGGACATCGTTTGCTGCAGCGCAGCCATCTCCTGCCGCCCCGGCTATGGCGCAGGAGCCGTAATGCATGTCCATCGACGGCAAGGAGATCGACGAGCGGTCTGATGGACTTGCGCTCGCCAGCGAAAACCGCCGAATCAAGAGGGACCGCGATCCGTATGGAAAACTCCTGTTCGAACGGCACCGTCTTGCCGGGCCACTTGTCGCGCCGTCTTCAGAAGGGTTTCATGGCATCGCGGCAGCAAAGTCGCCCGTCTTCGGCTGCCTCTGCGCGCATCGCGCCGAACCTGGCGGGACCGGCAAGCCGTGCATGAAGCGCGACACCATGGACGCGAGGCTAAGAAGCTTTTCGTTTGATCGAGCGCCTGCCCGGTACGGAAACGGCTGCCTTTGCGGCGTCATCGGTGGCCTGCGCGGCGACATGGGCGAGTTTCTCGACCTGCTCCACGGCACGCACCTGCTTCGGTGTACCCAGCGGATCGGTAAGCATGGGCTGCACCAATGCGATCAAGCGCGCCAGCAGCACGGTTTCATCGATCGACTTCCCCATGCTCAATGCGGCAATCAGTTCATCGACACGCTGGCCTGCTAGCAAGCCAGCCAGGCCTTGCAGACTGAAGCGCAAGCGCATGCTGAGTTCGCTGCGCGACATGTCGGGCAACGCTCGCGAAAACGCCTCGAAGAAACGTTCGAAGATCGGTCGGTAGTGTTCTTCCAGATAATCGCGGATAAACGGCGAGGAGTCGCTATAGACGCGCCCCAGCAGGCTGATGAAAGCCGGACTACCGGCCGGCGGGCGACTGAGCCGCAACGCCGGCACGAACAGCACGCTAAGTACTTCGGTAGCGTCCAGCGGCCGCCGGCCACGACGCTGCTCGCAGCATGAAAGCAACTGCAGCCGTTCGGAGTTCAAGCGGTCCAGACGCATGGAAAGCACCTCACGCATCAACAGCTCTTTGCCGCCGAAATGATAGTTCACGGCAGCCGCATTCGCCTTCGCGCGACGGGTAACATCCTGCAGCAGCATGGCTTCATAACCATGCTCGATAAATGACGCTTCGGCTGCATGCAACAGCCGATCTCGCGTATTCATCTGGCGCATGCTTGGTTCTTGGCTGTCTACGGACATATAGCTTCAGGTCTCTGCGACGAAATAGATAGGATTCGGCAAGATACCCAATGGATGCCCCACCGCTCATTCGATGTCCGTTCTCGAACGAGCTTGCCTGCTCGGGTTACCCTTGGAATGGTTCAATAGGCGGCAGTAACGGTAAAACGATAAAGGGCGTGGCGTCGATAGTCGACTGCCATGCAAATCGACAAGACGATCTCTACGGCATGCCATGCCGCGCGTTGTTTCGGCGGCAGGCAAATCATGGCACGTTTTTTCAGCCCGAAGCCTAGCCGCTTTCAAGTGACGGTCATTCTGGCCGGACCGATCGGAGCAAGCCGGCAAGCACCGACGGTTGCCCATCTGCGTGCTGCGTTCCGGTGCGGATCTGTCGGCGGATTGCGTATGGGCGCGAACGCTTCTCCTCGGCAGGCAGCAGCTGCCGGGGGCGCGCACAACCGACTCGCCTCGCAACGCCACCGCGAGACATTCGGCTCCGATCGATCCAGGCCGTCGCGAAAAAGTTACCCGCCGGCAGGCGCAGCCTCAATCAGCCTGCGCCGCCTCGTCCCTTCCCTGCTGGCGAATGATCGCCTCCTCGCGCGCATCGATGATCGACTGCATCACGCTGTCGACGTCGGCGATGGTTTCGTCGAATTCGAAGTGGCCGGTGAGCTCGGTGTCGGGGTGCAGTTCACCGAGCTCGAACAGCGCCCACATTTCTTCGGCGTAGTAGCTGTCAAGCAGCTCGGGTGCGAAGCGTGACAGGCTGATGGTGATGTTGCCGACGTCGCGGCGAAGCATGGTGCGCGCGGCGTTGTTGCCGGAGGCGCTGACGACCTGCGGCAGGTCGATGATGACCGGACCTTCCGGCCCGACCAGCACGTTGTATTCGGAAAGGTCGCCGTGGATCAGGCCCACGCACAGCATTCGCGCCACCTGCTGCATCAGAAAGCGGTGGTAGTCGCGCGCGGTGTCTGCCGACAGCTCCACTTCGCCCAGGCGCGGCGCGGAATAGCCTTCTGCATCGGTGACCAGCTCCATCACCAGTACGCCGTTGAAATAACCGTACGGTTTGGGCACGCGCACGCCGGCGGCGGTGAGCGCGTAGAGCGCGTCGACCTCGGCGTTTTTCCAGGCCGCCTCGGCCTCCTTGCGGCCGAACTTGGTGGCCTTGCCCATGGCGCGAGCCTGGCGGCTGCCGCGCACCTTGCGGCCTTCCTGATACTGCACGCGGGCCTGGAAGCTGCGCTGCGCCATGTCCTTGTAGACCTTGGCACAGCGGACGTCGTCGCCCGAGCGCACCACATAGACGGAAGCTTCTTTGCCGCTCTTCAGCGGTCGCAGTACCTGGTCGATAACGCCTTCGTCGATCAGATCCTGCAGGCCCTTGGGTGTCTTCATGCGTGGAAAAGCTTCGGCAATTCGTGGAATAACCGCGATTATGGCCGATCCGTGGGCCAACTCGGTTATTTCCCACACTTGAGCGCTTTAACTTGCCTGCAGGCTGGCCGCGCCGAGCCGGTCGCGCACGCTGGCGGCGATCTCGAACGAGCGTCGCCGCGCCGCGTGCTCGAACACGTTGGCGGTGATCAGCAACTCGTCCGGCTTGTGTCGCTCGATAAAGGCCTCGAGGCCCGCTTCTACCGTATCGGCGTCGCCAATGACCGCGCAGGCCAGCGCGTGGTCGACGCCGTGACGCTCCATCGGCGAGGCATACGACTCGATGTTGTCGATCGGCGGTGGAATAAGACCGGGTTTGCCTCGCCGCAGGTTGATGAAGCTCTGCTGCTGGGTGGTGAACAGCCGGCGCGCTTGCGCGTCGCTTTCGGCGGCCACCACGTTGACGCCGAGCATGGCGTAAGGCTGCTGCAGCCGGGCCGACGGGCGGAAGTCGCGGCGATACAGCGCCAGCGCCTCGTCCATCGCGTCGGGGGCGAAATGCGAGGCAAAGGCGAACGGCAGGCCAAGGCGCGCCGACAACGTCGCGCTGAACAGGCTGGAACCCAGCAGCCACACCGGCACGTCGAGCCCGGCGCCCGGTACGGCGCGCACCGGCTGGCCCGGCTTCACCGACTCGAAGTAACCCAGCAGCTCCATCACGTCGTGCGGAAACGCGTCGGCGCTGTCGAAATAGCGGCGCAGCGCCTTGGCGGTGGGCTGATCGGTGCCCGGCGCTCGGCCCAGCCCGAGATCGATACGCCCCGGGTACAGCGACGCCAGCGTGCCGAACTGTTCGGCCACCTGCAGCGGAGCATGATTCGGCAGCATGATGCCGCCCGAGCCCACCCGAATTT
This sequence comes from Rhodanobacter sp. K2T2, assembly GCF_013408815.1. Classification (NCBI taxonomy): domain Bacteria; kingdom Pseudomonadati; phylum Pseudomonadota; class Gammaproteobacteria; order Lysobacterales; family Rhodanobacteraceae; genus Rhodanobacter; species Rhodanobacter sp. K2T2. Next base: position 100,751 of record NZ_JACCCA010000007.1, on the reverse strand, counting down.
TCGACGTACCGCCGGCTACATAGCCGATCAGCACGGCCGTGGCGGCGCTGGCAATACCCACCATATTGTGGTGTTCGGCCAGCCAGTAGCGGCGGTAACCGAGTCGTTCGGCGTTCTGCGCCAGGTCCAGCGTGTTGCGGAAAGCCTGCGCCGGGTCGCTGCCTTCGGTGACGGGCGCCAGGTCGAGTATCGAAAAAGGAATCATGGGAGTTCTCGCGGTAGCTATGGACAATGATTTGGGGACGGTTGCCGCGATTGGCAACGGCTTTCGACCCGGCCGTGGGATATCGGCAGCCACAGCGCCGAACCCCGCCTACAATGGCCGCTCTCTCCTGCACGGCATCTCGATGACTGAACCGGTTCGCCTCGCCAAACGCGTCGTTGCCCTTGCCCAGTGTTCCCGGCGCGAGGCCGAGCAGTACATCGAGGGCGGCTGGGTACGCGTCGATGGCGTAGTGGTGGAAACACCGCAGTTCATGGTCGATACGCAAACGGTCGAACTGGACCCCGGCGCGCAGCTGATCGCCACCGAACCGGCCACTCTGGTGCTGCATAAGCCGGTCGGCTACGACGCCGGTGACGGCCCGAATCCGGCCAGCGCGCTGGTCGTCCCGGAAACGCGATGGGCCGACGATGCCTCCGGCGTGCGCCCGCTGAAGCGTCACCTGCAGCGGCTGAACTCGCCACTCCCGCTGCCGACCGCGGCCACCGGCCTGATGATTTTTACCCAGGATTGGCGAGTGACGCGCAAGCTCACCGAGGACGTCGATCGGGTCGAGCAGGAGTTTGTGGTGGACGTGAGCGGCGAGCTGATCGCCAACGGACTGGCCCTGCTCAATCACGGCCTGCACTTCAACAATTACGCCATGCCGCCGATCAAGGTCAGCTGGCAGAGCGAACAGCGGCTGCGGTTTGCGTTCAAGGTGCTGCAGCCCACCCAGATCGAGCCGATGTGCCACGCGGTCGGGCTGAAGGTGCTGGCGATGAAGCGCTTGCGCGTCGGCCGCATTTCGCTGGCCAAACTGCCGCCCGGCCAGTGGCGATATCTGGCGCCGCACGAACGTATCTAGCGTAGACTTTCGCACGCTGCAACGACGCTTTCAGACACCGAAACGCGTGCAGCGATGTCAGCAGTGCCGACCGTCCCACCACCACACCGCGGAGAGCAGCATGAGCAAGGGTCTGGATTCGAAAAAGAGCGACAAGAAAAAGCCGGAAAAAACCATGAAGGAAAAGAAGCTGGCCAAGCAGGAAAAGAAGAAGAACGCCAAGTAATCGCGCACGCTTCCTGACGGTGGCTGCATCGGTCCTTCGGTTCAGGCTGCTGCAGTCACCCGGCTTGCACGCATCACGTGCAAGCTCCGGTACGAGGTTTCGCTCTCGCTACCGCTTTCGACTCAGTACTCGCCCATGTAATCGCGCTTGCCGATCTCCAGACCGTTGTGGCGCAGGATCGCGTAGGCCGTGGTCACATGGAAGAAAAATTGCGGCAGGCCATAGCTCAGCAGATAGCTCTGCCCGCTGAAATGGCGCTCTTTGGGCGTACCCGGCCGGGTGACGATTTCGCGTACGGCCGCGTCGTCGAACGATGCTGAGCTCAGGCCATCGATAAAACCGATCGTTCTCGCAATCAGGGCATGCAACCCGTCGAACGTCGGCTCGCCCTCTTCCATCTTCGGCACCTCGACACCGGCCAAACGAGCCGAGACGCCACGCGCGAAATCGCAGGCGATCTGCACTTGCTTGGCCAACGGAAACATATCCGGAAACAGCCGCGCCTGGGTCAGCGCCGCCGGCTCGATGCTCCTGGCCACCACATGCTTCTCGGCTTTGGCGAGAATGGCATCGAGCCCGCCGAGCATCTGGCGGAACACGGGGACCGAACTGGTGTGCATGGCGTGCGACATGGGAATTCCTGGAAAGCGCGGAAAGAGATCGGCGCAGTGTAGTTCAGTGCTGCCCGCAGCGCTGGCGCGTTCTACGGATGTCCAGCGTGCCGCGCATGCCACGCAGCCAGCGCCACCCGATAACGCTCAAGCGCCTGTTCATAGGTGTCGAACACGCAGGGCACGCAGCCTTCGCCGCAGCAGTCCGCCGCATCCGGTTCGACCGGGCGCGTCGGCGGCGGATCGGCTGGGTCAGCCACATGACTCGATGGTGGATCATTTTTCTGCATAAGGTGTCACAGCGACCTTTTCTATCGGCGGCGGATCATCGTGCCGGCAATCGGCGTCGGATTACGCAGCGACTGCACATCGCTATCCAGACCACGTGCGGACAAAGACGCATAGGCAAAGCCGGTAGCGGCTGCGAAGATAGCCGATCGTATCTAGCGGAACGATGCCCATGAAGATCGGCGGCACACCAAAACGCAACCCGATCGGTCCAAGACTGATCGCGACACTGACACTGCTTCTCTCTGGCTGCCACAACCTGCCTGTCCACGCGCTCGGTGCCCCTGCGCCGCACTATCGCGTCGTAGGCTACGACGTCGACAAGGCCGGTGTGGATCACGTCGACGTCGGCAAGATCGACACGCTGATCTTTGCCTTCGCCCGGGTCGCGGATGACTGGGTCGTGCTCGATCCGGATGCCTCAACGAAATTGCATCAGCTAACGGGTCTCAAGGCGAAACACCCCGCGCTGAAGGTGGTGCTGTCGGTCGGAGGCTGGGGTGCGGGCGGCTTTTCCGAAGCGGCGAGCACGCCGGCCAACCGCCGTCGCTTCGCCGACAGCGCGACGAAACTGCTCCTCGACAACGATGCCGACGGCCTCGACGTGGACTGGGAATATCCCGGTCATTCCGAATCGGGCATTCATTCGAGCACGCAGGATCGGGCCCACCTCACCTTGCTGCTGCAAGGTATCCGCACTGCACTGGATGCCGCGGGCCAAGGCCACGGACGCCATTACACACTGAGCATGGCCGTCGCCGACGGGCCGTTCGTCGACGGCATCGACATCGCCGCGATAGCGCCGTACCTCGACTGGTTCAATCTGATGACCTACGACGTCGTCAACTCGATGACGCCGACAACCGGACATCACAGCGGCCTGCACGCGTCAGCGCTCGCGCCGGCCGATGCGCGCACCACCGACCGTGCGGTGAAACAGTTTCTCGCCGCGGGTGTGCCGCCGGGCAAGCTGCTGATCGGCGCAGCCTTCTACGGCCGCGAATTCGATGACGTGAAGCCCAACCATAACGGTCTCTACCAGGCTTACGGTCATTACGGCAGCGAACATCCGTGGCCACAGTTGCAGTCCGACTTCATCAACCGCCGCGGCTTCGTGCGCTACTGGGACGCGCAGGCCCAGGCGCCTTATCTTTGGAACGCCGCGACCCGCCAGTTCATCAGCTATGACGATACGCAGTCCATCGCCGCCAAGGCTGCCTTCGTGAAAGCGCAGCATCTTGGCGGCATCATGTACTGGGAACAGAGCGAGGATCCGCAGAACGTGCTGCTGGACGCGATCTGGCGCGGCCTGCAGTGACCTACTGGCTTAGTTGGCTGGCTTGCGGAAGCGGTAGATGAACTGATCGGTATGGCCGCGTATCGCCTTGTCGAACACTTTCAGCGTGTGGTCGTCCGCCGGATTGCGCAGCGCGTTGCTTTCGCCGTCAAACACAAAACCCGCCGCCTCGATCTGCTGCTTGACGATGGCCGGATCGATCCGGTGCAGCGTATCGGTGTCCTGCATGCCCGAGCCCGCCGGCGCCACGTGATCGATCACCACGAACAGGCCGCCCGGCTTCAGCGCATCGAACACCTGCTTGTCGAGCACGGCCGGATCGACCTTGCCCATGAACTTGTCCGGATAGTCGTGATAATTCTGCGAGGTGAACACGAGGTCGACGGGTGCCGGTGAGCTCAGCTGGTCGGCCGGCTGTTCGAGAACGCTGACGTTGGCATAGTGCGGATCGGCGGCAAACTTTTTCACCGCGGCCAGATCCTCGGCATCTTCCTTGACGTACTCGTTAGGCCAGATCGTATACACGTGCCCGCGCGGGCCGACGATGGCACTGAAAACGCGGGTGAAATAGCCGCCGCCCGGAATCAGCTCCAGCACGCTCTGTCCCGGTTGGACATGCGCGAACTCCATGATCGAACTGACTTTACGCCGCGCGTCGTTGGCCTTGTCGGCATCGCGCGCAGGATCGCCCACGGCCTTGGCCACCGTGGCATAGATGGCCCCGGTATGGGCACCGGACATCTGCGCCAGTGCGGCGCCCGGCAGGGCAAGAGCGATCAGGAGGGGGAGAACGGTTGAGCGCATGATTAACTCCGCGGCGGGCAAGGGTCCACTGATTGTGCGCCCGATTCAGGCAAAACGTGAGGTGACGATTGGCACGGGTAAGCCAGAAATTGGCCGTCCATCAAAAACCTTGCGGCGTCCAGGCGACAGCCGTCTTGCAGACTGGTAAAACTGCAACGTCGGTCGTCACGGGGAAAAGCGAATGAGAGCACTTCATAAAGACAGCTGGCTGGGTAGTGCCCTGCTGTTGGCATGTGTTTCGACCACCGTCCACGCTCAATCGGCGGCTCAGTGGAAATCTCAGCAGTTGGAAGCATCGCGCAAATCCGAGCTGATCATGCACCAAGCGGAAAGCCGCAAGGGCTTGCTCGCCCAGTACCAGGTCATGCGCTACGCGCACGGTAAAAGTAACGACACCGCCTTCCGACTGATTTTCGGTCAGTACCTCAGCTGGTATCAGACGTTCATCGGCGATTATCCGGATGCCTCGGCCAGCTTTTCCATTAAGCAGTCGTCCGCGCCGGGAGATCACGCCTCGCCCCTCGCAGAGGGAGGCTATTCGCCCAGACCAGCTCTGGAAGCCATTCCCGAGCTTGCCAAAAACTATCGCGCGGTCTTCTTCAACGAAGCGCACAACGTGCCTCTGACGCGAACCTTGACCGTGCAGCTGTTGAGCAAGCTACGTCACGAGGGGTTCAACTATTTCGCCGCCGAAACGCTTTATCAGGCCGATACCGGCCTGCAGTCGCGCGGTTATCCCGTCAAGAACAGCGGTTTTTACACTGAGGAGCCTATTTACGCAGAGATGGTTCGCACCGCGCTGAGACTCGGGTTCAAGGTGGTTGCGTACGAAGCTATCTCGGACGCTTCGGGTGATGCTCGCGAAAAGGAACAGGCGGTCAATCTTTACCACGAAGTATTCCAAAAAGACCCCCATGCTAGGCTCGTACTCGATGCCGGGTATGCGCACATCCAGTCTTCCGGCAGCGTCCTCGGTGGCTCATCGATGGCTGAACACCTTCATGAGCTATCGGGCATCGCCCCGTTGACCGTCGAGCAGACCGTGATGTTTCCGCATCAGGTCAGCCAGGACAATCATCCCTATTACGACATGGTCATCCAGCATGATCACCCCACCGTACCGACTGTCTTTGTAAACAACGAAGGCAAGCCATGGACGCTGCGCGACGGCTACGACATAAGCGTCTTCTTTCCTGCGCAACGGTTCGAATCAGGCCGACCGACGTGGGTAAGCCTTGGCGGATTACGTAAACCTTTTCCGGTGAGCGGAAATCGATGCATGCACGATTATCCATGCATGGTGGAAGCGCATTACGTGGATGAGGGACCGGATGCCATCGCTGCCGATATTCTGGTGCTGGACCCCATACCACTTAATGCCAAGCAGGATGATCGTATTCTTTTTAATAAGAGCGAGCCTAGCGGCATGCTCTACCTGCGGCCAGGAAAGTACCGACTGACTTACACCAATCAGAAAAACGTCGTATTGCTGGAGCAGCAAATCGATATTCCCGCCGACGCCCCCGTAGCGCTTCCTGCGGCGGCCAGCAGCACCGGACAAGCAGATACCTGACACACGATAAATTCGGACCAGCTAGTTTGAACCACCTGACGTTTGATTATAACCACTGAAGGATCCATGCATGACACGATTGATGATTCGACCCTTGCTGGCGATCGCTTGCGCCTTATCCACCTGGGGCGCTTGCGCCGCAAACGACGATATCAATCAGCACAGCACGGACATGCTCGGCTTCAGCTCGGGCAACGCCGCCAAACAGCAAGGCCTCGAACAACGCTTCGACGCGCAGCTCGACCCCGCCGACCAGCGCATCTGGCTCAAGCAGATGTCGTCGCAGCCGAATCAGGTGGGTTCGCCGCATGACAAGGCGAACGCCGAATTCATGTTGGCGAAGTTTCGCGAGTGGGGCTGGGATGCGCATATAGAAACTTTCGATGTGCTCTACCCAACGCCAAAGAAAGTCGCGCTCGAATTGCTCGGGCCGCAGCCCTTCACCGCGGCGTTGAAGGAACCGGCTATTGCCGGTGACGCCACCTCGAACATCCAGGATGGCGCACTGCCGCCCTACAACGTCTACGGTGCCGATGGCGACGTCACCGCCGAACTGGTCTATGCCAACTACGGCATGCCGGACGATTACAAGGACCTGGCCCGTCGCGGCATCGACGTACGCGGCAAGATCGTTCTCACGCGCTATGGCGGCGGCTGGCGCGGGCTGAAACCGAAGCTGGCACAGCAGCACGGTGCTATCGGTTGCCTAATCTATTCCGATCCGCACGACGACGGTTATGCCAAGGGCGACGTCTATCCCAAGGGCGGCTGGCGTCCCGCCGACGGCGTGCAGCGCGGTTCGGTGGCCGACATGCAGGTGTATCCCGGCGACCCGCTGACGCCCGGCATTGGCTCGGTACCCGGTGCCAAACGACTGGCGATCAAGGACGCCACCTCGCTGCTGAAGATTCCCGTGCTGCCAATCTCCTACGCCGACGCCACGCCGCTGCTGCAGTCGCTGAGCGGGCCGGTGGCGCCGGCCAACTGGCGCGGCTCGTTGCCGATCACGTATCACGTCGGCCCGAGCACGGCCAAGGTGCATATGACGGTCGAATCGAATTGGGGCCAGAAGCCGGTCTACGACGTCATAGCGAAAATAAGGGGCAGCACGGCGCCGGATCAGTGGATCGTGCGTGGCAACCACCACGATGGCTGGGTGTTCGGCGCCTGGGATCCGCTGGCCGGCAACGTCGCGCTGATGGCCGAGGCCAAGGCGATCGGCGCGCTGGTCAAACAGGGCTGGCGTCCGCAGCGCACGCTGGTCTATGCCAGCTGGGACGGCGAGGAGCCGGGCTTGCTGGGTTCCACCGAATGGGCCGAGACGCATGCGAAAGAGCTGCAGGCCAAGGCTGTGATGTACGTCAACTCCGATACCAACGGGCGCGGCTTTCTCGGCGCCGGCGGCAGCCATTCGCTGCAGCATCTGGTCAATCAGGTTGCCGACGGCGTGACCGACCCGGAGACGAAGGTCAGCGTGCGCGAGCGCCTGCGGGCGCACATGCTGATCGCCGGCAATGACGACGATGCCAAACCCGAAGCGAAGGACATCGCGAAAATCGCCGCCCAAGGCGGCGACGTGCCGCTGGCCGCACTGGGCTCGGGCTCCGACTTCAGCGCTTTCCTGGAGCATCTGGGCATTGCTTCGCTCGATCTCGGCTTTGGTGACGAGGACGACAACGCGGGCATCTATCACTCCCAGTACGACTCATTCGATCACTACGTCCGTTTCGGCGATCCCACCTTCGAATACGGCGTTGCGCTCTCCAAGGTGGTTGGCCATATCGTACTGCGCAGTGCCGATGCCGATGTGGTGCCGATGCGCTTCGGCGATTTCAACGCCACGCTTGATCGCTACGTCTACGAGCTGCACCAGCTCGTAGACAAAACGCGCAAAGACACCGACGCGCAGCACAAACTGCTGGATGCCCACGCATTTACGTTGGATGCGGATCCGACCCGACCGGTTCTGCCGCCGGAACGCGATTCGGACGTTCCCGCCATCAACCTGGCTCCCTTGGACCAGGCTGCGCAGCAACTCGCCCGCAGCGCCCAGGCCTTCGAAACAGCCTACGACAAGCGAGCCGATGCCGGTTTCGACCTTTCGGCAAAACAGTTGCGGGAATTGAGTGCGCGAATGGGCCACATGGAGCAGGCGCTGACCGATCCCAACGGCCTGCCCACGCGGCCATGGTTCAAGCACATGATCTACGCACCCGGCATGTTGACCGGCTACGGTGTCAAAACACTGCCCGGCGTGCGCGAGGCGCTGGAAGCACGACGCTGGGACGAGGCCAACCAGTACGCCGTAATCACCGCGAAGGTTATCGACGGCTACCGCACGCAGCTCGATCAGCTGACAGCGATGCTCAACAAATAGCGGCTTCTTTCCGTCGTGAATTGCGATGGAAACACCACCCAACTGATGGGCTACACCGATTCCCCTGCGTTCTGGCAAAGTGTGTCGATAGAGCACGGCGCCAAACCAGGGGAATTAGCATGCGCGTATCCATTCGGCTTTCATTGACTGCGCTGTTGGCGCTGGGCATGGGCGCCGCGACGGCGGCCAACGACCCGGCCGATGCCAGGGCATATGCCCGTGATCCCGGTCAGCCGATCGATCAGGCGTATACCGACCAGATCCTGAAGTTCACCACCGATCCGTCGTTCAACTCGCCGCTGACCGACTATCTGCCGGCATCCACGACCGTGCCGACGCCGGACAAGGTGCTCGGCCATATCGCTGGTGCGCCGAACTATCTGCCCTACTCGGCCGACGTCTATCGTTACTTTCGTGCACTGGCGGCCGCCAGCCCGCGGGTAAAGATATTCACTATCGGCGAGACCGAGGAAGGCCGCGAGATGATCGCGGTAGCGATCGCCGACGAAAGCGTGCTTGCCGATCTGGACGCCAACAAGGCGCGGCTGGCCAAACTGGCCGACCCGCGCAGCATCGGCATGAATGACGACACGGCTGACCAGCTGGTCGCGCAGTCCACCCCGGTCTACTACATCACCGGCACCATCCACTCCACCGAAACCGGCGCGCCCACGGCGCTGATGGAGCTGGCGTATCGTCTGGCGGTGGACGACTCGCCGTACATCAAGCACATCCGCTCGCACGTCATCACGCTGATCACGCCGCTGGTCGAGGTCGACGGCCGCGATCGCATGGTCGATCTGTACAACTGGCACCTGGCGCATCCAGGGCAGAACTATTCGCCGCTGATGTACTGGGGCCACTATGTCGCGCACGACAACAACCGCGACGCGATGGGCATGACGCTGAACCTCACGCGCAACGTCGCCGACACTTATATCGGCTGGCACGCGCAGGTGCTGCACGACCTGCACGAGTCGGTGCCGTTCCTCTACGACAACACGGTCGGCGACGGCCCGTACAACGCCTGGATCGATCCCATCCTCACCGGCGAGTGGCAGCAGCTGGGCTGGAACAACGTGCAGGAGCTGACCAAACTCGGCATGCCCGGCGTGTTCACCCACGGCGACTTCGATACCTGGAGCCCGGGCTATCTGATGTTCATCGCCGCCATGCACAACGGCGTCAGCCGCTTGTACGAAACCTTCGGCAACGACGGCGCCGACACGGTCAAGCGCACGCTGAGCCCGAAAGAATACGCACGCACCTGGTACCGACCGAACCCGCCGCTGCCGGAAGTGATGTGGTCGCAGCGCGACAACAACAACTACGAACAGACCGGCTTGCTCACCGCCCTGAATTATTTCTCCGACAACGGCCCGCTGTTCCTGAAAAACTTCTACCTCAAGGGCAAGCGTTCGATCGAAAAGCCGCAGGAAGCCGGCCCGGCTGCCTATGTTTTCCCCGCCGACGAAACCCGCACCGGTTCGCAGGCCCAGCTGCTGCATGTTATGCAGCTGCAGCACGTGGAGTTGAGCCGAACCACGTCGCCTGTCACGGTGACGCTACCCAAGCAAGGCGACGATCCGAAAGCAAAGGCCACCTCGAAAACCTTTGCCGCCGGCAGCTACGTGGTGCGCATGGATCAGCCCTACTCGCGCATCGCCGACGCCCTGCTCGACCGCCAGTACTGGTCACCGAAAGACCCGGGCCTGGAAAACCTGAAGCAGTTCGTGCGCGAAGGCGGCCTGCTGGTCACGGCCGAAGACACCGCCAAGTTCGCTATCGACAGCGGCATGGCGCCGGGCGTGTTCGTCACGCCCATGCACAACCTCAAAGTCGTCGGCAGCGTGCTGCAGGGCACGTTTGTCGATCGGAAGAGCCCGATCGCCAGCGGCTACGCCAGCGACGACCTCGCGCTGTACAGCTCGGTCGGCCAGTCGTTCACCGTCTCCAACCAGGTCACCGGCGACGACGGCCTGCCGAACGCGAAGGACTTCCAGCGCCCCACCGGCCGCGGTGGCCCGCACGACACCGATATGCCGGAAGGCCGCGCCTCGATCGCTCCACCCTCGCTGCCCGATCCCAAACCGTGGCAGCCCACGCCGCTCAACGCCGAGCAGCTGCGCAACAACCCGCTCGCGATTCCCGCCGACCAGCAGCCCAAGGTGATCGTGCGTTACGCCGATGCCGACAAGTTGCTGATCGCCGGCCTGCTCGACGGCGGCGATGAAATGGCCGAGCGCGCCGCCGTGGTCGACGCCCACTACGGCAAGGGCAACGTGCTGCTATTCGCCGGCAACCCGATCTGGCGCGGCGAAACCATCGGCAGCTACGGCTTGGTCTTCAACGCCATCACTCACTTCAATCAATTGGACGGCCAGACGGCCAAACCTTGATCGAATAGCTAGCTGGCGTACAGTCATCCGACTGGACGACGAACAACGGCATCCATTAGCGCTTTGGATGGCGTCCATGCCGTCGTCAGTCGTTAGCAACGCTCGATCGAATTTTACTCGAGACTACTCGGCTGACGCAGAAACGATCGCCCGCATCGCCGGATGATCCATCTGCACCGCGTAGCTGACGATGGCGGCCTTTACGTCGGGCGTCGCATCCTCGGCCGCGCGCTTCAGCCATTGCGCGGCGTCTTCGATCCTGCCTTCGGCGACGAGCGCCATGGCCCAGTTGTACTGCCCGCGAAAATAGCCAGCCTCGGCCGAGCGTCGATACCAGTCGTTGGCCTTGAAGGTGTTGCGCATGACGCCCCAGCCTTCTTCGTAGCAGCGGGCGAGCAGGTTCATGGCACGGGCGTGGCCCTGCTCGGCGGCCTTGGCGTACCAGTAAGCGGCGCGCTCGGCGTCGCGCTCTACCCCCTGACCATCGAGATACATGCGCGCCGCGTTGTATTGCGCCCAGTCGTTGCCGAGCTTGGCCGCATACACGTAGCAAAAAAACGCCTGGGACAGATCAGGGTCTGTACCCCAGCCCTTTTCAAGGCAGCGCCCGACCATCATGGTGCCTTCGGCGTGACCTTTTTTTCCGGCTCGTTCGAACCAGGCCAGGGCAACCGCCGCGCTTTTTATCGTGCCGTTGCCCTCGAGCAGCATACGGCCAAACATCACCTGCGCGGTGACCACGCCCTGGTTGGCCAGCCATTGAAGGGTGAGCTCGGAACGATCGGGGTCGCGCGCCAGAAGGTCGCGTATTTCGTCAGCAGTCATGCTGGTGCAACCACTGGCGGCATTGAGTCATGCGTCATTATACGAGGCCGAAAACCCCGGTGCTACGCCATCTGTCGGGGATCAGGCCCTTGATACCGGCGATATGTCAGTGGACAGCAGCGGATACGTCGTCGACCAGGCACACCAGTCCCTGCATATCGAACCACGGCGGATCGACCATCGAGCCAAACCGCACTATCACCAGATGCTTCGACGGCACTATGACGATGCGCTGCCCGTTCATGCCGGAGGCGAAATAAGCGTCCGGTGGCAGACCATCGATGCGCGGCGCCCTGTCGCCCGCTGCGGCCACATTGGTCCAAAAGCCAGCGCCGTACGGCGCGTCCAGCGTTGGGCGGGCCGAAAACGCGGCCCACCCAGCCGGCAGGAGGCGCCGTCCGTTCACCACGCCATCGTCGAGATAAAGCTGGCCGAAGCGCGCCCAGTCACGCGCCGAGGCGTAGATACGGGTGGAACCGATCAGCGTCTGCGCACCGTCGAATTCCATCGACAGGTGATGCATGCCGAGCGGTTCGAGCTGCTGCTTCTGGGCGAAGTAATAGGTCGACAGGCTGACGAAGTGTCCGTGCCAATTCGTCGTGATGCGGCGATTGGCACAGTTCACCGCGTAGTGCAGGCCGCGCTTGAGCGGCTTCAATCCCTCGTCGCAGGCATAGCTTTCGGTAAACGCTCGCTCCGGTGTCAGGCCCTCGACGAACACGCCCGAACAGATCACTTCGGCACTGCTCGCCGTGGCGACGCGAATCGCATGGTCCGATCGCTTCCAGAAAAAAGCGCGGCGAGAATCACCAGCACAGCACCCAGTGCACAGGCCAACCGGACCCAAACGACCTTCTCCGCTGGGACACGTGTATCCCCGTTACGTGATGTCTCGAACCGAACCGGCCTAGCCGAACTTGGCAGCCGTCAGCGTCGCCGAAACATCCCATAGGCGTGCCGCCACCGCAACGTCGTTGGCCCAGGCCGAAATTCTCGCGGGCGCGGGCGCGCCCTTGATTTCGGAGAATCCGTCCGGACCGTAGTAACCGGCGTTTTTGGCATCGGGTGACGTGGCGGCATAAAGCGTGGGCAAAGCACCGGCCGCTGCCGATTGGCCGAAGATATGGACAAATCCCAGGCTGAACTTGCTGGCCAAGCCATCATTACCCAGGCCATTGGCGATCAACGCCGTGGTGGCGATGCCGGGATGCGCGGCGTTGCTCATCAGACCCCAGCCATTGGCATCGCTGCGGCGCTGCAGCTCCAGCGCAAACATCAGCATGGCCAGCTTGGACTGACCGTAGGCCCTGTTCGGCGTATAGCTGCGTTCGAGCTGGAGATCGTCGAAATGTATCTTGCCGAAGCGATGCATCACGCTGCTGAGGTTGACCACGCGCGGCGCAGGTGACTTGCGCAGCAGCGGCAGCAGCTGTGCAGTGAGCGCGTAGTGGCCCAGATAATTGACGCCCAGTTGCATCTCGAAGCCGTCGGCCGTGACCTGGCGCTGCGGCAGGGCCATCACGCCCGCGTTGTTGATCAGCAGATCCAGCGGCCGGCCTTCGGCATGTAGCCGTCGGGAAAAGTCCGCAACCGATGCGAGTTTCGATAGATCGAGAGATTCCAGTCTTACCTTCGCCCCCGGCGAAAGCGCGCGTATTTTCGCCAGCGCCTCGTTGCCCTTTTGTTCGCTGCGCACCGCCAGAATCACCTCGGCGCCCGCGTTGGCCAGAGCCAACGCCGCTTCGTAACCGATGCCGCTATTGGCCCCGGTTACCACGGCGCGCTTGCCAAGCTGTGAGGGAATGTCGTTCACCGTGAAGCCGCTCATGCGCCGGTTTCCCTGGAAAGGTTGAGTGAGGGATGCTCGACAGCCTCCGCCTCGAACGCACGCCACCACGGCGACTGCAACGCCGTGTCGGGACCAACGGTTTCGCCTGGACGCGGCTGCACCAGATGCACGCCCTGCTCTGCCGCCAGCGCGCGGATGCGCTCGGCCGGTTCGTCCCAGCGATGGAAGGCCAGATCGAATGTGCCCCAGTGCACCGGCATCATCGTCTTTCCGCACACGAGCCGATGCGCGGCGATCGATTGCTCCGGCTGCATATGCACGTTGGGCCAGGTCTCGCTGTACGCACCGCATTCGATCAGGGTGAGATCGAACGGCCCGTAGCGTTCGCCGATCTGCGCAAAGCCCTCGTGCATGCCGGTATCGCCGCTGAAGAACAGCCGCTCGTGCGTGCCCAGCACCACCCACGAAGCCCACAATGTCGAGTTGCCGTCCCGAAGGCCGCGGCCGGAAAAATGCTGCGCCGGCGTCGCCGCCAGGGTCAGTGGCCCGAAGCGCGTTTCCTGCCACCAGTCCAGTTCGGTGACGCGTTTGGCATCCACGCCCCAGGCGATCAGCCGCTGGCCCACGCCGAGCGTCGTATAGAAGTGGCCGACGCGATCGGCCAGCGCGCGAATGGTGTCGCGATCGAGATGGTCGTAATGATCGTGCGACAGGATCACCGCATCGATCGGCGGCAGCTGCGCCACGGTGAGCGCCGGCGGCGTGAAACGCTTGGGCCCGGCGAACGGCACCGGCGAGGCGCGCGCGCCGAGCACGGGGTCGGTGAGCAGACGCAGCCCGTCGATCTCGATCAGCACGCTGGAATGACCCAGCCAGGTGACCTGCAACGCCTGCGAGGGCGGACCGCTCAGCACATCCTGACGCACCGTCACCAACGGCAACGGACTTTGCGGCTTGCGCCGCTGGCCGCGATGCGCGCGGAAAGCCTTACGCACTTCGCCCAGACTTGCAGCTCGGGTATTGGCCACGTTACGAAAACGGCCGTTGTGCCATGCCGGCGACTGCGGATGCGGTCGCACGATACGTTGCCGTTGCGCCATCACGCGCCAGGCAAACAGGCCAAGACAGAGAACCACGATGACAACGAGTGCACTAGCCATGAGCGGGCATTCCGTTAAAAGTAAACGACTTCGTATACTTTATGGCGCGCCATAAAGAAAGTAAACTATATCGTGTACTTTGTGAGCCGGTCGTTAGGTGACCGGCGCCACACGCCCAGCCATCAGGAGCCCGACTTGTTGAACCGCAGCGCCACCAAACGACAGGCCATGCTCGACGCCGGCATCGCGGAACTGGCCGAGCACGGGCTGGCCGGCGCCAGCATGGAATCCATCGCCGCGCGGGCGGAGGTTTCCAAGCGCACGCTGTACAAGCATTTCCCATCAAAAGACGCGGTACTGGAGGCGGTATTGGCGCTGCTGATGGAACGCGTCGATCCGCTGAGCAAACTGCACTACGACCGCCAGCGCGATTTCATCGAGCAGCTGCGCGAGGTCGGCATGCGGGAGATGCAGCTTATATGCGACCCGGACTTCATCCGGCTCAGCCGCGTGCTGATGGTCGAGTGCATGCGCTCCGAAGCGCAAAGCCTGCGGCTGATGGAGAAGTTCGGCGAAAAAGAAAACAGCGTCTATCACTGGTTTCAGCAGGCTGGCGACGCAGGCCAGCTGGGCCAGCTCGACGCCAAACTGGCGGCGGACATTTTTGTCGCGTTCCTGAAATCCTCGGCCTACTGGTCTTCCGTGATCGCCTGGCAACCGGTGCCGAAGAAAGCCGAACAGGCACGCCTTATCGAAGAGGCGTGCCTGACTTTATTGGGCCGATTGCAGACGAACCGCTCACGCTGAGTTCGGCTTCACTTCGGCGGATCCGCCTCACGCTTGGCGGCAAAGGGGCTGTCGGGGTACCACTTCGGCCAGACGTTGTCCTGGCTAAGCTTCTGCCCCAGCTCGTACAGTGCCTGCGTGTCTTCGAGGATGCCCGAATAATCCCAGTTTGGATCGAACACGTCGTTCGGCGTGTGGTAGTGATGGGCGGTGTATTCGGTCGCGCCTTTCTGACCGGCCTCGTGCCCACCGTTGAGCAGATCGAGGCCGGAGCTCGCCAGCATGGCCGGCACGCCGGCCTTGGCAAAGTTGAAGTGATCGGAGCGGAAGTAGAAACCGTTCTCCGGCGTGGTCTCTGGCGAGATCACCCGACCCTGAGACTTCAGCACGTCGGCCAGCATGTCCTCCAGCTGCGACTGGCCCTTGCCGATCACGGTCATGTCGTGCGCGCGGCCGATGATCGGCAGCGCATCGACAGCGATATCCGCGGCGGTCTTGTCGAGCGCGAATACCGGCTTGGAGGCGTAGTACTGCGAGCCGAGCAGCCCGGACTCCTCCAGCGTCGGCATGAAGAACAGCACGCTGCGCGGCGGCGGCGTTTTCTGATGCGCGAACGCATCGGCGATCTCCAGCAGCATGGTCAGGCCGGTGCCGTTGTCGATCGCGCCGCCGTAGACCTTGTGTCCCTTCAGCGAGGGATCGGTGCCGAGGTGATCCCAGTGCGCGGTATAGATCACTGCTTCGTCGGGCTTGCTGCTGCCCTTCACCATCGCAAGCACGTTGTGCGACTCGATATGGCCGATCTTGTTTTTCAGGCTGACCGAGGCCGTGGCCTGCAGCGGCAGGGGTTTGAAGCCGGGCTTGGCCGCGGCTTTTTCCAGCTCGTCGAAATTCTGGCCGGCGGCGGCAAACAGGCGCTCGGCCGCGGCGCGGGTCAGCCAGCCGGCCACCGGCAGGCGCGGCGACGGATCGACGCTGCTGGGCAGGCTGAGCTGCGGACCGCTGTTGCTGTTTTGCAGCACGCGGAACGGATAGCCGGCCGCCGCATCGCTGGTATGCACGATGAAGCAGGCGGCCGCACCCTTCAGTGCGGCCTCGGCAAACTTGTAGGTCCAGCGGCCGTAGTATGTCATCGCGCGACCGTTGAACAGCTTCGGATCCAGCGTGGCGAAACCGGGATCGTTCACCAGCACGATCACCGTCTTGCCCTTGACGTCGATGTCCTTGTAATCGTTCCAGTGCCACTGCGGCGCGTCGGCGCCAAAACCCAGAAACACGATCGGCGAGTTTTTCAGGTCGACATTGGCTTTGGCCTGCAGCGTCTGCACCACCATGTCGTCGTGATTGGCAAACTGACTGGTCTTGCCGCCAGCAGAGATGTTCAGGGTGACATCGGTATTCAATAGCTGGATCGAGTTGGCCGGCACCGTCTGAAACCATGAGCCGTGGTTGCCCGGCTGCAGGCCCATGCGCTTGTACTGCTCGACCAGCCAGTCGATCGTACGCGGCTCTGCCGCCGTGCCGGGCTTGCGCCCGCCAAATTCGTCCGAACTCAGGGTCTTGTCGAACTGGGCGAAATCGGCGGCGTTGATCTGCGGCGCCAGTGCCACGGACGGATCGGCCGCCTGCGCGGCGCCAGCTGCCACGCAAAGGGCGGTAAATAAAGCGGTTGAGGCGAGACGCATCGAGCACTCCAGCAGGAACGGACAGACCACCGTTGTAACGCGCGCGCCAGTGCGTGTCTATGAAAAATCGACGCGATGGACGTCGAGCCGTCCGCCCGTTCGACCGTATGCCGAGGCCGCAAAAACTCGTCGTATCGCAGGCGCGCTTTCACGCGTTGCCAACCCTTTAGGCGACGCGGACGATTAGGCTTGCGCTTTGCACTGCTCCGATCCGCGCTATCGGCCGTGCCCTTTTCTACCGGCTACTGGAGACGATGATGGAATACGTAAAACTCGGACGCACCGGCCTCGACGTATCGCGCGTCTGCCTTGGCTGTATGACCTACGGCGACGCCGAACGCGGCGCACACAGCTGGACGCTGGACGAGGAAACCAGCCGACCCTTCATACGCAAAGCGCTGGATCTGGGCATCAACTTTTTCGATACGGCGAACGTGTATTCCGATGGCACCTCGGAAGAAATCGTCGGCCGCGCACTGAAGGATTTCGGCTCGCGAGACAGCATCGTGCTGGCGACCAAGGTGTTCAACCGCATGCACGAAGGCCCGAACGGCATGGGCCTCTCGCGCAAGGCGATCATGAGCGAGATCGACCACAGTCTCAGCCGACTCGGCACCGATTACGTCGATCTTTATCAGATCCACCGCTGGGATCCGCGCACCCCGATCGAGGAGACTCTGGAGGCGCTGCACGATGTGGTGAAAGCCGGCAAGGCGCGCTACATCGGCGCATCGTCGATGTTCGCCTATCAATTCAGCAAGGCGCTGTACGTGGCGGAGAAACACGGCTGGACGCGCTTCGCCACCATGCAGAACCACTACAACCTGCTCTATCGCGAAGAAGAGCGCGAGATGATGCCGCTCTGCCAGGAGCAGGGCGTCGGCGTCATTCCCTGGAGCCCGCTCGCCCGCGGCCGCCTCACCCGCGACTGGGACGAAAGCAGCGAGCGCGAATCCACCGACGTCTACGGCAAGACGCTTTACACCGTGCCCGACGCCGATAAAAAAGTCGTCGAAGCGGTGGCTGCCGTGGCCAAGGCGCGCGGCATATCGAAGGCGCAAGTTGCGCTGGCCTGGGTCGCGCAGAAGCCGTTCGTTACCGCGCCGATCGTCGGCGCCTCCAAGCCGCACCATCTGGATGACGCCGTAGCCGCGCTGTCGCTGAACCTCGACGCCGATGAAATCGCCAGGCTCGAAGAGCATTACGTGCCGCACGCGGTGGCCGGACACACCTGAGCTCTATGCCACACGACGATGCCTGCGTTTGCCGTAGGTCGTGTGGCGCCGATCAGACGTCGAGTTTCGGCGCGAGACCGAGAAAATGTCGGGCTCGCGGCCAGTGGCGCAGGCCTATTCGCTCGACCAGCAGCACCACGAGCATCGATGCGCCCAGCAACGGCAGCGCGATGCCCAGCAGCACCAGCAGCGTGACGACCAACATCGGATACCGCGTCTGCGCGTGCGCAGGTGGCGCACCCAACACGCCGGCAGGTCGCCGCCGCCACCACAGCACCACCGCACTCGACGACAGCGTGATCAGGCCCAGCGCGGTGAACACACCGAGGATCTGGTTGAGCGGCGGAAACAGCCGACCTTCGTGGATGGCCACGCCATAACCGATGATGCGATCGAGCAGCGGCCGTTGGAAAAACGTCGTGCGGCTGACCAAGGCCCCGCTGGTGCCGTCGAGCACGAGATCGGCGCGCAGCGATCGATCCCCCGCATCGGAACGCGCCGCCCATGTGGGCGCGAACCGTGACGGCGGTGAAATCAGCACCGGCGATGTGAGTTGCTGAGCGATCACGGTGGGTAGCACTCGATCCAGTGCTGTGTAGTCCAAGCCGATTGCCGCCGCCTCGGTATCGCCCGGCATACGCATGCCGGGCATGGATGCTGCGCGTAACGGCGCATTCTGCAAGCTGGCGACCGCCCTATCGTGTGCGCTGCCGATGCTCCAGTCCTGCGCACTGGCCGAACGTGCATACGTTTGTCGCAACGTCTGCAGCATGCCGCCCCAGGATTTACTCCACGGCAGTCCGGACACCAGCAGGAACAGGGCGAAGCACGACACCCATACGCCGGTGACTGCATGCATGTCGCGCCAGAACGTGCGCGAACCGTGGCGCAGGCGCGGAAAGAGCACGCCGCCGAAGCGGTGCGTTCGAGGCCACCACAGATACAGCCCGCTCAACAGCATAAGAATCGTCCACGACGCCGCCAGTTCCACCAGCACCGAGCCTGCCGTGCCCAGCAGCAGTTCGCCGTGCAGGTAGAAGATCACCCGCATAAAACGATCGTTCTCGTTCACCACGTGCAGCACGCGCAGACTGGACGGATCGACGAACACGCGATTGATCTGCGCCCGCTTGCCCACCAGAACACGCGTCGCCGCGTCGGGTGCAGCGGGCAGCTCATAGGCATTCAGCACCCCGCCGGGCACGGCGGCGAGGGCGGCGGCAACCTGGGCCGACGCGGCTTGCGGCGGACCACCGGCGACGTGGGCATAACGCCGCTCCAGCAGCGGTTCGAGCTGCGGCTTGAACAGGTAGATCATGCCCGTGATCGACAGCCATACGACAAACGGCAGGCAGAACAGTCCGGCATAGAAATGCCAGCGCCAGATCAACCGGTAGACCTGATGGCGCCGCGTACCCGTGGTAACTCTGGCCAGCTCGCTCGCGGCGCCAACGGCGTTCATAGGTGCACCTCGGCTTTGACATAGACGGTGCGCGACGGGTACGGGTAATAGACGTAGTAGCGACGATTGGTGAGGTTGTCGATACCGACGCCGACATTCCAGTGCGCGTTTACCATCCAGTTGAAACTGCTGTCCCAGGTCAGAAAATCACTGACGCCACCGAAGGTATCGGGGTTGATATCGCTGTGGTTGAGCGTGTTGTACTGGCGACCGGAATAGCGACCGGCCAGCGTCAGCGAGGTGCTGTCGCTGCTGTGCCAGGTGCCGATCACGTTGGCGCGCCAGCGCGGCACGCGGTAGAACTGCTTGCCCTGCACACTGGGGTTTTGCAGATCGCTCACGGTGGTGGCCTGCGTGTACGCGCCGTTGGCAGTCAGGTCCAGACGCTCGAACAGCACACCCTGACCCTGATAGCTCACCTCCGCGCCACGCGTGCGCACCAGCGCCACGTTCTGCACATTGGTGACCGTCGGGAATACGCTGTAGTCCGTCTGGCTGAAGAGCGTGTCGCGCGTGTCGCTGCGATACAGCGAAAAACGGGTCAGGCCGCGTGCGGTGGTCCATTCGGCGGAAAGCTCGCGCGAGAGATCGTTTTCCGGCTTGAGGTAGGGATTGTTGTTGACCAGACTCAGGCCGCTGAACGAGCCCTGGAACAATTCGCCCACCGTCGGAAACCGATAGGCGCGGGCACCGGACAACCTCAACCGCCAGGCATCGTCCAGCTGAAAGGCCAATGAGGTCTTCGGCGACAGGTGCTTTTCCTTGCGCGGCAGCAGCGCAGCGTAGCTCGTCACCGCTCCACTCGTTGTGCTGATGAAACCATCGAAAGCTCGCCACTGCTCATAGCGTGCCCCATAGGTGAGCTGCCAGCGCCGACTCAACTGCCAGGCGTCCTGCCAATAAATCGCCTGCGTCTGGGTACTGCCGCCGGTGTCGCTGAGAGGCGCACTGGCGTCACCTTCACGCCACTGATTCAGCGCGAAGGTGTTGTTGACCAGCGCGTAGCCATCGTAGTGATAGCCCATGCTAAGCCAGTGGCTGCCCGCGTCGATGCGGTCCGGGCGATAGCTGCTGCGCACATCGAAGGTACGCCAGCGGCTGCCGTCACCCAGCGTGATTTGACCGGCACCGTCGTAGGTCAGCGCGCTGCCGGCCGAGCGATCCTGACTCTTGGCGCGATCGAAGTACGAAGCCTGCGCCTGTACGTTCCAGCCGCTGTCGCGATGAGTCCCCAGCGAAAGGCCGTATAGATAGTTTTCGCTTCGGCGCGTGCTCGGTGCGAAAAAGCTTGCCGGTATCACGTACTGCCGGCCATCGATCGCCACCGTGCCTGCCAATACGGTTTGTCCGTCGGCATAGCGCAGATAGCTGGCGGTTCGATGGCTCATATCCTGGCTCCAGTAGCCTACGTCCAGGCCGCCGCGCAGATCGGGTGTGAAATCGTAGGTGAGCTTGAGGTTGGCCTGATCCTGCGAGGTGGCCTCCTGCCCTTCGCTGTTGATGCCCAAGGTCGCACGCGGCTGGCCATTCGGGCCGATATCGGTGAGCGCGCCGGTGACGGGTACGGCGGCGTTGCCGGCCGCGGTGCTGGAGAGACTCTGCGTAGCGAACACCAGCGGCTGGCCGTTGCTCTGCAGGTGCGCGAACCCCGCCAGAAACGACAGCTTGCCCACGCGATCGCCCAGGGTGACGCTGTTGCGGCTACCGCCGTAATGGCCATCCACGCCGTCGTTGTCGACATGCTGGGTGAACACCTGGGTCTGTGCCGATAGCTCCAGCTTGTCGGGCATACGCGTCGTCATCAGCACCGTGGCGCCGATCGCATTGCCGGGATAAAGGGCGGAATAGGCGCCATAAAGCACATCGACGCGCGCCAGATGATCGGGAAACACCATGGACCAGCGGGGCGGCGTGCCGAACGTGTTGTTGGAAAAATCGCTCAGCAACAAACCGTCGAGGTAAACCAAGCCACGCGCGCTTTGCGAATTGCTGCTGCCGCGTACCGCAAACGTGGCGTTTTCATCGCCGATGAAGCGCTTGCGTATGCCCAGCGCCGGCATGTATTTCAGCGAATCCTCGGCATTGACGATATTGAGCTTGCGCAACTGCGCCGCATCGATGGTTTCGACCGTCGCCGGCAGGTTGGGATCGAACGGCGGCGCAGCCGACCTGATTGCGCTGACGTCGACCGCCTTGAGCGTCTTGGCCGAGGTCGACGGTGGCGTGGTGGAATCCGCCGTGAGTTCGTTGGCGGTCGAAAAAGAAGAAAAGATGAACACGAACGGCAGCGCGATCAACGCACTGCCCGAAGGAGAAAATCGCATGAATAAGATTCCGTCGATGGCGCGCGCGGCGGCAGCGCCATCCATGAGTTAAGAGCGCGAGGCAGATGCGACCGAAGACGCGCGCAAAACAGAGGCGCAGTGATTCGGACGATGGCCTTCAGCGACGCAAGAGCCGATACGTGCGCAGCCGCAGCGCACGCTAGCGAGATCAGCCGTGACGAAGCGACGGCGGTCCGCGGGGATTGGCGCTCAGAACGGGATCGACGAACGTGGCGCCAATGGCCCAGAGCCTCGGCACGGACGCCGCTGGCAGAGTAGACGCTGAAAAGACGATGGTATGGCCGGACAGCAAAGGGCTGTGGCCGAGCAGCGTGCAATAACCGCAGTGGTCCATCGGCGTCGCGGGCGCCGACGGTTCCGGCGTATGGTGCGGAGCCAGCCCATGGCCGGTGCACCAAGCGCCCAAGTTCGGCATGAACGACTCGACAGCAAGGGTTCGCGACACCACCGGCGCCACGATCGTCAGCCAGATCGCGGCCATGCCCAGCCATGCCATGAACCGCCGATGCCGCAACTTGCTCGGCACGGTATCCCCACTCGCTTTATGACTGCTTAGAACGCAACTTCAAGCGGAATGGTGACATGAAATTCGAAAGAAATGACGGGCCGCCTTGTGCGGCATAGCGCCACGCGGAAGTCTTTCCCGAGTCATCGGTATCGGCGGCACGGGGTGCCAAGGAGAAAAATCGCCGCATCGAGAAGATGGATGTGCAGCGGAAGTCGCGGTGGCTTCCGCGACAAGCCTTGCCACGAAAGCACGGCCGACCAGTCGCCGCTGGCGTTTACCTGCGCTGCAGCGGCAGATCCGATCGAGCAAAGGACGGTTCGACGTCGTCGAATACGACCACGCGATTGCGGCCTCCGCGCTTGGCATCGTAAAGCGCCTTGTCGGCATGAATCAGCAGCTGCCGCAGGTTGTAGCCGGATTCCACAGTGGACGACACGCCAAAGCTAGCCGATACCTCTATGCCAGGTGCATCCTCGCCGTTGGACACGCTGGCAATCGCCAGACGAATCAATTCCGCTCGTCCCGTTACCACGTCGCGGTCGCACTCCGGCATCAGGATGCCGAATTCCTCGCCGCCGAGGCGGCCGAACACGTCGGTAGAGCGCAGATGCGCCTCGCATGCGGCCACCGTGCGCCGCAATATGTGGTCGCCCACGGCATGACCGTGGGTATCGTTGACGAGCTTGAAGTTGTCCAGATCGATCACGATCAGCCCGGCCACGCGAGTCGACTTCTGGCAGTATTTCAGCTGCTGTTCGGCCATGGCGACAAAATGCTGGCGGTTGAAAATGCCGGTCAATCCATCACGCCGCGCCAGCTTCATGAAGCTCATCTGCGACCGCTTGATGCGGTAAGCCCATAGCGCGATCGACGCCAGGACGGTCAGCAGCAGAACGATGTAAAGCCGGTTGGTCTCCATCGCCTTGGTGCTCAGCGCCTGCTGCAGCTGCAGTATCTGATTCTGCTTGTTCAACGTGTCGATTTGCAGCTTTTTCGCGAGCACCTGCTGCGTGACGGTCTGATAGGCCAGCGCTTTCGCGCTTACCTCGTTCAAATAGCCCTTGTCGGCCGCCATATATTTTTCGTGGTAGCTCAGGGCCGCATCCAGATCACCCTGTTTTTTGTTGATCAGGTAAAGCAGTTGATAGGCGCTGGTCAGCGACTTGGTGAATTCGTGCTTGACCCCACCATCGATGGCGGCCTGCGCATACTGCTGCGCCAACGCGACCTTGCCCTCGTTCCAGTACGCCTGCGCCAGTGACGCATCGACATCCGAGGTCAGTTCTGGATAACCAATGTGTTGAACCTCGGCATAGTGCTTCTGTAAAA
Source organism: Rhodanobacter sp. K2T2 (assembly GCF_013408815.1). NCBI lineage: Bacteria > Pseudomonadati > Pseudomonadota > Gammaproteobacteria > Lysobacterales > Rhodanobacteraceae > Rhodanobacter > Rhodanobacter sp. K2T2. Next base: position 77,063 of record NZ_JACCCA010000007.1, on the reverse strand, counting down.
GTTTGATTGCCTCGGATGACCGGCCATGCTCGATGTCAAAATTCGCGACGTGAGCGCGTACCCCGTTAGCGTAAAGGAGTTCGGATGCCTTGCTGCAGGCATCAATGGCCTCGCGGGACTGCTTGTCGAATGTCGCGAACTTACCACTCCCATACAGAGACTGAACCTGAAAAACCCTGCCCTTGCAGTCGCCATCGCCTACCGGGTTTTCACGCAGCATCTGGTCGGCGTAGGTCAAGCCGAGATCGTATTGACCCGCTTCGTTGTAGAGCATCGAAGCCACGCCCAAAGCTTGGATGCGGGCATCTTTATCGGCAATTCGCGGCAGTTGATCCAGCAGCTGGCTTATCCGCGCAAATGCATCTTCGTAGCGTGAACCAATAGCAAGGTTGTTGACAAGGGTGGTACCTGCACGAAACCGTAGCGTGGCATCGGTGGATTGCGCAATAACCGCGTTCAGCAACGGCGTGGCGGTTTCGTAGTCGCCCCGATAACCGACTTCCCACGCCTGCAGGTAACGCAAATACATCTGATGCTGTGGGGGAAACGCTGCCGCCTCGCCACCGAGCCGCTTCATAAGTTGCAGAAATTCGGCATGATTCGATGTCTTGAGGCTGTCCGCCTGCTTCAAAAGCGGCGCAGGATCGTCCATCGTGGGCACAGCCATAGCGGCCGTGCCCACTCGCAGAGTTACGAGCCACAGCAAGCCAGCGAGAAGACATGTCAGGATCTGTCTGCTCGAGCGAAACATTGGCTAAGCCGCGACGGCCTCGTCCCCACACCCGCTATGTTCAGCAGGAGCCTCGTCCGGCTCCCTGGACGGAGTCTCCTTGTCCTCGTCGCCTTCCTCTTCATCCTCTTTGCCTGGCAAATAATAGCCGCAGAAAGAGGGCTGTCCCAACAGCGTTTCCAGTCGCGCCGAGTCATTGGCGAGTATCGCTGTCTGCAACGCCGGCGCAATCTCCGCGCGAGTCAACGCCTGTTCCACCTCGCCCTGTGAGGCGTGACGCCACTGGGCATCCTGCCCCATCTTTTCCAGAAAATCGATCACGTCCGTCATTACATAATCCCCCTGACAGTTAGTTGCTTCTAGTTGCTTCGATATGGCGTCTGGTCGGAGCCACGACCAGACGCACCGTAAGACCGCTTTCCCGCCTCATTGGACGTAAAGCCTTAGCCTTGCGTCGACATCGTTCACCGCATGATGGCTTGAAACGGCGCGACGCCGTCTCGCTCCATCGCTTGCATCACTGCCCTTGCCGAAAGCCGCATCGGCAAGGCCGCACTCTACACCCGGATTTAGGCTTCCCCTGCGTCTTCGCCGACGAGCCACCGCTTTCCCGCCCCCCCCCGCGTCGAAAATCTGCTCGACTCGCCGAACGAATGACACGGCAAAAAGGCCCTTTCATCGATGTCTCAAGCGATTTCCACGCCGCTCCGTAAGTTATCTGGTTCCATGTCAGGCGCCGAAACCTGCGCCTCGGCCTGATCGAGCGCGGCCAGCCGCGCGCGAATGTCCATATCCGGCTGCAGGGCCAGGTACGGCGGAATCACCACCGTGTCAGCCATGCCGATATCCGCCTGCGGCAACGCGCCCAGCGCCACCTTTTCGATGCGCACCTGCTGGATCGGCAGCGTGGCGGCCCGATAGATGATGACCTCGTGCTCGAGCGGATAATCGCGCGCCAGCACATCCACCAGCACCTGCCGATACGCTGCGCCGGTGGAAAAACGCGTCAGCGACTTGTCGCCCGCCAGGCCCACCTGCCACAGCACAAGATAAGCACTGGGATCGATCCGTCGCTTATAGAACAGCAGCTGGCCGGCCTCGAAATGCTGGCAACCATAGGTGCCCGGATCGATGCCGAGGTCGGCGTAGAGACAGTCTTCCGCCGAAATGCCCGGCTCCATATGCGCGGGATAGCCTTCGCTGCGCGCGATTTCGATCGACTTGTGCGGCGCCCAGGCGAATACGCCGGGATGGCCGTAAAACACGCCGCAGACCTTTTTGCCCGCGCGCACTTCGGCAAGAATCGCGTCGACCATCTGCCGGTACGTCTGCATGCGCGACTTGCCCTCTTGATAGAACGGCTGCAGGCTGCGTACATCCGGATGCATCCGTGCCAGCCACATTTCGACGATGCAGTCGGACAGGCCGGCAAAAACCACGTCCGACTGCTCGATATGGCTGCGCGACAGCGGGCTGATATGCGAACCCAGCGTCATGCCCAGGCCCACGCATACCAGACTGCCGGAAGACCCGGATGCATTCATTCGACTTTGTCCCCAATCCGCTTCACGTAGAACCGCTCGCAACACGATGCTAGCGTACAAAGAATGACAGTGTCCAAAATTCTCTTTTCTCAACATCACACACGCCGATAACGAGCGCCAATAGTGGGTTTTACGCGCTCCTGGATCCAACGGAGGCTGACGGCCGGACCTGGCAGAGGAAATCGAGCGCCGTGAAGCGAATGGCGTACAGTGGGGCTGCAGCTGTTCCATCAGCGCGTCCTGGCGCCATCCGCCATTTCGCTCCCTTTCTCATGCTCCGTTTCGCAACCTGCGAAAGGAAGCCCTCACGGGAGCTGCCCATGCCGGGCTATACCACCCGCGAGCTTGTGGTCTGCCTTGGCGGCCGCGACTATCGGATTCGCGCCTTGAGCGATCTGCAGCAGTTTGCCGACCCGCATCATCTCGCCGAACGTATCGGTATCTCCTCCGCACTGTGGAGCCTGTTCGGGCAAGTGTGGCCGTCGGGCAAGGTAATGGCCGAGGCGATGTCGACCCACGACATCGGCGGCAAACGCATTCTTGAACTCGGCTGCGGGCTGGGGCTATCCAGCCTGGTACTGCAGCATCGCCGCGCAGATATCACCGCCAGCGATCATCATCCGCTGGCGGAGCTTTTTTTGCGTCACAACGCGACCCAGAACAAGATGCTGGCGATCGTCTATCGCGATCTGCGCTGGGAAGTGCCCGATCTCACCTTGGGGGTGTTCGATCTGATCATCGGCAGCGATGTGCTTTACGAGTCGGGTCACGCGGATCAGCTGGCGGCCACGATACTTCGCCATGCAACGCCGGACGCCGAGATTCTCATTACCGATCCAGGTCGCGGCAACAGTACGTTCTTCACGCGCGCACTGGCCATCCAAGGTTTTGCTGTGACCGAACAGCGTAGCCGTTTCAACAAGGACGACGCCCCACCCTTCCGTGGCCGGCTGTTGAGTTATCGGCGCGGCCAATCCGCCAACGGCAAGCTAGCACTATAGACACTCAAGTATTCGGCCGGTGAGAACGTCTGGCGTTTCCTAAAAGCATCGGACGCGAGGCTGACGCCGCACGTCCGACATGCACCACTGGCGATCGCCCGGTTACTTCTTGGCCGCGTCGCGCGCTGCGTCGGCCGCCTTGCCCGCCTCTTTCTGCGCCTTGCCGGCATTCTTTTCCACGTTGCCCGCCACTTCCTTGGTCTTGTTGCCGGTGACCTTGCCAACGGCCTCTTTCACTGCGCCCTTGACCTCATGCTTGGTGCCTTCAGTGCGATTCTTGTCCACGTCGATACTCCCGTTAAGAAGCCTGCGGTGTGCAGGCCATTACGTTCTAGGCGCGATATCGTGGAGAGACCGTGACATTGCCGTGCGCAGCGTATTGACGCACTTGCGCCGTTCAGACACACGACAGCGAAACACTTGCGCGCGTATTTTATGCTGGCTTGCACCATAGATACCGGCGCTGGCACGCGCCCTATTCTGCGTCATCGAATGTTGATATCGGAGATCGTCATGTTTCGCTCATTGCTCGCCACCACCTTGATGGCCGTCGCCGTACCCGCCACTGCGGCGCCGCTGCCGAATCAGCCTGTCACCACCCTGGATCTGACGCGCTACGTAGGCCAGTGGCACGAAATCGGCCACCTGCCGATGTTTTTTCAGCGCAAATGCGTGGATATGATCACCGCGACCTATACAGCGAACACCGACGGCACCATCGGCGTCCACAATGCCTGTCGTGTCAAAGACGGCTCGATGGATGCGGTCGACGGCGTCGCCCGGAAAGTCGAGGGAAGGCCCGCGGCACTCCAGGTTCGCTTTGCGCCAGCATGGCTGTCTTGGCTTCCAGTGGTGTGGGCCGACTACTGGGTGGTCGATCTGGATGCAAATTATCAGTGGGCGGTAGTGGGCGGCCCCAGCCGCAAATACCTGTGGGTCCTGTCGCGCAAGCCGAGTATGAGTCGCGTGCTGTTCGACCAGATCAAGAAGCGCGCTCGGCAGCGCGGATACCCGGTCGACAATTTGGTGATGGCCGCACCGCTGGACTGAGCAGCGCCTCTTGCCGGCAGGCGCGACGCACACGGTCGCTGCGCCTCCGTGCACGCGATCCAGACAGCTACTACCGCAGGATCGACGTATGTCATTGAACGATATCCTATTGAACATATGAGCCTGCCCATATGACACTCACACCCGCCATCGCCGACTTCGATGCCCAGCCCATGCGCGATCGTGTGGTGTTGATCAGCGGCGGCGCGCAAGGCATTGGCCGCGGCATCGCGCAGTCCGTTCTCGGCGCGGGCGGATCGGTGCTGATCGGCGATCTCGACACCGAAGCCGGCCGCGCCTGTATCGACGAATGGAAAGTGGGGCAGCGCGCTGTATTCAGACGTCTGGACGTCTCCAGCGAAAGCAGCGTCCAGGGATGGATCCAAGCAGCTCTTAAAACATTCGGTCGGATCGACGGCCTGGTCAACAACGCCGGCATCGCCAATCCGGACATCGGCAATTTGGTCGAGTTGACTCTGGCGCGCTGGAACGAATACCTCGCTACCAACCTCACTGGTGCCTTTCTCTGTAGCAAGCATGCGCTGTCATCTTTGCAGGAAAGCCATGGCGCGATCGTGCATATCGCCTCCACCCGTGCGCTACAGTCCGAGCCGCATACCGAAGCCTACGCGGCGACCAAGGGTGGGCTGGTCGCCCTGACCCATGCGATGGCGGTGAGTGCGGGTCCTGCAGTTAGAGTCAACGCGATCCTCCCTGGCTGGATCGCCACCGACGACTGGCGCAAGCCAGCCTCGCGTCGCGCGCCCAAGCTGAGCAAGCAGGATCACGCCCAACATCCGGCCGGTCGCGTCGGCACGCCGAAGGATATCGGCGATATGGCCGTCTATCTTCTATCGGCGCAGGCGGGTTTCATCACCGGACAGCACTTTGTCGTCGATGGCGGCATGACGGTGAAGATGCAGTACGCCTGAATCGGCGCGCGAGTGGCGGCGCAACTTGCCAACTCAGGCTGGCGCTTCATCACGCAGGAATTTCGCCTCGAAAAGATCCACCGGCAAATCGCGGCTGAAGAGAAACCCCTGCATCTCATCGCAGCCGTGCTCGGTCAGCAGGCGCGCCTGTTCTTCGGTTTCCACGCCTTCGGCGACCAGCTTCAATCGAAGCGATTTTGCCAGGGCGATAATCGTGGTCACCACGGCAATGCCCTGCGGCCCGGTAGTCATGTCGTTGACGAACGAACGGTCGATTTTCAGGATGTCCACGGGCAGTCGCGACAGATAATTGAGGGACGAAAAACCGGTGCCAAAATCGTCAATGGCGATCTTTACGCCCAGCCCTCTCACCGCCCGCAAGGTATCGATGGTCTGCATGACGCTGGACATCATCACGCTTTCGGTGATTTCCAGCTCCAGTCCGTCGGCGGCATTCAGTCCGCTGCCGACAAGCTGCGCGACCTCCTCGACGAAACTGCGTCTGCGCAGCTGGATGAACGAGACGTTGACCGAGATGGGCACGGCCCTGAGCCCACTGTCGCGCCAGCGCCGAAAGTCTTTCATCGCACGCTGGAGCGCCCAAGCGCCCACCTGATGGATCAACCCGGTTTCCTCGAGTACAGGAATGAACTCCGACGGCGCGACCAGACCGCGGCGCGGATGGTTCCATCGAATCAGCGCCTCCGCTCCGGTCAGCATGCGATGCGACAAATCGACTTTAGGCTGGTAGTGCAGCACAAACTCATTCCGCTCCAGCGCAAGACGGAGCTGGCTTTCGAGCATCAGGTGAGCCGATAACTTTTCGCTCATCTGCGGCCGATACCAGAGATAACGCTCGCCACGTATCTTGGCTTTCTTCAGTGCCACCTCGGCATGCCGCAGCAAAACGTTGGCATCTACCCCGTCGTCTGGAAATTTCGAGCAGCCGACCTTGGCCGCTAGGCGCAGTACGCTGTTATTGATCTGGAAGGAATGCCCGGTGAAATCGTCGAGGTTTTTCTCGATCAGTCGATCGAGATCGCCGGACTCCCTGATCACCGGCAACACCACTGCAAAAAGATCCGGACCTACCCGCGCCAACAGGTGAACGTCGCCAGCGCTGCGCGTCAGCCATTTGCCGACCTGCCGCAACAGCGCGTCACCGGCTGCTTGGCCAAGCATGTCATTGACGTTCTTGAACCTTTCTATGTCGATCAGCCACACCGCCAGTCGATGGCCGCTATCGATCGCGCTGCGCACATACTGGGCCACTCGTTCGAGAAAGAGAGCGCGGTTGGCGAGGCCGGTCAGGCTGTCGTAATAGGCCAGGTAATTGAGCTTTTGCGCCTTGCCGATGTGGTCGACCGCGAAGGCTATCTCGGCGCTAAGATCCCCGAGCAGTTTCATCTCCTCCTCATGGAAATAATCGGTTTCGTCGGCGTAAAAGGACAACATGCCGATCGCTGCGTCATCCACGATGATCGGAAACGTCGCTACCGATCCGATGCCATAACGGCGGTAGCGGTGTCCCGATGTAGTCGTCGTGTTCGACTGCAGATCGTTCGTGACAATCGGCCTCCTCTCGCGGATCGCTCGCGCAGCAGGCGTTTCTCCCAGCCACAGACCTTCGGCCTTGCGCAAGCGCATAGTGATCTCCTGCAGATGCTCCTCGCTCATGGCGGCCGACGCGACAGGTACGATGCGAGTGCCTTCGGCGTCGATCATGCCGATCCATGCCATCCGAAAGCCGCCCGCCTCCACCGCCACGCGGCATGCCTCCCGAAACAACTCGTCTCGATCGAGCCCGCGCAGAATCAAGCCGCCAATGCCGCTGGACACCGCATACACGCGGTTCAGATGCCTGATCTTCAACTCCGCCGCGTGCTGATCGGTGATGTCTTCACCGATGCTCGCCGACCCGATCAGTTCACCCTCTTCGGAGCGCAACAGCGAATTGCTCCAACGCATGCGCCTGCGCTCGCCGGACCGGGTGACGATCTGGTTCTCTCGCTGCCAGCTTTCCAGTTGTTTGGCCAGGTGCCGCGAGAAAGCGTTTTTATCGCCGTTGTACTGCCACGGAATGAAGCGCTCGAACCAGTTCTGACCGATGACCTGCCCGGCCTCCCAGCAGGTCAATCGCAGAAAATAGTCGTTGCAGAAGGTAATGGTTCCATGCACATCGAGCATGACCGAAGCCAGATGCACATCGCGCAAAAGATCGCTGAAACGGCGCTCGCTCTCGCGCAGCTTGCGCGTCGCCACTTTACGCGGCGTGATGTCGGTGGCGACAGCGGTGATACGGTAGGCCACGCCTTTTTCGTTGAGCAGGGGGTAGGCACGTAGATGGATCCAACGCACCTGATCGTCAGCGCGCACGATGCGAAATTCATGATCGAAGCCGGCGTGGCCGACGTCGCCCCAGCGCCGGGCGACGTCGGGGCGGTCTTCGGGATGCGCCGATCGGATCCAGGATTGCGGGTCGGCATAGAGGCTTTCGCGAGTTCTTCCCCAGACGCGCTCAAACGCCGGACTGACATAGATCATCAGCGTGCCGCTGGCGTCGGAGAGAAAAAAAACATCGTCGATGGTCTCGGCCATCTGACGAAATCGCGACTCGCTGTCGAACAGATTCTGCTGGCTGACCCGCCGGCCAGTGATGTCAATATGCATCACCACGGCACCGAGCGGCCGATCCAAGACGAGCGGAGTGACGGTAAGCAGAAACCAGCGCTGCTCGCGCCCGCTCAGGCACGTATATTCGATGGAAAATAGTTTCTCCTCACCGCTGAGGACCGCCCGTATACCGGCGCCGATAGCGTGGCCCGCCGGCGCATCGGCGACGCTGGCCTCGTCGCAGATGCGCAGATAGTCCAAGCCCACGCCCCAGCCCGGGTTGTGCAGCATGCTGGCACCGGCGAAGCGTCGCCAGCCCTCGTTGACCGACACGATTAGGCCCTGCGCGTCGAGCAGGGCAATATGCGCAGGCAACGCATTGATGATGGCGGCCTGCTTCGCCGCCTCGTTTTTACGCAAGTGGGTCTGCGCATGGCGAAGCAGAAAGACGTGCCCATGCTCGTCGAGAACCGAATCGATCTCGTGGCTGGTCAGTTCGTCGAGACGGGTGTCGGTCTGGCATAGCACGCTCGCCAGTCGGGCCAGCTCTTCCGCCGCATCGGCATCCACCGCGCCACGGACTGGCCGCTTTGTCATGAGGCATCCAGGCCGAGCGCTTCAAGCACGGCGCCGGTGTCGCTCAAGGTTCCTACGATGGCGATGACCGGCAACGGAAACAGCTTCAGCAGCGTCGGGGTCAGCGTGACCCGCGCTGAGCTGGCGTGGTCAGGGTGGCGAAACACGTCGACGATTTCTATGTCATGCCGATCAGGCAAGTAGTCGACGCACAATGCCGTCAAGTTGGCGATCGCCTGCGACGAATGAAACGCATCGCCGGCGACGAATAATTGAAACCTGAAAACATCAGAGGCGATCATGGCGTGCTCGCTCAAGCAATCCGCTCCCATGGCGTCATATCCGTGACACAGCTGACCACCACCGTCCTTGGTCTTGCGAAATCCTTATATCACCTTAATTGAATGGATGTCGGCGTTAAGGAAAAAATCGTCGGCATCGTAGCGAGCCGCTCGCGGCCTGCGCGAGGACCTGCAACTGAAGCCGGTCGCGCGTTTATTTTGAGCGGTGGATCGATGCCGCGACAGTTCTTCGCCATGGTGCCGCCCGGCACAGCGACGCTGGGCCGAGCAGCTGCGGAGTTTTACGCGGTGTGAACGGCGCACCGGCGTACCATCGCGCTTTCGCTGCCATCGCCCACGATGGCCTGTCATTTCCCTCGGAGATTCCATGAACGCTCATACCGCTTCCAAAGACGCGACTGTCGACGTGCTGTTTCAGCCGATTCGCGTCGGCAGCATCGAAGCACCCAACCGTATCGTCATGTCGCCACTGACCCGCAATCGCGCCGGAAAAGGCAATGTGCCGACCGAGCTCAATGCTACCTACTACGCGCAGCGCGCAAGTGCGGGCCTGATCATTGCCGAGGCCACGCAGATCTGTCCCGAGGGCCAGGGTTACATCGCCACACCGGGCATCCATTCGCCCGAGCAGATAGCAGGCTGGAAGCGGGTCACCGAGGCAGCGCACGCCAAGGGTGGCCGCATCGTGCTGCAGCTGTGGCATGTCGGGCGCATCTCGCATACCTCATTGCAGCCCAATGGTGCCGCACCGGTAGCGCCTTCTGCCATCCAGGCCAAGGCGAAGACCTTCGTCGCCGACGGTTTTGTCGATGTATCGATGCCCCGCGCGCTGGAACTCAGCGAGATTCCGGCACTCGTCGAGACTTATCGCAAGGCAGCCGCCAATGCGATCGAAGCCGGCTTCGACGGAGTGGAAGTGCACTCGGCCAACGGTTACTTGATCGACCAGTTCCTGCGCGACAAGAGCAACAAACGCACCGACGCCTACGGTGGCAGCATCGAGAACCGCACGCGGCTGCTGTTCGAAGTGTGCGAAGCCGTGGCCAAGGAAGTCGGCGCCGACCGGACCGGCGTGCGCCTGTCGCCGCTGACCTCGTTTGGCGACGTGTCCGACAGCGATCCGCAGGCGCTCTTCAACCGTGCGGTCGAACGCATCGCCCCGCTGAATCTCGCCTACATCCACGTGATCGAGGGCGAAACCGGCGGCGATCGCGAACCGCAGCCGTTCGACTACGCCGCGATGCGCAAGCCATACAAGGGCGTGTGGATCAGCAACAACGGCTACGACCGTGCAATGGCGATCGATGCCGTGGCCAGCGGCCGGGCCGATATGATCGCGTTCGGCGTCAAGTTCCTTGCCAACCCCGACCTGCCGCGGCGCCTGCGCGAAGATGCGCCGCTGAACAAGCCGGACCAGAGCACTTTTTACGGCGGCGATGCGCACGGCTACACCGACTACCCCGCACTCGACTGATCGCGTCGGAAAATCGTTCGCTACAGCTCCCGAGGCAGAAGGCCGGTCCGTTTCGACCGGCCTTTCTTCATTGTGCCGCGACCATCGCATTCGCGAGCCGGCATAATCGGAGCATCGCCGAACGAGTCCGAACGTGATCATCGATACCGTCGCCATCAACCAGCAAATGAATCACTTCGATGGTCACGACGCGGTATGGTTGTTCGGCTATGGCTCGCTGATCTACAAGGCCGATTTTCCCTATCTCGAACGACGGCCCGCCTCGATCCACCACTGGGTACGCCGATTCTGGCAGGGCTCGCACGATCACCGCGGCACGCCCGATTCGCCCGGTCGCGTGGTCACGCTGATACCCCAGCGCGACGCCCTCTGCGTCGGCATGGCTTACCTGATCACCCCCGACGCGCTCGAGCATTTGGACGTGCGCGAAAAAAACGGCTATCTGCGCTTCGTCACCACGCTGAGCCTTGACGATGGCCGCGAGCTCGAAGGGCTGGTGTATATCGCCACCGAAGAAAATGCCGCCTTCCTGGGCGCCGCGTCCGAACGCGATATCGCCGAACATATCGCCCGCTCCACCGGGCCCAGCGGCCCGAATCGGGACTACCTGCTGCAGCTGGCCGATGCCTTGCGGCAGATGGATGCCGAGGATCCGCACGTGTTCGATATCGAGCGTGAGCTGGTGCGGTTGATCGAGCAAGCGGGGAACTGATACGCGTGTCGGCCGTCAGCAGGCTCACGCCCGCACGCGCAACGAATCCTGGCTGCCGTTTCTGGCGTCTGCCTTGGCGCGACACCGACACTTGCTGCTCGGCCCAACGGCCGTCGCCGTTCCACCGCTCGGGCTGACATTGGCCGTGCGCTTCAAGAAGAGATCAACACGGGAACTATCCTTGTCGTCGACGTCCACGTGGATCGACAGATCACCTGCGCGCGTTAGTGCGTACCGCCGCCGTTCGGATGCCCTTCGAAGCACCGACGACGATGACTTGAATCGTCAAAAAGTCAAAACAGCAAAAGCAGCAGTGGCACCACGATGCCCGCTACGAGAATGCCGGTAACCAGCACCGGCTTGCGGCTGTAGCGATAGGCCATGTAAAGCCCGGTCAGCGTGGACAGACAAAGGCTGACGGCAACCAGCGCGAAAAATAGTTTCATCGGCAGCAGGTTTTTCTTCGGCCGGCCGCTGTCGCGATCGGATGGCCCAACCGAGGGACCTGCCGGGCGGGTTTCCGGGACACCATTCGTCGATGACGCTGCGCTCGACGCAGCGACGGCAGACGCTGCAGCAGGTGCGGCGGTTTCCTGCGGACGCGGTTTGCGTACCGGCGCTACGGTCGTCTGCTTTTTGTGCAGCAGCGCCAACGTAGCCAGCCACGCCGGCGGCGTATAGCTACTGCCGCGCGTGGTTTCATGCAGGCTGAAAGTCTGCAATCCACCCGTGATGGCGAAAAACAGCAGCGCCGGCACCATGAATACGCCTAGATACAAATGAACCGTACGGGAGAGCTTGAGAAAACGATGATTCGTCGACATAAAACCTTTGCGAAAAAACCGGAGTGGCAACGATGCCATTATTTTCGGGCCGCTGCACCGACCCATCTTCGACAACGTCAGGCTTTGCTGACACCGCTTTTTGACGACGACCGCGACTCGACGATGACAGCGGCCTCCGATGGCCGCCTCCGATCGTTGCCGGTGGCGGGCAAACGCGCCGCCGGCAACGGATTCCGATCATTCGTGCGCCCATTTCAACCACTCGGGTCGAAAAGCCGGTAGATTCTGCCATCGGCCCGGCGATATGGGGATACGCCAAGCCGACCATCGGGGTGAACTATGGCGTTTTGGCGACTTGCGTTTCTTGCACTGTTTTTTGGGGGAATGTCCGGCGTGGCCTCAGCCCAGGCGATCGACTGCGCCAGCACCGCATTGAACCATTCCGAACGCGCCGTGTGCGCATCGGAGCCTTTGCGTGAACTCGCCGCCAGCATCGACAAGCGCTACCCGCGCGTCGCCGATGGTCTGGGCGTAAAGCAGAGTCAGCTGGAATGGACTCGCGTCCGCGACCGCTGCAATGGCAACCTGGCGTGCCTCACGACGGCCTATCGCGAACGCGACGCCTACCTTGCCAGGCTACCGGTCATCGCCAAACCCTCGGCCACCACAACCGCCTCCGCCGCACCGGTCAAACATCTTTTCCTCAGGCACGCACCGGCGCAACTGCTGAGCCCATCCGCCACCATCGCAGCCGCGCCGCCGGAGGAAACGGCCAGCGCCGGCGAACGGCTGGAGCGTGCGGCAGGTCCGGCGTCGCCGATCGGCACGACGCCGCACTGGAACACGCTGTGGTTTCTTGGCGGCGTGCTGTTTGCGTCGATCCTGTTATGGCAGATGCTCACCAACGTCTGCGGCAAGTGCCCCAGCTGCCATCACTGGTTTGCTCGGGTCGAGATCGATCGGCGCCAGCTCACCAGCGAAACATCGGAGCCTGCCTCCCGCCGACTTGGTCGGCGCTCGCGCGCTAGCGCCGGTTTTCTGAGCCTGACCGAACCCGGTCGCGAACGCACGGCTACGGTACGCCACTACAACCAGTGCCGCATCTGCCTGCACGAGTGGGAAACCATCACGAAAGAAGAAGCGAAGTAGACCGCCGCGGCCAAAAGCTTCCTGCAGCGATCAGTACAGCGGCGTACCGGCTTTGTACGCCGACACAAAGGCCTGCCAGTCCAGATTCACCTGATCGGCATAGCTGAAGGCGAAGCTCGATATCTCGGTCTGCAGCCCGCTGCTGTCGGCTACGGCGCTGATCTGCGCATCGATGTCGTACGGCACGATCGCCGGGTTGTAATCCTTGTCCGCCAGCGCGTGAGCACTGGCCAGCGCCCGACCGATGTAGGTCATCGCGGTAGTGAACTTGGAACTGCTGGTGAGCTGGGTGTAATCGAAGTCTTCTTCGTACGGCGACTTCTCGTGGACGTAGTACGGCGCGCCGCCGATCGTGGTGTAACCGACCAGCACATCGGTGTTGAGCAGCTGCGCCTTGTTGGTCAGTGCCACACGCTCGCCTTCGTTGGAACCGTACACAGAAGCCGGCAACTGACCGGGCGCAGCCAGCGCAACATCACTCGACGCTTCCTGCTTCATTTCCAGAATCACATCGTCCGACGTCGATGTCGACGGCCCCTCGATAAGCACGTAGTAACGCAGGCGCCCGAGGCTACCCGTGCCCGATCCGAGCTTCTGGTGAATATCTTTGATGGCGTAATAACTGGCCGCGTAGCGCTTGGAGGAAGAGATGGTCTGGATGTAGCTGCCAACGGCGTTGCTGATCGCGGTATAGGTCGCCCCGCTTACCGCCACGAGGTTGGCGGCATTCTGAAAAGTGCGTATCCCGTTCTTGCTGGTCGTGTATTTGGACAGCAGATCCGAACGCGAGCCATCGTCGGCATCGGAGATGGTGTCTTTCACAACGCTGCTGGTGTTGCCGGTGGTGAGTTGGAAGGACGCCTCGCCTTTGCCTTTGGCGAAACTGTTGATCTGGGTCACGTAAGCCGCTACAAACGCATTGATACCGGTGGTGATCTGGCTGTCGGACAAGCCGTTCTCGCGACCGGCCAGCACCATGCTCACCGCCGCGCGGCGCAGATCCCACACGTACTGGCCAAGATAGCCTTCATCGAAATCATCAGTTGAAAACGCCGCCATGCCGCTGCTGTCGCGCTGTGCGCCGAAGTTGGAAAGATGCGCGTCGCCACCGATCCAGGTGAATCCGGTAGCACTGGAGGTAAAGCTCGATGCCGGAAGCGTCGCGGTATCGCGATAGAAAATATCGGCGGTACCGCGATAAAAGGAGAACGCGCTGCTGCTCATCAGCTGCATCTTGGTCGCCAGATCGCCGCTGTCCGTGGCCGCGTACGGGTGGTTGTAGTTGTAGATGTCGTTGACGACAAAGCTGGGCCGCGACGTGGCGGCCTGTGCGCCCGTGCCCAGCAGCATGGCGACGGCGAGTGTACCGATCAGGCGTTTCAGTTTGATCATCATGCGTCACTGCCTCCGTCGTTGAAAAAATGATTGCAGCGGGATGATTGCAGCAGGTCTTGATGACACTCGGGCGACGGTGTGGAACCATCGGCTTCGTCTCCACTTTCGGCATAGCGGACCAAGGGCGGCATGAATCGCGAACTGCTTAGCGACGCGGAAATCATTGAGGCATGGCACGCCAATGCCGCGCCGTGGACGAAAGCGGTGCGCGATGGCGATATCGAGAGCCGTCGCCTGGTTACCGACCGCGCCGTTGTCGATGCCATCGTTTCGAACACGCCTCGCTCGGTGCTAGACGTTGGCTGCGGCGAGGGATGGCTGGCCCGCGCCTTGTCGGCCAGAGGCATTTCGGTGATCGGCGTTGACGTTGTGCCTGCGTTGATCGAGCAGGCACAAAAAGCTGGCGGTGGCGAGTTTCGCGTGGCGGCGTATGAAGAACTGTCGGCGAGGAAACTCCACGTTCTTGTCGATCTCGTCGTGTGCAATTTCTCGCTGATCGGCAACGAATCTGTCGATGACCTCTTCGTCGCGGTGAAATCGCTGCTGCATCCCGGCGGCATGCTGGTCGTGCAAACGCTGCACCCGCTGATCGCCTGCGGTGATCAACCCTATGTCGACGGCTGGCGGCCCGGCTCCTGGGCTGGCTTCAGCGGGGACTTCGTCAGACCGGCGCCGTGGTATTTCCGCACACTGGAAAGCTGTGTTCGGCTTTTTACGGCGAACGGATGGCATCTGGAAGAAATCCGCGAACCGATGCATCCCAACACCGGGAAGCCTGCGTCGATTCTGTTTATCGCGCACATGCTTTGACGCCGACCGGAGCGCGCCGGCGGTAACGTCGTTTCTTCAAAAATCGTTCAAGACTTCTGCCTCGGAACTACAGCTCATGCCCAAACTGGATTTGTCCATCATCCCGATACGCAGCGGCTCGGACTATCCGGTGCCGTTTGCCGAACGAATCGCTGGCCGTACCCGCCAGGCGCTGGCGAGCGCCGGTGGCCTGACCGACTTTGGGGTCAACCTGACGAAGCTGCCGCCGGGCGCGTGGTCCAGCCATCGCCACTGGCATAGCGAGGAAGACGAGTTCGTCTATGTGATATCCGGCGAACTGACCCTGGTCACCGATGCCGGTGAACAGCTGCTGCGAGCCGGCGACTGTGCGGCCTTTCCAAAAAATACGCCGGACGGTCATCACATGATCAACCGCGGCAGCGAGATGGCGATATGCCTCGACGTCGGCAGTCGCTCGGCCAGCGATGTCTGCATCTATCCGGATATCGATCTGCGTGCCGATCGGGACGACTACTCACACAAGGACGGTCGGCCTTACCCTCGCGCCGATTGACCGCAGCTGGAGCCACATGCCTGCGTATTGCTTTAGATACACTTGCGATATATCTTAGATGCACTCTAACGATATATCGGAACCCTTTATGCGCATGCGCCATATGCTTTTCCATGCACTTCATTCCCGTCATCACCAGCACGATCACCTCCATCATGCCTTCGGCTTTGAACCGGGCCGCGACGAGGGGGATCGGCATCAGCGGCACGCCGGCCGCGGTTTCGGTGGCCGTGGCGGCGGCGACTTCTTTGCGGACTTCAGTGAAGCGCGCGGCGGCGGCCGGCGCGGTGGCGGCCGGATGTTCGGTCACGGCGATCTCAAGCTGCTGCTGCTGGCGCTGATCGAGCAGCAACCGCGCCACGGCTACGAGCTGATCCGCATTATCGAGGACATGTTCCACGGCCAGTATTCGCCCAGCCCCGGCGCGATTTATCCCACCCTGACCATGCTGGAAGAACTGGGCTACGCCGAGGTCACCAACGAACAGGGCGGCCGCAAGCTTTACGCCATCACCGCGGCGGGCCGCGTCTATCTCGACGAAAACCGCGAGGCGGTGGACGCCGTCACCGCGCGCACCGAACACAGCGCCCGCATGGCCGCCAAGATGGCCGCGCCGATGGCGGTACGCAAAGCCATGCATGCGCTGAAGCACGCCCTGCTGATGCGCGGCAGCGACTGGAGCAAGGCCGAGGCGCAGCGCATCGCCGAGATACTCGACCGCGCGGCCAGCGACATCGCCAGCGGGGAGCGCCGTGACTGAAACGCACGGCGACGCGCTCGCCATGGCGCAGCAGGTGCAGAGCTTGTTGCACGATCTGGCGAAGCTCGGCCTTGCCGAAGCACGCGCTGAGCCGACGGCAACGGCGAACACCGTCACCGCTCATCCATCGTCAGCCACTACCTTCGAGGTGCTGCGATCCCTCGCCGAACACGTCGGTTACCGTATCGCCTGATCGGCATCGATTCAGGGCCGCTCAACTCACACATCTTGCCATCGCCAACGCTTGGTCATCCAGACATGCGGGATGATCCAGAGCCCAGCCGGCACCCTTTCTTTTCAACAACGGGATTTTGCCGATGACTACTCATACCCATCAAATGCTGCGCCACCCGGTCAAATTTCGCACGTTGCAGGTACAGCGCGTCGAGCGACTGACGCCGCATATGCAGCGCGTAGTTTTCGTCAGCGATGAGCTCGACGGCTTCGTCAGCGCGTCGCCGGACGATCACGTGAAACTGTTTTTCCCGAACAGCGCCGGCGAGATCGTGACACCGGTGATGGGCGACAACGGGCCGGAATATCCGCCGGGTCGCGAATACTCGCCCATGCGCGATTACACCCCGCGTCGCCACGATGCGTCGCGCAACGAACTGGCGATCGACTTCGTACTGCACGGCGACGGCCCCGCCTCGCTGTGGGCGGCGCAAGCCGCGCCGGGTCAGCGCATCGGCGCCGGCGGCCCGCGTGGCTCGTTCCTGGTCGCCAGCGACTTCGACCACTACGTGCTGATCGGCGATGAAACCGCACTACCCGCCATCGGGCGCTGGCTGGGTGAAATGCCCGCCACCATGCGCGCCGATGTACTGGTGGAAATCCCCGACGCGCACGATCGCCAGCTGCTGCCATCGTCCGCCCAGGTCAACATCGTCTGGCTGGAGCGCAACGGTGAGCCGGCCGATCGCAGCGAATTGCTGGAACAGGCGTTGCGCCGGCTGCCCACGCCATCGGGCGACACCTTTTACTGGATCGCCACCGAATCGCGCCGCGCCCGCGCCATGCGAATCTGGCTCAGCGAGAAACGCCACGTGCCGAAGGACTGGGTAAAAGCCAAAGGCTACTGGAAGGCCGCTGCGGACGATGCCGATGACGATGGCTGATCCATGATGCGACAGCTCGATGTCGTCTCATCGTCAGGGCATGTCGTGCGATCACCGCGCCGATACATGGTGTCGTCGTAAGCTCGCCAGTCACTGCAACGCTTTCGTTGCGGCCACAGCGAGCGAAGCGCATGGATCTGAAAAGCGGCTATCCCTTCTGGGCGATCAAGAACGGCTTGATGCACGCCTTTCCGCAGTTGCAGGAGGACGTGCGCTGCGACGTGGCGGTGATTGGCGGCGGCATCAGCGGCGCATTGATCACCGACGAACTGGCTGCCCACGGTCACGACGTGGTGGTCGTGGAAGAACGCGACGTCGGCTGGGGCAGCTCCGCTGCCAGCACCGCATTGCTGCAATATGAAATCGACACGCCGATGATCGATCTGGCCAAACGCTATGGCGAAGACGATGCCGCCCTCGCCTATCGCGCCTGCGCCGACGCGATCCATCAGCTGCAGTCGCTTGCGGGCGATATCCGCGACGTCGATTTCGCCCGCATGCACAGCGTCTACTACGCCAGCCGACGTCACCACGTGCCGGACGTCCGCGACGAAATGGCGCTGCGCAAGAAACACGGATTCGAGGTGAGCTGGCTGGAGCCCGAGGCGCTGATGGCGGATTACGGCATCCGCGCGCCGGGAGCGATTCTCAGCCAGCTGGCGGCGCGGATCGATCCGTATCGCATGGCCTATCGCCTGCTGGCGCGGCTGGAAAAACGCGGAACCGGCGTGTTCGACCGCACGCGCATCGAACGCCTGGAAACGCATGCCCGCGGCGTCACGCTGCACACGACCCAGGGCGCGCAGATTCGTGCAAGTCACGTCGTTTTCGCCGCGGGCTACGCCAGCCAGCACTGGCTGGATCAGCACGTAGCCGACAACCGCAGCAGTTATGCCTTCATCACCGATCCGCTCGATGCCGATACGCTGGGTGCGCTGGGCGAAACGATGGTGTGGGAATCGGCGCGGCCATATCTCTATCTGCGTAGCACCGGCGATGGCCGGCTGCTGGTCGGCGGCGAGGACGACGCGGTCGATATTCCCTCGCGCCGCGACGCGCGCGTACAAAAGAAAGCACAGCGACTGGTACAGAAAGTCGCACGCGCGATTCCCGGCCTCGAGCTGAAACCCGCCTTCGCCTGGGCCGGCACCTTTGCCGAAACCGAGGACGGCCTGCCGTTTTTCGGCGCGCATGCGCAGCACGGTCCGCGAGCACAGTTTGCCATGGCCTATGGCGGCAATGGCATCACTTACAGCATGCTGGGGGCGGGGCTGATCCGGGCCTTGATCGAGCGCCGCAAACATCCGCTGGCGGCGCTGTTCTCGTTTGATCGTTTGGATCGCTGAGCGAGCGGCCGCCACACCCGATATTTTTTCTACGGACTCCTGAGGAATGCCATGACTGCGATTTATCTGTGGGTGAACGCTGCGATTTACGGCATCTTCGCGATTCTTTGTACGGTCAAGGCCAGCGCGACGTCGAAGTCGATCGGCTTTCTTTCGCTCAACAACGGCGGCATGGCCGAATATGTCACCGTCTACGGTGGCATGGAGCTGGGCCTCGGCATCATCTTCGCGTGGCTGGCATGGCGGCCGGAGCTGCATCGTACCGGCATCGTTCTCGCACTGGCGCTGTACGCACCGCTGGTGATCTTTCGCTGGATCAGCGTGGCCCGATACTGGCCCGTGCAGAGCTTGACCCTGGGTACCGGCGCGCTGGAAACCACGCTGCTGGTGCTCGCCATCGCGCTGTGGCTGGCACAGCGCCATGCGGTTTGATCGACGCCCGCACCTGGGCAATCGCGACTTTCTCGGCATACCCGCTGCGCGAACGGCGAAAGCCGACAACCGTGCGCAAATACTACTTCTGATGAAAACACGCATTTTTTGGCTCGGCGTTCGCCATTGGGCGCTGCTGTTCGCGCTGATCTTGCTGAGCGGGTGCTACCCCATCGGCAACGCTACCCGACCGATTCCTACCGCCTTCGTGCCCGCACCGCAAACTGCGCATCGGCTGGTGGTGTTTCTGCCCGGCCGCGGCGACGATCTGGACGGGCTGAAGAAAAGCGGTATCGCGCAGATCATCCAGCGCGAATGGCCCGATGCCGACGTCGAGCTTGCCGCCGTCACCATGGCGTACTACCTCGACGGTCACGCCACGCTGCGACTGCACAACGAAGTGATGCTGCCCGCGCTCAAACACGGCTACGAACAAATCTGGCTGGCCGGCACCTCGCTGGGCGGCATGGGCACGCTGACCTACGACCGCGATTATCCGGGCGAGATCTACGGCATGATTCTGCTGGCGCCGTATCTGGGCGACAGCGCCGTGCCGAAAGAGATCGCCGCCGCGGGCGGCCTGGAACCATGGAACCCCGGACCCGCCGAAACGCTGGGGCCGAACACCTGGCAGCGAGAGCTATGGCGCTATCTGAAAACCTGGTCGATGGATCCGGCCAGGGGCCGCCATGTCTGGCTGGGCTATGGCGACCACGACCGCCTGCGCAAGGAGATCGAACTGATGTCCCCGCCCCTGCGCAGCTCTCATGTGCTGATGGTCCCGGGCGGGCACAACTGGAAGACGTGGAAAGTGGCTGCGCCACAGTTGCTGCAGGATGCCTCGCGCGACGCCGAAACGCCTCCGACGCACGCGCACAACTAGGCTCAATGCGGTTTGTCCGGCGACGCCGACGCTCAGAGGTCGATCGACAGAATCTTGCCGCGCGGTGTGCCCTTGCGGCAGGCATCCGAGCAATAGATCACCTGATCCCAGTCGCGCGACCATTTCTTGCGCCATGCAAACTCCCGCCGACAAACTGGACAGATTTTGCGGGGCAGCTCGCTTTTCTTCATGCTCGGATGGCTATGCCAAGGAGTGAAATGACCAGCAAGGCGCGGCCTCGATACCGCGCCTTGTTGGATAGACGTCTAGCCGTCCAGACTATTCGGCAACCGGCGACGGATTGCGCTCGCCGAACTGGGTTTGATGCCAATACGGATAGGCCTTGACCGGCTTGCTCGCGGCATCGAGCGTGGCAACCTGCTCGGCGGTGAGGTTCCAGCCGACGGCACCAAGATTCTGCCTCAGCTGCGCCTCGTCGCGGGCACCGATCACCACGGTGGCCACAGTCGGACGCTGCAGTAGCCAGTTCAGTGCCACCTGGGCCACCGTCTTGCCAGTTTCCTTCGCCACGGCTTCGAGCGCATCCACCACCGTGTAGAGATATTCATCGTCGACCGGCGGGCCGGCCTCGCTGGTCTTGTGCAGGCGGCTATTCGCCGGCAGCGGCTCGCCGCGACGGATCTTGCCGGTAAGCCTGCCCCAGCCGAGCGGACTCCACACCACGGCGCCGACGCCCTGATCCACGCCCAGCGGCATCAGCTCCCACTCGTAGTCGCGGCCGATCAGCGAGTAATAGGCCTGATGGGCGATATAGCGCGGCAGGTTGTGGCGATCTGCCGCGGCAAGCGACTTCATTAGATGCCAGCCGGAGAAGTTGGAGCAGCCGATATAGCGAATCTTGCCCGCACGGATCAGATCGTCCAGCGCGGACAGCGTCTCTTCCACCGGCGTCATGGCGTCGAAGCCGTGCAGCTGGAACAGATCGATATGATCGGTCTGCAGCCGGCGCAGCGCGCCGTCCACCGCTTCGATCAGATGAAAGCGCGAGGAGCCGACGTCGTTGGGGCCGTCGCCGGAACGGAACGTAGCCTTGGTCGAAATCAGCGCCTCATGGCGGCGCCCCTTCAGTGCGGCGCCAAGCACTTCTTCCGACGCGCCGCCGGAGTAGATGTCGGCGCTGTCGAACAGCGTAACGCCCGCTTCGAGGCAGATGTCGATCAGCCGCTTGGCGTCTTCGACCTGGGTATTGCCCCAGGCCTGGAAAAATTCGCCCTTGCCGCCGAAGGTGCCGGTGCCGAAGCTGAGTGCCGGCACGCGAAAGCCGGAGCGGCCGAGTTGTCTGTAATCCATGGGGATTCCTTTTTGCTGGGGGGACGGAAACGGAGAGATCCAAACTTGCTGGCGAAGGACAAGCAAACGCGCCATCTCTAATCCGTCATATCACCATGCGTTCGCCCGCCGCGGGAAGCAAGGGCTACGGGCACGGATGACTTTTCTTTCATGTTGCGTTGCGTCATAGAAGCGTAAACTTCAATCGCCTGCGCAGCGCAGGGCCATCACTCCTCCGTGCGACATGCCAGACGCCTCCTACGCCCCCTCCGTTTCCCATGCGAGCGCCCAGCCGCGCCGTTTCAGCGTGATCGGTCCGATTCTCAGCACGGTGGCGTTCACCTTCTTCACCTATCTCACCATCGGCCTGTCGCTGGCGGTACTGCCCGGGTTCGTGCACAGCACGCTCGGTTTCGGCGCGGTGGTGGCCGGGCTATCGATCAGCATGCAGTACGTCGCCACCTTGATCAGCCGCGCCCGCGCCGGGCATATGGCCGACACCCTCGGTCCGAAACGCACGGTACTTACCGGGCTGGTGATGTGCGGCGTCAGCGGACTGCTGCTGATGCTCGGTGCGCTGGCGGTAGCGGTGCCGGCGCTGAGCCTTGGCCTGATTCTTATCGCGCGACTGGCCCTGGGCTGCGCCGAAAGCTGCGTGGGCACGGGCGCCATCGCTTGGGGCATGGGCCAGGTCGGGCACCAGCATACGGCGCGGGTGATTTCCTGGAACGGCGTGGCGACCTACGGCGCCATCGCCGCCGGTGCGCCGCTCGGCGTGCTGATCGCGCACAGTTTCGGCTTCGCCGCCATCGGTGCGATGTCGCTGAGCATGATGGTGATCGCCTTTCCGCTGGCCCGACGCAAGCGGGCCACCGCGGTCGCCGCTGGCGAACGCGCGTCGATCCGCAGCGTAGCCGCACGTGTGTTGCCGCACGGCATCGGCCTCGCGCTAGGCTCGCTCGGCTTCGGCTGCATCGCGACCTTCATTACCCTGCTCTACCTCGCACACGGCTGGACCGGCGCCGCGCTGACGCTGAGCATCTTCGGCGTGATGTTTGTCGGCACGCGCTTCGTGTTCGGCACGATGATCGGCCGCGTCGGCGGCTACCGCGTGGCAATGGTGTCGTTCGCCGTCGAAGCCGTCGGCCTGGCGATGCTGTGGCTGGCCAGCGATATGGGCCTGGCCGCCGCCGGTGCCGCCGTGGCGGGGCTGGGGTTTTCGCTGGTATTCCCGGCCCTTGGCGTCGAGGCCGTCAACCGCGTGCCGGAAAACAGCCGCGGCGCGGCGATCGGCGTGTTCTCGGTCTTTCTCGATGTCGCCATGGTCGCCGTCGGACCGCTCGGTGGATGGATAGCGTCGGGCATGGGCTTCAGCCGCGTCTACGGTTTCGCCGCGCTGGCGGCCGTGGTCGCGGTGGCATTGACGCTGATGTTGAAAAAACGGTCGGAACGCCCCTGAGCGTTGCCAGCGGCTGAGCATTTCGTCCATGACCCCGTGCCGGCCTGCCGATCGACAGCGCATCGACGGCACACATCGCGTACGTGTAGTCGTCTTCACTCCATAGGTCGGCGAAATACGCTATTAATACGCGCAGCAGACTTGATGGGGATGGTGCAACGCGTGGCCTCTGAGATTGAAGAGCGGCGCATGGCCGTCGCCGATTTGGACATTGGCATGTTCGTGTGCCGGCTGGACCGACCCTGGGAAGAAACCTCGTACCCGTTGCAGGGTGTGGAACTGTTGACCGAGGAGGATCTCGGCACCATCCGTGAGCTGTGCGAATACGTCTATATCGACGCGCACCGGCAGATATCGATGGAACGACCCACGACGCTCACCCGCACGCGGCTGGACGAATCGCGCTTCGACGGAACGATCAAATACGCGGACACGGCGCCGGTCGACGAGGAAGCACCCCGTGCGCGCGAAGCGTTCAACAACGCCACCGCGATGGTCGACCGCATTTTCGAGGACGTCACCAGCGGCCGCGAGTTGTCGGTGGAACACGTGGAAAACGCCGTGCGTCCGCTGGTCGCCAGCGTACTGCGCAGTGCGGACGCGTTTTTCTGGATCGAAGGTCTGAAAGGTCACGACAGCTATTCCTACAGCCATGCCATCGGCTGCAGCGCGCTGGCCGCGGCGTTCGGCCGCCACATGGGTTTTGCCGAAGACACCATCATCAGCCTGGCCGCCGGCGGCCTGCTGATGGATATCGGCAAGACCCAACTGCCGCAGTCCCTGCTGCAGGGCACCGGCAAGCTGACCCCGGCCCAATCGAAAAAGCTGCAGTCGCATGTGGCGCGCGGCATGAAAATCGTCGAGCAGTCGGGCATCACCGATCAGGATGTGCTCGACATCGTACGCACGCATCACGAGCGCATGGATGGCAGCGGCTACCCGGACAGCCTGACCGGCGACCTCACCCCGATCACCGGACGCATGCTTGCGATCATCGACGCGTACGATGCCATGATCAGCCCGCGCCCCTACCGCGCCGCCATCTCACGCCACCAGGCGCTGCGCCAGATCTACGCCGGGCGCGACACGCTGTTCCAGACCGAACTGGTCGAGCAGTTTCAGGTATGCCTCGGCGTGTATCCCACCGGCTCGCTGGTCGAGTTGAGCACTGGCGAGGTCGCGGTAGTCATGGCGCAGAATCAGGTCCGGCGCCTGCGGCCGAAGGTGGTCATCCTCACCGACGCGGACAAGCAGCCGGTAAACGATTTTCGCCAGCTCGACCTGATGAATCAGGATGAGCCTGTGAAATCATCCAAGGACAAGAAAAACGTCGCCCGCACCGTCACGCGCATGATCGACATCGTGCGCAGCCTTGCCTCCGGCGACTATGGCATCAACGCCGCCGAACTGTTTCTGCATTGATGAGGATTCCCGGGCGATGATGAATCGGGAAGCCCTCTTTGCCGCGATCCAGACGCAGGTGGAACGGACCGCGGCCGAAGCCGGCAGCTTCGCCGTCATCATCCTACGGGTGCGTGGATTGCGCGACATCGCGCTACGCTTCGGCTATGCCCAAGGTGAGCTGGCGGAAGATCGGGCACGTGTTCTGATCGAGCAATCCATGCGGCCGATGGATCAGGTGTTTCGCGCCGGCGACGACAGCTTCGCGCTGGTACTGCCGCAGATGCGTCACCAAAACCATACACTGCTTGCCGCGACGCGGCTGATCCGTGCGTTCGAGCTGCCGATGAATGCCGGCACCACGCCCTGGCACGGCCACGCCCTGATGGGCATTGCGCTGTATCCACACGATGGGATCGACGCCGACGCGCTTTGCCGGCATGCAGAGATGGCGCTGGACGACGCGCTACGCCGCGGCGACCAGTACGCGTTCTACCAGCCGCAGGACAAGCAGGTGGAGATCGTCCACGAAGAACTGCGCGATGCGATCGACACCAATCGCCTGCGCGCGTATTTTCAGCCCGTATGGGATCTGCAGCGTCATCGCGTGGCCGGCGTCGAATCGCTGGCCCGCTGGACCAGCGAGCAGCACGGCGAGGTATCGCCGGCCAACTTCGTACCCTTCGCCGAGCAGAGCGATCTGATCTCGGCGCTGACCCGCTGGAGCATCAACGCCACCCTGCGCCACGCGGCGCCGCTGCGCGGCGCACACGAGCTGACCTTTGCGATCAATTTTTCGCCGCGCGTATTCTCCAAGCCCGGCATCGTCGAGCAGCTGATGGACGCGCTGGACATCTGGGGCGTGGCACCGACCAGCGTCATCGCCGAAGTGACGGAGACCGCGCTGGTCAACGATCTGGAACTGAGCCTGCGGGTGCTCGCTCGCCTGCGCGATCGCGGCGTCGGCATCGCCATCGACGACTTCGGCACTGGCTACGCCTCGATCGCCTATCTGCGTAAATTCCCCGCGACCGAGCTGAAGATCGACCAGTCGCTGATCGCCGACATGCGCGACGACATGCAGACGGCCAAGCTGGTTCGCGCCATCGTCAACATGTCCCATCACATGGACCTGACTGTCGTCGCCGAGGGTGTGGAAGATCAGGCCACGCAGAAGCTGCTGGCCGAGATGGGCTGCGACTACGCCCAGGGCTATCACCTGGGGCGACCCGAGCCGGCGGCCGATTTCGTGGCGCGCTTCAAGGCGCTGCCGATCCCGTCGGCAGCGGAACCGCCCGCGTCGGACGACGCATGAGCCGACGCGCGATTTGCAAGGTTGCCCCAACGCTCTGCGAGTATTCCCGTGGCCATCGCTGAGGCGCGCCGCTTCGGCTTCGCGCTCGAGCGCGCCAGCAAGCGCTACGGCGCGGTGGTCGCGCTCAATCACGTCGATATCGATTTTTCCGCGGGCAGCACCACCGCTCTGATCGGTAGCAGCGGCTCGGGCAAGTCGACCGTGCTGCGGTTGCTGCTGGGGCTGGACTATCCGGATGAGGGTACGGTCTGCGTCGACGGCCAGCCGCTCGGCCCCTCCAAGGTACTCGAACTGCGACGACGCGTCGGCTATGTGATCCAGGACGGCGGACTGTTTCCACACCTCACCGTATCCGGCAATTTGGCGCTGCTGCCGCGCTATCTCGGCTGGCGTGCGCAACACGCGCAGCAGCGCGCCGAGGAACTCGCGGCGCTCACCCATCTGCCGCTCGATGTGCTCGATCGCTATCCCGCCGAACTCTCCGGCGGACAGCGCCAGCGCGTGGCGCTGATGCGCGCGCTGATGGTCGATCCCGACGCGCTGCTGCTGGACGAACCGCTGGGCGCGCTCGACCCCATCGTGCGGCACGAGCTGCAGGACGAGCTCAAGCGCATTTTCGCGCAGCTCGGCAAGACGGTGATCATCGTCACGCACGACCTGGCCGAAGCGGCCTGGTTCGCCGATCGGCTGGTGCTGATGCGCGACGGCGCCGTCGTGCAGGACGGCACGCTGCAGGATCTGCTGGATCGCCCCGCCGAGCCTTTCGTGACCCGCTTTGTCGAAGCGCAGCGTCGCCTGCCCGAGGTGCGTTCGTGAGTCGCACGATGGGTCGGTGCCTGATGCTGCTGGCGCTGCTGCTCGTGCCCGTATTTGCGCAATCGACGCCGGTGCGCATCGGCTCGAAGGTGTTTACCGAATCGGTGATCCTGGGCGAACTGGCCAAGGCCACCGCGCAGCAGGCCGGCGTCGATGCCGTGCACCAGCGCGAGCTCGGTGGCACCAGCGTGCTGTGGAAAGCGCTGCAGCAAGGCGATATCGACGTCTATTCCGAATACACCGGCACCATCACCCACGAGCTGCTGAAAAACGTGGCGCCCGACGCCGACATCCCTACCTTGCGCGCGCGGCTGCAGCCGCTGGGCATCGGCATCACCGATTCGCTGGGCTTCAACAACACCTATGCCGTGGGCATGCTGGCGGATAAAGCCGCGCAGCTGCATATCAGCCGCCTGTCCGATCTGGTCGCGCATCCCGAACTGCGCTTCGGCTTTTCCAACGAATTCATCGACCGCGCAGACGGCTGGCCCGGTATTCGCCAGCGCTACGGCTTGCCGCAGACGCAGGTGCGCGGACTCGACCACGCGCTGTCGTATCGCGCCGTGGCCAGCGGCGCGGTCGATGCGACCGACCTCTACAGCACCGACGCGGAAATCCCCTACTACCATCTGCGCACGCTGGACGACGACCGCCATTATTTTCCGCGCTACGAGGCGGTGTATCTGTATCGGCTGGCGCTTGCGCAAAGCGCACCGCACTTCGTCACCGCGCTGCAAAAGCTCGCCGGCCGCATCGACGAAAACACCGTGCGTCAGATGAACGCCAAGGTGAAGCTGAAGGGCATGAAAGAGAACGTCGTGGTCGCCGCGTTTCTTGGCATCCAGCCCGATACCAGCGCCGACAAGGGACTCGCCGCGCGATTGCTGCAGACAAGCATCGAGCACATCAAGCTGGTGATGCTGTCGCTGGGGCTGGCCGTGCTGCTGGCGATTCCGCTGGGCATTCTGGCGGCGCGGTTGAAGCGATTGGGCCAGGTGGTGATCGGGCTGACCGGCATTCTGCAAACGGTACCGTCGCTGGCGATGTTCGTCTTCATGATTCCCGTTTTCGGTATCGGCACGTGGCCGGCCATTGCCGCGCTGTTCCTTTACAGCCTGTTGCCGATCGTCCGGAACACGCACGCGGGGCTGGTCGGCATTGCGCCGGAACTGCGCGAATCGGCCGCGGCCATGGGCCTGCCTCGCGGCGTGCGGCTGCGCCGGATCGAACTGCCGCTGGCAACCCGTTCCATCCTCGCTGGCATCAAGACCGCGGCGGTGATCAACGTGGGCACGGCCACGCTGGCCGCGCTGATCGGCGCCGGCGGCTACGGCCAGCCGATACTCACCGGTATCCGGCTGGACAACATCAGCCTTATTCTCGAGGGGGCAATTCCTGCGGCGATTCTGGCGCTGCTGGCGCAAGGCGTCTTCGAGGGCATCGAGCGCTGGCTGACCCCGCGCGGGCTGAGGCTGCAGGCGCGGCAGTAGTTGCAACGTGCGCTGTTGTCGCAGGCCGGCCGCGTGACGAAACCGGCACGTCGCGCATGCGACCATCGGGTATTCGCATCAAGGTTCAACGCATGCAGCACGACCTTAATACCCACTCGCCGCAAATCGCCATCATCGGAGCCGGTATGGCCGGCATCAGCTGCGCACACGCGCTGCAGCAGCGCGATTTCGCCGTCACGTTATTCGATAAAAGCCGCGGCATCGGCGGCCGCCTCGCCACGCGACGCATCGAAGGCGGCGACAGCTTCGACCATGGCGCGCAGTACATCACCACGCGCTCGGCCGATTTCAGTGCTTTAATCGACAGGCTTCGACACGACGGCGCTGCGGACGAATGGCAGCCGCGTCTGGGCATCGACGCGGCGCATCACCCGTGGTTTGTCGGTACGCCCGGCATGAGTGCGCTGCTGAAACCGCTGGCGGAAAAGCTCGAAATCCGCCTCAGCACCACAGTGAGCACGCTGGAGCGAAGCGGAAATGCCTGGCAGCTGCAGACGGCCGATGGAGCACTGTTCGAATCCTTCGACGTGGTGATCAGCACCGCGCCGCCCGTGCAAACGCGTGCGCTTTTTGCAGACGACGCGTTAATGCAAACCTCGCTCGATGCGGTACGCATGGCGCCGTGCTGGACCTTGATGATCACGTTTGCCGCGCCGCTCGATGTGGACTTCGACGCGCGCCGTTTCGACACTGGCGCCATCTCCTGGCTGGCACGGCAGGCGTCACGGCCTGAGCACGGCGGGAATCTCCACGCCTGGGTGGTTCATGCGGGTGCCGAGTGGAGCGCCGAGCATCTGGAGCTGACGCCCGAGCAGGCGGCAGGAGCGATGCAGCGGGAGCTGGCTCGCGCCGTTGGTCAGGCATTGCCAGACACTATCGCCGCCCAGGCACACCGCTGGCGCTACGCGATGACCACGCAGGCGCTTGGCCAGCCTTTTCTCACCAACACCGATCGCAGCCTGTTCGCCGGCGGCGACTGGTGCCTTGGCGCGAGTGTGGAGTGCGCATACCAGAGCGGCGCGGCTATCGCCGAAGCCGTCTCGAAGAGGCTGCGCACCGACTGAGCGCGCAGCCGCACGACTTTTATTCTGTCTGACGAAACAGCGAATACCGCGGCAAATGGCCGTCCAAATATCGCTGTCGGTTGACAATCCGTACCGCTCGTGTCGACCATGGGCGTCTGCTTAACTGAAGAATTCACCTCCCATGTCTAAACAGCCCTCCCTGGCGATCGTTTACGAGCACCCCGAGTGGTTCAAGCCACTTTTCGCCGCGCTGGATCGCCGCGGCGTCGGTTACCAGGCCTTTCCCTTCGAAAACCACCAGTTCGACCTTGCCGACAGGCACGCACCGGCACCCGTGGTGTTTAGCCGTTTGGCCATGAGTTCGTTTTTGCGCCAGGACGAGCATCCGATTTTCTACGCGCAGGCGTTGTATGCGCACTGGGAGTTGAACGGCGCGCACGTGATCAACGGCAGCAAGGCGCTGGCGATCGATGCTAACAAAGCACGGCAGCTGTCGGTGATCCAGTCGCTGGGGTTGGATATTCCCGCCACCCGTGTAGTGCACCGGCAGGCGGATATCGTGGCGGCAACCGAAGGCCTGCGCTTTCCGGTCATCGTGAAAGTGAACATCGGCGGCTCGGGCGCCGGCGTATCGCGCTATGACAGCGTCGACGAACTGAAGCAGGCCGTGGCCAACGACCGCGCGCCCAAAGGCATCGACAGCGTGCTGCTGGTGCAGGAATACGTACCGGCGAAAGACAAGCACATGGTCCGCATGGAAACGCTAGACGGCAAATTTCTCTATGCGATCTCGCTCAACACCGACGGCGGCACGTTCGACCTTTGCCCTGCCGACGTCTGCCTGATCGACAAGCCCACCGTCACCGTGCAGGAATTCAAGCCCGATGCGCAGGCGATCAAGGCGGCCGAAGCCATTGCGCGAGCGTCGGGGCTGGACATCGGCGGCATCGAATTCATGATCGACGAACGCGACGGTGCGCGCCGTTTCTACGATATCAACGGGCTATCCAATTTCGTCGCCGATCCGCTCCACGTGCTGGGCTGGGACCCGCACGAAAAGCTGGTCGACTATCTGATCGACGTGATCGCATCCAAGCAGGAGAAGGCAACATGAAGTACGGATTCTGGGCCCCGGTATTCGGCGGTTGGCTGCGCAATATCCGCGACGAAAACATGGAGGCGAGCTGGGACTATCTGAGCAAGCTGTGCCTTCGTGCCGAGCAGATTGGCTACGACCTCACCCTGGTCGCCGAACTCAATCTCAACGACATCAAGGGCGTCAACGAACCGGCGCTCGACGCCTGGTCCAGTGCGGCCGCGCTGGCCGCAGTGACGAAAAAACTGGAGATCATGGTCGCCGTGCGGCCGAATTTTCATCAGCCCGCGCTGTTCGCCAAGCAGGCCGCGAATATCGACCGCATCTCCGGCGGCCGACTCGCGCTCAACGTGGTGTCGTCCTGGTGGGCCGACGAAGCAACGCAATACGGCCTGCAGTTCGATCAGCACGACGACCGCTACGGTCGCACCAACGAATGGCTGCAGGTGGTCGACGGCCTATGGACACAGACGCCGTTCAATTTCAGCGGCGAGCGCTACCAGCTGAAGGACGCGATCTGCGAGCCCAAGCCGATCTCTTCGCCGCGTCCAACCATCTACGCCGGCGGCGAATCCGAAGCGGCCAAGACGATGATCGCCCAGCGCTGTGACGCTTACGTCATGCACGGCGACGAACCGGCCTTCATCGCCGAAAAAATCGCCGACATGCGCGCTCGCCGCGAGCGCGAAGGCCTGCCGCCGATGATCTACGGCATGGCGGCTTACGCCATCGTGCGCGATACCGAGGCCGAAGCGCTGGCCGAGGTCGAACGCATTACCGCGCTGGACCCGGAAGCCGCCGGCTTCGCCAACTTCGAGCAGTGGCTCTCCGGCACCCAGCTGGAGCGCGAGATGAAGATCAAGGAATACTCGGTCTCCAATCGTGGCCTGCGTCCGGGTCTGATCGGCACGCCCGAGCAGGTGCGTGCGCGCATCGCCGAATTCTCCGCGATCGGCCTCGATCTGCTCCTGCTGCAGATGAGCCCGCAGCTGGAAGAAATGGAACGTTTCGCCGCGCAAGTGATCTCACCCTCGACGTTGGCTGCCTGAAATATCTGAAACAGACGGCACGTGGTTTTGGCCGTCGCCTTAGGCGGCCGCCACCGCGTTCGTGCCGGTCCAGAGGACAATAACGCTCGATACTCCAATACGCTCGCGTCGGCCCTGTAGCCGAGCCGCCTGGCGAGGCATCGCGTGGATATCGTGCATGCACCTGCGCACGACGAAAAATGGCGATGCCATCGGCGTTGACAAGAGCTATGCGGCTGCGGGGAAACTATCTATCGGCAGGGTCACGGTGAATTCGCTGCCGAGATTGCGTCCAGCGCTGTGTCCCGTGACCGTGCCGCGGTGTGCCTCCACCAGCTCGCGCACCACGGCCAGCCCAATGCCGAGTCCACCGCTGGAACGATCGAGCGCGCGCGCATCCTGCATGAACAGGTCGAAGACATGCGGCAACGCGTCGGGCGAAATGCCGATGCCGTTATCGGACACGGTGATCGCCATCGCCTGCTCTCGCACCACCAGCACCAGCGAAACCTTGCCGCCTTCCGGCGTGTATTTCGATGCGTTGTCCAAAAGATTGTTGAATATCTGCGTCAACCTGACGCGGTCCCCGTAAAAATGCAGCGGCGCAGACGGCAGCTCAATCGTCATCTGCTGCCCTCTTGCTTCCATTGCGGGACGGCAGGATTCGATCGCCAGACGCAGTACGTCGATCATTTCCACGTTGCTGCGCTCCAGCCGCAGCTTGCCCGTGCTGATGCGCGAACCATCGAGCAGATCGCCGATCAGTCGCGACATATGCGTCACCTGATCGTCGATGATCACCTGCAGACGCGCCAGCGACAGCGCGTCGTTGGTTCGCCGATCGATCAGCAGACTCGCCGCCAGACGTATCGGCGTAAGCGGATTGCGCAGCTCGTGCGCCACCATCGCCATGAATTGGATCTGCTGGCGGTGTGCCTCGCGCGCGTGCAGCTCCAGCTCCTGCGCCGTGAGTGCAGCCATCAATAACTTTTCGTTGGCATCGCGCAGATCGGCCAGGCGATCGGCTTCCTCGACCGGCAGCGATTCGCGACAGATCAGCGGCATCAGTGCCGAGCGCGGTCCAGGCTCGCTCGTTGGCGCATCATCATGGAACTGGTATCCGCCGGGCCCTCTTTCCTTGGAACGATACATGGCCACATCGGCACGATCGATCAGGGTGGCCATGTCCAGTCCGTCTTCCGGATACAAGGAGATGCCGATGCTGGCGGAAAGCTGCAGGCGCACCTCACCGACCGAACTGGGCAGCGCAATGGCCGCCAGCAGCATCTCGGCGATACGCGCCGCTTCGGAAGCCTGAGCAACCTGGGTCAGCAACACGAGGAACTCGTCACCGCCGTGCCGGCTGACGGTGTCGCCATCGTGCAGCACCGACTCCAGGCGGCTGGCGACCACCTGCAGCACGGCGTCGCCACCGGCATGGCCGAGCGTGTTGTTGATGGTTCTGAAGTGATCCAGATCGAGAAAGAGCACCGCCAGGCGGCTGTTGCGCTGACTGGCGATGGTCATCGCCAGGGTCAGGCGATCGAACATCAGCGCACGGTTGGCCGTATACGTCAGCGCATCGCGCTGGCTGGAATAGGTCAGCTCGGTGAGATTGGCCACCGCGGTTTCCGCGATGGATTCGGCATTGAGTGCGGCCAGCATCAGTCGACCGTTGGCCTCGAGCAGTTGCGTGATGCGATTGCTGCCGATCTCCATGCGCACGTCCACCAGTTCCTGGCGCAGTTTGACCAGATCCGCCCGCAGGTCATCGGCCTGCCCGTTGAGTAACGCCACTGTCTGCGCGGCTTCAGCAACGGTATGCGGATCGTTTCGGTCGGTCACGACGTCGACGGCATGATGCTGTACTTATCCATCGTCGGCGCCGGATGTCGGTCCATTCAAACCGCTGCGGCTGCGCGTGGGCCGACCGCCCAGCAAACCCTCGTAACCGGCCAGCATCTCGTCGATCTGGATGCCGTCATCATCGATATGAAAAAGATGCAGCGCATTGGAATGCGCACTGGCGCGAATTTTTACCACCGCCATCACCCGCTCCAATCGACCCTCCAGTTCGATATACCGCTGCACGACGATAGCGTCGGTGAGAAACGCCGTACCGTAGGGGCTGAAGCGCAGCTCGTTGTAGCGATCCTCCAGTTCGGAGGTCATCAGTACGGTGACGCCCGTATCGGTAAGCGAGGAAACCAGCCGCGACAGCGACTCGCGAAAATCCTCGCGAAACGTCGGCGCCAGCGCCAGCTCGAATCCCGACAGCGAATCGATCACCACACGGGTCGCCTTGAGGCGGCGGATCTCGGCGATCAGCTGCATCGCAATTTCGTCGACCGACAGCGCGAGGGATCGGGTATCGATGATGCCGATCCGATCGCTCTCGATCAGATCGGCCAGCACCCGCCCACGCGATTGCTTGGGACGCTGTTCGAACGCAGCGATGACGCCGGTTTCCCCGGCCCGTGCGCCTTCGGCCAGAAAAGCCGATGCCAGAATGCTCTTGCCCGAACCCGATGGCCCGGCGACCAGCAGCGAGTACCCGCGCGGCAGGCCGCCCCCCATCATCGCATCGAGTTCGGGCACACCCATTTTTACCCGTTGATCAGCCTCGAGCGCAGGCTGCCAGTCGGTCAGCGGTGCCAGCACCGGCGGCGCGAACACCTGAATGCCGTTCTCCGTGATGCGAAACGTGTGCAGACCAGGCAGTGACGGTTGCCCGCGCATCTTCATGATCTCCATCTTGCGTACCATCGAATTGCTCTGCACGCTCTGACGCAGCCAGATCAGCCCGTCGGCTACCGTGAATACCGGGCTGGGATCGTCATCGCTGAAGTATTCGCCAAGCAGGAACGTAGTGGCCTGCCAGCTCGTCATCAGCATGCCCAGCTGCTGCACGAATTGCTGCAGGCTGATGAAAGGATGGCGATCGCCCTCCCCGGCGAGGATGACCGACCGAAACGAATCCACAAACACCAACGAGGGGCCGTACGCCTCGACCTTGGCAACCACCCGCGCCAGCACCTTGGTCAGATCGCCAGTAGCCGTTTCTTCGGCCAGATTGATGAAGTGGACCGACTGACTGACTTTTTCCGTATCGAAAAAATCGAACTGTTGCTGATAGCGGAACATCTTCAGCGGCGGCTCGCCGAGCACGGTGAAATACAGCGCTGGCCGCGTAGGCGTGGCCAGCGCAAACATGATCTGGTGCGCCAGCGTGGTCTTGCCCGATCCCGGCGGCCCGGCGATAAGGTTGAAGGAAAACTCCGGCAGACCGCCGCCGAACACGTCGTCCAGTCCAGGTACTCCCGTGGCAAGGCGATTGATGATGGCTTTGACCTTGGTCATGGAGCATTGTCCTTCGCGGCATCGCCGCTGGATGACTTGTCCCACACCGAACGCAGCAGACGCTCGAACAGCGAGCCGCCGATCAGGTGGATAAGAAGATCGTGGAAAGTGTGTAGCAGCGAGATCGTTGCCGCCAAGGCCTCCGCCGGCGTCTGTTGAGACAAGGCGGTTTTCAGACCCTCGAATTCGCCGGGGCGCAGCGAACCCTCGTATGCGGTCACGAGACAGGGATGATCGATCAACGTGAGATACAGGCTGCGCTTGTAAAGGGCCGCAACGCCGGGCTGGCCGATGATCGGCGCCAGCGCCACGTCGACGTCCTTCCAAATCAGAAGTGCCTCGGCGGCGACGCTTGCCGCATCCGCAGCTTCCCCTACTCGTCTGGCAAGCATGGCTTGGATACCGTGTACGTCATTCGGCATCGGTAGCCCGTAGAACACGCGATAGCGCGTGCTTTGCGCCCCTATAGTACGCGCTAATCCATTTCTACAGGGCGCTGGATTTTTCAGCGCTGCAGTGTCGAGGAAGCGCGCCGCTCCGTGCACGCCGCCACCCGCCGCGGCTCGCTTCCATGCTTGCCAGCCTGAGGTGCTCGGGCGAGACTGCCGATACTCTTCAGCCTTTGGGCAATACATGAGTCTGGCCGAAACCCGGCGTGATCAGCTGTTCCCTGCGCTATGCGCCGTGCAGATCGCGGTGGCACAGCGCTTTGCGACGGCGCCGCCGCAGAAATTCGAGCCGGGCGAGACGCTCTACGCGCTTGGCGAGCGCCATGCGCCGGTATTCATCGTCACCACCGGCGAGGTCCTGGTCAACCGCGGCCATAGCAGCGGTGAGGATCAGCTGATCGCCACCTTGCCGATCGGCGGCATCACCGGCGAAGTCAGCCAGCTCGGCGGCCGTTCGGCGCTGGCCGAGGCGCGCGCGGGTGCGAACGGCTGCGAGGCATTGCGCTTCGATACCCACCAGCTGCGCGCGCTGATCGTCGGTTCGGCGGAAATTGGCGAAATCATCATGCGCGCCTTCCTGCTGCGCCGTACGGCGCTGATCGCCGAAGGAGCCAACACGCTGCTCGCCGGTCGACCCGGTGAGCCGGCGCTGGTGCGGCTGCAGGGTTTTCTCACCCGCAACGGCCACCCCTATTCGTTGCTGGACGTGACGGACGGCGGCGAAGGCCAGGCGCTGGCCGAACGGTTCGGCGTACACGATGACGACCTGCCGATCGTACTTTGCCCCAATGGCTCGCTGCTCAGGCATCCCAGCGAAGTCGATCTGGCCGCCTGCCTCGGCATGACACCGGAGCTCGACCCCGACCGCATCTACGACGTGGCCGTGGTGGGTGCCGGCCCGGCCGGACTGGCGACAGCGGTTTATGCAGCGTCGGAAGGCCTGTCCGTGCTGGTGCTGGATACCCGCTCGTTCGGCGGACAGGCCGGCGCGTCGGCCCGCATCGAGAACTATCTGGGTTTTCCCAGCGGCATCTCCGGCCATGCGCTGGCCGCGCGCGCATTTACCCAGGCGCAGAAGTTCGGCGCCGAAATCGCTATTCCGGTCACCGTAAGCGCATTGGAATGCGGCGGCGACCAGCGCCAGCCAGGCGATCCATTTACGCTGCGGCTGGAAAGCGGCCTCGGCGTGCAGGCGCGCAGCGTGGTGGTGGCATCGGGCGCGCGCTACCGGCGCATCGACATCGAGAACCTGAGCCTGTTCGAAGGCGCCGGCGTGTCGTACTGGGCGTCGCCGGTGGAAGCCAAATTGTGCGAGGGCGAGGACATCGCCCTGGTCGGCGCCGGCAACTCGGCGGGACAGGCGGTGGTTTTTATGGCGCCCCGGGTCAAACACCTGCACCTGGTGATACGCGGTGAATCGCTGGAGGCGTCGATGTCGCGTTATCTGATCGAACGTATCACCGCGCTACCCAACGTCACCCTGCATACGCGCACCGAAGTCATCGCGCTGCAGGGCGAGGTGAGCAGCGGCTTGACTGGCGCCAGCTTTCGCCATCGCGACACCGGCGCCGAATGGACCAGCCCACTGCGACACTTGTTTTTATTCGTAGGTGCGGATCCCAACGCAGCCTGGCTGGAAGGCTGCAACGTCGACGTGGATGCGAAGGGCTTTATCTGCACCGGCCAGCCCGGTAACGGCCGATTGTGGTCGACCGTCGGGCGTGAACCGCTGGCGCTGGAAACCAGCATGCCCGGTATATTCGCCATCGGCGACGTGCGCGCCGGTTCCACCAAGCGCGTCGCGGCGGCTGTCGGCGAAGGTGCCCAGGTCCTGGCCGCCCTGCATCAAGTGCTTGCCGCCACGCCCGCCAAACAGTCGGAGTCTGCCACATGAGCGATTACTGCAAACATATCGCCGATATTGCCGAGGTCACGCCGCAGACGCTGGGCTGCGAGGAGTGCCTGAAAAACGGATCGACCTGGGTGCATCTTCGACTGTGCCGAACCTGCGGCCACGTCGGCTGCTGCGATCAATCGCCGGGTCGCCACAGCACCGCGCACTTTCACGCCACCAAGCATCCGATCATCGAAGGCTACGATCCGCCAGAGGGCTGGGGCTGGTGCTTCGTCGACGACACCCTGGTCGACCTGCCCGACCAGACGCCACAGACAGGCCCGATACCTCGATACGTATGACAGACGGTCGATGAACTAGAGCGGCCATACTTGGATTGGGACGTATAGACGTCCATGCAACGGCTAAAAAAGCGGCCTATCGTTTTTCGGCGCACTCACATCCCGCAGCCTGTTTTGCGTGATCGTATCCGCATGGTCGCGATGATAAACGTACGAACGATCGCGCAGCTTGCGGCTGCGAACGCCGACGACGACCAGCTTTTTCACCAGCGCCGAGTCTTCGGCATAGCGGATTTCGGGAAAGCCGCCGACCGCCACAATGGCTTCACGCCGGACCACGATCATGCCCACCCCCAGGCAGCGGTCGACATGAATCATCTGGCCGGGATGGTGTCGGCACGGCACCAGCGGATCGCCCACGACGCGCATTGGCGATATCCACATATCCACCGACGGATCGGACTCGATCGCCTCCCGGCGACGCGCCAAATGCGAAGGCTCGAACTCGTCGTCGCTGTCCAGAAACGCGACCCATGGTGCGCTGGCCTCGGCCAAAAGGCGATTGCGCGCCACCGACTGACCGCCGTTTTCATGCCGCCAGCAGCGCACGCGCGGATCGCTTGCCTGCCAATCGCACAGCAGCGGCCAGGTGTCGTCGGTCGAGCCGTCGTCGGCCACCAGCAGCTCCCACTGCGACTCGACCTGGGCAAGCACAGACGCGATCGCGCGCCCGAGCAGCGCGGCGCGGTTGTAGGTCGGCATGATGATCGAGAAAAACGGCGGCGCGGGCATGCATCGGATCGTAATGGCGAATGCCGTGAGCAAACGTGAATGCGTCTTTCTGACGCACAAGTGAAGCCGGATCTGCTTACAGGCGTGTCCGGACTCGAATGATGCGCCTTCATTTCACCCAGAGAACGACGCTCAACAAGAACGCCCGATGCAGGAGAATGACAATCTCCTGCATCGGGCGTTGTGATTTCATCCTATTTTCCCCATCGATAGCCGCGCCTTGCGCGTGGCTATCGATGGGGCAACCGCGACTAGCGACCGAGATCCTGCAGGAACCGATTGGTGTACTGCAGCGCGGTGCTGCCGCTGACCGAGTTGCAGGTCGGCGAGGCATAACCGGAATTGCTCGAGCACGGCGTATCGCGATCGAGCGACCAGAAATGAATACCGGCCAGCTTGTTGCTCACCGCATAAGAGGTCAGCGTGTCGACATCGGTCAGCGAGAACACTTCGCTGGAGACGTCGTTGACACCCACCATCGGCGTCAGCTCGATCTGACTGGCAGGGATACCGTACGTGTGCTGCAGGTTCTGCACCGCCTGGATGGCCGACTGGCCCATATTGCAGACACCGTTGGCCACCACACACACGCCGGCGCTGGGGCCGCCGAAATCCATCACCATCAGGTTGATCGTGTAATTGCTGAGGTTGGCGCTCTTGATCGACTTGACCACCATGTCGCCGAGTGAGTTGAGCCCGCCGTAGCTACCGTCCGATGCCGCCAGCGTCGCCAACGTGAAGGAGAAGCGCAGGTTCGGATACAGCGTGTGCGCGTACGCTACCTCGGTGACAAGACTGGTGATCTGCGCCTGCGTCTGGCCACCCTCGATATCGAAATCGACGCCCACCAGATGCGATGAGTTGTAGGTCGACAGGAACTTCGCCATCCCCGCTGGCGTGGAGCAGGTGAACGTACCCGCCTGGCCGCCGGTGGAAACCACATAGTTGAGCCCGGCGTTGGCCAGCGCCTGTACGTTCGCGCTGGCAAAGCTTGCCGCCGGAATGCCGCCCCAGTTTTCGCTGCCGCATTCACCCGACGCGAAAGCCAAGGTAATCGCACCGAGGTTGGGTTCGGCGGTCGATACCAGGCTGCCGCTGCCCACGACGGGAATCGCCGTACCGGTCACCGCTGTCTGCATGACGTTGGTATTCCAGTTGAGATTGATGGTCACGTCCTTGTATGGGCTGAACAGCAAGCTGCCCGGCGCAGGGGCCGGCGCTGGAGCCGGTGAAGGCGCCGGCGACGGTGCAGGTGCAGGTGCAGGTGCAGGTGCAGGCGCCGGTGCCGGCGCGCCACCGCTGCAGGAACCCTGCGAGGTCCACGGCTGACCAGAGCCTGCGCCGCCGCTGTTGGTCGCCGGGTCATTGCCTTGCGTCCACCAGTTGGCGACGTAGTTGACGCCGTTCTCGCTGGCGGTGTTGCCGCCGGTATAAACCTGCGACGCACTCCAAGCTGCGGCGCAGCTGGTCGCGCTCGCGGCGTGCACCGACTGCACCGGTGCCGCGGCCAGCAGCGCCATGGACAGACCGGTAGCAGCAACGCTGCCGAATGCTCCTAATGCCATGCGTAAACACTTGGCGGGCTGTTTTACAAAAGGTGACGGGGGTTTGAGTGACATGTCGTGCTCTCCGGATGGGCCTGCATCAATTCAAGTGAATTACCGAGGCAGTTCACGGCCGCGATCCGATCGGCCATGGGGGATAGGCGCCTCATTGCATCCATGCACGCTACCGCTTGTTATGCGTGGAATATGTCCTGTGATAGGCCTAAATGACAACGTTGTCTATTGGAAAAAATCCCATCTGTGACCGCGCATGTGAATTGCTGCGAAGCACCAGCGCAGCGCTGTCGTTGTGCCGTGCGCTTTTTATTTTGCTGCTGGTGCGATATGTCGTAACGCCACGTCGCGGCGCCGCTCGTTTGCCGACGTATCGCGCTGCAACAGTGATGAGTCGCCATCGGAATGGCTCGCGATTTTTAGCTGCCTAGTCGACGCGGGCATCTGCTGAAAAAATGTCGAAGACAAGGCGGTCGGAACACGCATCGCGGGTGACGCACCGTGGATCGTCGGAACCGTGAGCGTCCTTTACCGATATCGGCGAACAAGAGAAAGTGGATTGCGACAATAGATGACAACGTTATCTAACTCGCGTCATCGCGATGCCGCGGCAAAGCGTCCGGCGCCACCGGCAGGCGGACTCCGTCGAATACGAGCGCGCGTTCAACAGCCAGGATGCTTCATACGCATTGTCGACGCGGCATCGCCGGTGTCCGCACTGAGAGCCGGCTCTATATCTTCACGTGGCCTGCGCCACGAGTTGTTGGCGCGAAGGTCGAGAAAGAACGAGGGAATGGACGTCCGCCCACGACCGAGTGGTGACATAGAAAGGCAGGCAAACAGACCCAGCACTTCGCGCGGCCTGGCCCGGAGCGCGCCGAACACAGACAGCCGATCGCACGCGTTTTAGCCGACAAGCGCCCATGCTTTCGCCATGTCGGCAGCGCGACTGCACGGAAATTGCACGCCCGCCCTGCGATCTTGCCGGATCATTCCAGGCCGTTGTCGAGCCGTCGACAACGTCACGACGAAACATTTAGACATCGATCGGTCACCCGCGGTAATGTCGAGTGGTCGACGCCGAATTCAGCATCTACCGTTTTCCACTACGGCGAACCATCGCTGCCGTGGCTGCCCAACCAGGAGTTTTGATGGCCGACGCAACCCCTGTATTCGACGAGATGGGCTGGCCGGAGAACGTTCGCGCGCCGTATGCGCTGATCGATTCCTGGCTGAAATCGATGCCCGCCGAGCAGCTGGCGCTCAAGCGCCGCGAGGCGGAGGTGCTGTTTCGCCGTATCGGCATCACCTTTGCGGTGTACACCGAGGGCGGGGACCCGGAGCGGCTGATCCCGTTCGACTTCATTCCGCGCGTGATGGCACAGGCGGAATGGCTGCGTTTGCGCCAGGGTCTGGAGCAGCGCGCCAAGGCCTTGAACGCGTTTATCCACGACGTGTACCACGACCGCGACATCGTGCGCGCAGGCCGCATTCCGGAAAAGCTGATCCTGCACAACAGCGAGTTCCGGCCGGAAATGGCCGGGCTCGATCTGCCGGGCCAGATGTATTCGCATATCGCCGGCATCGACATGGTGCGTACCGGCCCCGACGACTATTACGTGCTGGAAGACAACTGCCGCACGCCCTCGGGCGTCTCCTACATGGTAGAGAACCGCGAGGTGATGCAGCGGCTGTTTCCGGACCTGTTCCGGCGCAACCGCGTGGCCCCGGTGGCGCACTATCCCGACGAGCTGCTCGCCACACTGCGTTCGCTGGCGCCGCCAAACTGTCCCGGCGAGCCGACGGTGGTACTGCTGACCCCCGGCATCCACAACAGCGCCTACTACGAGCACGCGTTTCTGGCCGACGAGATGGGCATCGACCTGGTCGAAGGCGCCGATCTGGTCGTCGACAAGGACATCTGCTACCAACGCACGACGGCCGGCCTGTCGCGCGTCGACGTGATTTACCGGCGGATCGACGACGACTACCTCGATCCGCTGATCTTCAAACCGAACTCGATGCTCGGCGTGCCTGGGCTGCATTTTGCCAACCGCGCGGGCAACCTCACGCTGACCAACGCCATCGGTGCCGGCATCGCCGACGACAAGGCGGTATACATCCACGTGCCGGAGATGATCCGCTTCTATCTCGGCGAAGAGCCACTGTTGCGCAACGTGCCCACCCACGACTGCAGCAAGCCGGACGAATTGCGCTACGTGCTGGAGCATCTCGACGAACTGGTGGTCAAGGCGGTCCACGGCTCCGGCGGCTACGGCATGCTGGTCGGACCGCACGCCAGCCGCACCGAGCTGGACGATTTCCGCGCCTTGCTGAAAACGCGTCCGAACGACTACATCGCACAGCCCACGCTGGCGCTGTCGACGGTGCCGACCTTCGTCGACGCCGGCATCGCGCCGCGCCATGTCGATCTGCGGCCGTTCGTGCTGTGTGGCGCCGATCGCATTCGTGTGGTGCCCGGCGGCCTCACCCGCGTGGCATTGAAAGAGGGCTCGCTCGTGGTGAACTCCTCACAGGGCGGTGGCACCAAAGACACCTGGGTACTGGAAAGCTGATGCTGGCACGCACCGCAGAAAACCTGTTCTGGCTCTCGCGTTACATGGAACGCGCCGACTATGTCGCCCGCCTGCTGCAGGTGGCCGGCCAGATGAACGCCGTTCGCGTGGACAGCGAACGCAATAGCGAGTGGGAGTCCGCGATCGTCGCCGCCGGCGGCAGCGAGAGCTACTACGCACGCCACGAGACCGCCGACGAACCGTCGGTCATCCAGTTTCTCGCCTTCGACGCCGACAACCCCTCCTCCATCGTCAACTGCATCGAGGTCGCGCGCCGCAATGCGCGCGCCGTGCGTACCGCGCTGACGGCCGATATGTGGGAGGCGGTCAACACCACCTGGCAGGAGCTTTCCACCTACCGCAACACGCCGATGACCGAGGACCTGCTGTCCGAATTCCTCGAATGGGTGAAGTCGCGCGTCGGACTGTTTCACGGCGTGTGCTCCAACGCGATGCTGCGCCGCGACGGCTTTCATTTCGTGCGCGTCGGCCAGTATCTCGAACGCGCCGACAACACCGCGCGCCTGCTCGACGTGAAGTATCACGTGAAGCTTCCCTCGGTAAACGACGTCGGCGGTGTGGTCGATTATTACCAATGGCTGGCGATTCTGCGCGTGGTCGGCGCGCGCCGCGCCTACCGCGTGATGTTCAAGGGCCAGGTGGAGCCGGCGCACGTGGCCGAACTGCTGATCATGCGCGGCGAGTTTCCGCGTTCGCTGGCGTTTTGCTACAACCAGATCACCCAGCACCTGGACCTGATCGAGGATCAGGATCCGCAGCGCGCCGCCGAAGCCAAGCGGCAGGCGCACGCGATCTACACCAATCTTCGTTACGGCCGAATCGACTACATCATCAACAACGGCCTGCACGAATATCTCACCGACCTGATCGTTCGCACCGAAACACTGGGCGCACAGATCTCCGAAGGACATCTTTTTTAACCATGCAGCTGACCATCGTTCACGACACCGTTTACCGCTACGGTCAGGCTGCCAGCATGATCATCCAGGCGCTGCGCATGTGGCCTGCGCCGAGCGCCGGCCAGACGATCGGCAGCTGGCAGGTGGACGTCGACGGCCGGCGGCTGCATCCCACTTGTAGCGACGGTTTCGGCAACCCCGTCGCCACCCACACCGTCGACCGCAGCGTGGAAACCCTGCGCCTGTCGGTGCGCGGCTCGGTCAACACGCGCGATATGCATGGGGTGCATGGCGATCGGAAAGAGCTGCTGCCGCCGATGTTCTATCTGTCGTCGACGCCGCTGACGGAAAGCAACGCGGAAATCGATGAGCTGGCGAAATCATCCGCCGGCGACGGCAAGGATCTGGAGCGGCTGCATCGGTTGACCAACGGCGTGCGCGATCGCATCGACTACCTGCCCTACCAGACCGACGCGGAAACCACGGCGGTGGAGGCGTTCGCCGCGCAGGCCGGCGTGTGCCAGGACCATGCCCACGTGCTGATCGCCGCGGCCCGTTCGCTGGGCTTTCCCGCCCGATACGTCAGCGGCTACCTCTGTCCTGTCGAGGGCACCGCAGCGGCCAGTCACGCCTGGGCGGAGATCTTCGTCGCCGATCTGGGTTGGCTGGGCTTCGATGCGGCCAATCGCCAGTCGCCGGACGAGCGCTACGTGCGCATCGCCTGCGGGCGCGACTATCGCGATGCCGCGCCGGTGCGCGGCGTGCGTCTGGGCGGCATCGCCGAGTCGCTTGAAGTGGAAGTATCCATCGCCGAATCCGGGCAGTCGCAATCCCAATCGCAGTCCTGGTAATTCTGACCACAGACTATTGGCAGTTCAGCGCAGCTGGCTGTCCTTGCTGCCGCGCCGGTTGTAGATGCCGGCCGCCTGCTCCTCATCATGCGTTTCCTGGCAGGTCACGCATAGGCGCACACCGGGCACGGCCTTGCGGCGTGCCTCGGGAATGGCCGCGTCGCATTCCTCGCAATGAGTCAAGCCCGGACCCTGCCGCAGCTGGCGGCGCGCCCGCGTCACCGCATCGTTGACGGTGGCATCGATCTGATCCTGTACGGCGCCGTCGCCGGCCCAACCGGTTGCCATAAGAGTCTCCTGTCCAGCCGATGCCTGGAGAGCCTGATCGCTCCGGCATGAAGTCTACGTCTGGAAACATGGGGACTATCCCGACCATTTCCACCGGCCGCCACACTCCCATTCAGACCTATGAGCGTCGCAGACCCACCGCATGCACCGCATCAATCCGCTGACTCGGGTGTCGCCAGCAGAGCCAGCAGCGTCAGCACTGCCGCTGCCGCAAGGTAATAACCCACATAGGCAAGACCGTAGCTCCTGGCCAGCGAGGTAGCGATATACGGCGCCAACGATGCGCCGAAGATCCCTGCCATATTGAACGCCAGCGATGCGCCCGTGTAGCGCACGGCAGTGGGAAACATTTGCGCCAGGATCGTGCCCAGCGGTCCG
This sequence comes from Rhodanobacter sp. K2T2, assembly GCF_013408815.1. Classification (NCBI taxonomy): domain Bacteria; kingdom Pseudomonadati; phylum Pseudomonadota; class Gammaproteobacteria; order Lysobacterales; family Rhodanobacteraceae; genus Rhodanobacter; species Rhodanobacter sp. K2T2. Next base: position 32,666 of record NZ_JACCCA010000007.1, on the reverse strand, counting down.
TAGGTCAGACCCATCACACCCAGCCCCAGCGCCAGAAACAACAGCACGCTGCCGCTGCTTCCCGCGGCGAACAGTGGTGCAAAGCCGATGCCGAACACGATGATCAGCAGCGTGGAAAGAATCATGGTGAAGCGGCTGCCGCGGCGATCGGCCAGCATCGCCGACAACGGAATGGTCGCGCCGAAGAAAAGCACGCCGACCATCTGCAGTATCAGGAACTGCTCGCGCGAATAGCCCAGCTTGGTGGTCGCCCAGCTCAGCGCAAACACTGTCATCAGATAGAACAGCACAAACGTCGCCAGCGCGGCGAAGGTGCCCGCCAGCAGAGGCCTCGGGTATTTGGTGATCACCGTGAGCATCGGCAGCTTGACGCGCTCGTGGTGCGCCATGGCCTTGGCAAAGGCGGGTGTCTCTTGCAGCTTCAGCCGCATCCACAGGCCGATCAGCACCAACACCGCGCTGGCCAGAAACGGCACGCGCCAGCCCCATGCGAAAAAGGCCTGGTCGCCGATGCCCTGCGTCAGCCATAGAAACAGCCCGCTGGAAAAGAAAAAGCCGATCGGCGCACCCAGCTGCGGAAACATGCCGTACCACGCGCGCTTGCCCGGTGGCGCGTTTTCGATCGCCAGCAGCACCGCACCGCCCCACTCGCCGCCCAGACCCAGCCCCTGGCCGAAACGGCACAGCGCCAGCAGCAGCGGCGCCACCACGCCGATACTCGCGTACGTCGGCAAGAGGCCAATGGCTACCGTGGAAATACCCATCGTCAGGAGCGCAGCCACCAGCGTCGCCTTGCGCCCGACCCGATCGCCGAAATGCCCGAATACGGCCGAACCGATCGGCCGTGCAAAAAATGCCAGCGCAAACGTGGCAAACGACTGCAGCGCCGCCGAGGCCGGATCGGCGGATGGAAAAAACAGCTTGGGAAAAACCAGCACCGCGGCCGTGGCGTAGATATAGAAATCGAAAAACTCAATCGTCGTACCGATCAGGCTGGCAAACAGGATGCGACTGGGCGAATTGGCGGGCGCGGTAGGTGCTTGGCTCATTCCAGGATGTTCCGACAGTGCAGGCTGTTCGATTCTGCCAGAGCAGGCACGACGGCGCTGGATACTTTTTTATCGCCACCGACGCCTGCTAGAGATGTGCATCGGTTTTTAGCCACGTTTGAGTAAACGTCGCCGGCGTATTCGCGGCGGAACAAAACTGGCCGGAAAACGCTTGCTTGTAGGTATCGGTTCCGATCTGCACGATCGCTGTCGCCGTGGTGACGCAATGGTGGCCGTCGTAGACATCGCCCGATACCCAGCGAAGTTCCGCCGTCGCTTCGGCGCCTGGCGCTATGCCTACCGGAAGGATGACAGGCCCCGGATGCATGCCCTTAGGCACCTGTCGCACGATCGACAACGCTCGATGCGCAGCATCTTCGAAGCGCAGTTCTGGCAGCGCCGGCACGCGACAGGCATCCACTCCGATGTTTCGCACGACCATCAGCGTACCGGCGTGCGACATGCCGGAAAAATGGCCGTTCTCGCCATCGAACGTGATGGATACCTGCGATGTGCCGCAAGCCGGCAACACGCGGGTTGACAACGGCGGCAGTGACGACGAGGCAGCCAATGCTGCAATAGCCAATGAAACGATCAAGTCGGCCTCCTCGAGGATAGGGTGAGCACCGATGCTCACCATCGCACGGTGAATCCGGAATGACTGCCGCCCCCGCCACAGCACTGCATGTGAGTCTCCAGAATCTATCTGCGCGGTTTCACCACCTCGCCGTCTTCCTTGACGAAAGGCTCGGCGAAGGGGGGCAGGACATCCATCACGCGTTCGGACGGCCGGCACAGCCGCGTGCCCAGCGACGTCACCACGAAGGGCCGATTGATCAGGATGGGATGCGCGATCATCGCATCCAGCAACGCATCATCGCTTGTGCCTGCCGCATCCAGGCCCAGTTCGGCGCAGAGCTTTTCTTTTTCGCGCAGGGCCGCGCGCGGCGTCAGCCCGGCATCGTCGATCAACTGCTTCAACCGCGTCCGGCCCGGCGGGTTTTTCAAATAGTCCACGATGGTCGGCTCGATGCCGACATGCCGGATCAAGGCCAGCACGTTGCGCGAGGTGCCGCATGCAGGGTTGTGATAGATAGTGGCGGTCATCTCGGACATCTATTCGTCTGCGTTGGCTGGAATTTGAGCGGAAGAAACAACGCCTGCGGCCAGCGACAGCGCGCGTGCTTCGACTGAACCTTTGCGCTCGCTGTAACGGTCGACCAGGTAATCGCTGCGATCGCGAATCATCAGGGTGAACTTGAACAGCTCTTCCATCACGTCCACCATGCGATCGTAATACGGCGAGGGCCTCATGCGGCCCGCGTCATCGAACTCCTCCCAAGCCTTGGGCACCGACGACTGGTTCGGAATAGTGACCATGCGCATCCAGCGCCCAAGCAAGCGCCCAAGCAAGCGCAGCGCATTGACGACGTTGAACGACTGCGAGCCGCCGCACACCTGCATCACCGCCAGCGTGCGTCCCTGCGTCGGGCGGACGCTGCCCTCTTCCAGAGGCAGCCAGTCGATCTGGTTTTTGAACACGCCGGTCACCGCACCGTGCCGCTCCGGACTCACCCACACTTGTCCTTCCGACCACAGCGACAGTTCACGCAGTTCGCGCACTTTCGGATGACTGGCCGGCACACTGTCCAGCATCGGAAGATCGAGCGGATCGAACACGCGTGTTTCCGCACCGAACTGGCGCAGGATGCGCTCCGCCTCCAGCGCAAGCTTGCGACTGAACGACTGCGGCCGCAGCGACCCGTAAAGAATCAGTATCCGCGGTGGATGGTCGGCAGCGTGGGATAAGCCGAGTTTGCCGCTATCTGGAGTATCCAGCGTATCGGCTGAAATATTGGGCAGATCGTTCATCGGTGTTTCCATCGTTCGTAAGCCAGCGTGGTCACCGGTGACATCGCCACGGTTGCCTCGATCAAACGATTCTATCATTATGGAAATGTCGAAAAAGAGACACACAGCCATCGCCATGCAGAGCAAACAGGCGGTCACCATTCTTTCCGCATTGGCGCAATCGTCGCGTCTGGCGGTCTATCGCCTGCTGATCGAACACGCACCCGATGGCCTGGCGGCCAGTGCCATCGCGCAGAAGCTGGGTTTGGCCAATGCCACGCTGTCCTTCCATCTGAAGGAGCTTTCCCACGCAGGCCTGGTGGCGAGCCGGCAGGAAGGTCGATTTATCTATTACTCCCCCGTGATCGCGGCGATGAACGATCTGATCGGCTACCTCACCGACCACTGCTGCAGTCAGTCCGCCCGTGGCTGCGCCACAGGCAAGGCCGGGTGCAAGCCGGCGACGGCGACCAAGCCGCGCTCGGCAGCCGCATCGAAACGCCGCAGCGCATAAGCTCGCCGCGTTATGGATTTCGTAGGTTGGGCCGAGCGCAGCGATGCCCAACATGTTTCACGGTGTCTACGTCGGGCTTCGCTGCGCTCAGCCCAACCTGCGCAAACAAATGCCCTACCGGATAACCGACGCCTCAGACATCGACGCGCGTACCGATCTCCACCATGCGGTTGTCGGGCAAGTGAAAATGCGTGGTCGCCGCCAGCGCATTGCGCGCCATCAAGGCAAACAGATGCGCGCGCCACAGCGACATGCCATGCAGCCGTGAAGGCACGATGTTTTCGCGGCTGGCAAAATAGGTCAGCCTGTTCGGATCGACCGGCTCACCGTCGATTTCCATGGCGCTCAGCGCTTGCGGCACATCGGTATCTTCGGCAAAACCGAAGCGCAGATTGACCTGGTGGAAGCCATCGCCGAGCTCGATATGATGCAGGCGATTCGTCGTCGAGACGAAAGGCGCGTTGACGAACTCCAGCGTCAGTACGATGTTGGTGTGATGAAGCACGCGGTTGTGCTTGAGGTTGTGCAGCAAAGCTACCGGCACACCGCTGCTGCGTGCAGTGAGAAACACCGCGCTGCCCTCGACACGATGCGGCGGATGCGCGGCGATGCCGGTGACGAAGCTTTTAAGCTCCAGTCCGTCGCGGCTCAGGTGACTGATCAGAATCTGCCGACCGCGGTGCCAGCTCGACATCAGCACATACATCATCACACCGAGCAGCAGCGGGAACCAGCCGCCCGATGCGATCTTCAGAATGTTGGCGCCGAAAAATGCCACGTCGATGGTGATAAGCACGATACCCAGCGGCACCAGCGCCACATAACGCCACTGCCACCCAAAGCGCGCGTACAGCAGCGCGAGAATGGTCGTGACCAGCATCGTGCCGCTCACCGCAATGCCGTAAGCCGAGGCCAGCGCATCGGACGAGCGAAAGATCAGCACCGCAGCCATGACCAGTATCAGCAGCAGCAGGTTGATGCCCGGCAAATACACCTGTCCTTCCACATGGTGCGACGTGTGCTGCACCCGCATGCGCGGCAGGTAACCCAGCAGCATCGCCTGGCGCGCCATCGAAAACGCACCGGCGATCACCGCCTGCGACGCGATCACCGTCGCCAGCGCCGCCAGCACGATCATCGGGTACAACAGCGCATGTGGCACCATGCGATAAAACGGCATCTCCCCAGCGGCAGCGTTACCCAGCAGGTAAGCGCCCTGGCCGAAATAGCTCAGCAGCAGGCACGGGAGCACCAGCGCAAACCACGCCACGCGAATGGAGCCGGCGCCGAAGTGCCCCATATCGGCGTACAGCGCTTCGGCACCGGTCAGTACCAGAATCACCGCGCCCAGCGTTTCAAATCCGCGGAAACCGTTGGTGCCGAAATAATGCAATGCATACATCGGATCGATGGCCCACAGCACCTCCGGCCGATCGAGCAGGCGATAAACGCCCAGTATCGCAATGACCACCAGCCACAGCGCCATCACCGGCCCGAAGATCTTGCCCACATGTGCGGAGCCCATGCGCTGCAATAAAAAAAGACCGAACAGAATCACAATGCTGATCGGCAATACCCAGGCCTTCAGTGCAGGCGCCGCCAGTTGCAAACCCTCCACCGCCGAAAGCACCGACACCGCCGGCGTAATCACGCTATCGCCGAAGAACAGCGCAGCGCCGATCAACCCCAGCGAAAGCGCCACGGCCAGCAAACCGCGCGGAATCTTGTCGCGGCAGACTTCGCGGGTCAGCGCCATCAGCGACATGATGCCGCCCTCGCCGTTGTTGTTCGCCCGCATGATGAACGCCACGTACTTGCACGACACCACGATGATCAGCGCCCAGAACACCAGCGACAGCAGACCCAACACATTGTCGCGATTGGCCTGCACACCATGGGAATCAAATGCTGCCTGCAGCGCATACAGCGGGCTGGTGGCGATATCACCGAACACTACGCCCAGTGCGCTGGTGACAAGCGCTGCAGAGATCGACTGAACCTTCGAAGCAGGATGCGGTGGGGCTTGGCTGTTCACGGAGGCAACTTGGTGGAAATCCAGGGCGCAGCTTAAGGGATAACGTGCTGGTTTTAGATCAACGAACGCAGCATGCCCAAGTCGCGTACGAAATGCGCAATAGCCTCCCCGCGTTCTCGTTCGTCCGGCAACCGCAGGAGATAGGACGGATGCACCGTGGCGAAGGCCCCGATACCGTTATCAAGGGTAATCCACTGGCCGCGCTGCTCAAGCAGGCGAAAGTTCTTGCCGAAGATGGCCTGCGCCGCCATCGCCCCGAGGCAGACGATGGTCTTTGGCGCAACGCGCTGGATTTCGGCAAGCAACCAAGGTCGACACGCCGACTGCTCGGAGGCGTTGGCGCGCGAGTGGATGCGGCGTTTGCCGCGCGGCTCGAACTTGAAGTGCTTGACGGTATTGGTGACGTAAAGCCGGTTGCGCTCGACGCCAGCCTGCGCCAGCGCCTGATCGAACAACTGACCGGCCGGGCCGACAAAGGGGCGGCCGGCCAAATCCTCCTGATCGCCCGGCTGCTCGCCGATCACCATGATGCGCGCATTGTCGGGGCCTTCACCGAATACCGTCTGCGTCGCCGGTTCCCACAAGGGACACGCCCGGCATTGTCCGGCCTGCAGGCGCAACTCGGCGAGGCTGCCTTGCGGCAGCGCGGACGACTGTCGTGGCAACGGTGCGGGAATGTGCTTTTTCGGTTGGGTCGGCGCCCTCTGCACCATCGCATCCATGCGCGCAGAAGCGTCGCGGATGAGACCGGGGATCAGCGCGGCCTCGGGCATGTTTTTCCAGTAGCGTACCGGCATCTCGTTCTTCATCGCCTGCACTTTCAGCCGCGCCGGATTGAAGATATTCGCGAAGTACGTCAGCCATAGAGCTTCCAGCGCATCCTCGTTCGGCGCGTCGGCTTTCTGCGCGCCGGCACCGAAGCTGATGGTTTCGCCGTTCCAGTGGGCGCTGCGCGTCGGTGTGAGTATCGACCAGTGCATGCCGGCAAAACGCCGCACAAAGAACGGCGCCACCCGTGGAAGGATGTCATGTGATGGCTCGAACCACGCAATGAAGACGGAGCCTTGCGGCTGCGCTACTTCGCGAAAGCGCACGAAGGCTTTCATCTTATGCATGTCACGCCGCACGGCCTTGGCCGCCTGCTCGCACCAGGCCACGTCGTCATCGCTGGCGATATGCAACAGCTGGCGTTCGCCATGGGTGAGGCGCCAGAGCAAGCGATACAGAACGGCGTGGCGACGCGCGTCGGCATGCGCCAGCACTGTACTGGCAAGAGTCAGAAACTCACGCGGTACCGTCCCAGCTGGCCTGGCCTCACGCAATGGCTGATGAGCTGGCGATGATTCCGCCGGCAGCAGACCCGCCCTCTCGCCAACCTGCCATTGCACATCCGACGGCAGCACGTCTTCGGCCAGCAGCGCGCGCGCCTGACCACGCCATTCGGCCAAATCGCTGCCATCGTGCAGAACGACCAAGCGCATCAGTGACCGAACAAATCAGCCTGGCGCGGCGTGGTGTCGAGATGACGCAGCGCGCCGCTTTCGCTGTCCACGCGCGGGCGGTGATCGATCGTGGCAACGAATGGCGCGACCTTGCGTACCGGCACGCGAAGCTTGACCAGATCCTCGTAACGCAGCTTGCGGTGCACGCGCATGCCGAGCAACCGCTGCACCGTGCGCACGCCCAGACCCGGCACGCGCAGCAGCATTTCTTTCGGCGCGCGGTTCAGGTCGACCGGAAACTGTTCGCGATGGCGCAGCGCCCAGGCCATCTTCGGATCGACGTCCAGATCGAGCATGCCGCTATCGTTGGCTGGCGCGATCTCGTCGACTTGGAAGCCGTAGAAGCGCATCAGCCAGTCGGCCTGATACAGCCGATGCTCGCGCACCAGCGGCGGCGGACGCAGCGGCAAGGCCTTGGAGGCGTCGGGAATGGGACTGAAGGCCGAGTAATACACGCGCTTGAGCTTGTAGTTGGCATAAAGATTCGTGCTGCTGGTGAGCACATCACGATCGCTGGAAGCATCGGCGCCGACGATCATCTGTGTGCTCTGCCCGGCTGGCGCAAATCGTGGCGCCTTCTTTTCGGCTTTTGCCTCATCGATACCCATGCGCAGACGCCCCATCGCGCGGCGGATATCGCGCAGATCCTTTTCCGGCGCCAGCGCCTTCAGCCCACCTTCGGTCGGCATTTCGACATTGATGCTGAGGCGATCGGCCCAGCGCGCGGCGTCGGAGAGCAGTTCGGGCGACGCGTCGGGAATGGTCTTTAGATGAATGTAGCCGCCAAACCGGTGATCCACGCGCAGGCTACGCGCCACCTGCACCAGCATCTCCATGGTGTAATCGGGCGACTGGATGATGCCCGAGGAAAGGAACAAACCTTCGATGTAATTGCGCCGATAGAAGTCCATCGTCAATTGCACGACTTCTGCCACGGTAAAGCGTGCGCGCTGCACGTTGCTGGTACGTCGATTGATGCAGTAGGCGCAGTCGTAGACGCAGAAGTTGGTCAGCAGAATCTTCAGCAGCGAGATGCAGCGGCCGTCCGGCGCATACGCATGGCAAATCCCCATGCCCTCGTTCGAGCCGATGCCGCCGGTTTTCAGCGAATCGCGCTTCTGCCCGCCGCTGGACGAGCACGAAGCGTCGTACTTGGCGGCGTCCGCGAGAATGGCGAGCTTTTCGGAGAGTTTCATCAGGGCACCATAATGGCGCAGCCGATGCGGCATGAGTGTGTAGAAGCCGCAGTATCGCGACCATCTGTCGCAAGCGCTGCGACGGAGCCCGTGGTTCAGTGGCGGAAGAACAGATAAACCGCGCTGTAGGGCACACGCACTTCGGCACCAGTATGGCCAGCATCGCAGCCCCCTGCCGGCGCCACGCCGCCTTCGGTACGCGTACGCACCACGTAGTCGACGTTGGACATCAGGCCATGGCCGGTATGCGACTTCGCCTGCAGTACGATCCACGCAATCGCACCAGTGTTCGGTGACGGCGAAACATTCAGCGGATTGCCGACAACCGTACTACCGTCGATAGCCTGCCACGTGGGACCGGCGAAGTGCTTTCCGATCGGTTGGCCAAGAGCATCACTCAGGTTGGCATCGGGGGCTTTCAACGTCCATGCGTAACTGTCGCTTGCCGATTTGCAGGTATAGATCTGCACGCCCTTGCCAAACGCCTCGATGGCGGACGGCGTAGCCGCCGAGCTATGAGCATGCGCGACGCAGGCGAAGCCGGCGATTGCAACTGCGGTGCTGATTGATACCTTGCGCATCAATAGTCTCCAGAATGTCCCTGCGAAGCCTACTCGTCGATCTGACAGTATGCAGTAGCCTAATCATCGCCGTGGCTTCCATTTTTCCGCACCACGGTATTGCCATGACCACCTGCAACGGCCATATAAAAAGAGGGCCGCCCAAGGCGACCCTCTTTCTGCGTCACTTCACGTGACACCTCGCTTGCCATCGCCTCACTGCGTCAGCGCATTGATCAAGGCCGCGCCCTGCGGACTGCCCCAACCGGTGACCAGGTCGAAACCCGCCACCGCATTGAAACCGGAACCGCTGCCTTCGTCTGGCTTGTTGTTGCCGCTGGTGATGTCGTGGAACTGGCTCTTGTAGCTGGAGCCAACGCCAAGGTTGTAGATCTTGGTGTTGACGAAGCCCAGCGTCCCTTTGCCAGCCGCCACGGACTGCTGGTTGGCCAGCGCCAGCAGTCCGGCCCAGCGCGGGGCGGCGAAACTGGTGCCGCCGAAACCGGTTTCGAACGAACCGTTGCTGACCGTCGGATTGTCGTAGTTCGCTTCGGCCGCCACGTCAGGATCGTTGCGGTAGGTGCTCGACGCCTTGTTGGTGCTGGTGATGACACCGCTCAACTTCTGGTAGGTCGGCGTCGAATAACCCGCTTTGCTGTAGTAGCCACCGCTGCTGCCACTCCAGCCGGTTTCCGAACTCCAGGCACCACCGGGACCGGTCGTGGTGAGATCGGTACCGCCAACATCCAGAATGTTCGGATCGAGCGACGGTGGAAGCCAGGTGCTGGAGTTGTAGGCGCCATCGTCGCCCGTGGCGTTGAGGAAGGTCTGCCCCTGCGCAGCGAACTGCTTGTAGATCGCGTCGTCCGAGGAGCCGAAATCGCCACCGCCCCAGGAACTGGAAATCACCTTGGCGATATTGTCCGTCGCCATCTGGTTGAGGATATCGCCAGCGCTGGTGCCCTCATAGAAAAGCACCTGCTGCAAACCAGGCGCCATGCCGATGACATTGACGATGTCCAGCACCTGCTCGCCGTCGTCGCAGGTGGACGTGCCGCTGCCATCGCCTGCATCACAGACGCCGCTGTATCCGTTGACCAACACGTTCTTGACCGGCACCGAGGATTTCATGCCCGTCTTGCTGTAATAAAGCGTCACGTCGGAGGACTTGTAGCCGTCATAGGAAAAAATGGCCACGGTCTGACCGGCGCCGGTAAGCGAGCCCGAACCGTAATACGCCGCGCGCATATCGCTGGGCAGGTACTCGCCCGACGGACCGGAACCATGCGTGGCCTTGATCGCCTGCATGTGCTGCAAGTCGCTTCCATGCACGAGATGGTTCTTCGGCGGATTGACGTTAGTCAGGCCGGTGATGTCCAGCAGCGGCACCGCGAGATCCAGCGTCGGCTCGCGATCGGGTGCAAAGAAGATGCGATTTTCGGTCGGGTGCCGATAGTTGCCCAGCTGCACGTGCAACGCGCGATTGATGGTATCCACCGACCCCTGCACATCCACTATGCGACGATTCGGCGTGGTCTGGGTAACCGTGAGCCCGTTCGATGTCGCCCATGCGACGACAGCATCGTAATCTTTCTGGGTCGCACCGAAGCGCTCGGTGAATTCGGCGGACGAGAGATAGTGGTGATAATTGGGGCTTTGCGGATCGCGCAGCTGCAGCAACAGGCTGTCGAGCTCGGCTTCGTTGCGCAATGGCAGAATCAGGCCGAGCTTCATGCTCTTTGTCTGATCCATGACGCCGGAATGCGCAGCCAGACCCGACGATACGGCCGCTGGGACGTTCGCATTCAGCAGATGATTGGCGCCGACCAGCGTGTCAGTGGCCTGCGCCGCAAAACCAAGCGTCAGCGCGCTGGCGAACAGCAGCGCTGCGACCGATTTTTTGAGCACTATGTTTTTACGATTAACCGAACTGTCAGGCAGTAATTTCACAATCCATCTCTCCATGGTTTAGTGTCGGATGCGATGCCTTAGGCACCGCGCGGTCTTTCACTGCGTCCTCTGATTCATGCTGCAGCCATTTGAATCTAGATAGCGCTCATGGGGGTTGGCAATAGGACTTTTAGGAAGTCCCCAAGTAATTTCTTGCGACAAGAACCTCCATTTGGACCACGAACCGTATGCATTGCTTGGGGACACCATGAAGTTCATCGCAGTCAACAATGGCCGCTACGCGGTAACGGCCCGGCGGGCTCACTAGCAGAGAGGGGAGCGCCAGTTCCATAAGTATTGGGATCCTCGAACGCCACATCCTCCGGCTGTAGGATAGACCGCAAAAATCATCTCTATTCGGTGCTCAGGATTCAACCAATGCGGAATCATCGACAGGCAATAGCCGTTAAAAAGTACGTCGTGAGCATTGCTGCAGCGATCTCGCTAGCCGCATGCTCCAGTGCAGGCAATTTACGCAACGACGCACCTACCGCTGCCTACACAGGAACCAGTAGCGTTGGTGACGTGGCCTCGTGTGTATCGAGCGCGTGGGCGACGAAACCCTTCAAAATAGCCAATGTCCCGCTAGTCAGCGGAACCAGCCTGCAACTTCGGCAGACCGACAGCAGTCCGGTTCTTGCGCTTGTAGACATCACGCCCGTGGGAGATCACACGACGGCCAAGTACTACTCGCGGATGCCGGACGACGACACTTGGTTTTTCAAGCAGGTGAAGGAATGCATGTGAACCCTGCACTCCAGAATAGATCTCGATCACCGAAAAATTCAGCGCACGCTCCGGTCTTATCCGCCGCGTACAGCATTTAGCCAACGCAGTCCTAATTTGCCCGACAGGATCGGCGCGATCGCCATCGCGGTCATCAAGGCCTGATCGTCGTACCATCGAGGCAAGACGGCCCCTGGCGAAAAGTAGCCACTCACGATGCAGGAATGATGGCTGAGAGTGCATCCTGGCCGGATCGAGCCAAGATCATCACCCCCGTCAACTCGCCTCAGCCTGCTGAGTCGAGCGGCCAGCGTCCCATGACTTCGTGCCTGGACTGACCAAAAAAGCTGCGGATAAGCATGAATTCGCGCGCTCTCCAGCTGATCGGTGGAATCGGCTGTTCGATCGCCTCAACCCCATGGCCATAGAGCAGCGTAACGTGCGGCATATAGCTGGATACGCCTGGCACGAAAAGTCCCTGTGCGTACTGAGCCTGGGCGAGCGCCTTGCGTAAATTGAGCGCCGCTTGAGTGGTTGAAGCGTCCGCGCAAAGCACGAACGGAAAGCGGCCATCCGCGCTGGTGTTGCTGAAACGCATGGCGCTATCCAGCGTGACCTCAAACGCCTTCATTCGCACATTCTCAGCGGCGGCCAAAAGTGCGCCTTCCAGCGGCTGACGCAGGCGGTCCGGTTTGCCGATGGGCGTGAGCGTGATGTGCAGCCGGTCGATATCGACCGACGAACCGCCCAGCCGATGCGACTTCACGAGGCGCTCGCCAATACGGATCATCTCGGCCTTGGCCTGCTCATCTGGCAGCAGCGCGAAAAACATGGTGACGCCGTCCAACAGAAGGCGATTCGGGCTGAGTTTGAACGAGGCTTGCAAATCCATCGACGCACCTTCTCGCAAATACTTCATTTACGCGCCCGTACGAATCTTTCCGTTCGAGACGATCCAGTCGATACCAGCCAAGCCGCTGGCCGGCGTGGCTGACGTGTGCATCGACAGCGGAGCGAAGGCGCTTCGCGCTCTCGCCATAATGTGACGCGAAGCACACTCGTGACTATACGGAATATGTGTCGCCGGCGCAGCGGACAAAGAAATGGCCGGGCTCGCCACCAGGTTGCTGGTCGAACGCTATCGGTGAAGTTTCACCGAAGGCAAAAATTTGCCAGTGGCTCCCCATTCTTCAGTCCGCTCGTCGATAAGTGGCGGTGAGGCAGCCTGCCAAAAAACGATAAAAGCAAGTTTGCGCCCGCCAATTCGTCACGAATCGGCGGATAAATAGGCAGCTGAGACGTCAGTCACGGCCGTATTCGCGCAGCGACACACCCCTGCAACAGGCGCTGCAACGCCACTTTGCCACGATCTCTTAATCCGAAATGAACACGATCGGATTATCTATATTTTGTTCATCTCATATACAAAGTCATGAACAGTTATTTATGTTTGTCAAAAAGCAGCATTTTCTATTGGATTATTTCTTATAGACGATGATTTTCAAGATCATTATGTTTCCTCCATTCGTCACGCTAAATAAATGCATTTAGACGGCGAATATGTCGAACCTCAGCATGACCTTTGCTGATAGCACTCATTGACGAGGAGGTTCCCCGCCACGCGCTGTTGAAGCCTGTCCGGCATATCGGATTCGCTGCCCCTGCAGCCCTGTTGGGCGGCAGTCGAAAGTGACGGCGGCCCAATACAGCACTCCTCGCACTTCGCCGCAGCGTTACGCGGCACAACACGACACCAGTGGAATTTTACGCTCGCCCGAAAGGGGATCGTCCCGAACAAACATTGGAGCACGTCATATGCCGAGTCATCTCCGCACCAAATCCCTCTTTGCCGCCATCGGCCTTGCTGCTGCCTCATGCGCAGCGAGTTCGTTCGCCTACGCCGACGCGTCAGACGCATCGATCGCCAGCTCCACGCTGGTAACGGTCAAGCAGGCTACCGCGTTGCGACAAGGCGATACCGTCATTGGGCCGTTGGCCTATTCCCAGCCGATGCATGTCGTTGTGTCATTGAAGTTGCAAAATCAGGCGCAGCTCCAAAGCTATCTGAAAACACCCGGACACAAGCCGCTCACTCCTGCGCAGTTCACGGCGCTATATTCGCCTACCGCCGCACAAGCCCAAGCGGTCGCCGACTATATGACCAAGGCAGGCTTCACCAACGTCAGCATCGCGCCGAACCGTATGCTGGTCGAAGGTTATGGTCATGCGGATACCGCCCAGGCTGCCTTCAACACCACGTTTGTCCAGGTGCACACCAAAGACGGCCGCCATGCGTTTGCCAACGACAACGACGTGCGCATTCCTTCATCACTGCAGAATTCGGTGCTGGAGGTAGTCGGCCTACAGAACGTGCATGTCGCACATACCTTTGCCAAGCGCCTCAATCCGAACGCCGTGCATACCGATGCCAGCGGTACGGCGGTAGCTCACAAGCCGACCGACTTTGCCTCGATCTACGGCGCCAGCAGTCTCTCGCCGGCAACATCGATTCCTGTCGGCGTGATTACCGAAGGCAGCATGACCAACGTCGAAAACGACCTGCAGACGTTCACCTCGAACAACGGTCTACCCACCGTCAGCGTACAGGTGGTCGGCAACGGCAGCAGCGACACCAGCGGCGACGGCGAGTGGGATCTGGATACGCAGGATATTGTCGGTATTTCCGGCGGTGTCCAGAAGCTCGTGCTGTACGACGCCGCTTCGCTCAGCGACGCCGACCTGAGCACCGACTATAACGCCGTGGTTTCGGCGAACGCCGTGCCGGTCATCAACGTCTCGCTCGGCGAGTGCGAGACCGACGCCGATACCGCCACCGACGACCAGATCTTCGAACAGGCCCAGGCGCAGGGACAAACCTTCTCGGTGTCCTCCGGCGACTCCGGCGCGGATGAATGCGGCGACGGCGGCATCACGCCCAGCTATCCGGCCAGTTCGCCGTACGTGGTCGCGGTCGGAGGCACCGAGCTCTACACCACGGGCGGCACCACGTTCAGCAAGGAAACCGTGTGGAACAATCTGAGCCAGAGCGAAGGCGCTACCGGCGGCAGTCCCAGCACGATCGAGCCGATCCCGAGCTGGCAGCAGGGCGTAGGCGCCAACGGCAGCTCCAGCTATCGCGGTGTGCCGGATATTGCGTTCGACGCCAGCCCGGTAACCGGTTCCCTTGTCGTCGTCGACGGTCAAACCAACCAGCAGATCGGTGGCACCAGCCTTGCCTCGCCGCTGTTCGTCGGCTCTTGGGCGCGCATTCTGCAAGCCAACGGCAGCCTCGGCTTTGCCGCTCCGCTGCTGTACGCCGATGCGGCCGCCAACTCCGGCGATTTCCACGACGTGACGTCCGGCAACAACGACGGTGAAACGGCCGCTGCCGGCTGGGACTACACCACCGGCTTCGGCAGCCTCAACGTGGCCAGCGTTTCCGCCAATATCGGCAGCGCCAGCAGCAATGCTGCGGCAAGCCTGAACAAGCACACCTCTTCCAATAACACTGGTGGCACGACGCCCAAGCAGTAGTTTCATCCCGCGTACGGATGCGCCAGCGAAGGGACGCGCATGATGGGAAAAAAACCCGGCCAGTTTGGCCGGGTTTTTTATACGCGCGAGGTCACGCATTTGCTAACGTACCTGCGTCCACTCTTACTCAGAGCGCCAAAGGACTGGAGCCAGCGATGCCCATCACCACCAGCAAGATTTTCCAGGCATTGCGCGAGGCGATCGTGACTATGCTCGCCGCGCTGGCCACCATGTTTTGCGCCCTGACCATAGATCCCGAGCCGGGCCCGGCCATATTGGCCATCGTGCTGTGCGTGTCGCTGTCGCGCAGCCAGCTGGATCGCGATCGACGTGGCCGAATCGAAGCCGCACTGACCCTACCCGCCGTCAGCCTGGCGGCGCTGGCCGTGGGCATGCTGCTGCTTCATGCGCCTTGGCTCGGCGCGGCCTTTTTCGTGATCGCTATTTCCTTGTCCATCTGGCTGCGTCGGTTTGGCCCGCTGGTGCGCCGGGCCGGCTCGCTGATCGCGCTGCCTTTCGTGGTGATTCTCACCACGCCTTACGCACCGCCGACGCGCGTCGGCCCAACGACAGCCTTGCTCCTGCCGATCATCGTCGCACTGCTTGCGCTGTTTTGGGTCACCCTGTTTCACCTGGGCGCCCGACGCTTGCGCTGGTTGCCGCCGACACGCGTCCTGAACGACGTCACCGCATCGCCTGCGCGCGCCAGTTCGATGCGACCGGTGGCAAGCACGCGAATGGCCGTCCAGATGGCGGTCGCTCTGACCGTCGCCTTTGTCGTGGGCTACGTTTTCTTTGCAGACCGATGGGCGTGGATTGTGCTGACCGCCTTTATCGTCGGCAGCGGCAACCAGGGACGGCTGGATGTCGCTTACAAAAGCGTGCTGCGCGTGGTGGGCGCCGGCGTGGGTACGCTCTTCGCGCTGGCGTTCGCCGGTCACGCGGTCAGCGATACCGCAACCGTCGAACTGATGCTTGCCGCCGTGTTCATGGGCATCTGGCTGCGTCCGCTGGGCTACGCGTGGTGGGCGCTGTTCGTCACCCTGGCGCTGGCGCTGCTGCAGGGATTCGAAGGGCCATCGGCCGGGCAGATCCTTTCGCTGCGGCTGGAAGAAATCGTGATCGGCGCGATCGTCGGCGTCGCCGCGGCGTGGTTTGTATTGCCCGTGCGCTCCACGGGCGTACTGCGCGTGCGCATCGCCGACGCGCTCGCCGCTCTGGCCGATGCGCTGGACCCCGCGAACGCGCAGCGAGGCCCCGACGGTTTTGTGATGGCGATAGGCCGGGTGGAAAGCGTCGCGCCTGCGTTCCGCGCCAGCCGCCTGCTTACGCGACGATGGCGCACCGTGCAGCCGGCCGACTGGGTGGATGCCTTGATCGCATGCCGCGATCCCGCCATCTCGCTGATCGAGAACGGCGAAACACCGGGTTCGCTGCGCAAGGCGGTCGGCGCAGCACGCAAGGCGATGCGCGAACCGCAGGATATTCAGCAGGCTCTGCAGGATTTGCGACGCGCGATGGTGTGACGAATAGTTCTGACGCCGCTAGCGACCCAACAACCTAAAGCGTAAGTGCACAAGCATCGCTCACCAGGGCACGTCGGTGCCGTCCCACGCGATAAAGCGGCCGTTATCGATCGCCGTACGGCTGGCAATGATCTGCAGCAACTGGGTCGCGGCCCGTTCCGTGGTGAAGAGTTTCTCCGCCGCCACTCGCGCCTGAAACGGCGCGGACAGCGGCGTGTCGACGGTTCCGGGATGCAAGAGCAGGCAGCACGCGTTTCGATTGCGCCGGGCCAGTTCGATGGCAAAGGTTTTCATCAGCTGATTCTGCGCCGCCTTGGACGCGCGATAGGCATACCAGCCACCGCTGCGGTTGTCGCCGATCGAGCCGACCCTTGCCGACAGCGAGGCAAACACGGCCACCTGATCGTGGCACAGCAGCGGCATCAGCGCCTTGGCCAGCAGAATCGGCGCGAAGGCGTTGAGTGCGAACACGCGTTCCAGATTGGCCCTGGTGATTTGTTCGAGCGCTTTTTCCGGCTGCAGATTCGCCGCGTGCAGCACGCCGGCGGCATTGATCACCCGATCAAGCGCATCGGTGTGCGAAGACACTGTGTCACGCAACCTGTCCAGATCGCCTTCATCGGTAATATCAGCGTCCAGCAGCACGAGCCTTTCCCCGTGCGTGTCGCGCAGCTGCCTCAACACCTCCGATGTCGAAGCGAATCGGGAGACGGCAAAAGCGAGGGCGATATGCCGGTTGCCCAGCAACTGCCGGAGCATCGCCAGTCCAATGCCGCTGCTGGCACCGGTCAGAAGCACGCTGATCGGCTTTTCACCGCCTTTTGCAGGCGATATCTCGTCGCGAATACTCATGCAGCAGCGTCGCACGCGCCGGTAAGGCGCAAGGTGGTTTTTTTGGCTGTGTAAGGCATGCGATTCTCCCGGTGGCACCGCGCGGTCGGCGACCGCTGGTGTGGCCATTCCGATTCTAGCGAGCGTAGCGCACGAACCGCGGTTCCGGCGCTGCATGGATCGGGCCTGCGACACCCGTAGCCCACCGCCGATACATAGGAAAAGATCACGCGACTTCCGCTAAATTCACGATCCAGCGTTTTCGCCTCGAGTAAACCCCCATGTCGAATCATCCCGCTATCGTTCCCGGCCGCGTTGCGGTCATCACCGGCGCCGCCAGCGGCATCGGCCTTGCCACGGCCCGTCGACTCGGCCAGATCGGCATGCGCATCGTGCTGGTCGATATCGATGCGGACTCCCTGGAACGCGCCGTCGCCGATCTCACGTCCAACGGAATCAGCGCTCGGGCGATAAAGGCCGACGTCAGCCGCCGCGACGATATGGCGCGTGTAAAAGCCGAGGCCGACGCGCTCGGCGAAGTCGCTGTGCTGATGAACAACGCCGCGCGCGAAGGCGGCGACGGCCTGTTCGCCGATGTCGCCAAATGGAAATCCACGCTCGACATCAACGTCGGCGGCGCGCTGCACGGCATCCAGCTGTTGGTGCCGGACATGATGGGCGCGAGCTGGCCGTGCATGGTGATCAACACCGGATCGAAACAAGGCATCACCCTGCCGCCGGGCGATACCGCTTATAACGTGAGCAAGGCAGCGCTGCGCGCACTGACGGAGTCGCTCGCGCACGAACTGCTTTCCACTAACGGGCGCGTCAGCGCGCATTTGCTGATCCCCGGCTTCACCTTCACCGGATTCACTCGCGCGCGCGGCATCACGGAAAAGCCTGCCGCGGCGTGGACGGCCGACCAGGTCGTCGATTTCATGCTGCCTGCGCTGGCACGCGGCGACTTCTACATTCTGTGCCCCGACAACGATGTGGACCGCGCTACCGACGAGAAACGGATGCGCTGGGCCACCAACGACATTATCGAGAACCGCCCGGCGCTGTCGCGCTGGCACCCGGATTACGCGCAGAAGTTTACCGACTATATGAAGAGTTGAAATCTCTCCCATAGAGAGGGGTCATCACGTCGCGCCATATCCACATAACAAAATATGTTTATGACAAATCGCCGCTAGACGCTAAAACGGAGGTTTACACCGCCAGCTGCCGATTCCATGACGCTTCCACGCTACCTCGCCGTTGTCGCCGCCATCGCTTTCTCTTCGGCCGTCCACGCCGATGACGACACTTATGTCAGTCAGCCTTATCTCGGCCTGCGCTATCGAGACAGCACGCTGCATTCCAACAGCTTCGAGAAGACTGGCCGCGCGCATACGCTGCGGCTGCAGATAGGCTATTTATGGGCGTTCACCCCGCATCTGGCGGCTTACGTCGAAGGCACCAAGGTACAGCCGCTGTTCGGTCGGCAGTACGACGACACGACGGGCCGGCGCACGCCTTACCCGGCAGAGGCGGACCCGCGATCCACCGAACTCAGCAGCGCGTGGGTGGGTTACGACAACGGCGACTTCGGTATTCGCGCCGGGCGGCAATACCTGCACATCGACAACCACCGTTTTTTCAGCCCGAACTACTGGCGTCAGAATCCGCAGTCGTTCGATGGCATGACGACCTACGTCAAGCTCGCCGAAAAAACGACGTTGAGCTATGACTGGATCAATCAGGTAAACCGCACGGTCGGGGCGGACTTCCCCGACTACGCGCAGCGGCGTTGGGAGCTCGATGGTCATCTGATCCATCTCGATCAGGTGCTACCAATGGGGACGCTCAGCGGCTACGGCTACTTCGTCAAAAACATTACCTCGGCGAAAAACTCGGTGCGTACCGTCGGCGCACGTTGGACCGGCACCGCACCGCTGGGCGACAGCAGCAAGGTCGGCTGGACGATCGAGGGCGCGCACCAGAACGACTACGCGAATAACCCGGCGCATTTCAGCCTGCCCTATCACCTGTTCGAACTGAGCTACGGATTGCCCGCCATCGCCGGCCGCCTCGGCGAAGAGTCGCTGGGCGGCGATGGCAAGAATGCATTCAACATCGCCTACGGCTCGGGCCACAGTTTCGATGGCTGGGTCGGCGTGTTCGCCATCCCCACACACGGGCTGCGCGATCGCTACGCCGGGGTGTATGGCACGCTGCCCTGGAACTCACTGACCTGGCTCGTCACCCAGCACTGGTTCGATCCGCAAAACGGCAATGGTGCGCGCTACGGTACCGAAACCGATGCCGGTATCAAGGCGCAGATAAGCAAGCGCTTCAGCCTCGAGCTGCAATACGGCGACTATCGCGCCGACAGCTTCACCGTGAGCCAGCGCAAGCTCTGGCTGCTTGCGGAATATCGTTACGGCAAGCAGGCGCTTTAACCCATCGGCTGAGCACACACAGCGGCATACAGCCGCGGCCGGCTCGCACGTCGATGCAGACGCATTTCAATGAATACGTATGCATACGCTGGTTGCTGCACTGCGATGCTTTCTACTATCCATGCACGGAGCGCGGCATTGTGGCGGCGTGTCCGCGACGTGCAGTGAGTACCGGTCTTCGACCTCGCGGCGGCGCTACAACGGGTTACGCCAGGGCGTCCATCACCACGCAGCACTCTCCACCACGTCGACATCGCAGCACCGGATCGTCAACGACACCATGGGGAGATCGACGCGAATGAAACGTCACGGGATTCTTGCAGCACTGCTGCTCTGTATCGGACTTACCGGCGCGCCGACGATGCCTGCACGCGCCGCGATCAACAGCATGACGCTAGGCGCCAGTTACAACGCGCAGAAAACCAGCATCACCTTCCGCGTGTATTCCTCGCAGGCCACGCGCATGGCGGTGTATCTGTATGCCAGCGGCTACGGTGCGCAGGATCTTGCCAGCTACGTGTTGAGCTCGGTCGGCAACGGCGTCTGGGCGGTGACGGTGCCGGTGTCGTCGATCCAGTCAGCGGGCATCAACGGGACCGTGTACTACGGCTATCGCGCCTGGGGTCCCAACTGGCCGTACAGCGCCGGCTGGGGCAAAGGCTCTGCCGCGGGCTTTATCTCGGACGTCGACGCCAGCGGCAACCGCTTCAATCCGAACAAGCTGCTGCTCGATCCCTATGCGCAGGAGATGAGTCAGGACCCGCTCAATGCGTCGAACCAGAACGCCGATGTGTTCGCCTCCGGCGCCAGCTATCGCACTATCGACAGCGGCACTTACGCACCCAAAGGCATCGTGCTGATCCCCAGCACGCAAAGCACGGGCACCAAGCCGACGCGTGCGCAAAAGGACGACGTGATCTATGAAGTGAACGTGCGCGGCTTGACCGAGCAGGACGCCAGCATCACCGCCGCCTATCGCGGTACCTATCGCGGCGCCGGACTCAAGGCGCCCGCGCTCGCCAGCCTCGGCGTCACCGCGGTGGAATTTCTGCCGGTGCAGGAAACCCAGAACGACGCCAACGACGTCGTGCCCAATTCGGACGCCAACCAGAATTACTGGGGCTACATGACCGAAGACTACTTTGCGCCGGACCGCCGCTATGCTTACAACAAGGCAGCCGGCGGCCCGACCGCCGAGTTCCAGGCGATGGTGCAGGCCTTTCACAACGCCGGCATCAAGGTCTATATCGACGTGGTCTACAACCACACCAGCGAAGGAGGCACATGGAGCGGTTCGGATCCCACCACCGCGACCATCACGTCCTGGCGCGGCCTGGACAACAGCACGTATTACGAACTCGCCTCGGGCAACCAGTATTACTACGACAACACCGGCATCGGCGCCAACTTCAACACCTACAACACGGTGGCGCAGAACCTGATCGTGGACTCGATGGCCTACTGGTCCAACACGATGGGCGTCGACGGTTTCCGTTTCGATCTCGCCGCCGTGCTGGGCAACAGCTGCCTCAACAGCGCGGCAACCTCCGCCGCGCCCAACTGCCCGAACGGCGGCTACAACTTCGACGCGGCCGATAGCAATGTGGCGATCAACCGCATCCTGCGCGAGTTCACCGTGCGACCGACCGCCGGCGGCAGCGGCCTTGATCTGTATGCCGAGCCCTGGGCGATCGGCGGCAATTCGTATCAGCTGGGCGGTTTTCCGCAGGGCTGGTCCGAATGGAACGGCAGCTTTCGCGACAGCCTGCGTCAGGCGCAGAACGAACTGGGCAACATCGCCGTATCGATCGGCCAGGAAGCGAACGATTTCTCCGGCTCGTCCAATCTGTTTCAGGCCAGCGGACGCGCGCCGTGGAACTCGACCAACTTTATCGACGTGCATGACGGGCTGACGCTCAACGACGTGTATTCGTGCAACGGCGCCAGCAACGCGCAAGCCTGGCCGTACGGCCCCTCGGACGGCGGCACCAGCACAAATTACAGCTGGGATCAGGGCATGTCCGTCGGCACCGGCACCGCCTTCGATCAGCGCCGCGCCGCACGCACCGGCATGGCCTTCGACATGCTCTCGGCCGGCACGCCGCTGATGCAGGGCGGTGATGAGTATCTGCGCACGCTTCAATGCAACAACAACGCCTACAACCTCGATTCGACTGCCAACTGGCTCACCAACACGTGGAGCGCCGACCAGTCGAATTTCTACACCTTCGCGCAGCGGCTCATCGCCTTCCGCAAAGCGCATCCGGCGCTTCGCCCTGCGGCGTGGTACACCACCAGCCAACTCACCTGGTATCAGCCCAGCGGCAGCGTCGCCGACAGCAATTACTGGAGCAACAGCAGTAACCACTCCATCGCCTACGCGATCAACGGCTCGTCGTTGGGCGACGCCAATTCCCTCTACGTCGCCTACAACGGCTGGTCGGGCAGCGTGGCTTTCACCCTGCCCGCGCCACCCACCGGCACCCACTGGTATCGCGTCACCGACACCTGCAACTGGAACGACGGCGCCAATACCTTCGTCGCGCCCGGCAACGAGAGCCTGATCGGCGGCGCCGGCACCACCTACAGCCAGTGCGGCCAGTCGATACTGTTGCTGATATCGAAGTAATCCTGCCGCCGCGCATCGGCGGCTGACGGGAAACGGACGCCGATTGCGTCCTTTTCCTGCATCAGGCAACGTTTCGGCACTTCGTCGGGCGCGGACGACTACAATAGGTCGCCCTTACGGAGACACACCTTTGGCCAAGCCCAACTACTCGTTCGAAAAACGCCAGCGCGAAATCGCCAAGAAAAAGCAGCAGGAAGAGAAAGACGCGCGCAAGCGCGAGGAGCGCGAAGCGGCCAGGGCCGCCTCCGACAACGCAGCCAAAAAGCCGGCGAGCGATCAGTAAACGCTGCCGGTAAACCGGTGAATCGCGACCAGCAGCGGCTGAATCACCAGCTCGACCGGCTCGGTCAAAAGCTGCCGAGCTGGGCTGCCCGTTCGTTGCAATGGCTGCGCAAGCCATCCTCGCGATGGGTGCGCCTGCCCGCGGGTTTTCTGCTGGTACTGGGCGGCATCTTCAGCATTCTGCCGCTGCTCGGTCTGTGGATGCTCCCGCTGGGTCTGCTGCTGCTCGTGCAAGACGTGCCTTTTCTGCGCCGGCCGACCCGACAGGCCCTGACCTGTATCGAACGCCGCTGGCGCCGCCACAAACGACGCCGGCGCCAAGCCGACGCATGACAACTAACCCGCCTTTTTCCTGACGGCCGCCTGCTGGCGTTTGACCGCGCGCGCGCCCTCGGCGGACTGGATGCGGTACGCATTCATGATCGTGCTGAGCAATCCCGGGAACCGTTTCTCCACTTCATCGCAGCGAGCGGTATTGTGCATTTCCACGCCGCGTCGCTCGCTGCGCACCAGCCCCGCTTCGCGCAACGCGCGGAAGTGCTGGGACAGCGTGGACTTGGGAATGCTGCGATCGCTCATCTGCAAAAAGTTCGAACAGATATTGGCGCAGCCGGAACTGGCCAGTTCCGCATAGATCGCCACGCGCACAGGATCGGCGAGCGCATGCAGGATGCCCTCGACGGTGACGTCTTCGATCGACGGATGAATCAGCGGTCTCATGCGACCTATCTTAGCAGTCCTTGACATTTAGTTCTATAGTTCATATGTTACGAACTACGGGATTTAAGGATCTCGGAACAATATCCTCCACTCGAAACCAAAGGACACGTCATGAGCAAGCTCTCCGGTAAAGTCGCCATCGTCACGGGCGCATCCAAAGGCATCGGCGCCGCCATTGCCAAATCCCTCGCCGCAGCGGGCGCTTCGGTTGTCGTGAACTACGCCTCCAGCAAGGAAGGCGCGGACAAGGTAGTTGCGGAAATTACCCAGGCCGGCGGCAAGGCCGTTGCGGTGAAGGGAGACGTCTCCAAGGCGGCTGAAGCCAAGGGCATCGTCGACGCAGCCATTACCCACTACGGCAAGCTCGATGTGCTGGTGAACAACTCGGGCGTGTATGCGTTCTCGCCGATCGAGGAGATCACCGAGGAGGAGTTCCATCGCCAGTTCAATATCAACGTACTCGGCCTGCTGCTGACCACGCAGGCGGCGAGCAAGCATCTGGGCGAAGGGGCCAGCATCATCAATATCGGCTCGGTCGTCAGCCGCATCACCCCGCCCGGCAGCGCGATCTATACCGGCACCAAGGGCGCGGTGGATGCCATCACCGGCGTACTGGCGCGCGAGCTGGGGCCACGCAAGATCCGCGTCAATGCGCTGAACCCGGGCATGGTCGAAACCGAGGGCACCCACTCGGCCGGCTTCATCGGCTCGGATTTCGAAACCGGCACGGTGGCACAGACCCCGCTAGGCCGCCTCGGCCAGCCGGACGACATCGCCTCGATTGCCGTGTTCCTGGCCTCGGACGATTCGGCGTGGCTCACTGGCGAACAGCTGTTTGCGGGTGGCGGTGTGCGCTAATTCAGCCAAACGTCGGTTAAAAAGGGGCTGCCCGCAAGGCTGCCCCTTTTTCGTTTCATGGCGTTGATCGGATGCACCGTCGAGTCGATCGCCCCGCGTGGGGGCAATCGATGGCATCGCGATCCGCGGTGCCAAGGCTCAGCAAGAGATATGAGCGCTGGCGATCGATCCCGGCGGTCCTGTCCCGGCACGGCGTGCACGCGCGGCCATGGTTACGCTTCGAATGCGCGCGCTTCGGCAATCAGGTTTTTCAGCGCTCGCTGCATCGGCTGCGGGTCGTCTTCTATCACCACCCACAACGTGGCGCCCTCGAGGCTAACCAGCGCATCGGTAGCGACGGTCGCCGCGCGCTTCGCATTCAACGCGTGCCTGAGAATGGCGATCAGGCCATTCCGCAAAGTGGCGAAATAGTGCTGCACGGCGCTCAGCGCTTGCGGGGCATCGGCCGGCACACCATAGGCGAGATGCAGGCCCACGCAACGCGTGCGGTCGGTCAGTTCGGCCGCGATGCGTTTCAGCACGGCCTCGTAATTCGCCAACCAATTATCGGCATCGCCTTCGATATCGGCAAAGGTCTCTTCCAACGTCAGAGCGAGCACCGGTTCGACCAGCGCCTCCTTGCTGGGAAAACGCGTATACAGGCTGGCTTTTTTCAGACCCACGCGATCGGCGAGATCCTGCATGGACGCTCCCGCATAGCCGTGCTCGCGAAAAAGCTCACGCGCTTCGACGACGATTTGCTCAAGGCTTGTTTTCATGGCCTCACACTCTTACACTAACGACCGATCGGTAGTTTTTTTGGATAACTACCGGTTAGTTTACACGCCACAGCAGGGCACTTCCGAACCAAAAAAACTTACATGAAAACCTCGAAGCCGGACGATGACACACCCATGAGCCGCGAGCGACGACGTTTTTTGACCGCTGCAACGCTCGGTTCGGTGGCGCTGGCGACCACGCGCAGCGGTAACGCCCTGCCCCGGTTGAGCCGCGGCTCGACTCGACCGGCCCCCCAACTCCCTCCAGGAAAAGAACTTCATGATCATCACTTACAAAACCAGGAAAGTGGGCGACGTCGACGTCTTTTATCGCGAAGCCGGTCGTCCGGGCGCGCCCGTCGTGCTGCTGCTTCACGGCTACCCTACCGCCGGCCACATGTTCCGCGATCTGATTCCGCAACTCGCCGAAAATTATCACGTGATCGCGCCGGATCTGCCGGGTTTCGGCAATACCGAAACGCCGCCGCGCGGGCAATTCGATTACAGCTTCGATCGCCTCGCGCAGGTCGTCACGGATTTCACCGAGGCTCTGGCGCTGAACAAATACGCACTCTACGTGTTCGACTACGGCGCACCGACGGGCTTGCGCGTGGCCGCGGCGCATCCCGAACGCGTCAGCGCCATCATCAGCCAGAACGGCAATGCCTACGATGAAGGTCTCAGCGATGCATGGGCGCCGTATCAGGCGTACTGGCGGTCGCCATCGGAGCAGACCCGCGCAGCCTGCCGTGAGGCGCTGTCGCCCGAGGCGATCCGTATGCAATACCTGCATGGCGCCGACCCGAGCAAAGTCTCGCCGGACGGCTATACCCTCGACATCGCCTATATCGCTCGCCCGGGCATGGAGGACATTCAGCTCGATCTCGTCCTCGACTACCGCAGCAACGTCGCGCTCTATCCGACGTGGCAAGCCTATTTCCGCCAGCACCAGCCGCCGCTGCTCGCGGTGTGGGGCGACAAGGACCCTTACTTTCTGCCGGCAGGCGCCAAGGCGTACCAACGCGACATTCCGGATGCCGAAGTGCATCTGTTGAATACGGGACACTTTGCACTGGAAACGCATGCCGACGACATCGCGGCGCTGATGAAAGATTTTCTCGCCCGCAAGATCGGCAATGCGATGTGACGCTCTGACCGATCGGATGGCCCGATGACATAAGCGATAACGAAACGGCATGCATCGGCACAGAGCCGATCCCACATCAGGACGACGCTTCGACGTCAAAATCTTTCCCTGATGGTCATAGGGTGGCGGCTGCGCGTTGCTGCAAGCGCATGCGCCATTTAGTGAAGCGGTTGTCAATTGATCTCACCATGCCAGGGCCCGCAGAGTTAGGGCATCGAAATGATGCAATGGAATGAACGGTGCACAACGCAGGCACAAGCGCTGACAACCGATCGATGCCGACGGCGTTTGCTTCGTGACTGTTGGCGAACCGAGATGCCGGACTGTCACATCGGTGAATTAGTTTTGGTCCCTCATACGCCGCGTGCGACGGTTTTAGCGTCGCACCATCACCACGGCTGACCCATTCTGAACACGCGTATGCTCACCGACACTCAGATGCCCAGCGGCACCGGAACATTCTCGGCGCGCGATGCCGCATGGCTGCTGATCATCGTATTCATCGGCCTGGCGGCGCGACTGATGCATATCGACAGCCAGCCTTTCTGGCTCGACGAGGCGCTGACTTATCAGCGCGTTCATCTGGGCATCGGCAGCCTGATCGCGGACAGCTTCAGCAACCGGCATATGCCGAGCTATTTTCTGATGCTGCAGGCGCTTTCGCCCCTCGACACGAACAACGCCGGGCTGCGCATACCGTCGGCATTGTTCGGGACCGCGTCGATCGCCGTGGTGTTCACCATTGCGCGACGCGTTGCCGGTCGTGCGGCTGCCGTGGTCGCGGCCCTGTTGATGGCGCTGTCGCCGCTGCAGGTGCAATACGGGCAGGAAGCGCGCTCGTACACGCTCGTCACCCTGCTGATCACCGTCGCACTGTGGGGCTTGGTGCGCCTGGCGCAGAATCCGCGCGGTGCGGCTCTGGATTTTCGCCATGCCGAGTTCGACCGCTTCGGCTGGGGAGCTTATGTGCTCGGCACGATCGGCGCGCTGGACGTACTCGGCGACGCGGCGCCGTGGCTGCTGGCTGCGAACCTGTCGCTGTACCTTATCTGGCGCAGCCTGCGCACGCCGCACAACAGCCAAGCGAGCCTTGGCTTTCGGCGCAACTGGCTGTTCAGCGCAGGTCTCATCCTGATGTTCTGCGTACCGTTTTACGGCGCCATCCTCGCCTTCAGCGACGGCCAGATGCTGCAGAAGTTCGACTGGATTCCGCCGCTGAGCTGGCAAAATCTGCGAGTTGCGGCAAAAAGCACCTATCTGATGCGCATGGCTGCGGTGGTGCGCTTCAGCGTGCTGCCCACCGTCGTACCCCTGCTCGGTCTGCTGGTGGCGGCACTCGGCGGCATCGGGCTGTATCGCATGCGCCGCCGGCTGGAAGGACGCGTGCTGCTGCTGGGCTTTGCCGTGCTGCCGCTGTTGCTGCTGGCCGTGTCGCTGGTGAAGTCGATGGTGCTGCCGCGCTACATCCTGTGGAGTGCGGCACCGTTTTTCATCCTGGTCGGCATCGGCGCAACCGCCCTGCCGCGCCGTATGCTGCCAGTCGCGATCATCGCGCTGCTGTTGCTGTGCACGATCAATCTTCTACCGATCTATCACACCGAGACCAAGCCTCGCTGGGACCGGGCCGCGGCGACGCTGGCGGCGCACGTACGCCCCGGCGATACCGTTTTCACCGGCGACACGAACGCGCCCACCATGCTCGCCGTATTGCAGCCTAAAGACCAAGTGCCGATCGACCAGTCGGCGCTGGTGACGTCCAGGCTCGATGTGGCCCTGGCACGCTGGAAACAGGGTAGCCGCGTCTGGGCCGTCAACGGGCGCTCGGCCATGGGGCCAGGCATAACGCTCGACGCCTTCAAGAGCCGCATCGCCGCCTTGGGCACGCCGGCGCTGGAAATTCCCGAGGGTAAGGAAATCACCATCCTGATGTTCGATGCACCCGGCACGGCCGGGTCGACCTCGCCACGCGACAATACGGACTGGCGACTCACCCCACCGATCGCGACAGCGATCGAAACCCTTCCGGTGAGCCGTCGACGAATTGCTCCGTAAGCATGCGGATAAAGGCGGAGACCTTGCGGCTCACGTGACGATGCGGCGCATACAGCGCCCATACCTCAAGACGTCGACCCACGGCAGTGCCCCATTCGACCAGTCGACCGGCGTCGACATCGGCCTGCACCAGCGAGCGCGGCATCATCGCCACGCCGGCGCCGTCGAGCACCGCGTCGTGCACCATCGTCATGGATGACAGACGCAGAACGGCGCGCGTGTGCAGCTGCTGGGTTTGCCCGTCGTATGCGATTGTCCACGGCGAGCTCTCGGGCGCACCGAGCAACAACACGGCCGGCACCGGCGCATCGTCGCTGGCCGACTCGGGGCGCTTCATCGCTGGTGATCCCACCACGATCGGCTCGTCGCGCAGAAAACAGCGGCCGGCCAGTTCGGTGGTCGGCTTGGGATTGGCCCGCAACACCAGATCGTAACCATCCACCAGCGGATCGATGAAGCGATCGTCGGCGGTGATTTCCAGCTGCACGTCGGGATAGGCCGCCGCATAGCGCGCGGCAATGCGGCCCAGTCCACGCTGCGCGAACAGTACCGGTGCATTGATGCGCAGACGTCCGTGCGGCAAACCCACCTCACCGATCAGCGCCTCCTTGATGTCGTCGATGCGATCGAGCAGCGCGGACGTTTGCTCGTGCAGTGCGGCGCCGTCGTCGGTGAGGCGCAAGGTACGCGCGCCGCGTTCGATCAGGTGCACGCCGAGCGAATCCTCCAATTGCCGGACCCGCCGCGACAGAGTGGCCTTCGGTCGCCCCGTCGCCCGACTGGCGTGACTGAAACCACCGTGGTTGGCCACGGCGTTGAAATCGGCCAGCGCTTCGAGATCCATATACGTTCCATTTTTGAGACTTGATGTCCCAATTATGCGTCTTTCGTTTCTTTTGCGAAACGCACAAAGTAGCTCCGTACTCGCTTCGCACCGCAACCGACCAAACCCATTCCCACCGAAACGATAAGGAGTAATGACATGAGCATTCTCGTCACTGGCAGCACCGGCGCCATCGGCACCCAGGTCGTCAACGGCCTGGTGGCCCATAAAGCCACCGTCCATGCATTGACCCGCAACCCCGACAAGGCCAGCTTTCCCCACGGCGTACGCGCCGTCGCCGGTGAAATGACCGACGTCGAGTCCATGCGCGCCGCGCTGAAGGACGTCGACACGCTGTTTCTGCTCAACGCGGTCGTCGCCGACGAAGTCACTCAAGCGCTGATCGCGCTGAACCTGGCGCGCGAAGCCGGCATCCAGCGCATCGTCTACTTCTCGGTGCAGAACAGCGACGCGTTCACCGACGTGCCGCACTTCACCGGCAAATACACGGTGGAACGTGCGATCGAACAGCTCGACCTGCCGGCCACCGTGCTGCGCCCGTCCTACTTCATGCAGAACGACGCCATGATGAAAGGCGCGCTGGAGAACGGCGTCTACCCGATGCCGCTGGGCGAGCGCGGCGTGTCGATGGTCGACACCCGCGACATCGCCGAGATCGCCGTCGCCTCGCTGCTGCGCCGCGAGCAGGCCGCGACTCCGCTGCCGCGTGAGGTGATCGAGCTGGTCGGTCCCGATGCCATCACAGGCAAGGACGCCGCTGCGATCTGGTCCGAAACCCTGGGCAAGCCGGTGGCCTACGGCGGCAACGATCTGGTCGGTTTCGAAAAGAACATGGCCAGCCGTGCGCCGTCGTGGTCCGCCTACGACATTCGCCTGATGCTGGCGCGTTTCCAGAGCGACGGCATGCTGCCCAAGCCCGGCGCCATCGACATCATGACCGGCATCCTCGGCCACGCGCCGCGCTCGTACCGGGCGTTTGCAAAGGAGACGGCGGCCGCGTGGAAAGCGTGAGCCGGTCGCCGAACGGCGCATAAGGCGATGCCGCCAGCGATACGCGACGACGCTGAGTGAGCCTATCGGCTTCCCCACAGCACGGAAAGAACAGGCTCCAAGAGCCTGTTCTTTTGCGCACCGCCTATCCACTTCATGGCACGCCGCCGAGCATCGGACGGACGAAGCGCTTCCATGGCATGAAACCCTGCAGGCTTCGCCGACACTACGGTCCCGGACATTCGTTAAATGCTCGATCACACACATGCGCCTAGACTCGGCGAGCGACTGAGGCCATGACATAGCCTGCGTCGCGGCCATCGATTTCCGTCAGCTTCAAGAACCCTGTTCGAGGCGCCTTTTCATGCCCGCCCGATATAGGCGATCACTCGCCCCACCGTGAGGAGCATACGTTCATGACTCACATCGCTCGAACCGCGTTTCATCGTTACCTTGCCATGGCTGTCGTCGCCGTGGCAGTGACCGTTGTTGCGATACCCGCACAGGCACAGCGCTATGACCATGGCTATCACGGCCGCCCGCAGCCGCACTACGACCGCCGCAACGACAACCGCTATCGCGACCGTGGTCGCGGCGGCGGCAGCGGCGGTCTTATCGCCGGTGCCCTGCTCGGCGTGATAGCCGGCGCCGCCATTTCGAATGCGGCCCAGCGTCCACCGCCGGATGTGGTGTATTCGTCGCCACCGCCGCCACCGCCGCCGGGCGTTGTCTATTACGACAACAATTACCCGCCGCCGCAGAACGGTTACTGAGCAGCGCGACGCGCCCATCTCGGGCCGCTGTCGATCACACCCTGTGAATCGGAGCATCATCCATGAAACAAACCATTCGTCGCATCGCGCTCCCTGCTCTGCTGTCGCTTGCCATCGTCACGACGGCGGGCTTCGCGCAACAGGCACCGGCATCCGCCAGCAGTTCGTCGATGTCTTCCTCGTCCATGTCCAAAAGCCGTGCGCAAAAGCATGCGGACGTGGTCGAGCAGAGAATCGCCGAACTGCACAGCCAGCTCAACATCACCGATCAACAGTCCAAACAGTGGGACGCTTTCACGCAGACCATGCGTGACAACGCCACGAAAACCGACGGCGCCTTCCGCGATCGTGCCAGCAAGCTCTCCAGCATGAACGCCGACGACGCCATGAAGTCGTACGCGGCGCTGGCTCAGCAGCATGCGGAAAACATGCAGAAGCTGTCGTCGGCCTTCAGCGATCTGTACGCCGTGCTTTCGCCGGAGCAGAAGCAGGTGGCCGACGCGATGTACCGCAATGAGCAGGCCAAAAAGAAAGCCGCCCACTCGTCGCACAAGCACGGCAAGTCCGCGGCTCCGGCAAGCGCCTCTTCGGCCGGCTGATCGATCACGTTTTGGTGTTCAACATAAGGCCGCTCTCGAAGCGGCCTTATGTTTTTCCGGCTCACGATCGATAAACGCAGGCGCTGTCCGCCGAAGCACAACGGCCCAACGACATACCCCGTCAATTCACGCCGGCTGCGTTTTTCCAGCGTATTCACGGCAATGACTTTACCTTCGGCGTCCCAATCAACACTTAAGCGTGCGAGGCATTGCGATGTCAGAATCCACACCCGTCTGGTTTATCACCGGCTGCTCTACCGGCCTGGGCCGCGCGCTGGCGCAGCGCGTTATCGAGAGCGGCGCACGCGCCGTCGTTACCGCCCGCGATCCATCCAAGGTCGCCGATCTGGTTGCCGGCCACGAAGACCGGGCGCTGGCCGTTGCGCTGGACGTCAACGACACGGCGCAGATCAAGTCTGCGGTGAAAGCCGCCCAAGACCAGTTCGGCCGTATCGACGTGCTGGTCAACAATGCCGGCTACGGTTATCAGTCGACCGTGGAAGAAGCTGAGGACAAGGAAATCCGCGCCCAGTTCGAGGCCAACGTTTTCGGGCTGTTCGCCATGACGCAGGTGGTGCTGCCGGGTATGCGCACGCGGCGCCGGGGACACATCTTCAACATCACCTCGGTCGCCGGCTTTATCGGCTTTCCAGGTTCGGCCTTCTATGCGGCCAGCAAGCACGCCGTGGAAGGCTGGGCCGACGGCCTGGCGGCGGAAGTCGAACCGCTCGGCATCAAGGTGACCTGTATCGAGCCGGGCCCGTTCCGCACCGACTGGGCGGGACGCTCGCTCAAGCAGACGCCGAGCAAGATCGCCGACTACGCCGACACCGCCGCCGCGCGCATGCGCGGCACCAGCGAAGGCAGCGGCAAGCAGGCCGGCGATCCCGCCCTCGCGGCGCAGGCAATGATCGATCTGGTCGACCATGCCAATCCCCCACGCCATCTGGTGCTCGGCGCCTGGGGCGTGGAGAAGGTCACCGGCTATCTGAAAGACCTGCTGGCCGAGGTCGAGGCCTGGCGCAAGGTCGGCCTGGCCACCGACTTCGCCGAGAAGTAAACGCGAATGCAGGCAGGCCGACGCTGTGTCTGCATTCCATTCACGAAAGAGGCCGCCATCGGCGTAATGCTGTTCACTTAAGCGGAGCGGCTTTTCGATTCACGGGGTAGCGAGTCTTGGATATTTTGACGGACCTCGGCCTGGAAGGCCGAGGTCGTCTATCCAGAAACAGGTTGCCGATTCCGGCCCTGAGTTCAGCCAGTCGCGCTCCGGTGCGTGATAGAGGTTGCGCCGCC
>NZ_JACCCA010000006.1:0-304702 GCF_013408815.1 Rhodanobacter sp. K2T2 | reverse complement strand
GACGACCTCGGCCTTCCAGGCCGAGGTCCGTCAAAATATCCAAGACTCGCTACCCCGTGAATCGAAAAGCCGCTCCGCTTAAGTGAACAGCATTAGGCATTTGTCGGGCTTTTTCGTACGAACGGCTATCGCAGGAAACTCAGTCGCCCATCTGCTTCTGCAAATGCTCGCGACGCTCCTGCGCATCGAGCGACAGGGTAGCGATGGGACGCGCGTCGAGGCGCTCGACGCCGATCTCCTCGTCGGTTTCTTCGCAGAAGCCGTAGCTGCCGTCTTCGATTCGGCGCAGCGCCTTGTCGATTTTGGAGATCAGCTTGCGATAGCGATCGCGAGTGCGCAGCTCAAGCGAATTTTCCGTTTCGCGCGTGGCGCGCTCGGCCTCGTCGCCGACGTCGCGCACTTCGTCACGCAGGTTGTCCATGGTCTGGCGCGACTCTTCCACGAGCTGGTCGCGCCAGTCGCGAAGCTTGTTGCGGAAGTAGGCCAGGTGCTCCGGATTCATGTACTCCTCTTTGCTGGAGGGTTTGTAGCCCTTCGGCAAATTGATCACGCTGGTCGCGGGTAATGCGTAACGCCCGTCTTCGCGGGTGACGCCGTTGTCGAGTTTTTTCGTAGCCAATTTATTCATTGATGATGACGAGTTTTTCTGACTTTTGTTGGGGGAAGCATGGTGCTGATCGGCCTCGTCGGCGCGAGGTTTCACCATGGCGGTAGCGCTGGCGACCTTGCCTTTGAAAAGGTTGGTCGCCGAGGCCGTGGATGTGTTTTTGGAGGTAGCAGCGGGGGCCGCCTTTTCTGCCGGTTTCGCCGGCGTCGCTTTCACCGCGGCAGCTTTGCTGACAACGGCAGGTTGAGCCGCCGGCTTGGGGGCCGGCTTGACCGGCGCCGCCGCTTTTTTGGCGGGAGGCGCGGCATGGGTTTTTGCCGGTGCTGCCTTGGCAACCGGCTTTGTCGCCGGCGCTTTCTTGGCAGGTGCGGCTTTGGGAGCTGGGGTCTTCACTGTTACCTTTTTCGGTGCGGCTTTCTGGGCGACGGGCTTTTTGGAAAGGATGGCTTTTTTCGGTTGCGGTTTGGCGACGGTTTTCTTCATGGCGGGCTTGGCAACCGGTTTCTTGGCAGCAACCGGTTTGGCCACCACTTTTTTCGCGGCCGCTTTCTTGACCGGCTTCGCGGCCGGCGTTTTCTTCGCAGGTACCTTGCTAGCGCTCTTCACGGCTATTCCTTTTTTTTGAGCTGCCTTCGACGCTCCGCCTTTGCCAGCACGCGCCTTGGCCGAAATCGTTCCTTTCTGCGCCTTGGCGGCGTTTGAACTACGCGTCGTATTCGCCATATCCCTTCACCGTTTCGGCCGTGACGACCGGGTGTTATAGCCCAAAGTGTTTACCACCAGCAAGCTCGCATCTGGAATAATCGCGCCACTAGACGCTGTACTTCGTGCCGGCAACGTGAATTCCCCTACCCGATTGATACTGTGGTTGCTCCGTCTGTACAAGCGCTGGATCAGTCCACTGCTTGGCAAACGCTGCCGCTTCTATCCCAGCTGTTCGGATTATGCACGGATTGCGGTTCTGCGCTTCGGTCCATGGCGTGGCAGCCTGCTCTCCGGCTGGCGACTGCTGCGCTGCCAGCCGTTTTGCCACGGCGGGCACGACCCGGTGCCCGCTCACTTTCACTATCCGCGCTGCAGCAACCCGAAGGACACACCCGATGCCCCGTAACTGGTTGAGCCCGGCGTCATCCGGCGGACTCGCGCTATTGATTTTTCTTTTGCTGTGCGGGCCTGCGCTCGCCGGCGCCGTCTCCACCGACCTTCCAGGCACGCTGTCGCAGGGTGGTCTGGTGGTTGTAAGACTCAAACCCGGCAGCCGGCTCGACGTCGCCGGCAAGAGCGTGCATGTGGGCGACGACGGCGTGGCCGTATTCGGCGCCGGTCGCGATGAGCACGGGCCGCTGGCGGTCGCCATTGTCGAGCCTGACGGCCAGCGTCGGGACACGCTCATCGCCATCGCACCGCGCGACTGGCCGATCGAATACGTCAACGGCGTGCCGCCGGCCACTGTGAATCCGCCGCCGGCGCTTGCCGCGCGCATCGAGCGCGAACAGGCCGCGGTGACGGCGGTTCGCAACCGCGACGATGACCGAGAGGATTTCCTCAGCGGATTCATCTGGCCCGTACAGGGCCGCATCAGCGGTCGGTTCGGCAACCAGCGCGTCTACAACGGCGACCCCAAAGCGCCCCACTCGGGCATGGACATCGCCGTGCCGCAGGGCACGCCGGTACGAGCGCCCGCCGCCGGCATCGTCACCTTCGCTCAACCCGACCTCTACCTCACCGGTGGCACCATCGTGGTCGACCACGGCTTCGGCCTCAGCTCCAACTTCCTGCACCTGTCCAAACTGGAGGTTACGGTCGGCCAACGCATCAGCCGGGGTCAGATCATCGCCCTATCAGGTATGACCGGCCGCGTAACCGGCCCACACCTGCACTGGGGCTTCAACTGGTTCGGTGTGAGGCTGGATCCGCTGCTCTTGCCCGGGATCGCATCGCCGTGAGGCGGTAACGCGCGGCCCGAAGCGAATCACGGCGTCGAACCGAACCCGCCCTCCACGCCCTTGCTGGCATAGGCCACCGCGTCGTGCGGATGCAGGCTTTCCTGATGCTCGACGCGAACGTGGAAATCGCTGAGCCGCGGATCGGCATCGAGCGCTTTCTGGATGCGCCGCGCGGCGTCTTCGCAGAACATCAGGTTGCCGCCGTTGGCCAGGGCGAAGGCCTGCTCATCCTCGCGCTTGACCGCGGTCTGCACTGGCGTGCCCAACGCATGCTCGACGCGGTCGATCAGATCGATCAAGTGCAGCCCTGCGCCAACGCTGGGGCGCACGCGCAGGCAGGCGACGCTGCGCTGCGCATGCGGCGTGGCGACGATGCCCTGCTCGCTGCCAAGCCACGCCAGCACGGCGGCCGCATCGATCGGCTTGCCGGCGTCGAAGTCTTTCGAAAACTGATCCTGAATCAGCTGACGCGAGAGCGCCGCCGAGGCCGGACAGGTCGAGGAGTAAACCACCTCGGTGCCGAGTTCCAGCAGAAAGCTGTCGCCGGTGAGGCTCGCCTCGATCGTCACCGGGTAAGAGCGCCAGCCGCTGTTGTCGCTGCGTAACGCGGGGCGACGCACCAGCTGCTCGAACTTCACGCTGAGACAGGCGCGGTCGGAGAGATCCCTGTGCGACTCGAGAAAGCCGCGCAGCAGCTGTTGCAGCGTATCGACAGTGAGCGGCTGCGCGCTCAGCACCTGCTCGACCTGCAGATACAGCCGCGACATGTGGATGCCGCGCTTGTCCGGTCGCTTCAGATTGACGAAGGCCCCGACTCTGGCGCTGGCGCGATGCACCTCGCCGTCGCCGGCGTCGAAATGCACGGGCACCTGGATATCGGCCATACCGACCCAGTCGAGCGCGCCGGCCAGATGGGGCTGCGCATGCACGGCAACGTCGGGCAGCAGGCGGGCGGTGTTTTCCTGATTTGACATGGATCAATCCTGACAGCGGCCTGCAGATGGCCGCGAGACCGATGAATCTTGGGGCATGCCCTGCGTCGCGCAATAGTGGCGTGCCGGAAACGGTGCGTCCCGCGGAGTCCGGCATTGGACGCACCGCCTTTCGCACACCGGCCATCATAACGACAACGTCTGCCCGTTCGATGACGTGGATGATCGGCGGACTCAGCCGGCGTAGCGCCGCCAGGCGCGCGCCGCGGACCAGGCTTGCAGCGTGGTGGCAAGCCCGCTGCGCGGCTGCCCCGACTGCAACGCAGCGAGCGAATCCGGCACGCGCGTGGCATTTTGCGTCAACCGGCTGCCGTGGCGTAACTCCAGCGCGCGAAACACGCTGAGCGGCCCGGGCAATCGGGCCGACTCACGCCAGCCGACCAGCAAATCATCCAGTTGCGCCTTCACCGCCTGCTGGCGAGCGTCGCTGGACGCGCGCAACTGGGCGCGGCTCAGGCCGTGCCGTGCCAGCCGAGACATCGGCAGCGGCAACCGGTCGCGTTCGGCATCGGCCTCCAGCCGCAGCAGCGCATAGAGCAGATGATTGAGCACGGCGACGCGCGAAGCGCGCTCCGCGGAGGCGTCGCGCCCGAACCACCAGGCCGTTTCCAGTGCGGCCAGCGCGCCGTGCAGCGGCTCTGCGGCGCTCAGCTGTGCGGCGAAGTCGGCGGCGGTGCCCTGTTCCAGCTGCGTCATCGCCGCCAGCACGGGCGCCAGCCAGCGCTCGCCGGCGATCGCGTGCGCCCGCTCGTCGTCGAAAATCACCTGGGTCAGCGGATGGCGTCCGCCGCTGGTGGCCGCGCCGGACAACTCCTCGGCCCACCAGTTGAGTTTGGCCACCGCGACCTGCGGCTCGCGGATACCGTAAGCCGCGCCGAGCAGTTCCTGCTCGAGCGCGGCCAGCGCGATATGTCCCGGGTATTGCCGCCCGTCGACGAAGGCGAGCGCGACGCGCTGCTGCGGCTGCACCGCCAGCCACTTGTCGATGAAGCTCTGCAGCTTGGCGCTTTGTTCGACCAGCTCGACCATGTCACGCCTGCAGCCGCAGCAGGTCGACCAGTTGGTCCGGATGATCGACCACCGCATCGGCGCCCCAGGCCTGCGGATCGCCGCCGTCCAGATAGCCCCACCTCACTGCTACAGTATAGAGGCCAGCGGCAGCGCCGGCCTGGATATCGCGCAGATCGTCGCCGACGAACACTCCGTGTGCTGGCTTCAACCCCGCGCGTTCGCAAGCCAGCAGCACCGGGGCGGGATCGGGTTTTTTCAACGGCAGCGTGTCGCCGGAAACCACTGCATGCGCGCGGCCGCTCCAGCCGATGCGCACCAGCAGTTCGTCGGTCAGGAAACCGGCCTTGTTCGTGACGATGCCCCAGCGCATGCCGCGCGCCTCGATACGTTCCAGCAGACCGTCGATGCCGTCGAAGGTCGTCGTCTGCTCGCCCATCACACGCTGGTAAATGTCCAGATAGCGCGGCACTAACGCTTCGATCGCCGGCTCGCCGCGATCTTCAAACGCGCAGCGCAGTACCGCCCGCGCGCCGCGTGATACCACGGAGCGTACGGGTGCATAGAGCGGCGCCGGCGTGCTTTCTTCGCCGCATTGAACGACCAGCGCGGCGTAGAGATCGGGCGCGCTGTCCAGCAAGGTGCCGTCCAGATCGAACAGCACTCCCTCGATGGCGTGGGGCAACGACGTCGGCACGTTTGCTTTCATGACGACTTTTGCGCGCAGAGAATGTAATTGACCGCGGTGAACCGGCTCAGCCATGCCTTGCGGCTCAGCGGGTTGTAAGCGAGGCCGGAGACTTCTTCCAGCGCCAGATCGGCATGCCGAAGCAAACGCCCCAACTCGGATGGCTTGAGAAACTGCCCGTAGTGATGCGTGCCTTTGGGCAGCATGCGCATCACGTACTCGGCGCCGAGAATCGCAGCGCCGAAAGAGGCGGGCGTGCGATTGAGGGTGGACATGAACAGCCAGCCGCCGGGTTTGAGCAGTGTGGACAGATCGTGCACGAGGGCGGCCGGGTCGGGCACGTGCTCGATCAGCTCCATGCAGCACACCGCGTCGAAACGGGCCGGCTCGGCGGCCGCCAGCTCGGATGACGATTGCACGCGGTAATCGACGCGGAGATTCGACTCGTACAAATGCAGCTTGGCGATATCGATCACCTTGTGGCTGAGATCGATGCCGGTCACCTGGGCACCGGCACGCGCCAACGCCTCGCTGAGCAGGCCGCCGCCGCAGCCCACGTCGGCCACGCGCGCGTCGCGCAGGTCGACGTGCCTGGCCACATAGGCCGCACGCACAGGATTCAGATCGTGCAGCGGGCGCGATTCGCCGTCCGGATCCCACCAGCGCGCGGCGAGCTTGTCGAAATGAGCAATTTCCTCGGCGCTTACATTGGCGCCGGCGTGCGGGTCGGTCTGCATCATCGAATTCTCCGGAACGGTGCGCGAGTTTAGCGGGCGGCCCATTCGTACAGCGTGATATCCCAGCCACCGCTGGTATGCGCCGGATCGCGATGGGCAATCGTCTGCGCCTGCGCCAGATCATCGGCAAGCAAAAGGTACGCGCCACCCGACTTGTCGCCGAACGGACCGGACAATTCGAGCCGGCCCCGCGCGCGCAGATCCTCGAGAAACTGCTGGTGCAGCGGCACCACGTCAGTATCGAAACTGGCGCGGCGCATCGCGAGGACGAGATAACGATTCATGCGGGCTCCGACGTCTACTTGGCTCAATGCGCAGCGATACGCTCGCGCCATGCGCGCGTCCTGGCCATCACCGCGTCGGTATCGATATCCGGCAAGACGCGATTGGCCAGCTTGCGCCGGCCGGCGATCCACACGTCGGTGACCTGATGACGTCCAGCCGCGTAGACCAGCTGCGATACCACATGAAACATCGGCTGCGTTTCCAGATCGCTCAACCGTACCGCCGCAAGATCGGCCTGCTTGCCGACTTCGATCGAGCCGATCTTCGCCTCCAGGCCGATCGCCTTGGCACCGTTGAGCGTGGCCGCGCGCAGGGTGAAGCTCGCATCGAAAGCCGCGGCATCTTCGGCGACGGCCTTGGCCAAAAGCGCTGCGCTGCGCATCTCGCCGAACATGTCCAGATCGTTGTTCGAGGCGCAGCCGTCGGTGCCGATCGCCACATTGACGCCGGCGCGCCGGAGCTTTTCCGCGGGACAAAAACCCGAGGCCAGCTTCATGTTCGACTCCGCGCAATGCACAACGGAGACGCCCGACTCGGCACACACGGCGATCTCCCCGTCGGTCAGCTGGGTCATATGCACGGCAATCAGCCGGTCGTTGATCAGGCCCAGCTTCTGCAGCCGCTGGAACGGGCGCAGGCCGCTTTTCTTTTTCTCTTCCTCGACCTCGTGCGCTGTTTCATGCGTATGCAGATGCACCGGGATATCCAGCTGATCGGAAAGCACGCGAATACGCTCGAAGCTCTCGTCGGACACCGTATACGGCGCGTGCGGCGCAAACGCAGTGCCGATCAGCGGATCGCCGCGGAAACTGTCGTGCACTTCGCCTGCGCGCTCGAAATATTCGTCGTCGCTCTTTGCCCAGGCGGTCGGAAAATCGATCACCGGCAACCCGACCACCGCCCGAAAGCCGAGCTGGCGGTAGGTCGCGCCGATCACGTCGGGGAAAAAATAGTTCTCGTTGACGCAGGTGGTGCCGCCACGCAGCATCTCGGCGACGGCCAGTTCCACGCCGTCGCGCACGAACTCCGGCCCGATCACCTTGGCCTCGGCCGGCCAGATGTGCTGCTGCAGCCAGACCATCAGCGGCAGATCGTCGGCCAGGCCGCGCAGCAGGGTCATCGGATTGTGCGTGTGGCTGTTGACCAGACCGGGAATCAGCGCGTGCTCGGTAAGTTCGACGCGTTCGCGCGGCGCATAGCGCGCGCGGGCCTGCGCAATCGGCAGCAGTGCGACGATCCGGTCACCGTTCACCGCGACGGCGTGATCTTCCAGGACCACGTTGTGCGGCTCCACCGGCACCACCCAGCGGGCCTCGATCAGAAGGTCGATCGGCTGCAATGACGTTTCGCTCATCGGGGGCTCGCTTTGATTGGCCGTAGGTGATGACGTGACTGATTAAACGAGAGGCGGCACGCCTTGCGACGTCCGCCCCATGGATGCTGACGCTCCGGCATGACCGGAGCTTGACGCGCTTACTTGACGCGGCTGTCGTACTCGCCGGTGCGGGTATCGACCTTGATGATTTCGTCCTGATTGACGAACAACGGCACGCGCACCACGGCGCCGGTCTCCAGCGTAGCCGGCTTGCCGCCACCGCCGGAGGTGTCGCCGCGCACGCCCGGATCGGTCTGCACGATCTTCAGCTCGACGAACTTCGGCGGCTGCACGGCAACGATCTGGCCGTTGAACAGGGTGACCACGCACTCTTCCTCACCCTTGAGCCACTTCCACGCATCGCCCATCGCGGTCAGCGGAGCCTGTGCCATTTCGAAGGTCTCCATCTGCATGAAGTTCCACACGCGGTCCTTGCCGATGCCGTCGATAAAGGACAGCTGCATATCGGTATCGGCGACGTCGGCTTCCTCGAAGGAGTCGCTGGACTTCAGCGTCTGCTCGGTGGTGCGACCGTCCTTCAGGTTACGGATGCGGATGCGGGTGAAGGCCTGACCCTTGCCCGGCTTGACGAAGTCAGCTTCGGTGATAATCCACGGATCACCGTTGTGAAGAATCTTCTTGCCCGTTTTGACATCATTGAGGCCAAGGGTCGCCATGCATTTCGCTCCGAAATATAAGAAGTGACATCAAACCGCTGCCGTCAGCGGCTAAAATAAGAGGTCAGTCGGGCAGCACGCCCGTACCGAGGCCGCACATGATACCTGCAAGCACCGCCGCCCGCCTAACCTCAGCCACCGGCCCCGAGGGCGGCGACTGGCGCCTCCACTGGCGCGATGCGCTCACGGATCCCGCCGAACTGCTCGCCCTGCTCGGTCTGCAGCATCTGTCGACCCAGCTGCCTGCGGAGGATGCCGGCTTTGCGCTGCGTGTGCCGCGCGGCTTCGTGCGGCGCATGCGCCACGGCGACGCACGCGATCCGCTGCTGCTGCAGGTACTGCCGCAGCTGGCCGAACTCGATCGCGTCCCCGGCTTCGTCACGGACGCCGTCGGCGACATGGACGCCCGCGCCGCCCACGGCGTGCTGCACAAATACCACGGCCGCGCGCTGCTGATCGCCAGCGGCAGCTGTGCGATCAACTGCCGCTACTGCTTCCGCCGGCATTTTCCCTACGCCGAGGAAATGGCCGCCGCCAGCCAGTGGCGGCAGGCGCTGGCCCATCTGCACGGCGACAGCTCGATTACCGAACTGATTCTCTCCGGGGGCGATCCGCTGGCGCTGGCGACCTCCAAGCTGGAAGCGTTGAGCGCCGGACTGGCCGACATTCCTCACGTCACCCGACTGCGTATCCACACGCGGCTGCCGGTGGTACTGCCCGAGCGAGTCGACGCGACCTTGCTGGCGTGGCTGGCCGCGTTGCCGTTGCAGAAAGTCATCGTGCTGCACGCCAACCACGCCAACGAATTCGACGCCGACGTCGACCGCGCCTGTGC
This sequence comes from Rhodanobacter sp. K2T2, assembly GCF_013408815.1. Taxonomy (NCBI): domain Bacteria; kingdom Pseudomonadati; phylum Pseudomonadota; class Gammaproteobacteria; order Lysobacterales; family Rhodanobacteraceae; genus Rhodanobacter; species Rhodanobacter sp. K2T2. The sequence goes on along the minus strand of NZ_JACCCA010000006.1, from coordinate 295,552 downwards.
ACAACTGCGCGAGGCGGGCGTCACATTGCTCAATCAGTCGGTACTCCTGCGCGGGATCAACGACGGCACCGATGCACTGGCGGAACTCTCCGAGCGGCTGTTTGTCGCAGGCGTGCTGCCGTATTACCTGCACCAGCTCGATCGGGTGCAGGGAGCGGCGCATTTCGAGGTGGATGACGCCCGCGCGCTCGACCTTGTGAAGGACCTGCGCGCCAGGTTGCCCGGTTACCTAGTTCCCACGCTGGTTCGCGAAGTGGGCGGCGCGGCCTCCAAGCTGCCGCTGTAGTTTCTCTGCCACTTTCTACGGCGACGCTTTTGCTGGCGGCTGCCGGAAGAATCCGCTACAAACATAGGCACGAATGTGGTCGGCCCGACACGCCGGAAACCAGCCAGGTAAAGTCAGCGGTGCCCAACGGACAGTTCGACGACTCATGAAAAAAGATTACGTCATCAAGATCCTCTTCATCGAGAACTCGCTCGAAGAGGCTGAACAGATCATCAGTCTAATGCGCAACAGCGGCATCGCCGTGCGTCCGGCCCGCGCCACCAACGCCGAGCAGCTGCAGAAAGCGATCGACGAGCTGGAGCCGGACATCGTGATGTTCGATCCGTCGATCAAAGTCCTGACGCTGCGCGATGTCGTGCAGGCGCTGGACGCAAACGGTCGCGACTATTCGGTGATCGGACTGCTGGACAAAGTGGACGGGCAGCAGGTAGCCGACCTGTTCGTGGACGGCGCCCGCGGAGTTGCGCCGCGCAACCAGCCCAAGCAGCTGATCATCGTGTTGCAGCGCGAATTCGAGGCCTTGCAGACGCGCCGGCAGGTGCGCCGCCTGGAAACCTCGCTGCGCGAGTCCGAGCGTCGCTGCGATGCACTGCTGGACTCGTCCAACGATGCCATTGCCTACGTGCACGAAGGCATGCATGTGCGCGCCAATCAGGCCTATCTGGACAACTTCGGCTATCAGAGCTTCGACGACCTGCTCGGCCTGCCCGTGATGGACATGGTGGACGCGGCCAACGCGGATGAATTCAAGCTGCTGCTGAAGGGTCACGCGCGCCACGAAAAAGTGGCGTCGCGGATTGCACTGCACGCACGCCGCGCCGACGGCAGCCTGTTCGACGCCACCGTGGAATTTGCCCCCGCCACGTTCGAAGGCGAGCCCTGCCTGCAGATCGTGTTCCGCCGGCAGCAGGTCGATCCGGCCGTTCTCGAGCAGCTGCAGCGTGATCCCGTGACCGGCCTGTTCAACCGCTCACGCATGCTCGAGTGCGTCGGCAACGCGGTAGCCGGCGCCACCAATGGCAAGAAAGGTCAGGCCCTGCTGCTGGTGGAGCCGGACAACTGGAAAACCCTGGTTGCGGGCATCGGTCTGAGCAGGGCCGACGAACTGCTCGCCGCCTTCGCCGGCCGCGTGCGCATGCTGCTCGATACCGACGATGTCGCCGGCATGCTGGCGGAGCACACCTTCGGTATCATGCTGGATTCGCGCGAGGACGCCACCACCAGGGAATGGATCGCCAAACTGCAGCAGAGCATCAGCGCCGATATTTTCGACGTGGGGGAGCGCTCGATGAGCCTCACCGCCAGCATCGGCGGCAGCCTGCTGGGCGAAAAGAACGCCAATGCCGATCAGCTGCTCAACGAAGCCGCCCAGGCTCTGCGCATGGCGCAGAGCCTGGGCGGCAACAAGATCGAATTGAACGACCCCGCGGCCGGCGAGAAAGCCGATCGGGAGCGCGATCTTTACTGGCTAGACCTGCTCAAGGAATCGCTGCAGAAAAACGGTCTGGTGCTGTATCACCAGCAGATCGTCAGCCTGCAAGACGCCGAAGGCGAATATTCCGAAATCCTGCTGCGCATGAACGGGCCGAAGGGCGAAGTGATGCCGGCCTTCTTCATGCCGATCGCCGAAAAGAACAAGCTCAACTGCGCCATCGACCGTTGGGTGCTGCACCGTATCATCAGCGCGCTGCAGATCCGCGAAAGCCACGGCATGCAAACCACGTTTTTCGTCAAGCTCACCGCCGACTCGATCAGCGACGAGACCCTGCTGCCGTGGCTGGCCGAGCGGCTCAAGCGGGCGGCGCTCAAACATGGGCGCATCGTGCTGGAAATGACTGAAAGCAAGATCATGACAATGCTTCGGCCGGCGCAGGAATTCGTCAACGGCTGGAAAAAACTGGGCGGCAAATTTGCGCTGGAGCAGTTCGGCTCCGGCCTGAACTCGTTCCAATTGCTCAATCATATCGATGCGGATTACCTGAAGATCGACCGCAGCTACATGGCCGATCTGCCGCAGCACGCGGAAAGCCAGAAAAAGATCGCCGAGATTTGCGAACAGGCCAAGGCGCTCAATCGACAGACCATCGCCGAGTGGGTCGAGGATGCCACCAGCACCTCGCTATTGTTCGCCTACGGCGTGGACTTCGTGCAGGGCAATTTCCTGCAGATACCGCAGCTGCTGACATCCTCCGGCAGCGTCGTCATGCAGGCGGTCGGCAACTAGTCTAAGCCGCGGTCTTTTCGAAACGCAAAAAGCCCGCGGAGCGATCCGCGGGCTTTTGTCGTGCAGACCATCCCCTGCGGGATAGTCCGACCGTTTTACTCGGCGCTGGAAGCAGCAGATGCAGCCTTGGCCTTGTTGGCGGCCTTGGCAGCCGCCGCGGCGGCGACGTCTTCCTTGATGCGGGCGGCCTTGCCTTCCAGACCACGCAGGTAATACAGCTTGGCGCCGCGGACCTTGCCCTTGCGCTTCACGGTGACCGAATCAATCGCCTGGCTATGCGACTGGAACACGCGCTCCACGCCAGTGCCGTGCGAAATCTTGCGCACGGTGAAGGCCGAATGCAGGCCGCGGCTGCGACGGGCGATGACGATACCCTCGAACGCCTGCACGCGCTCGCGGTTGCCTTCCTTCACCTTGACGTTGACGACCACGGTATCGCCGGGGCCGAACTCCGGCAGCTGGCGGGTGATCTGCTCGGCTTCGAACTGTTCAATGATCTTGTTCATGGCAACCTCTGGGTTTTTGCGTTCATCCCTGACCGCAAGAATCAATCAGCGACCATCCGTGGCCGCACTATTTAATTTCGAGCCGTCACGTATTCGCGGCGGAATTCATCTAGCAGCGCACGGGATTCAGCATCCAGCGCGCGTTGCGCCAACAGCTCCGGACGGCGCAACCAGGTTCGTCCCAGCGACTGCTTGTGGCGCCAGCGGGCAATCGCCGCGTGGTCACCGGAAAGCAGTACCTCCGGCACGGAACCCAGCGCATCGTGCACCGGTTTCGCATAGTGCGGACAATCGAGCAGGCCATCGGAAAATGAGTCCTGTTCGGCCGACTGCGCATCGTTCAATGCGCCGTCCTGCAAGCGGCCCACTGCGTCGATGATCACCGCCGCTGCCAGCTCGCCACCCGACAACACATAATCGCCGATCGACAGCTCTTCGTCGACCTCGTGCGCCAGCAGACGTTCGTCCACACCTTCATAACGTCCGCAAAGCAGAGCGATGCGCGGCAGCTTCGCCAGCGCTTCTACCCTACCCTGCGTCAGCCGCGCTCCTTGCGGACTGAGATAAATCACGTGCGCCGGCTCCGGCGCCGCATTGCGCACGACCTCAAGGGTTTTACGCAATGGTTCGATCAACATCACCATACCCGGACCGCCGCCGTAGGAGCTGCTGTCCACCGTACGGTGCCGGTCAGCGGTGTAGTCGCGCGGGTTCCAGGCTTCCACCTGCAGCAGCTTGCGTTGCTGCGCGCGTCCCACTACACCTACCGCAGCACACTCGCGCACGAAGTCGGGAAACAGAGTAACGACGTCGATGCGCACGATGCTTGACCTCAGTATCGGCTTCTTGCGTTCCCGACTCTATTGTCGCTGTCCGGCGACCTCAGAATTCAGGATCCCAATCCACCACCATGCGTTTTGCGGACACGTCCACCGAACGCACGTACGAACCCTGGATAAAAGGAATGAGCCGCTCGCGCGCGCCATCCCGAACTACCACGACATCATTGGCGCCGGTCGCAAACAGGTGACTGACCCGACCCAGCGGCACATCTTCCGTGGTGACGACCTCAAGACCCTCGAGATCGACCCAGTAATACTCATCCTTGCCGGGCGGCGGCAGCTGCTCGCGAGCGACGTGGATATCCATGCCGATCAGCGCTGCGGCCTGTTCGCGATCGTCGATGCCGGGCAGTTGGGCTACCATGCCCTTGCCCTGCTGACGACCTTTTGCACCCGCGATCTGCGTTTCCGCGCCGGACTCCGTGCTGAGCAGCCACGGCTGGTAATCGAAGATCTTCATGCGTGGCTCGGCCCAGGATTCGATCTTGAGCCAGCCTTGCACGCCGTACAGTCCGACGATGCGCCCGATAAGGACGCGCCGACCGGATTCACTCACGCTCAGGCAGCCTGCTGCTTACCGGCTTCCTTCACCAGCGCAGCAACTTTGTCGCTCAGCTGGGCGCCCTTGCCGACCCATTCCTTGACGCGATCGACGTTCAGCTCAAGGCGCTTGTCCTTGCCTGACGCCACCGGGTTGTAATAGCCGATGTTCTCGATGTTGCGGCCGTCGCGCTTGTTGCGCTGATCGGTGACGACAACGTGGTAGAACGGACGGCCCTTGGCGCCGCCGCGCGAAAGACGAATCTTGACCATAGTAAAACTCCAGAATTGCCGGATATCGGCAGGCGCACGAGGGACGTGCGCGGTAAACGGGGCATTTTAGCGGTTTTTGGGGAAAAGGGAAGAGTTGCTACGAGGGACGAGGGACGAGCAGCGAGTAGCGGAGGCGAAAGACCGAATGCTACGGCGATCCGGAGGTCTTTTTTCTTCCGTTCGTGCTGGAAATTGATTTTTGGCGCGCTCGACCCTCGCCTCTCGTCCCTCAACCCCAGGATTGATCAGCGCATCGGCGGCAAGCCGCCACCGCCCATACCACCCATTCCGCCCATGCCCTTCATCGCACCGCGCATCTGGCGCATCAGGCCCTTGGTGCCGCCCTTGGACAGCTTGGACATCATTTTTTCCATCTGCATGTACTGCTTGAGCAGGCGGTTGACGTCGGCCGGCTGGGTGCCGGAGCCGCGCGCCACGCGGGCGCGGCGCGAGCCGTTCAGCAGGTCGGGATGCCTGCGCTCTTTCTTGGTCATCGAGCTGATGATGGCGATCATGCGCTTCATCTCGCCGTCGTTGACCTTGGACTTTACGCTGTCCGGCAGGCTGGAAACGCCGGGCAGCTTGTCCATCAATCCGGCCAACCCACCCATATTGCCCATCTGCTCGAGCTGATCCTTCATGTCGTTCAGGTCGAAGCGCTTGCCCTTCATCACCTTCTGGGCGAGCTTCTGCGCTTTTTCCTGATCGACCTTGCGCTCGACTTCCTCGACCAGCGACAGCACGTCGCCCATGCCGAGGATGCGCTGGGCCAGACGATCGGGATGGAACGGCTCGAGCGCGTCGGTCTTCTCGCCCGCACCGAGGAACTTGATCGGCCGGCCGGTGATGTAACGCACCGACAGCGCCGCGCCGCCGCGGGCGTCGCCGTCGGTCTTGGTCAGGATCACGCCGGTCAACGGCAGGGCCTCGCTGAACGCCTTGGCCGTGGTGGCAGCATCCTGGCCGGTCATCGAATCGACCACGAACAAAGTTTCGATCGGATTGATCGCGGCGTGCAGCGCCTTGATCTCGGCCATCATCGCTTCGTCGACGGCCAGGCGGCCGGCGGTATCGACCAGCAGCACGTCGATCACTTCGCGCTTGGCCGCAGCGATCGCGGCCTTGGCGATGTCGACCGGGCTCTGCGACGCGTCCGACGGGAAGAACTTCACGCCGACCTGCTCGGCCAGCGTGCGCAGCTGCTCAATCGCGGCCGGACGGTAGACGTCGCAGCTCACCACCATGACCTTTTTCTTCTTGCGCTCGGTCAGCAGGCGCGCCAGCTTGGCCACCGTGGTGGTTTTACCGGCGCCCTGAAGGCCCGCCAGCAAAACGACGGCCGGCGGCTGCTGGGCGAGATTCAGTTCGGTATTGGCGGTACCCATCACCGTGGTCAGCTCGTCACTGACGACTTTTACCAGGGCCTGGCCTGGGCTCAGGCTCTTGATGACGTCCTGACCCACCGCGCGCACCTTGATCCGCTGGATCAGCGCCTGCACCACGGGCAGCGCCACGTCCGCTTCGAGCAGGGCAATGCGCACTTCGCGCAGCGACTCGCGGATGTTTTCCTCGGTCAGACGGCCGCGGCCGCGCAGGCGATTGACAGTGGTGGAAAGGCGTTGGCTGAGCGACTCGAACATGACGGGACCGGCGAACAGGAAAGTATCCGATTATAGCGGACGGATCGATGGCCGCCGCCTGCACGCCCCGCGAAGCGTGTGCGACACTTCCAAACTATGCTCATCCACACCCTCGCCCTGTTCGCCATCGTGCTTTATCTCGCTGCCTCGGCGGCGCTGGCGCGGCCGTTGTTTACCGGCGGCCAGCCACTGAACCGACTGGCACTGGGGCTCGCCGGCAGTGCCGTGGTGCTGCATGCCGCCATTCTTCTCGGCGCCCACCGCGGCGCGCTGGATCTGCATTTTTTTGCCGCGCTTTCGCTGGTGGCGTTCGTGGTGGCGACGCTGACCCTGCTGGTGAATCTTTCGCGCCCGGTCGCGGCGCTGGGCGTGATCGTATTTCCGCTGACGGCACTGCTGGTTTTTGTCGACAGCTTTATCGCACCGCCGACCCTGCCCCACCCGATGGACTGGCAGATCAAGCTGCACGTGACGGTGGCTCTCATCGCCTTCAGCGTGCTCTCGATGGCGGCCGTGTTGGCAATTCTGCTGGCGGTGCAGGAACGCGCGCTGCGCCATCGCCAGTTCAGTCCGTGGATGCGCGCGCTGCCGCCGCTGACCTTGACCGAAACGCTGCTGTTCCGTCTGATTGCCGCGGGTTTCCTGCTGCTGACGCTGACCTTGATCACCGGCGCGCTGTTTGTCGACAACCTCTTCAGCCAGCACCTGGCGCACAAGACCGTGCTATCGATCGTCGCGTGGCTGGTCTTCGGCTTACTGCTGTATGGCCGCTGGCGTCACGGCTGGCGTGGCCAGCGCGCTGTCAATCTCACCTTGATCGGCATGGCCGTGCTGCTGCTGGCTTTTTTCGGCTCGAAGTTCGTGCTCGAACTGATCCTGCATCGCGGCATCGATAGCTGATCAGCGGCAGGCGTCGATCGCGTCCGACAGGCGTTCCACGCCGATCACTTCCATCTCGCCGACGCGGCCTTTCTTCGGCGCGTTCGCCTTCGGCACGATGGCGCGTTTGAAACCGTGGGTGGCTGCTTCCTTGAGGCGCTCCTCGCCGTTGGGTACCGGACGGATTTCGCCGGAAAGCCCAACTTCGCCAAAGGTGATGGTTTGCTCCGGCAACGGCCGGTCGCGCAGGGACGACAGCACCGCCAGCAACACCGGCAGATCAGCGGCGGTTTCCTGCACCCGAATGCCGCCAACCACGTTGACGAACACGTCCTGGTCGTACGCGGCGACACCGCCGTGGCGATGCAGCACGGCCAGCAGCATGGCCAGCCGGTTCTGCTCCAGACCCAGCGCCACGCGACGCGGATTGCCCAGCGACGACTGATCGACCAAAGCCTGCACCTCGACCAGAAGCGGCCGCGAGCCTTCGCGCGTGACCATCACGGCACTGCCGGAGGTCGGCCCGGTATGTGCGGACAAAAAGATCGCCGACGGATTGGGCACCTCGCGCAGGCCCTTGTCCGACATCGCGAACACGCCCAGCTCGTTGACCGCGCCGAAGCGGTTCTTGAACGCGCGCAGGATGCGAAACCGGCTGCCCGATTCGCCCTCGAAATACAGCACCGCATCGACCATGTGTTCGAGCACGCGCGGGCCGGCGATGCCGCCCTCCTTGGTGACATGGCCGACCAGAAACACCGAGGTGCCGGTTTCCTTGGCAAAGCGGGTCAGCTTGGCCGCCGACTCGCGCACCTGGCTCACCGAGCCGGGCGCTGCGGTCAGCAGCTCGGTCCAGATGGTCTGGATCGAATCGATCACTAGCACGCGCGGACGCGTGGCGAGGGCCTGTTCCAGAATCCGCTCGATGCAGGTTTCCGCCAGCGCCTGCAGCGGCTCCAGCGGCAGGCCCAGACGCTGGGCCCGTGAAGCGACCTGCGACAGCGATTCCTCGCCGGTGACATAGACGCTGGAAAGCTGAGTGCCCAGCGTACCCAGCACCTGCAGCAACAGAGTGGACTTGCCGATACCTGGGTCGCCACCGATCAGCACCACGGAGCCCTGCACCAGGCCGCCGCCGAGCACGCGATCGAGCTCGCCGATGCCGGTATGCGTGCGCGCCTCTGTCGTCAATGCCACTTCGGTCAGCGGCGTGATGCGCGCACTGCCGGCCGCATTGCCGGCATAGCTGGAACGCTGCGCACCCACCGACGCCTTGGCCACCGACGACGGCGTCAGCACGATCTCGCTCAGCGTGTTCCACACGCCGCACTCGATGCACTGACCTTGCCACTTGCTGTGCTCGCCGCCGCACTCGGTGCAGACATAGGCGGTTTTGGCTTTGGCCATCGGACTCTCGTTACGCGATTAAATCAATGCGTGAGCTTAGCCTGCCGCGGTCGCAAATCGCGAGACGAAGGGACGATGCGGCTGTCAGCTTTCATCGACAGCCGACATCGCTAATTGTCGTCTTCGACAACCAGGACACGGCGCGTCATGCCGCAGGTGAGATCGTAGGAGATCGTGCCCGCCTGGGCTGCAATGCGCTCGACCGGAAGCGACGGTCCCCACAGCGTGACGCGATCACCTACCCTGGCCTGCGGCGCACTACGCAGATCCAGCGTGATCAGGTCCATCGACACACGTCCTATCAGCGGAACCGGCTGCTCGCCAATCAAGACCGGCGTGCCCGCCGGCGCGCTGCGTGGGTATCCATCACCGTATCCGACGGCGGCCACGCCGACATTCATGTCTTCGGGGCAAGTCCAGGTGCCGTTGTAGCCGATGCGTTCGCCGCGCTTGATCGGATTGATTGCGATCAGCCGCGTGCTCAGGCTCATCGCTGGACGAAAGCCGAAATCCGCGCCAGTCTTGCCGTCCACCACGGACAGGCCGTAGAGCAAACCGCCGGTGCGCACCCAGTCGGCGCGCGCGTCGGGCCAGCCGATCGCGGCGGCGGAATTGGACAACGATCGCGGACCGGGCAGGCCCTGGGTCGCCTCACTAAAACGCGCCATCTGCAGCGGCGTCTGCTCGCCATCGGTGACTTCCGACTCGGAAAAGTGCGTCATCAGCCCGATCTCGGGATCAACGCCCGGCATCGCCAGCAACCGTGCATGCACCTCGGCCACGCGCTCGGGCGCAAAGCCCAGCCGATGCATGCCGCTGTCGATCTTCAGCCACACGCGCAGCTTGCCGCGCTCGGGCGTGGTGTGCGCCAACCACTGCAGCTGCGATTCGTGATGAATCGCCGCCTCCAGCATCAGCCGCTGCATCTCGGTGATGTCGCTGGCGTTATCGGGGCCGGAAAGCACCACGATGCGCTGGTGGTGCCCCGCCGCGCGCAGGCGCAGCCCATCGCCGATCGCCGCCACCGCAAACATGTCGGCATCGGCGGCCAGCGCGCGCGCCACGCGCTCCAGCCCGTGGCCGTAAGCGTCGGCTTTGACCACGGCCATCACTTTCGCCGGCGCAGCGATCGCCTTCAGCCGCGCCAGGTTGTGGCGCAGCGCACCGAGATGGATGGTGGCGACGGTGGTGCGGCTCATGGCTGTTTGGAGCGGGGAATGGGGAATGGGGACGCGCGCAGCGCGAACGCCAAAGGCGGCCCGAAGGGCGAGTGGCGAAGCCGCGAGTAATGGGAAACGCGAAGTTCTTGCCCGCGTGTCGTTCTCTGCCCTACCGAATTTTCACCGTGGCGCAGCGAACAAATGCCACACACGCGCTGCGTGTTCCCTGTTCCCTGTTCCCTTATCCCCGCTCTCAATCGAACGTCCCGCCGAACGAATCGGAGGCGTAGTTCTCGAACTTGGTGTAGTGGCCGAGGAAGGTCAGCTTGCAGGTGTCGGTGGGGCCGTTACGCTGCTTGCCGATGATGATTTCGGCCATGCCCTTGTCCGGCGATTCCTTGTTGTAGTAATCGTCGCGGTAGATGAACATGATCACGTCCGCGTCCTGCTCGATAGCGCCGGATTCGCGCAGATCGGACATCATCGGCCGCTTGTCGGCGCGCTGCTCGAGCGAGCGGTTCAACTGAGAGAGTGCGATCACGGGTACGTTCAACTCCTTGGCCAGGCCCTTGAGTGAACGCGAAATTTCTGAAATTTCGGTGGCGCGATTCTCCTTGTTGCCGGGCACCTGCATCAGCTGCAGATAATCGATCACGATCAGGCCCAGACCGCCGTGCTCGCGATGCAGTCGGCGCGCGCGCGAGCGCATCTCGACCGGCGACAGGCTGGGCGTGTCGTCGATGAAGATTTTCGCCTCGGACAGGATCTGAATGGCGTTGGAGACGCGCGGCCAGTCTTCCTCCTGCAGGTCGCCGTTGCGCAGATGCTGCTGATGGATGCGCCCGACCGAGGAGATCAGGCGGAATGCCAGCTGCGAGGCGGACATTTCCATCGAGAACACCACCACCGCCTTTTTGCTGCGGATGGCTGCGGTCTCGGCGATATTCAGTGCGAACGCGGTCTTGCCCATCGAGGGACGCGCCGCCACGATGATCAAATCCGACGGCTGCAGGCCGGAGGTGAGGTTGTCCAGATCGGTGAAGCCGGTAGTGATGCCGGTGAGCTGGCCGCGGTTTTCGTAGCGCTCGGTCAGCAGGCGGAAGGCGTCCTTCACCGCCTCGCGCATGGAGACGGAATCCTTCTTGCCGCGCGCGCCGGATTCGGCGATGTGGAACACGCGCTGCTCGGCGCTTTCCAGCACCTCCTGCATGCTCTTGCCTTCCGGTCGATAGCCGTCTTCGGTGATCGACGTACCCGCGTCGATCAGCTGACGCATCACCGACTTCTCGCGCACGATGCCGGCATACGCGGTGATGTTGGCTGCACTGGGCGTGCTGTTGGCCAACTCGATCAAATAGCCCGCGCCGCCAACCATCTCAGCAAGGCCGTTGCTCTCGAACCAATCGCCCAGGGTCACCGCGTCGCACGGCATACCCTTGTTGGCCAGCTCGTTGATGGCGCGCCAGATCAACCGGTGATCCTTGCGATAGAAATCCAGCTCGGAAAGTTTGTCGGCCACCTTGTCCAGCGCGTCTGGCGCCAGCATGAGGCCGCCCAGCACGGCCTGCTCCGCGTCGATCGAATGCGGCGGCACGCGCAACGCCTCGATCGCCGAGGAAGAAGACTTGCGGTCGGGCACGAAGGACATGGATTTACCTCACGGAGAAACGAGCCTGCGCCGACGCCGAAGGCATGGCAGCTCTGGCCATCATCATACGCGGCGTCATCTCAACCACCGAGACAATAACTCTGTGGATAAGCTGTGTGTTGCTGTGGATAGAAGTAGGCCGGATGGCCTGAGAACCTCGATCCATCGTACATATCTACCCAAAGAAAAGGGCGCCCGAAGGCGCCCTTTTCATGGCATCGAAGCCAGCTCTGAAGCTTACTTGTCGCCGACCACGATCACCTTGACGGTGGTGTGGATGTCCGCGTGCAGATGCACGGCGACGTCGTACTCGCCGGTGTTGCGCAGCGGGCCTTCGCCGAGAATCACTTCGTTCTTGTTCACCGCGAAGCCGGCAGCTGACAACGCCTCGGCGATATCGCGAGGACCGACCGAACCGAACAGCTTGCCTTCGGCACTGGCGTGTGCCGAGATGGTAACGGACGCATCGGCCAGCTTGGTCTGACGGCTCTGGGCATCGGCCAGCAGGCTGTCCGCCTTGGCTTCGTACTCGGCACGGCGCTGCTCGAACGCGGCCAGATTGGCGGCATTGACGCGAACCGCCTTGCCCTGCGGCAGGAGGAAGTTGCGGCCGTAACCCGGCTTTACGACGACCTTGTCGCCGAGCGTGCCGAGATTGCGGACTTTCTGCAGAAGAATGAGTTCCATGGTGTATCCCTATTCGTTAGCGCCGGTGTGGCCCGACGCAGCCGTGGACGGCTGTCCGAAATATCTGAAGGTCCCGCCCGGACATAGCCGGGCGAAACCGATGGCAGGCGGCCCGAAGGTCGCCCGCCGACACGATCAGACGTCGTGGTTGTCGGTGTACGGCAGCAGCGAGAGGAAGCGCGCGCGCTTGATCGCCGTGGCCAGCTGACGCTGATAGCGCGCCTTGGTTCCGGTGATGCGGCTGGGCACGATCTTGCCATTCTCGGTCACGTACTGACGCAGCGTATTGAGATCCTTGTAGTCGATCTCTTTGACGTCTTCGGCAGTGAAGCGGCAGAACTTGCGGCGGCGGAAAAACTTGGACATGGTCTTGAGCTCCTATCAGTCGTCGCTGTCGCGATCGTTGTCGCGGTCGAGACCGCCATCGTCGTCATCGCGGCGACGCGAGGACTTGGCATCATCTTTCTCTTTGCTCTTGATGATGAAGGACGGCTCGGTATCGGCCTCGTCACGACGCACCACCAGATGGCGCAGCACGGCGTCGTTGAAGCGGAAACCCGACTCCAGCTCGTTCAGCGCGTTCTGGCTCACTTCGATGTTGAGCATCACGTAATGGGCCTTGGCCAGATTCGCGATCGGATAGGCCAGCTGACGACGGCCCCAGTCTTCCAGGCGATGCAGCTTGCCACCGTCGGTCTCGACCAGCGCCTTGTAGCGCTCGATCATCGCCGGAACCTGCTCGCTCTGATCAGGGTGGACCAGAAACACGATTTCGTAATGACGCAGGGTCATTGTGGTTTGACTCCTTATGGATGCGGCCTGACGGCCTTGCAGCCTCCCGCCGTTGCGGTGAGGCAAGTGCCCGCGCGGACGTGTAAGGTCCAGACAGAAGCGGAATTGTACGGTGTCGGCGGTAGATCGCGCAAGTTGTTGGTGCGCAAGGGCTTAGGGGCGAGGGAGGAGCCGCGAGGGCGCAAAGACCGAACGGCGCGAAAACTGCTGGTGGGACGACAATGCTCGCCCCTCGTCTCTCGCCCCTGTTCTGCCTACCCCACCGTAAAACTCTCGCCGCAGCCGCATTCGCCTGTGGCATTGGGGTTGTGGAAGACGAAGCTCGCGTTGAGTCCCTGACGCTGAAAATCGATCACCGTGCCTTCCACCAGAGCCAGGCTCTTGTCGTTGACGATCAGCGGCAGCCCATCCACGTCGACCGTTTTGTCGCCCTCATCCAGGGTCTCGGCCAGATCAACCACATAGGCAAAGCCCGAGCAGCCGGTGCGCTTGACGCCAAAACGCACGCCCGCGGCGGTCGGCGTGCGGGCCAGAAAATGGCGCATGCGGTCGCTGGCGGCAGGAGTGATCGTGATGGTCATGGCGGCAGGTACAACCTCTAACGGCAACGTGAAACAGGAGGGCGAAACGGGCCCGATGCGCCGATCGGACAAGCAAGGCCGCTGCAAAGTCGCGGCATCCGTGAAAGCTACATTATCATGGCGGCTCAACTTGCATGCCCGACGCGCGGCGTGCGCTTCCATTTTCGGTCGCCCTGTCTAGATAAGGCGTCCAAGCAGGAGTTTCAATTCATGGCAGTGGTCAGCCCGACGGTTTGCAGCGTGAAACAGGCCCTATCCGGTGCCATCGAGGCCGGCAGCAGCGTCACCGTGCGTGGCTGGGTGCGGACGCGGCGCGATTCCAAGGCGGGCCTGTCCTTCGTCAACGTCACCGACGGCTCCTGTTTCGATCCGATCCAGGCCGTGGTACCGGCCACGCTGGCCAATTACGACACCGAAGTGAAGCATCTCACGGCCGGTGCCGGCGTGATCGTCAGCGGCACTCTGGTGCCCTCGCAGGGCAAGGGCCAGAGCTTCGAGCTGCAGGCCACTTCGGTCGAAGTGACCGGCCTGGTCGATGATCCGGAAACCTATCCGATCCAACCCAAGCAGCACTCGATGGAATTCCTGCGCGAGGTCGCCCACCTGCGCCCGCGCACCAACCTGTTCGGCGCGGTGACCCGCGTGCGCCATACGATGATGATGGCGATTCATCGCCATCTCACCGAGCGCGGCTACTTCTGGATCAACACGCCGATCATCACCACCTCCGACGCCGAGGGCGCCGGCGACATGTTCCGCCTGTCCACGCTGGACCTGGCCAACCTGCCGCGCGACGACAAGGGCAAGATCGACTTCCGCAAGGATTTCTTCGGCCGCGAAGCGTTTCTGACGGTGTCAGGCCAACTCAACGTCGAGTCGTACTGCATGGCGATGAGCAAGGTCTACACGTTTGGACCGACCTTCCGCGCGGAAAACTCCAACACACCACGACATCTGGCCGAGTTCTGGATGGTGGAGCCGGAAATAGCCTTCGCCGACCTCAGCGTCAACGCGGACGAAGCCGAAGCGTTGCTCAAAGCCATCTTCAAAACCATTCTCGACGAGCGTGCCGATGACATGGCATTTTTTGCCGAGCGCGTGCAGAGCGACGCAATCAGCCGTCTAGAAGCTTTTATCGCCAAACCGTTCGAACGCATTGATTACACCGATGCGATTACCATCCTGCAGAAGTCCGGTCAAAAGTTCGACTACCCCGTTGCCTGGGGTATCGACCTGCAGACCGAGCACGAGCGTTATCTGGCCGAGAAACATATCGGCCGGCCTGTGGTCGTAATGAACTACCCCGAAGCGATCAAGGCTTTCTACATGCGCTTGAACGACGACGAAAAAACGGTGGCCGCGATGGACGTGCTGGCGCCCGGCATCGGCGAAATCATCGGCGGTGCACAGCGCGAGGAGCGGCTGGATTATCTGGACCGCCGGATGACCCAGTTCGGTCTCGATACGGCCACTTACGGTTGGTACCGTGATCTGCGCCGCTACGGCACGGTGCCGCATGCTGGTTTCGGTCTGGGCTTCGAACGTCTGCTGGTGTACGTATGCGGGCTGTCGAACATCCGCGATGCCATCCCCTTCCCTCGCGCCGCCGGCACGGCCGAATTCTGAGTAACGCCAAGGCAATGACGTATCGATTACCCGCACTGTCCGTCGCGCTGATATCCATTGTCCTGCTGGGTGGCTGCCATACCGCCAAGAGCCTGATACCGGACACGCTGATTCCACCGAACCTCCGACCACCATCCGAGAAAGACGGCGACGCGTTGAAGCTGGCGCAGAAAAAGCTGCAGGACGCATCGCCATGCTGCAGCAGCTTCGCCGATTTTTCCTACCAGACCATTCTGCCGTGGCAGCCTCAAAAGTTTGTGCTTGGCAGCGATGCCATGGTGGCCAACTTGAACGGCGCGCATAGCTACTTTCTGGCCTTTCGCCTGCCTACCGGCATCAAGCTGCCTTATCGCGTGGCGATAAAGTCGGAATTGAACGGTCGCTGGTTGAGTTCGAGCTATCTCTTTGCGCCCACCGTCGTCACGCTGGATGACGGCTTTCAGCCAATCGGCACCAGCGATATCACCTTGTGTGAGCACGTAGGCTGGAGCAGCGAAACCACCGGGGCCTTCGGTGCGATGTCGATCAAGGACGAAAAGGCGCGCTACCTGTTGGTGTACAGCTCGGCGGCGCAGCAGTCGGGCAAAACCTATTGGGAGCAGTCTCCCGCAGCCGCGACCACGAGCACCAGCGGCTCCACCCCTTCGCTGGCCATGAATGCCAGCGGTACCTTCAGCGTGCCGCACGGCCCCGACGGTACGCTTTGGATCGGCATGATGGACAAGACCTATGCCAAGGCCGTGGACAAGGCGATCTGCAAAAAGCCGCCGCCAGGCAGCGGCGTGCTCAATACGCTGCGCGCCGATCTGCCGATTCCATGGATCAACGGCAGTAAGGACACCACCGACAGCAGCAACAAGTCCGACGACAACAAGAGCACGCAATGATCGCTCTCTATCTGGCGCTGCTGCTCATTGGCGTCATCGCATTCGTGCTCTCGTACGTCGCCCAGTTCAGGCTTGCCGGGCTCATGCGGCAGCGCCATCCACAGCAGTGGAAAATCATCGCCGAGCCGGAGTCGGGCAGGCCCTCGGGTCTGCGTACCTGGGTCCGCATGCAGCACGCGATGCGCTCGCCCGCCATCGCCGTGCTGGAAGACGCGGCCATCAATCGCTGGCTGCGCGTGTGGCGAACCAGCCCATGGTTCGGCTGGACCTGCTGGCTGGCCGCGCTCGCCATGCGTCTGCTGCATTGACCCTGGAACGGAGCGCACCATGCAACTAGATCTGAAAGGACGACATGCGCTGGTCTGCGGCGCGTCGCAAGGCATCGGCCGCGCCAGCGTCGTCGAACTGGCCGAACTCGGTGCCGACGTCACCTTGCTAGCGCGTTCAAGCGATGCGCTGAAATCCGTGGCTGAGAGCCTACCGCGTATTCACGATACGCAGCGGCACCGCTGGCACGCCGTCGACATGCAGGACACCGCCGCGCTGCAAACAACGGCGACCGGAATTGTGGCGCAAGCGCCCGTGCACATCCTCATCAATAACACCGGCGGGCCAGCCGGCGGACCGATCCAGAACGCGCCACTGGCCGAATTCGAACACGCTTTCCGGCAGCAGCTGCTGGCCGGCCAGGTGCTGCTGCAGGCGGTGCTTCCGGGCATGCGCGCAAGCGGTTACGGGCGCCTGGTCAACGTGATCTCCACCTCGGTCAAGGAGCCGATCGCCGGGCTTGGCGTATCCAATACTGTGCGCGCCGCCGTGGCGGCTTGGGCCAAGACGCTGGCCGGGGAGCTGGCGGCCGACGGCATCACCGTCAACAGCGTGCTGCCGGGATACACCCGAACGCAGCGGCTGGACAGCCTGCTGGCGGCGCAGGCGAAATCCAGCGGGCGCAGCGAACACGACATAGCGGAAAGCCTGCTTGCCGGCGTACCGGCGCGCCGCTTCGGCGAAGCCGGCGAAGTCGCCGCCGTTATCGCCTTTCTATGTACGCCGGCCGCGGCCTACGTCAACGGCGTCAGCATCGCCGTCGACGGCGGCCGTACCCGTTCGCTGAGCTGACCGACGATGCCCGAAGGTCCTGAAATTCGCCGAGCGGCCGATGCACTGGCCGCCGCCATGGTCGGACAGCCGCTGCGCATGATCTGGTTCGCCTATGCCGAGCTCAAGTCGTACGAAAAGGCATTGCAGGGTCGTCGCATCGAAGCGATCACGCCCCAGGGCAAAGCCCTGCTCACCCGCTTCGACAACGGCCTGACCCTGTACACCCACAACCAGCTTTACGGCGTATGGCGCGTCGCCAAGGCGGGCCAGCGCCCGACAACCAGTCGCGTGCTGCGCGTCGCACTTGAAACCGCCGAACAAGCGATTCTTCTGTACAGCGCCTCCGATATCTCGATCTGGCCGACCGAGCGTGTGCACGAACATCCGTTTCTGCAGCGAATCGGGCCGGATGTGCTCGACGAGACGCTCGACGAAGTCGGCGTGGCAGCGCGACTGGTCGACCGCCGATTTGCGCGACGCCAGCTGGGCGCGCTGCTGCTCGACCAGACGTTCCTCGCCGGATTGGGAAATTATCTGCGGGTGGAAATTCTCTGGCAGGCGCAGCTGCTGCCGACGCGTCGGCCGGTGGATCTGAGCGATACCGAACGGCATGCGCTGACCCATGCCCTGCTCGATCTGCCGCGACGCTCTTACCAGACCCGCGGCCGCCGCGGCGCCGGCCACCTGCAGGACACGCCGTTCAAATTCCGCGCGTACGAGCGCGAAGGCAGACCGTGCCCGCGTTGCAAAACCGTGCTGCAGAAAAGCACGGTGGCCAGTCGCCCGTTTTACTTCTGCCCCGACTGCCAGCGCTGAGCTCGCGTATGCTGCGCGATGGATTCCTTCCGAACGCCTCACCGGAGACTCTCGCGTTGACCACTCCTCTGCAAAACCTGATCGACGGCAACCGACGCTGGTCCGCCGCGGTGCGCGACACCGACCCGAATTTCTTCAAAAACCTCGCCGAGCAGCAGTCGCCGAAATACCTGTGGATCGGCTGCTCCGACTCGCGCGTGCCGGCCACCCAGATTGTCGATCTACCCCCCGGCGAAATCTTCGTGCAGCGCAACGTCGCCAACGTGGTGGCGCACACCGATCTCAACTGCCTCAGCGCGATCCAGTTCGCCGTCGACGTGCTGAAGGTCGAGCACATCATCGTGGTCGGCCACTACGGCTGCGGCGGTATCCAGGCCGTGCTCGACAAGCGCCGACTGGGTCTGGTGGACAACTGGCTGCGCCATGTCGGCGATGTCGCGCAGAAGCATGACCGACTGCTGTCCGCGCTGGACACGATGAAGCTTCGCAACGTACGCCTGTGCGAACTCAATGCGATCGAGCAGGTGGTCAACGTCTGCCACACCACCACGGTGATGGACGCCTGGGAGCGCGGCCAGAACCTGTCGGTGCACGCGTGGTGCTACAGCCTCGACAACGGTCATATGAACGACCTGGACATGCACGTTGAAGGGCGCGATGCACTATTTCAAAAGTATACGCATGCACTGGGTCGGCTGGGCCTGCAGGTCGAACCGATGTCTCTCTAGACGAACGCGTCGACAGGCGCACTGCGCCGCTCGCAGGGAGCCCTCGCACAACATGAGCTGATCGGGCCTCGTCGATTTCAAAAAAAGCCCGCCGGGATGCCGGCGGGCTTTTCCGTTTTCGCAAGGATGCGAAGGCTAGACGAATCTAGCTATCAGCCGGCCGTGGAAGCGGACGCCGGGGCGGCCGTCTTCTTGGCGGCCTTCTTGTGAGCCTTGTGCTTGGTGGTATGAGCAGCCTTGGTGCTGGAAGCAGCGGCCGGAGCGGAGCTTGCCGCGGCCTGAGCGAACACAGAGCCGGAAAGAGCCACGCCAGCCACGAGCAGGGAAGCGATCGCAAGTTTACGCATCATGATGTTGGGCCTCGAAATTAGTGTCGCGAGCCCGGCCGGAACCCGGCGTCTCGGGTGGCGCGACGAGACGACCTTAGCAGCACCGGGGGGATACCGATGCTGAACAAAACACGGGAAATTCACGGCGTGCCGATCGTGAAATCTTGACTTTACAAAGGCTTAATCTGAAGCGAAACAACTTGCGTTTAAGCGAGCGTCGCTTCGAGCAGCCGGGCAATAAGCTCCTGCACCCGAGCAGCTTTTTCCGTGTCGTAGGCAAAGCTTTGCTCGTCCATGTAGTTGACTTGGGCCAGCTCCAACTGCACCGCTTGCACGCCGGCAGCAGGATTTCCGTAGTGCCGCGTGATGTAGCCACCCTTGAAGCGCCCATTCACGGCAAAACTGAAGCGGGACTGCGCGTCTAGCCGCTGCTGGAGCTCGCTCTGCAGCGACGCGGTGCAGCTGGCACCGGCCGCCGTTCCCAGATTGAAATCGGGCAGCCGACCATCGAACAGCATCGGCACGCGGCTGCGGATCGAATGCCCTTCCCACAGCACCACGCGTCCATGCCGATCGCGCAACCTCGCAACTTCCTGCGACAACGCCTGATGATAAGGCTGCCAGAACTCGTTTACGCGCTGTTGCACTTCGGCACCATCAGGCTCGCAGCCGTCGAGATAAATCGCTTCACCGTCGAAACCGATGGTCGAGACCAGGCCGGTTTCGCGCTGCCCGGGATAAAGCGCGTGGCCGTCCGCCGGCCGATTCAAATCGATCACATAGCGCGAGGCCTTTGGCTTCAGCACGCTGGCGCCAAGCTGTCGCGCCAGCGGCTCGTACAGACGACCGACATGCCAATCGGTATCCGGCGAACGGCGCGCGGCCGGCTGCATGCGTGCAGCCATGTCGTCGGGGATAAAGCTGCCGTCGTGCGGCAGGCTGATCAACAAAGGTACGCTGCCGCGCTGAAGAGTGAAGTTTTCCATCCCGGCATTCTAGTGCCGACTGTCGATGGACGCTGCGACTTATCCCGCAACTGTCAGGCCATCGCCAGTAGCTCTTCGGCGACCGTCGGATGAATCGCCACGGCGGTCTCCAGATCGCGTTTTCGCAAGCCCAGCCTCAAGGCGACGGCAAAGCCCTGCAGTATTTCGTCGGTCCCGGGACCGAGCAGATGGATACCGACCACGCGCGCATCCTCACCGACGCACACCAGCTTCATCAGGCTCGCCTCCTTGCGCTCCACCAGCATGAACTGCATTGGGGTGAAACGGCTGCGGTATGTTTTGACGGCGTCGCCGTACTGTTGGCGCGCCTGCTCTTCGCTCAGCCCGACGCTGCCCAACGGAGGGTCGGAAAACACCACGCTGGGGATGGCGTCGCCATCGATACCGCTATCGGTTCGATCACCGAACAGACGATCGGCCAGCCGCCGTCCGTTGGCTACGGCGACCGGCGTCAGCGCCTTGTTCGTGGTGATATCGCCCACCGCATAAACACCGGTCACGCTGGTGTTCTGCTGCGCATCGACCTGCACGTGACCGAGTTTGTCGGTTTCCACGCCGATCACGTCCAGCCCCAGCCTTTCACTGTTGGGCACGCGGCCCACGGCCCACAGCACGGCGTCATACGGGCCGCGCGATCCGGCCTTGGCGTCTTCCAGAATGATGCCTTCGGCCATGCGTCGGGCACTTTTTATCTCGCTCTTGGTATCGATGGAAATACCTTGCGCTTCCATCTTTTCTCTCAGCGACTCGACCATCTCGGCATCGAAATTTTTCAGCAGCCGCTCGACCGCCAGCATGTCGACATCCGCGCCGAGCGCCCTCAGCAAGCCGGCAAATTCCACCGCGATGTAGCCGCCGCCGACAATCGCCACGCGACGCGGCATGGCCTCCAGCGCGAACATGTCGTCCGATACCAGCCCGAGCTCGAAACCCGGCAGATCGAGCCTTCGGGGACGTGCGCCGGTGGCGATAACGATATGCGCCGCCTGCAACCGGCTGCCGTCCGCCAGTTCGATGGTATCGGTCGCCACGAAGCGGCCCGTCTGATAAGCCACATCGATATGCTTTTCCTTCAATCGCTTGGCGTAACGCTCGTTGATACCAGCGATATAGCGATCGCGCAGGCCACGAAAATGCGCCCAGTCCAGTGACCCCGGGGTCGAGTCAAAACCGAATTCGACCGCCAGCGTTTGCTGGTGCGCCAGCTGCGCGGAAAGCCACAGGCTCTTTTTAGGCACGCAGCCGCGATTGACGCAGGTACCGCCCAACGCCAGCGCAGGGTCGACCAACACAACGCGGGCTCCGTGACGCGCCGCGCGAAAGGCGACGGACAGTCCGCCCGAGCCTGCGCCCAATACGATCACGTCATAAGTTGCATTCATTGGCGCGCTCTCCGTTTGATTTCCGCACGCTAGCGTGCGGTACGCGAAACCGATGTCAGATCGACATCTTCCTGCCCCAGACATCGCCGACTCGCTAGAGTCCAAATCGCGCCGGCGCGTAAGGCGACGCATCGACCGGCGAAACCGAACCGCCAAGCATGGATGCCGCCAGCTCGGCCGTACCCGTCGACATGCTGACGCCGAGCATGCCGTGCCCCGTTGCCAGCAGCAGGTTGGACCAGCGTGCGCTGCGGCCGATGATCGGCAGCTCGTCCACGCTCATCGGTCGCCAGCCCCACCACTCTTCCAGCAATGCCGGACCTTCCGGCTCGCGCAGTCCCTCTGCCGCACCGCGTCGCAGTGCGTCGATGCGCGTGCGGTTGATGCCTTCGGCGTAACCGGAAAATTCCATCGTGCTACCCAGCCGGTAACCGCTGTTCCACGTGGTGACGCAAACCGATGCCTCGCGCAGCACCAGCGCATGACGCGGGGCGAGCACAGGCCTGGAATACGTGAGGGAATAACCTTTGCCCGGCTGCATCGGCAGACACATATCCAACTTTTTCGACAGCAACGGTGACCAGGCACCGAGTGCGAGCAGCACGCTGTCGCCTGTGAATGCTCCCCGGCTCGTCATGACCCGGCGGATGCGGCCTTCTCCGGTCGTGAAGTCGTCGATGCGCGCGCCCGTTTCAATGACGCCGCCTAGCTCGATCACGCGCCGGGCCAACTCCGCCGCGTAACGATCCGGCCGCAGTCGCGCGTCGCCCCGATGAAAAAGGCCGCCAACGATACCCGGTTTCAGTGCCGGCTCGATCGCCTCGACATCGCCGCCGCGCAGACGCTGCACCTCGATGCCGAGACGATCGAGCACCGTCGCATGATGACGCTCATCGGCCACCTGCTTCGCGGCCGTGCGATAAGCGTAGAGCACGCCGGATTCGGCGAATTCGCACTCGAGTTTTTCATCGCGCACCAGCTCGGCCAGCAGTTGGCGCGAGCGCTGCAAGATGGCCAGGCGCGCGGACGCGGCATGATGGAAATCGCGCCAGTTGCAGCGCCTCGCAAAGCCCAGCAGCCAGCGCAATCGCGGTCCATCCAAACGCGGATTGAGATACAGCGGCGCATCGGCTTTCAGCATGGAGCGCAGCGCCACGCCGATCATTCCCGGCATCGCCAGCGGCGGCGCATGGCTCGGCGTAATGGTGCCGCAGTTGCCGTGCGAGCTGCCGCATCCCGGCATGCCCTGCTCCAGCACACGCACGCTCGCGCCCGCTTTCAGCAGATACAGCGCGCACGCCAGCCCGATGACGCCACCGCCGAGAATCAGCACATCGCTGCGATGAGTGTCCACTCGCCTCCCCCTCCGTTACGACGTCCGGCCCTTCCTATCTTGCACACCCAACATTTCGCGCGCACGCTGGCCGCAATCGTCCACTCGGGCTTTAGTATGACGGCTAAAATTCTCCTCACCGGGATTTATCTTGCTGCGTTACTGACGCCGATGATGGCAACCGCTCAGTCATACGACCACGACGAACTGGTGCTTTTCCAAAACATCGCGCGGCAGCCCAGCGACTGGGCGCGCTTCATTTACTTGTCGCACGCAGTACCGCATCTATCCATCTCTGAGCAAATTCTGGGAGAGCAACTGCTCTCCTCATCGGAAAGCGAACTCGGCCTCTACGACCAGGCCATTCTTGGATTCCCCCTCCGAAGTGAGGCCATCCCAAACCTTCCTCTTCCGACAACTGCGGACTGGCAGGCGGCAGATGCCACCGACGCCATCACGGCGCTGAGCAGCCGCCGCCGCATCGTTCTTATCAACGAGGCGCATCACGACGCCAATACTCGCGTACTGACGCTGGCATTGCTGCCTCGCTTGCGGGCGCTCGGGTTCAACTATTTCGCTGCCGAGGCTTTGAGCGACAAGGATCCCGAGCTGATGCGGCGCGGTTATCCCGTGCAACAAAGCGGCACGGAATATCTGCACGAGCCGCTTTACGGCGATATGGTGCGCGAGGCGATCCGACTCGGTTTCATCATCGTACCTTACGACTCCAGTGCGAGCGGCAAGGCACGCGAAGCCGAACAAGAAAACAATCTCTACCAGAGAGTGTTTGCCAAAGATTCCGGTGCTCGGCTATTCGTGCACTGCGGTTATGCCCATATCGATAAAGCCGAGGGACGACTGGGTGATATCAAGCCCATGGCTATGGGTCTGAAAAAATTGACCGGCTTCGATCCGCTGTCGATCGACCAGACTCAATTTCTCGAAGTCTTGGCGGATAGAACCGACGCCTATCATCAGCTGATAGCCAGCTTTCATCCGAAGAGCCCGATAATTTTAGTCAACCGAACAAGTGGCAGCCCATGGAGCGCAGCGCCGACACTGTACGACGTCAACGTCATCCTGCCTCTTTCCGTGAGCCTGAAGTCCTTCGGTGTCGCCAGTGAAGACAAACACGAGGGCGACTCGTCTCGTCTCTCGCACGATTTGATAAATTCGCGCGACATGCATCGGCCGAATTGGCTGACGCTTTCCGGCGATCGCTCCGCCATGCCCATCAGCGCCGATCTTTGTAGGAAACATTTTCCTTGCATCGTCGAGGCGCGCTACGTCGATGAATCGGACGACGCCATAGCCGCTGACAGGTATGTCTTTTTTGAGCCGCTTACCGATAGCAGACTGTATTTGCGCCCAGGCCGTTACCGGTTACGCACGATGGACAGTGACAGCGAAGTTCTATCCGAACAGACCATTCAGGCATCGAAGTAGGAGCTCGCCAGCGCATGGCCAGCAGCTGACCATTTGCGCCAAGGGAACCCTTGCATTCATGAATTACACATGTAATAGTTAAATTGATTACGCTCGTAATCTCACAGAACTACCAACATGAGCCCCAACATGTCGGATAAGACGATTGTCATCAGCGAGGCCGAAAGTCGGGTCATGGAGTTACTGTGGCAGCAATCGCCACAGACCTCTGAAGAAATGGTCGCGGCGTTGCTTGAACCCACCGGTTGGCACGAAAAGACCATCAAGACCCTGATCAATCGTCTGCTGGGCAAGGGCGCCATCAGCGCCGAAAAGGACGGACGGCGTTATTTGTATTCGGCGCTGCTGCGACGCGAGGACTGGCAGCAGCGCGAAAGCCGTAGCCTGCTCGACCGTGTGTTCGGCGGCAAGGTGGCGCCGCTGCTGGCGCATTTCAGCCAGCACGAAAAGCTGACGGCGAAGGACGTCGCCGAGCTGCGCAAGCTGATCGATGCCATCGACAAGAAAGGACGCAGGACATGATCGATACGCTGCTATACGTCAACATGGGTTTGCTGCTTGCGCTGGTCTGCCGCAAGCCCGCCCGACGGTTGTTTGGGGCAGGTCCGGCATTCACCCTATGGCTGTTGCCGCTACTGCTGGCGACGCTGCCGTATTGGCCTGCCGTGCCATCAACCTGGGCGACAACGCCGATGATCCTGGTACTGCCTGCTGCGCGAACTCTAATAGCGCAGGCCGCGCCTTCGTTATCGGCTGCGCGCTGGGCCGCCATGCTTTGGGCAACGGGCGCATCGCTCTGCGTTATCCGCCTGATAGTTCATTACCGGCGACTGATGCGTCAAACGCGGCCGCTGCCGCCGGCCATGGCACAAGCGCTGCAACCCGATCGGGTCGGTATCGACACCCGTCGACTGCGCCTGCATGCAAATGGCCCCGCGGTTCTCTGGGCACCGCATAGCCTGCTGTTGCTGCCGCAGGATTTTCTCGATCGTTTCGACGGCGCCGAACGTCGTCTGGTGCTTCGGCACGAAGCGGCTCATCTGCGCCGCGGCGATACCTGGTGGAACCTGATCGCGGAATTGGCGTTTGCCCTGCTCTGGTTTCATCCGCTGGCATGGCTGGCCATGCCGCGCTTTCGACTGGATCAGGAGCTGGCATGCGACGAACGCGTTCTGCGCCAGTCGCCGCAGGATGAAACCGCTTACGCCAACACGCTGCTGCACAGCATCGGCATGGACTCCACGCCTGTGCTTATTCCCTGGCTCGCCGAGCCCCAACTGAAGGAGCGACTGACCATGATTCAACGACTTCGTCCCGGCGCGCTGCGTCGGCGTGTGGGCTTTATCGGGCTGGCTTTGCTGATGCTGGCCAGTGCCATCGTGGCCCAGGCCGCAGGGAGTACTAGCGTCGACAAGAACGCCGACGCCAACCTCAGCTACAACGCGACTGTTCAACCGTCATATCCTGCTGATTCGGTGAAGAATCACGAGCAGGGAACCGTGCTTGTCAATGTGCTGGTTGGTATTGACGGCAAGGTACATTCCATCAAAGTCGATCCAGCGACACAGGCTTCGCCCGCCTTGGTCAAGGCGACGACGGACGCAGTGAGTAAGTGGCACTTCAATCCGGCCATAAAAAACGGCAAGCCGGTCGAAGCTTACGCCAGGGTTCCGGTCAACTTTGCTATGTCCGAGCCGGCGTTAAAACCCGCCAAACCCGCAACACTGCCACCTCCACCGCCGCCGGCCCCGTCACATGCCTCGTCCAGTATCTGAGAACTTCCTTATAAGCTATTGATTTGATAACCTCGGCGCCGTCGCTCGCCGAGGTTTTTTTATGCGCCAGGATCCTGCAATCCGTTTTGCGCATGCGCTGCCGTCATGGCGGACCGCCCGCCGCCTGGTTCTCGCGGGTGTGATTCTGCTGCTGGCCGCCTGCTCTAGTACGCCGCATCGGCGCGAAGCGACGTTCAAGGACTCGCACTCGTCGCTCGCGGATCTGCCGGCCCGCGCCCCGTCGACGGCCAATGTCGGTACGGCCAACGACGTGCTGTTTCGCGCCATCGCCCTGGTCGGTACGCCGTATCGCTGGGGTGGTAATACGCCGGCCGGCGGCTTCGATTGCAGCGGTCTGGTGGACTACATCTACCGCAACGCCGCCGACCTGCTGCTGCCGCACAGCTCGCGCGAGATGGCCGCGATGAACGGCGAAAAGGTTCGGCAAATGACCGATCTGGCCAGCGGCGACCTGGTGTTTTTCGGCGGGAGCGGCGGCGTCAGCCACGTTGGCGTGTACGTCGGCAAGGGGCGTTTCGTGCACGCGCCGAACAGCGGCGGCACGGTGCGGCTGGATGACATCGACGGCCCGTACTGGCGCGATCACTTCATTTACGGCAAGCGGCTGCTGGATTGAACCCGCATTGGGGCCCATAAAAAACGGCGCTCAACGGCGCCGTTTTTTTATGATGCTCGAATACAAACGATCAGTGTGCGGCGGCGTCCGGCGCATGCGCGTGGCCATGCTGCAGCTCTTCTTCGGTCGCATCGCGCACGTCGGTCACGCTGACGTCGAAATGCAGGTCCTTGCCAGCCATCGGATGGTTGAGATCGACGTCGATCGTGCTCATGCCGACCTTGTGCACGGTTACCGCACGCTGGCCGCCTTCCTTCAGCTGCAGGATCGTGACCATGCCGGGCTTCAGACGGTTGGCCTGCGGAAAATATTTTTTCGACATGCGCTGGATCTGGTCTTCCTGACGCGCACCGTAGCCGTCGGCGGCCGCGACGTTGACTTCCAGCGTGTCGCCGGCCTCGTGGCCTTCCAGCGCGTTTTCCAGGCCCGGAATCAGCTGACCATGGCCCAGCAGCACCCACAGCTGCTGTTCGCGATCGTGCGAACTCTCGACCTTCTCACCGTCGACCGTCAGCGTGTAGTGGAGTGCGATGACCTTGTCCTTGCCAGCCTTCATTGCCTGTCTCTCGAATGATGAAAGACGGCGATTCTATCAGGTGGGCTCTTTCTCGAAATCCAGCCCGCGCGCTTCGGGCCCCAGCCAGACCAGCAGCGCCAGAATCATCGCCACCACGCCGATCCATAGCGACATGGCAAAGGCAAAGTCGTGGCCGTGCCACTCGGCAATCCAGGTCTGCGCCGTTGCCGTGCCCGCCGCCAGCAGGTTGCCCATCTGGTAGGCAAAGCCCGGCAAAGTGGCGCGCATCGGCCCGGGCGACAGTTCGTTGAGATGGGTGGGCACCACGCCCCATGCACCCTGCACCATCACCTGAATCAGGAACGCACCCAGGCCCAGCAAGAGCAGCGAGCCGCCATACGCCCACAGTGGAATCACCGGAATCGCCAGCAGCGCAGCGATGATCATCGCCTTGCGCCGACCGATGCGTTCGGACAGCACGCCGAAGAACAGCCCACCGACCAGGGCGCCGAGATTGAGCAGCGCCACCAGCATGAAGGCTGTGCCCGAACTGGTGTCCAGATGAAGATTGACCTCTTCGAAGGTGTGGTACATGTCCTGCGAGCCATGGCTGAACATGTTGAACGCAGCCATCAGCAGCATCAGATAAATGCCGAGCTTCCAGTGCCCGCGCATGGATTCGCGCAGCGTCTGCTTTTGCCGCGTGGCCTTGCCCTTTTCCCACACCGGCGACTCCGGCACGCTGCGGCGGATATACAGCACGAGCAGCGCCGGCACCGCGCCGACGATGAACAACCCGCGCCAGCCGATGTGATCGACCAGCAACCAGTTCGCCAGCGCCGCGAGAAAAAAGCCGCAGGGATAGCCGCTTTGCAGCAGCCCCGAGATCAGGCCCCGCGACTTGGCCGGAATCGACTCCATCGCCAGCGAGGCGCCGATACCCCATTCGCCACCCATCGCCACGCCGAACAGAAAACGCAGCACCAGCAGCACGGTTAGCGAGGGCGAAAACGCGGTCGCCAGTTCGAACACCGAGAACAGGATGATGTCGAGCATCAGAATCGGCCGGCGGCCGAAACGGTCGGCCAGCCGTCCGAACAGCAGCGCGCCGATCGGGCGCGCCGCCAGAGTCAGGAACAAGCCGTAGGTCACCGCCTTGTTGTCGACACCGAACTCTTTGGCGACGCCAACGATGACAAAGGTCAGCAGAAAATAGTCGAACGCATCGAGCGTCCATCCGAGAAAACTGGCGAGCACGGTATGCCGCTGGGTGTGGTTGAGTTCCCGCAAGGGCGCAAGCAGCGACATCTGGCTTTCCTTGAATTGCATCGACGAATAACCTTTATCGTATGTCGGACGGACGTCTCGTTGGCAACGCCGAAGATGAAGATTTCGCACAAGTCATTGCAAGCCTGCGAGCGCAAGCCGGCGATATGCGCAGACGTTGGCCGGCAACTCTTTTGCTTCGCTGCAACAAAAACAAGCGCAACGATGGTTATCGCGCTATACTTGGCGGCGAAGTCGTTCTGACTTCAGCGGCAGCCGCCGCATCTATCCCCAAGTCTGCAACACGGTATGAACACTCCGGGTTGCTCAGGAGTGTTACTCATGTCTTTCGATTCGCTGGGCCTTGCGCCCGCGTTGTTGCGTGCGCTTGCCGATTACGGCTACACCAAACCCACCCCGATCCAGGCCGCCGCGATCCCCGCCGCGCTGGAAGGCCACGACCTGCTCGCTGCCGCGCAAACCGGTACCGGCAAGACTGCCGCCTTTGTACTTCCCCTGCTGCAGCGTCTGTCGACCAGCGGCCAGACCATGACGCGCCGTCCGCGTGCGCTCATTCTCACCCCGACGCGCGAGCTGGCGGCCCAGGTTCACGAGAACCTGCGCGACTACGGCAAGCACATCCAGGTCAGCGCCACCACGATCTTCGGCGGTGTCAGCATGGGCCCGCAGATCAACGCGCTGCGCCGCGGCGTCGACGTGGTCATCGCCACGCCGGGTCGTTTGATGGATCACATGCAGCAGCGCACGCTGGATCTGTCCGGCGTCGAGACGCTGATCCTGGACGAAGCCGACCGCATGCTCGACATGGGCTTCCTGCCTGCGCTGAAGCGCATTCTCGTGGCGCTGCCGAAAAAGCGTCACACGATGCTGTTCTCGGCCACGTTCGCTCCGGCGATCAAGGCGCTGGCGATGGAGTTCATGCACAACCCGAAAGAGATTTCGGTCTCCGCACCGAACACCGTCACCACCCTGGTCAGCCACCAGGTGCATCCGGTCGACGCCGCGAAAAAGCGTGACCTGCTGCTGCATCTGCTGTCGGTCGACAGCCGTCGCCAGTCGCTGGTGTTCAGCCGCACCAAGCATGGCGCCGACAAGCTGGTCACCTTTCTCAATGCCTCGGGCCTGCGCTCAGCCGCGATCCACGGCAACAAGAGCCAGAACGCTCGCACCCGCGCCCTGAGCGATTTCAAGAGCGGCCGCATCACCGTACTCGTGGCGACCGATATCGCCGCGCGCGGCATCGATATCGACCAGCTGCCGATCGTGATCAACTTCGATCTGCCGTCGGTGGCCGAGGACTATGTGCATCGCATCGGCCGCACCGGTCGCGCCGGCATGGAAGGCCTGGCGATTTCGCTGGTCAGCCACGACGAGAGCGGGTTGCTGCACGACATCCGCAAGCTGCTGAAGCAGGACATCGCGATCAACCCGGTGCCCGGCTACGAGCCTTCCGCACCGCTGCGACTGGATGCGGGCGCACCGCGGCCGAAGCAGGGTGGCGGTGGCGGTCAGCGCCAGTCACGCGCGCCGCGGCAGGGCAAGCCGGCCGGCTCCGCACGACCCACCGGCTACGCGCCGCAGGGCCGTGGCGACCATGCCGCCGGTAACCAGCGCCGTCGCTCGAACCAGCGGCCGGCCGCCAAGGCCTGAGCCGATTTGATTTGAGCAATGCCAAAGATGGCGGCCTTCGGGCCGCCATCCTCGTTTGTGGGATCCCTCGATAGACTCAGTCCTCTGAACGAATCTTCGCGGTGAGCACATGGTCTCGCCAGGACCCGGCGATCTTCAGGTACGCGCGCGCATACCCTTCGCGCTCGAACCCTAGGCGCTCGAGCAACCGCGCGCTGCGCTCGTTGTCGGGTAGATGATTGGCCATAACCCGATGCAGGCCCAGAGCACCGAACGCCCAGGCCAGCGTTGCCTCCAGCGCTTCTTTCATCAAACCAAAACCTTGCCATCGAGCGCCGACACCATAGCCCAGGATGCAAGCCTGAAAAGGCCCGCGCGCCACGTTGGACAAAGTAATGCTGCCGATTATCTCGACTGCGTCGGTGTTGAATAAGAGCAATGAATAACCGCGATCTGCGCGAGCGGCCGCCTCGGCTTCGGCGATAATCCTGCTGCACTCCGACAGCGTGTAGTAGCTGGCTTCGCGCATCGGCTCCCACGGGCTCAAGTGCTCGCGGTTCTCCAAGCGATAAGCAAGCAGCTGCGGTGCATCGGCCGGCACGGCTAAACGGATCAAGCAGCGCGGCGTCCGCAAAATCGGCAGCGCCGTCATGCCAACGCTAGTGCCGCCGCGTGATGACGAAGGTGGTCTTCCATAAACGTAGAGATAAACCAGTAGCTGTGGTCGTAGCCCGCCTGCCGGCGCAGCAACAGCTCCTGCCCGGCCTCGGCACAGGCCTGGTCGAACAGCTCCGGCTTGAGCTGACCCTCCAGAAACTGATCGGCCTCGCCCTGATCGATCAGGATGGTGCCTGGGAAGGTTTGCTTGCGGACCAACTCGCAGGCGTCGTAATCGGCCCAGGTCGGCGTGTCCTCGCCGAGATAGCGCGGCAGTGCCTTGAGCCCCCACGGCACCTGGCTGGGCGCAACGATAGGGGCAAACGCGGACACCGAGCGATATCGATGCGGGTTTTTCAGTGCGATGGTCAAGGCACCATGTCCGCCCATCGAATGGCCGAAGATGCTGCTGCGTGCAGCATCGATCGGAAAGTTTTCCGCGATAAGGGCCGGCAGCTCGTCGACGATGTAGCTGTACATCCGAAAATTCTTCGACCAGGGCGCCTGCGTCGCGTCCAGATAAAAACCGGCGCCTTCACCGAACTCCCAGTCGCCGGTTGCGCCGTCGATATTTGTGCCGCGCGGGCTGGTGTCGGGCATCACCAGGATCAGCCCCAGCTCCGAGGCGAGCCGCTGCGCGCCGGCCTTGATCGTGGCCGTTTCTTCGGTACAGGTGAGCCCCGCCAGGTAATACAGCACCGGGCAACGCCCTTTTTCGGCCTGCGGCGGCTGGTACACCGCGAAACGCATCGGCCCCGCGCATGTTGTCGAGGTATGCCGGTAAATGCCCTGCACGCCATCGAAGCTGCGCTGTTCGGAGATTTTCTCGAGGGTGCTCATGGCGGCTATCGCTCCTGGTCGGTGGGTCGCATCAGTATTTCGTTGATATTGACGTGCGCTGGCTGACTGACGCAGAACACGATGGCATGCGCGACATCTTCCGGCTGCAGCTGGCGCAGGCTGTCGGCACAGGCATTGATCGTCTTTTTCACCTCGGCGTGGCCGATGTGATCGCGCAGTCCGGGCGCAAGGGCGGTGGTTCCCCCGATATCGGAGAAGACACCAGCACTGAGGGCCACACGGTCTTTAAGTCGATGAGACACGCTTTCTCCGGGGTAACGGCCAGATCATGAGCAACTGGATTAGCACAAAGCCGTGTCAGGACGCATGTTGCGGCGGGCCTTGACGCACGGGGCTGTTACAATAGTGCTCTTCTTACACCCTTGCATGCCCTCTGCATGACATCGAAGGCTCCCATGTCCCCCGCGTCCCCCGATTCCACCCCGGCTACCGCTGCCGGTTTCAGCACTCTCGGTCTTCCCCCCGAGGTGATCCGAGTTCTCAGCGACGTCGGCTACGAGTCGCCCTCGCCGATTCAGGCCGCCACCATTCCACCGCTGATGGAAGGCCGCGACGTGCTCGGCCAGGCCCAGACCGGCACCGGCAAGACCGCCGCGTTCGCCCTGCCGATCCTGTCGCGCATCCATGCGCGCGCCGGCAAGCCGCAGGCGCTGGTGCTCGCACCTACACGCGAATTGGCCATCCAGGTGGCTGAAGCATTTCAGCGCTACGCCGCGCATATTCCCGGTTTCCAGGTACTGCCGATTTACGGCGGCCAGAGCTACGGCCCGCAGCTGCATTCGCTCAAGCGCGGCGTGCACGTCGTGGTTGGTACGCCGGGTCGCGTGATCGATCATCTGGACAAGGGCACGCTGGATCTGTCCGAGCTGCGCTTTCTGGTGCTCGACGAAGCCGATGAAATGCTGCGCATGGGCTTTATCGACGACGTCGAGAAAGTGCTGCAGGCCACACCGCCGGAGCGCCAGGTCGCGCTGTTCTCGGCGACCATGCCCTCGGTGATCCGCAAGATCGCGCAGAAGCACCTGAAGGATCCGGTCGAGGTCACGATCAAGTCCTCGACCACCACGGCGCCGAATATTCGCCAGCGTTACTGGTTTGTCAGCGGCATGCACAAGCTCGATGCGTTGACGCGCATCCTCGAGGCCGAGCCGTTCGACGCGATGATCATCTTCGCGCGCACCAAGCAGGCCACCGAAGAGCTTGCCGGCAAGCTGCAGGCGCGTGGCCTGGCGGCCGCCGCGATCAACGGCGACATTGCGCAGGCGCAGCGCGAGCGGGTCGTGCAGCAGCTGAAAGACGGCAAGCTCGACATCCTGGTCGCTACCGACGTCGCCGCGCGCGGACTCGATGTGGACCGCATCAGTCATGTGTTCAATTACGACATCCCTTACGACACCGAAAGCTACGTGCATCGCATCGGCCGCACAGGACGCGCCGGCCGCAGCGGCGAGGCGATCCTGTTCGTCAGCCCGCGCGAGCGCGGCATGCTCGGCGCCATCGAGCGCGCCACGCGCCAGCCGATCGAGCAAATGCAGCTGCCGTCGGTCGACGTGGTCAACGATGTGCGTATCGGCAAATTCAAGCAGCGCATCAGCGACATGCTGGCGCAGGGCGACCTGGGCGAATTCCAGAAACTGATAGAGCAGTACGAGCAGGAGCACAACGTGCCGGCGATCGAAATCGCCGCCGCGCTGGCGCGCATCGCCCAGGGCGATCAGCCACTGCTGCTGGCGCCGCCGCCGAAGCGCGAAAAGTACGAGTCGTCGCCGCGCGAGCATTCGTCGCGCGAGAGGCCCACGCACGATAACGGCAGACATGACCGTGCCTCGTCGGATCGTCCGTCGCGCGACCGGCCGACCGGCGAGCGTCGTCCGCCGGCGGATCGCGACAGTGCCAGCAGTCGTCCCGCGCGCGACTTCAAGCCGCGCGAGTCCGCGTCGCACGACGGCGCGCCGCCGCGCGGCGAGTTGGGCAACCGGCCGGTTCGCGCGCATGCCACCGAAGAGGGCAAGCGCACGTATCGCGTCGAAGTCGGTCACGAGCACGGGGTGAAGCCGGGTAACATCATCGGCGCCATCGCCAACGAAGCCGGGCTGGAAAGCCAGTTCATCGGCCGCCTCAGTATCCGCGACCACTACAGCCTGATCGATCTGCCGGACGGCATGCCGAAGGAAGTGTTCGAGCATCTGAAAAAGGTCTGGGTGGTGCAGCAGCAGCTGCGCATCCACGAGTGGGACGGCAACGACACGGCATCCAGCAGCGCGCCGCCAGCGCGCAAGCCGGGCGGTTCGGGCAAGCCAGGTTTCAAACCCGGTGGACCGAAGCCCGGCAGCTTCAAGCCGGGCGGCGGCAAGCCCCCGCACCGCAAGCCGTAACCTGAAGCTCGACCGAAAGCCGCAGCCCACGCTGCGGCTTTTTTTATTTCGTCAGCGGCACTCGCATCGAGATTGTTCCGATCTTGCGACACATCGTTTCCGCGCAGCGCGCTCCGCTGGTCATGCAAATGACAGGATTGACCCTATCTTTGGTATATCCCACCGAGATACTGTCGTTATGACCTCCTTGCCCAGTCTCTACATCTCCCACGGCTCGCCGATGACTGCTCTACAGCCGGGGCTTACCGGCCAGCGGTTGGTCGAGCTGGCTGCACTGCTGCCGAAGCCGCGCGCCATCGTCATGGCCAGCGCCCACTGGCTGTCGCGCAAGCCGCAGGTCGGCGGCGCGGCAATGCCGGAAACCATCCACGATTTTCGCGGCTTCCCGGCCGAGCTTTATGCGCTGCGGTATCCCGCACCGGGCGCACCCGATTTGGCCGTAAAGGTGGCTGAACTGCTGGCGCGGGCAGATCTATCCGCCACGATTGATCCCTCGCGAGGCCTCGATCACGGTGCCTGGGTGCCCCTGCGCCTGCTTTATCCGGACGCCGATATTCCGGTGGTACCGATCACCATTCAGCCTGAGCTAGGGCCGGCCCATCAATACGCCGTCGGCCGCGCCCTGGCGTCGCTGCGCGACGAGGGCATCCTGGTCATCGGCTCAGGCAGCATCACGCACAACCTGCATGATTTTGGCGCCGCTTATAGCGAGCAGCGGCTGGCGCCTTACGTGCAGCCTTTCATCGAATGGATCGAACAGCGGCTGGCCGTCGGCGATATCGACGCCCTGCTCGACTACCGTCGCCAGGCACCCGGCGCCGAACGCGCCCATCCCACCGACGAGCATCTGCTGCCGTTGTTCGTCGCGCTGGGCGCAGCCGGCCCGAACGCTCACGCGCAGCGCATCGATGCAGGCATCGACCTCGGCTTTCTGGCGATGGATATCTATCGCTTCAACTAATTCAACGCGACGAGTAAACGCAGCAAATCAATCGTTCGACGACGACACGTGCGATGTGGCTGGCCAGTCCGCTGGCGTCAGCAGCGGCAAGCCATGTCCCAGACGCGCCTTGTCGCACTGTGCGCTCACCCTGCCAAATTCCCACGACGGCTCCACTTCGCGGCATACCGACGGGCGCTGCTCGTAGATGCCGCAATGCGCCGCGTGGCCCACCACGCCAAGCAGGGCGACGCAGCGCGGTTTGGCCGCATTGGTGCCGCGCATCGCCAGCCGATGCGGATCGAGTTTCTCGGTCAACTCCAGCGGCACGCTGCCGCCGGTCACGCCCTCCGCTTCGGACCAGTGGAAGGCCACGCGGAAAAATGCGCAGCAGGCGCCGCAGCACAGGCAGGGATGGTCCATCGGGTCAGTCAAACTCGGCAACGCGCAAAGCAGCGACCTGGAATATACGCCTAGGCCGCATAGATCAACCTTAAGGCTCGCCGGCGAAGGTATTGCACTGAGCCATATCGCCGCTGTTGAGGCCAGTCTTGAACCACTTCACCCGCTGCGCCGAGGTGCCGTGCGTGAACGAATCGGGCACCACCCGGCCCTGCGCCTGTTGCTGCAGTGTGTCGTCGCCGATCTGGCTGGCCGCATTGAGTGCCGACTCCACGTCACCCGGATGCAACCATTGCAGGCGGGCCTGGGTGCGATTGGCCCACACGCCGGCATAGCAGTCCGCCTGCAGCTCCTGACGCACCGAGAGTCCATCGGCGCCGTCCATCGGTGCGCCGCGACGACGCGCGGCGTCTACCTGATCGAACACGCCGGTGAGCTTCTGCACGTGATGGCCGACTTCGTGCGCGATGACATAGGCGCGGGCGAAATCGCCGGACGCGTGAAAGCGATTCTGCAGCTCCTGGAAAAACGCGAGATCCAGATACACCTTCTGATCGCCCGGGCAGTAGAACGGGCCCACCGCGGTCGATGCCGCGCCGCAAGCGGTGTCGACGCCGCCGCTGAACAGCTTGAGCTTTGGGTCGACATAGGCGTTGCCCTGCGCGGCAAAAATATCGCCCCAGGTTTTTTCGGTCGAGCCGAGAATACGCCTGACGAAATCCTCTTGCTGCGGATCGACCTGTGCCGGCTGCGAGCTCTGCGTCGGCGCTCCGGTCTGGCCACCGCCCTGATCCAGCAGAGCCAGCGGATTCTTGAAGAAGATCCAGCCCAGGATCGCCAGCACCACGATCCCGCCGATGCCCATGCGGCCGCCGCTGAAACGTGGGCCGCCGCCGTTTCCGCTGTCGACCTCGACGTTGTTGCTGCTCTCGCCCTTCTGCCAATCCATACGCCACCCCGTGACCGATGCGTCGCCGCGCTATCCAGGGCGATGACAATAACTTCTTGCGACGGTTAGCGCCACGCAGGCGCTGCGGTTACAGTCAGCGTTTTAACCCACGAGCCGAAACCATGATCGAGCTGCCCGCCCTGGTAACCCTGCTGACCGTACTGCTGCTGTTCGGCACCATGTTCGTTACCGGCAAGGCGCGCGGCAGATACGACATCAAGGCGCCGGCGATCAGCGGGCACCCCGGTTTCGAGCGCGCCTACCGGGTGCAGATGAACACTATCGAGAACACGGTGATGTTTCTGCCAGTGCTTTGGCTGGCGGCGACGCACGGGTTCGGCGGGCTGTGGGCCGGCGTGGCCGGCTTGGTCTGGCTGGTTGGCCGCAGTTGGTACGCGCTGGCCTATCTCAACGACCCGACCAGCCGCAGCGGCGGCTTCGTCGTGAGCATGCTGGGCTGGGCCGCACTGGTGGTGATGGCGGGCATCGGCGTCGTGCGGGCGATGATGATCGGCTGAGGCAGGCGACCGTGCTCGACGGCGCTCTTCGATGACCGCCCTTCCCCCGGATTCGCTGCGCCCGCGGCCTGAGGCACGGCCTAGTCCGGCCGAGCCTCCCGGCCTGTCCGCAGCAATCGGCCTGATCGCGCTGTATTTTCTGCTGCAGGCCGTTGCCGGCGGCCTCATCGCGCTGCTCATGGCTGTCGCCACCGGGTTTGTGCAAATCGATCCGCGCAGCCAACCGATCGGCGCGGAAATTCGCGCCATGCTCGAACAGCCGGGCATGCCGGCGATTCTGGTGATGCTGACACTGGGCCTGGCGGCCGCGGTGGTTGTGCCGCTGGTTCGCCGGAAGTGGCCTGCGCTGTGGTCGATGGCGCGGCCTCCGGGTTTGGGCATGGTGCTGCCGGTGAATCCGGTGTTCTTCATGATGGCCATCGCTGTCGGCTTGGCCGCACCGCTGCTGGGCGGCCTGCTGACCTCGCTGCTGGCGCACGGCAACACGGTAACGCAGGACATCCAGAGCCTGGGGTCGCACACGCCGACGCAGCTGCGGCTGGCGCTGGTCGTAGTGGTGACAAGTCTCGGTCCGCTGGTCGAGGAAATCCTGTTTCGCGGCGTGCTGTTGTCGGCACTGATGAAACGATGGCGCGTCGGCTGGAGCGTGCTCATCAGCGCGTTGCTGTTTGCCGTGTCTCACCTGCCCAGCATGCAGTGGCAATGGTACGCGCTGCCCGACCTCGCCCTGCTGGCATGCGCCCTGGCATGGCTACGCCTGCGTGCGGGATCGCTGTGGCCGGCGGTGCTCGCCCACGGCGTCAACAACCTGCTGGCGGTCGTGGCCTGGTTCGCGGCGTCGGGCTCCGTCTGAGTCGGACGACCCGAACTCGATGACTAGGGCCACGCGTCAAAGCCGCGCAGCAGTCGCGCGGTTTCAAAGACCGGCAGGCCCATCACGCCGGAATAGCTGCCGTCCAGATGCTCGATCAAGCTCGCGCCGCGGCCCTGGATGGCATACGCGCCGGCCTTGCCGAACGGCTCGCCGGTGGCGACATAGGCCGCGATGGTCGCGTCGTCCAGCGTCGCAAAACGCACCTGCGACACGCTGATCTCCGACCGTTCGCGATTCGCCTCGACCAGCCAGACCGCGGAAATCACCGCGTGGGTTTTGCTCGAAAGACGACGCAGCATGACGACAGCATCCTCAGCATCGCGCGGCTTGCCGAAAACTTCATCGTCGAGCACGACTTCGGTATCCGCGCCGAGCACCCGCGCGTCGGTGGCGCCGCCGAGGGCCTTCAAGCCAGCGCGGGCCTTTTCAAGCGCTACCCGACTGACGTAATCCTGCGGTGATTCGCCGGGCTCTCGCTGTTCGGGCACCTCGACATCGATCACGACGAAATCGGCGCCTAATTGCTCCAGCAACTGGCGACGGCGCGGTGATTGCGAGGCGAGATAGAGCATTGATGGGTCCGGCGAAAGGTAGAGCCGCAAGCATAGCGGCGCCGATGGCGCGAGACAGTGCAGAGATGCCCACTTCCTTGGCCTGATGCCAATAGCTTCCGGCGCGGGCCACACGGAGATATTCAACAGACTCTTAGGCCCGATGGTAGGGATGCCCGGCAAGCAGCGTGGTAGCGCGATACAGCTGCTCGGCCACGACCAGACGCACCAGCATATGCGGCAGGGTCAGCGGCCCGAGCGACCAGCTCTGCTCGGCGCGCGCCAGCACCTCGGGCGCGTGCCCGTCAGGGCCGCCGATAAGAAAAGCCAGGTCGCGCCCGCTCATACGCCAGCGCGCGAGCTGTTCGGCGAGTTCTTCGCTGGACCAGGTCTTGCCGCGGCCGTCGAGAGCGATCACGTGCGTGTCGCGCGGCAGCGCGGCCAGGATGGCAGCGCCTTCGTCCTGCATGGCGCGGGCATCGTCTCGACCCTTGCCGCGCGTGCCGGGCTTGAGTTCGATCAGTTCCAGCGGCAGGTCGTGCGAGAGGCGCTTGCGGTATTCGGCAAAACCCTCCGCCACCCAGCCGGGCATGCGTTCGCCCACGGCGATCAGGCGCGCGCGCATGCCAGCGCTTGCTCAGCCGGCTTGCGCGGCGTCGAAGTCGTGACCGTGATCGCCGACGGTCCACAGGCGCTCGAGGCCGTAGAACTCGCGGATGCGCGGCAGCATCACGTGGACGATGACATCGCCCAGATCCACCAGCACCCACTCGCCTTCGACCTCGCCTTCCACGCCCAGCGGGGCGACGCCCGCCTGCTTGGCGAACTTGGTCACTTCGTTGGCGATGGACTTGACGTGGCGGGCCGAAGTACCGGAAGCGATGACCAGCAGATCGGCGATGGAGGTCTTACCGCGAACGTCGATTTCGCGGACGTCCTTGGCCTTCAATTCTTCCAGCGCGTCGATGACCGACTTGCGCAAAGTGGCCGTGGTGACGGCCTTGTTGGTACGGGCAGTACTCAAGAGGGGGAGCCTCGATACAGATAACCGCGCGGAATGGCGCGGCCGCAGTATAACCGGCCTGCCCCGGCGGCAGGTCAAACCGTCAGGGAGCGCCTGGCAGCCCGGTATTCGTCCATCAGCACGGCAATCAGCTGCGCGGCCGGCATCGGCCGCACCAGCGTTGCCGCCTGCCCGCACCATTCCGACAGCAGATCGCCCCGACCCGCCTCGGCGGCGGCGCGGCGCAGGGGCGCGGTGAGTGCGTTCAGGGCAGGGTATGCCGGC
This sequence comes from Rhodanobacter sp. K2T2, assembly GCF_013408815.1. Taxonomy (NCBI): domain Bacteria; kingdom Pseudomonadati; phylum Pseudomonadota; class Gammaproteobacteria; order Lysobacterales; family Rhodanobacteraceae; genus Rhodanobacter; species Rhodanobacter sp. K2T2. Next base: position 256,172 of record NZ_JACCCA010000006.1, on the reverse strand, counting down.
AAATTCGACGCCCCAGGCTCCATCGCCTCTACATAGCGATTGCGCAAACCGCGCGCGGCACGGCCGGAGAAGCTGCGGATGGTGGTGACGCGATGCTCTACGGCCTGCGAAAGATCCTGCTTCCATGCTTCGGCGGCCGAGCTTTCAGGGCAGCCCAGAAACGCCGTTCCCAACTGGCTGGCAGATGCCCCGAGAATTTCCGCAGCCAGCATGCCGCGACCGTCCATAATCCCGCCCGCGGCAACGACGGGGATGTTTATTGCGCGCGCTACCATGGGCAGCAGCGCGAACAGACCGATCATCGCGTCATCGGCATCGTGCAGAAACGTGCCGCGATGGCCGCCGGCCTCGGCACCCTGAAGGCTTACGGCATCGGCGCCGCGCTCCGCCCAGGCGCGCGCTTCGGCCACCGTCGTCGCCGTGCCGATCACGGTGATCTGGCGCTGTTTCAGCTCTCGTACCTGCGCGGCATCGATCAGACCAAACGCGAAAATCGCAGCCGCGGGTCGCGCCTCACACAGCGCGGCGAACTGATCTGAAAATCGCGGCGCCCAGCGCGCCGGCAGACGCGTGCGCACCGCCAAACCTTCTCGCTCCATCAGCGCATCAAGCTGCTCGCGGGCCTTGCTTACCGCCGCCATATCGACAGCGAATTCATCCGGCAGAACGAACAAACCGATGGCATACGGGCGATCGGTAAGGCGCCGAACCTGCGCCGCCTGATCCAACATGGACTGCGGCTCTAGGTAACCCGCCCCAAGCGACCCCAATGCGCCGGCACCCGATACGGCAGCGACCAGATCCGGTGTGGTACAACCGGCCATGGGCGCCTGGATCAGGGAATGTTGAATACCAAGCTTACGGACAAACGAGTCATGCAAAGCGGATGGCCGGTGATTGAACACCGGCCAATTATGCGCAAAACACCCGGTTGTTGAGTGCGTCACTGTGCATACCGTACGTCATCGATAGGGCGCGTCGTGATCGCGCGCGCCTCCTCGACAAATCCGCCGGTCGCTCAGTGGCCCGCGCTGCTGCCGCTGGTGGGAGCCTTCATGGAGTCGGACTTCATCGCGTCATGCGACATGGAGTCATGCTTCATCGAATCGCCCTTTTTCATGGAGTCGTGTTTCATCGAGTCGTGTTTCATCGAGTCGTGCTTCATCGAATCATGTTTCATGGAGTCGCCTTTCATGGCGTCACCCTTCATCGCATCGTGCGACATGGCCGAGCTCGAGCTGTGCGCCATAGCGTCCTGCGCAAACGCAGAAGTGGTCGCGAAACCGCAGGTCATGGCGGCGACAAGGAGGCTTGCAAGACGTACGTTCATGGGAGTGTCCTTAAGTAAGAGGGATGAAGACATTTGTCATGTCTCCATAACCTTATTCGCCGATCGCTCATTGGCGGTTACCTGGCCCGCGAAAGTGTTTCGAGGCCTCTGCCCCACTCCCTTAATTTTGTCCCGCTACGATATTCACCGTGATCGCGATAATGAACACGTTGAAGAAAAACGCGATGACGCTGTGCAACAACACCACGCGGCGCAGGTATCGGCTGGTGATCTGCACGTCCGACACCTGAAAACACATGCCGATCACCAGCGAAAAATAGGCAAAGTCCCAATAGTCCGGCTCCGGCGTCTCAGGAAAATCCAGGCCGGTATGCTTCTCGCCAAAATCGCCGTAAAAGCCGTGCGCATAGTGCATGGCAAACATCGTGTTCAAGAACAGCCAAGTCAGCACCACGCTGACCACACCGATCACCAGCGCCGGCAAGCCGCCGCCTTTCGCTGCGTGCAGCTCGTTGCTCAACGCGACCAGTACCACAGAGGACAGTGCGATGCCGCTCCAGAGAATGCCCCAGCGACCGGTATCCTGAGCACGCGCCTGTCGTCGCATGCGAGTCGGCGGTGACTTGGCGAACATCCGCGCGATGATGCCGAGAAACACAATGGCAGCAAGATCGAAGCCCAGCAGTACGGCGTTTGAAAAGCGTGTACCGGTCGCTATCAGCGTGCCGCTGGTCAGCAGAAAAATGACCAGCGCAACGACCATCCGCGGCCGCGCTCGCAGGAAGTGGATAGGCCGCCAGCGGTGCTTTCCCCGGTGACCGCTATCTTCACCGGTTTTTGGCGATGACGGCGAGGCCCCATTCGCACCCGCGGACTCAGTCTTCGCCGGCGACTGCTTTGCGGTTTTTGACGACGACGCGCTCATGCCGCAGTCTGCGCCGAGAGACTGATCGACCAGCGGCTCGCCGGATGAAAAAACACGTCCTCTGAAGATACAGGCAAGGGAAGCCTCCGCATTTGCAGCCCGATGGCTGGCGTCGGCCAGATGATAGCGGGGTCCTGCGGCAGTGCGCGCGTCAGAGGCGTAAATCGCCGTAACCGGCGTGACGCTTCATCCACGCATCCGCGTACGAGCACGCGGGTATCACCTTCCAGCCATGCTTTCGCGCCGCGTCCAACGCCGCCTGCACCAGCGCCGACGCCACGCCACGGCCGCCAACTTCAGCGGGTACCTCGGTATGCGTAATCGTCATGACGCAATTGGCCACGCCGTCGGCCAGGGTGTAGTCGAGCAGGCAGTGCTCGCCGTCGACCGTTGTTTCGAAGCGTCGCGCGCTCTGGTCATGCTGAATATCGTACGACATGAAAATCTCTGCGCTGCGTGTGGGCATCCGAGCATACGTCCGGCCGGTCGAAACATCGCGTTAAGTTCCACCGCCCACTCTTTCGCGCCATCTGCATGATTGGTCTGACAACCTTGGCTTTCAACGCCGCCAAAACCGAAGGAGAACAGCATGAAGAAATCCGCATCCGCGCACTGGTCCGGGGACATCAAGACCGGCCAGGGCAGCATTTCGACCGAAACCGGCGTGCTGCGCGACGCACCGTACGGTTTCAAGTCGCGTTTCGAAGACGGTCCAGGCACCAATCCGGAAGAGCTGATCGGGGCCGCGCACGCCGGCTGTTATTCGATGGCACTGTCGCTGGAACTGGGCAAGGCCAACCTCACCGCCGACAGCATCGACACCAAGGCCATGGTGACGCTCGACAAGGACGGCGATGGCTTTTCGATTACCGCCGTGCACCTGACCTGCAAGGCCAAGGTCCCAGGCGCCGACGCCGATGCGTTCGCAAAGATCGCGCAGGCCACCAAGGAAGGCTGCCCGGTATCGAAGGTGTTGAAGGCCACGATCACGTTGGACGCTTCGCTGGCATGACGATTTGCGCCATCATCCGATACGGCCGGGCTGATCGCGCAGTGACAAAGGGTGGCGCTCCGCGCAAGCGCCACTTTTGCCTGAAACGGCATTGGCCTCAAGCCGCCTGTCTGGCGCGCTGACGACGGCGCTCGGTCACCGCATCGGCGAGGCGCTGCAGCACGGCGACCGAGCTGTTCCAGTCGATGCAGGCGTCGGTAATGCTCTGGCCGTAGACCAGCGGCTTGCCTGATTCGATATCCTGCCTGCCGGCCACGAGATGGCTCTCGACCATCACGCCGAGTATGCGCGTGTCGCCTGCGCCGACCTGGCCGGCGATATCGTCGATCACGGCCGGCTGATTCTCCGGCTTTTTGCTGCTGTTGGCGTGGCTCGCGTCGATCATCAGCCGCGGCGTCAGGCCCGCCTTGACCAACACGGCGCAGGCCGCGTCGACGCTAGCGGCGTCGTAATTCGGCGCGCTGCCGCCGCGCAGGATCACGTGACAATCCTCGTTGCCGGCGGTGGCCGCGATCGCGGTGCGGCCGTCCTTGGTCACGGCCAGGAAATGATGTGGTTGCGACGCCGCCTGCACCGCGTCCGCCGCAATTCTCACGTTGCCGTCGGTGCCGTTCTTGAAGCCCACCGGGCAGGACAACCCCGACGCCAGCTCGCGATGCACCTGGCTTTCGGTGGTGCGCGCGCCGATCGCGCCCCAGCTCACCATGTCGGCGATGTACTGCGGCGTGATCATGTCGAGAAATTCGCAGCCGGCCGGCACGCCGATCGCGTTGATGCCGATCAGCAGACCACGCGCCAGCCTCAGGCCGCGGTCGATACGGAAGCTGCCGTCGAGCGCTGGATCGTTGATCAAACCTTTCCAGCCCACCGTGGTGCGCGGCTTTTCGAAATACACGCGCATCACGATTTCCAACGTGTCGGCATGCAGCTCGCGCTGCTGGCGCAAAAGCTCGGCGTATTCGAGCGCTGCGCGGGTATCGTGGATCGAACAGGGGCCGATCACCACCGCAAGGCGATCGTCATGACCGTCGAGAATGGCGTGCAGTTTGCGGCGCGTTGCGGCCACGGTGGCGCTGGCCGACTCGCTGCTGCCGCAGTCGCCGATGACCTCGGCGGGCGTGCTGAGGCGCTTGAGCTCGCGGATGCGTAGGTCGTCGTTACGGGCGTCGGTAAGAGCGGCGTTCATGCGGAGAGTCCTTGGTAATCGGATCTGCCGGCAGCCATGAAAAAAGCCGCCGGTGGTGAGCTGGCGGCTTTCGGGATGTGCTGAATCGGAAACTTACGATCGCACCCTTGGCTCCGCCTGCGGCATCGGATAGCCGTAAAACCAGAAATAAAGGCGGGCGGAGAGGAGCTTCATGGATCTATGGATACCACATCGTGCGGCCAAATCAAACCCTGACGCTTGGAAGCCCGTGATGCGAAGGCCGCATCGGCGTGGGTCAGGCACTAACATCGGCGCATGCCTTCCCCTCTTCAACTGTTCAATCGCGCCGCCAGCGGGTCGCTCAGCCCCGTTCGCGCGGCAATTCGGCACTGGGTGCTCAGCGCCTTTCCGCGCAGCGAAAGCGGCGTCGACTACGACCGGCCGCGCGGGGATCCCGGCCTGTTCGGACCGCACAGCGCCACGTGGCGCGTGCATTCGGATTTCCCCGGCATGCTGGCCGGCGGACTGGCGGCGCTGACCCTGCAGACGCTGCATCCGCTGGCGCTCGCCGGCGTGTGGGATCACTCCAACTTTCGCGACGACCTGATCGGCCGGCTTCGCCGCACCACGATGTTCGTTGGCGCCACGACGTATGCCTCGCTGGCGGACAGCGAGGTGCTGATCGCCCGCGTCCGGCATATCCACAGCTTTGTCAAAGGCCATGCGGAAGATGGACGTCCATACGCCGCCGACGATCCCGATCTGCTGACCTGGGTGCATGTGACCGAGGCGTACAGTTTTCTGCAGGGTTACCGCCGTTATAGCCACATCGAATTGCCTGCGGGTGCGGCCGACCGCTATTACGACGAAGTGCGCCGCATTGCCGAAGCGCTGGGTGCGCGTCGCGTGCCGGCGTCCGAGCAGGCCGTCACCGACTACTTCACCGGCATCCAGCCAGAACTGGCTTTCACCGAACGGTCGCGCGAAGTACTGGCGGTGTTGGCCAAAGTGAAGCTGCCCGTACCCATTGCTGGACTATCGCGGAACCTGTTCCTGCTTGCCGGCACGGCGCTGCTGCCCGATTGGGCCACACAGATGCTGGGGCAAACTCACTGGCAGCAGCGCCAGGCCAGCTTGGCATCGCATGCGCTGTGGTCGATTGCGCCGGTATTTCGGGCCGCGTTGAGCGACGGCATCGCCAGCCGATCGTGCCGGCGAGTTGGCGTGCAGGCCAGCGAACTCGACCGCTGGCCTGTCACCCCCGCGTCGACGTTCAGCTCAACGGCTTGACCGCCAAGGGCTCGGTGAGAGCCTGTTCCTTGCTCTTTGCGACGGCCGCTTTCACCCGATTGCGGCCCGCGCGCTTGGCCTCGTAGAGGGCGGCATCGGCGCGCTGCAGCAGCGCCGCGCCGTCGCGGTCGTTGATTGCCGCGACGGCGACGCCAACCGATACCGTCAGCGCCAGCGACTGTCCGTCGATGACCAGCGGCGTCTTTTCCACCGTCGAACGCACTCGCTCGGCCAGCAGCATCGCGCCGGCGAGGTCCGCACCCGGCGACAGCACCACGAACTCCTCGCCGCCGACCCGACCGATCAGATCGCTGTCCCGCAACGTGGCGCGGATACTGAAAACCAGCGAGCGCAGAACCTTGTCGCCGCCGTTGTGGCCGAAGCGATCGTTGACGCTCTTGAAGTGGTCGGCGTCGAGCATCAGTACGCCCAACGGCTGCCGGTATCTGGCCGAATGGGCCAGCATCAGCGTGGTCGCCTCGTTGATCGCCAGCCGGTTGCTCACGCCGGTCAGCGGATCGATGCGCGCCAGCAAGCGCAGCTCCTGCTGCAGTATCTCGTTGTAGAGCAGCAGAAAACCGATACCGGCAAACAGCGGCTGCAGGCCCGAGAACATCACGTAGAAAAAATTGATGTTGCTGGCGATGGTGATGCCTTGCAGCTGAGAATCGCCGATCCACAGCTGCAGATTGCGCCAGATCAGCAGCGCGGCGGCCATGGCGAACACCGCAAGCAGCACCGCGCGTGCGCGCGAACTGCGGCGCACGGTAACGCCGACCAGAGCCTCGATGCTGAGCAGAATATTGATGCCGATCGCCAGCGAACCCCACAGCACGCGGGCCTGGTAATTCGGCTCGACCAGGCCAAACCAGGCCACCCCGAGCCAGCCGAATACATTGACCGCGATCACCAGCCGTCCACGCAGCGCCTCGCCAAGCAGCATACGCAGGGCAACCACACTCATGCCCTGGGCCACCAGATTGAAGGCATTGCCGCCGAGCAGCAGTGCGGCAGGCGACAGATAGGCGTGTGCGGCCAACGAGCCCCAGCCCGCCGCCTCGACCAACAACGCCGCCGAGCGCAGGCGCAAGCTCTGGCGCACCCTGCCTGCATCGCCATACGTACCGGCCCACAGCATCAGCGCCATAAGCGCCGTCTGCAGCGCACTGATCAGTGAGAGGGTCTCGATATGGAACGGCATCACGTATTCCCCTAGCGAAGTCACGGCACGGCGCTCGAGTGCCGCCCCTTGTACCACTGTTGCCGGCCATGCAACTGGGTGAGACTAAAATACGGTATCGGCGATTCACAAATGTGAGCGTTGACACGCCAGCACTTTTCGCTACCTTCGACGCAGTAACCTTCTGGACGCAGGATGGCCACGCTTACCCCGACCCGTAATGGCTGCCTGCCCCGCATGACCGGAGGCGAAAAGCGTCTTTCAGAACGACTGGAAGCCAAGCTCGAAGACGATTATCTGCTTTGGTACGACGTGCCGATCGGCCTGAAGCAGCGACGCCCGGACTTTGTCGTGTTCCATCCCCGCCGCGGCATGCTGGTGCTGGAGGTAAAGGACTGGAAGGCTGAAACCATCCAGCACGCCGACAGCACCCAATTCACCCTGATCACCGATCGCGGCCTGGTGAAGGAGGCCAACCCGCTGCTGCAGGCGCGTGCCTATGCGCTGGAAATCGGCGTGGTACTGGAGCGCGACCCGGCGCTGCGCCATCCGCCGGGCAGCCGCCATGCGGGAAAGCTGGTGATGCCGTGGGCTTACGGCGTGGTGCTGGCCAATATCAGTCGCAAGCAGTTTGTCGATGGCGGACTGGATGCGGTGATTCCGGCCCACCTGACGCTCTGCCGCGAGGAAATCTACGAGACGGTCGACCCCGAAACATTCCAGGAACAGCTGTGGGCGATGTTTCCGCAGGTGTTTCCCACGGCGATGACGCTGCCGCAGATCGATCGCGTGCGCTGGCATCTGTTTCCGGAAATTCGCCTGGCGCCCGGCGAAGGCCAGTTCGGCCTGTTCGACGAGACCGGCCCGATCACCCGACCGCTGGAAATTCCGGACATCGTCAAGGTGATGGACGCGCAGCAAGAGCAGCTGGCGCGCTCGCTCGGCGACGAGCACCGGATCATCCACGGCGTTGCCGGATCGGGCAAAACCATGATTCTGGGCTTTCGCGCAATGCAGCTGGCGCGCGAGCTGGGCAAGCCGATCCTGGTGCTCTGCTACAACAAGACGCTGGCGGCGAGACTGGACCAGCTGATCGGCGAGCGCGGCCTCGGCGAAAAGGTACAGGTCTACAACTTCCACAAGTGGTGCCACAAGATGCTCACGGCCTACCACGTGGACCTGCCCGCGCAAGGCAGCAAGGATTTCTTCGCGCAGATGGTGCAGAAGGTGATCGACGGCGTCGAGAAAGGTCAGATTCCACGTTTCCAGTACGGCGCGGTGCTGATCGACGAAGGCCACGATTTCGAGCCGGACTGGTACAAGCTGATCGTGCAGATGATCGACCCGAACACCAACTCGCTGCTGGTGCTCTACGACGACGCGCAGAACATCAATGGCCGGGCCGACCGGCGCAAGTTCACCTGGAAAAGCCTGGGCGTGCAGGCGCAGGGTCGCACGACTATTCTCAAGCTCAACTACCGCAACACGCTGGAAATTCTCGCGGTGGCGCGCGGTTTCGCCAGCGAGCTGCTCGACGCGCAGGCCGGCGAGGACGACGGCGTGCCGCTGATTGCACCGGAGAGTGCCGGCCGGCGCGGCGCCGTGCCCGAGCTGATACGCGCCAACAGCGCCAGCGAGGAAATCGCCGCGCTGATCAGTCAGATCCGCGACGAACAGGCGCATGGCCGGCGCCTGGACGATATCGCCGTGCTGTTCCGCCACAACAAGCAGGGCGAGCAGTGGCGCGATGCGCTGGACCGCGCCGGCATCAGCTGCCGGCTGGCGGACGACAAGGGCAAGGCATCACTTTTCCTGGTCAAGGACGCCGTGCGCATCATCAGCATGAAGTCGAGCAAGGGCCTGGAGTTTCCGCTGGTGGTCATCCCCGGCCTCGGCCAGATGCCGGCCGTCGGCGAGGACGAGACGCACGAGGCACGGCTGCTTTACGTAGCCATGACCCGCGCCACCGAAAGGCTCGTATTGATTCACCATGAGGACTCGATCTTCAGCGCGCGCATTCGCGCGTCGATCAACGATGTAAGCGGGCAGTTGAGCGCACTCTAGCTGCGCCGCGCGATGGAGGACAGGTAACAGGAGCAACGCATCGCAGAACGTCGAACACTGCGATGGCCGCCTTTAGTCGTTCGACCATGAGGGTCACTTCGTATGGCATCGTTTAAGCCCCATTATCTCAAGAGCTGGTTTCTGTTTTTTCTGGTCGCCAGCATCGGCGGCGGACTTGTCGGCGGCCTCTTCGGTGTCATCACCGGCGGCGTGATGGGCGCCGCGGGGGTTCCGCTGGATCGAATCGCCCTGATATGCAAGATCCTCGGCTTTTTAGTCAGCGTGCCGATCTCTTTCTTCACTTTTCGCTGGTCGGTGAGCACCTACATTGTCGACCAGTTGCCGCAGCGCCTCCCGGAGCCGCCGCTCTGGTGAACACGCGGGTTGGATCGGGGGCCGTGCATCCCAACATCATTAGCCGAAGCATTGCCTCGTCATCCACGTCAGGAACCCGCATGACTATCTTCGACCTCACCCCACCCAGCGACGCGCAGCGCAAGGACATCACCGCAGGGCTCGACCGCGACGAAAAGCGCGTGCTGCTGGAGCACGGCACGGAAGCGGCGTTCTGCGGCGTGTTTCTCGACAACAAGAAAGACGGCGTTTACACCTGCCGCTTTTGCGGGCTGCCGCTGTTCCGCTCCAGCGCCAAGTTCGATTCCGGCACCGGCTGGCCCAGCTTTTTCAAGCCGTACGACGATGCGCATATCAAGCTGATCCGCGACACCAGCTACGGCATGATCCGTACCGAAGAAGTGTGCGCCCGCTGCGGCAGCCATCTAGGCCACGTTTTCCCCGACGGCCCCCAACCCACCGGCGACCGCCACTGCCTCAACTCCGTCTCGCTGAGCTTTACCGAGAACGGTGAAGCGCTGCCGGATGTGCTGGGCCGCGGAGCACCTGAAGGCGAACCGGCAGCCGCCGAAGCTTGATCAAACGCTACGTAGGCTGGCGGTGAGCGCAGCGATGCCCGACATCTGTGGGATGCCACGTTGGGGTTCGCTAACGCTCACCGCCAACGTACGTTCGCAGCGGTCTCAGGCTCGATACGGCGCCAGCAGCTGAGCGTCGTCGAACAGCCCAGCCGGCAACAGATAGCGCGGATCGCGCCCCGCCGCCAGTAGCTCGCGGATATGCGTGGCGGAAATTTCCAGCGGGGTCACGGCCAGTTCGATTACTTTGCCGGCCGGCCAGCCGCGTAGGTCGTGCGCCGAATTCACGCGCCGGCCCTGGACCGCCTGCACCAGCGCAGCGGGCAACGCGGCCTCGATACCCGGGCGGCTCAGCACGCCGATATGCGCCATGTCGAGGATTTCCCGCCAGCGATGCCAGCTCGGCAGGCCGGCGAACGCGTCGGCACCGATCAGCAGTATAAGAGGGCGATCGCCCTGCTCCACGCGCAGCTCGGCAAGCGTGTCGATCGTGTAAGAAGGCCCCGTGCGCTGCAGCTCGCGGCCATCGAGCGTCAGCCGCGACTGCCCCTGCAATGCGGCATGCAGCATGGTCATACGCTGTTCGGCGCTCGCCGTCGGCGGCGGTCGATGCGGCGGCACGGCGGCCGGCATCAGGTGCACGTCGGCATTGAGCAGCTCGGAGGCTTCCCAGGCCACACTGAGGTGGCCGATATGCACGGGATCGAAGGTTCCGCCGAAAATCGCCAGCGGCCGCATCGCCATCAAACCAGACTCTGCGCCAGTGCCGGCGCCGCGCGCGGCTCGGCGATGGCGGCGATCAACCGTTCGGCTTCCTGCCAGGGGTTGCCGGCCTCGCGGCCTTTCGCCATGCGGTCGATACGCGAGGCGCGGGCAAGACACTGCAGCCAGTGATCGCGCGGGGCGCGGCGCAGGGCCTGGCGAAACAGCTGCTCGCGCGCCTGCCACAGCCGCTCGGTCTTGGCCTGAGCGGCAAAATCGGTCGCGTTGGCCAAGCGCAGCGCCAGCTGCAGCTGATTCACCAGCCAGCCCATCAGAGCGATCAGCTCATCGCCCTCGGCGCGCAGGCCGGCGAGGATGCGCAGCGCGCGCGCGCCGTCACCGGCAAAGGCCGCATCGGTGAGCTTGAACGCATCGTAGCGGGCGCTGTCGGCGACCAGATTTTCCATCTCCTTGGCATCGATGCGTCCCTGCCCGTGCAGCACGGCCAGCTTGTCGATTTCCTGCGCGGCGGCCAGCAGGTTGCCTTCGACGCGCTCGGCCAGAAGCGCCACCGCATCGGGCGACGCGGACAGGCCATGCCTGGCCAGCCTGGCGCTGATCCAGGCACCCCACTCGTTCGCACGCGGCGCGTTGAACACCACCATCGTGCCGGTGGCGTCCAACTTCTTGCTCCACGCGCCATCGTGCTTGCTGCTCCACTCCATGGCGGTAATCAGCAGGGTCACGTCGGGCCGCAGATCGGCGCAGAACGCATTGATCGCTTTCGCCCCCTCGATACCCGGCCGCCCGGTAGGCAAACGCAGATCGATAAATAGCCGCGTGGAAAACAACGACATGCCTGCGGCGGCGCGGGCCAGATCGTCCCAGTCGAAATGCTGGCCTACCTCGAGCACTTCGCGTTCGGGATAGCCGAGCTTTTTCGCCTGCGCGCGCAGCGCATCGGCGGCTTCCAGCACCAGCAGCTCCTCGCCCGCGAGCAGATAGACAGGGGCCAGCTGGTCCGCCGTCAGGGCCTTCTGCCACTGTCCAGCGCTGAGCGGCATCAGTGCGTGCTTTGGGCAGGCGCCGGTGTTGCCGCCGAAGCGCTGGGGGCCGCAGAGGGCGCAGCGATCGGATGCTTGCTGGCTGCCTGCAGGCGGAACAGGATGGCCTGCACCATGTCCTGGTTGAGGCTTTGCTGGATCTCGTTCACCTCCGACGCGTTACCGATCGTGTTGGTCGCGTCATAGCTGTATTCGCGCTGCATGCTGATGGTCTGAAGTGGCAAGACCACATTGCCAGCCCCATCGATCACACTGAACTGCACGTTGTAGCGCACGGCGTATTCGGTGATGCGCGCATAGCCGCCGGCGGTCAGTGTGTCGGTACTGAAGTTCGCCACCGGCACACGCAGCTCCGCGATGCCCGGGCCGCCTTCATCCTTCACGTCGACGCCGGCCACCACCAGCGCGCGCGCCAGCATGCGCTGGAAATCGCCGACGCCGGTGACGATGTGGATTTTCTGGATCGACGCCGGCAGTTTCACGTTTTCACGCAGATGAAAGCCGCAGGCGGCCAGCGAGATAGCGGATAACAGCAACAGCGCCAGCTGGAGCATACGACCGACTTTCATGGAACTCATGGATTTCATCCTGCGACGATGTTGACGATCTTGCCCGGTACCACGATGACCTTGCGTACGCTGAGGCCTTCCAGAAAATGCGCCACCTGCGGCTGCGCGCGGGCCAGCGCCTCGGCTTCTTCCTTCGAGGCACCGCTCGGCAGCTCGATGGTAGCGCGCAATTTGCCGTTGATCTGAACCGCCAGGGTGAGCGTATCGCGAACCAGTGCCGCCGGGTCGGCTTTCGGCCACGGCTGATTCTCCAGCACGGTCTGCGGATGACCCAGCACCTGCCACAACGCATGGCTGATGTGCGGCACGACCGGGTTAAGCAGCAGCACCATGCTTTCCAGCGCCTCGTGCCGCACCGCCCGACCCTGCTCGCTCTGATCGGTGAACTTGTTCAACGCATTGAGCAGCTCCATCAATGCAGCGATGGCGGTGTTGAAGGCATGGCGGCGACCGAAATCGTCGCTGACCTTCTGGATGGTTTCGTGCACCTGCCGGCGCATGGCTTTCTGTCCGCCATCCAGCACGCCCGGCTCGACCACCGGATGATCCGGGTTGGCCGCGTGCGCCGTCACCTCGCGCCAGACGCGCTTGAGGAAACGCGACATGCCTTCGACACCGGCCTCGCTCCACTCCAGCGACTGCTCCGGCGGCGCGGCAAACATCGAGAACAGCCGCACGGTGTCGGCGCCGTACTTGCCGACCATCGACTGCGGATCGATGCCGTTGTTCTTCGACTTGGACATTTTTTCGATGCCGCCGATCTGCACCGGCTGACCATCGGATTTCAGACGCGCGCCGATCACGCGCGCCCTTTCATCGCGCTCGATTTCGACGTCGGCCGGATTGATCCAGTCCTTCGAGCCATCGATGTTGTCGCGGTAATACGTCTCGGCAATCACCATGCCCTGGCACAGCAGGTTGGTCGCCGGCTCGTCGCTGTGCACCAGACCCTCGTCGCGCAGCAGCTTGTGATAGAAGCGGAAATACAGCAAATGCAGGATCGCGTGCTCGATGCCGCCGATGTACTGATCGACCGGCAACCAGTAGTTGGCGCGATCGTCGACCTGGGTGCTGGCGCCCGGGCTGGTGTAGCGGGCGTAATACCAGCTCGACTCCATGAAGGTGTCGAAGGTGTCCGTTTCGCGTTCGGCCCCACCGCCGCAAGTTGGGCAGACCGTCTTGCGCCACTCGGGGTCGGCCTTGATCGGCGACTGCACGGTACCGACCTTCGAATACGCGTCGGCCACGTCCTCGGGCAGGATCACCGGCAGCTGATCTTCCGGCACCGGCACGTCGCCGCACTTTTCGCAGCGGATCACCGGAATCGGACAACCCCAGTAGCGCTGGCGGCTGACGCCCCAGTCGCGCAGGCGATAGTTCACGCGGCGCGAGCCTGTGCCGTCGCGCTCGAAGCGCGCCGCCAGCGCATTCAGCGCCTGGCTGAAATCCATGCCGTCGTATTCGCCGGAATTGACCAGGATGCCTTTCGGGCCCCAGGCGGCCTCCTCGTGGATGCGTCGTTCGAATTCTTCCACGATGCGCAGCGGTGCGGAAATATCCTGCGCGTTGGCATCGCGGCCGCTCAGCGCGGCCTGCATCGGATCGACGCCGACGCCCAGCGCGATGTCGTGCTGAATCTCGTTCAGCGCATCGATAACAGACTGATCGACGACGACCATGCGAATCGGCAGACTGTACTTCTGCGCGAATTCCCAGTCGCGCTGATCGTGCGCCGGCACCGCCATTACCGCGCCGGTGCCGTAGCCCATCAGCACGAAGTTAGCCACGTAGACGGGAATTTCTTCGCCGCTGATCGGGTGGATCGCGCGCAGGCCGGTGTCCATACCGCGCTTTTCCTGCGTCTCCAGCTCAGCCTCGGAAACGCCGCCCCGACGCAGCTCGGCAATGAAGGCAGCCAGCTGCGGATTGTTCTGCGCCGCATGCACGGCGAGCGGGTGCTCGGCCGCGATGGAGACGAAGGTCACGCCCATCAAGGTGTCAGGGCGCGTGGTGAACACATCGAGTGGCGCCAGCGTTTGGCCGTCCAGATCGTTGACCGCAAAGCGGATCTCCAGACCTTCGCTGCGGCCGATCCAGTTGCGCTGCATGGTCTTGACCGCATCGGGCCAGCCCGGCAGCGTATCCAGACCTTCCAGCAACTGCTGCGCGTAATCGGTGATCTTGAGAAACCACTGCGGAATCTCGCGCTTTTCCACCAGCGCGCCGGTGCGCCAGCCGCGGCCGTCGATCACCTGCTCGTTGGCCAGAACGGTCTGGTCGACCGGGTCCCAGTTCACCACCGAGTTCTTACGGTAGGCCAGGCCCTTTTTCATCAACCGCACGAACATCCGCTGTTCGTGCACGTAGTAGTCGGGCCGGCAGGTGGCGAACTCGCGCGTCCAGTCGATCGCATACCCCATCGACTGCAGCTGCGCGCGCATATGCTCGATATTGGCGTAAGTCCATTTGGCCGGCGCAGTCTTGTTCTTGATCGCGGCATTCTCGGCCGGCAGGCCGAACGCGTCCCAGCCCATCGGCTGCAGCACGTTCTTGCCCTGCATGCGCTGATAGCGGCTGATCACGTCGCCGATAGTGTAATTGCGCACGTGGCCCATATGCAGCGCGCCAGATGGATACGGCAGCATCGACAGGCAGTAGAACTTGGGCTTGGAGGGATCCTCCTTTACCTCGTACGCGTGCTGCTCGCCCCAAAACTGCTGTGCGGCGCTTTCGACGGCCGTGGCGGCATAGCCCTGCTCCGGCGATTGTCCTGGCTCGGCAGCCCCCTGTGACAGGGAATTGGGGTCTTGAATATCCTGCATGATTGCGACGCCGTGATGCGGTGGGCCCGCGCCAGCGACAGCCGGCGGCGGTTAACGGATCAGACTAGCCCAGCGCGGCCCCGGCGCCAAGCCTTGACGCGCCAGGGGACCTGTACTTTCAAGTACTGGGACAGGCCGGCATCTGGCCGTTGACAAGCGATTGCGCAACCGCCGCGATCTGCGCGGCAAGCCGGCCGATCGCGCGCTGATGGCCCTGCACCAGCGCATCGTAGCCCGCACCCACCGTCTCGCTCACCCGGCTGTTACAGGACAGCGTGCCGCCCTGACCCTCGTTGGCTCCGTGCATCACTCGCACGCTCCAACTGGCATCGATCAGCGCATAGCTGCCGGGTAGCGAGTCGAAGCGGCGCACGTCCAGCTTGATCCGCAGCCGCGGCTTGTCGTTGCCGGGCAAGGCGCTGACGTCCTGACTGTGCAGCTGGCGCGCCAGATCGGTCGACAGCGCACTGCGCAACTCGTCGCCCAGCGGCGCGATCCAGCGCTCGCCGTTGAGCAGCGCCACGCCCTGACTGCCATCGCGCACCACCAGCTGCGGCTGGTCGACCTGCGCCGGCACGGTGACTGGCAGCAGTTCGAACGGCAGCGACGCCATGGCCGGGCTCGACGACGCGGTGTCGGAAGTCGGGTCGGTCGCCGGTGGAACCAGCGTGTAGTAGTGCAGCGGCGCCGAGGCGCAGCCGGCCAGCGTCAGTGCGATGCCCCAGCCAAGCAGGCGCTTGCTGTGATGAAAAAGGCCTGCACGAATCATGGCTTGCTCCCTTGCTGCGGTGAATGGGTTGGCGCGGGCGGTGCCGCCGCACGCTCCGGCTTGGCATCGGCGCCGCGGCCGCGGATAAGCGCTTCGGGGTGATCGCCCAGGTAATCGATCAACACGCGGACCGAGCGCGCCGCGCGCTGCACTTCCTGCAAGGTCGTGCCCAGGTTCTGCTGCAGCGGCGAATCGCCGGACAGCGCGTCGCCCGCCGTGCTGACGGTTTTCTGCACACCCTTCATCGTGTTGTCGAGTTCGGGCAGGGTCTTGCCGTTAACCTGCTTCAGCGTCGCACTGAGGCCGGCCAGAGTCTGGTTGAGGTTGTTGCCGATCGCCTCGAACGGAATCTTGTCGATCTTGTCGACAATCTCCGCCGCCTGCTCCTGCAGCTTGTCGAAGCTGCCGGCCGCGGTCGGAATCACCAGCGGCCGGGCGTTCATGTCGAACGCCACCTTCGGCGCGTTCTTGACGAAGTCCATCGAGATATACAGCTGGCCGGTGAGCAGATTGCCGGTGCGCGCCTGCGCACGCAGGCCGTGGTCGACCAGCCGCCCCATCATCTGCGTCATGTCCGGATTTTCGCCGCGCGCCTTCACCAGCGCCTGCAGCTTGTCGTAGGCCGTGCCGAGCCGCTGCGGATAGACCACCGCACCGACGATCAGCGGGAACGTCTGCGTCTTGTCGTCATAGTCCAGGCGGACCGATACCACGTTGCCGATCTTCACACCGAGAAACTCCACCGGTGCATTGACGTCGAGGCCACGCATCGATTTCTCGAAGCGCATGCGGATGTAATGCGGCGTGCCGTCCGGCGGCGCCATCGCCGTGCCCTGATCGGCAAACAGCTGGAACTGCGCGTCCTGTGTTGCCGGCGTGCTGTCATGCGGCCCGGGTGGATCCTGAAATGCGAGACCGCCGGCGACCACGGTCGCCAGCGATTCGGTATTGAGTTTCAGCCCATCTGCGCCGAGCGAGACATCCACGCCGCTGGCGTTCCAGAATCGCGTCGAGGTAGTCACGAACTTGTCGTTGGGACCATCGATAAAGATCTGCATCGACACGCCCTTGCCGTTTTCGTCCAGCCGGTACGACACCACGCGACCGACCTGGATACGCCGGTAATACACCGGCGAGCCGATATCGAGCGAGCCCAGGTCATCACTGTGCAGCACGAAGCTTCGGCCGGGTGCCGAGTGATTGACGGCTGGCGGTGTCTCCAAACCCTTGAAGTCCTCCTGCGAGGTCTGCGAGTCGCCCACGTCGGCACCGATGAAGGCGCCGGACAGCAACGTGTCGATGCCAGACACGCCGCCGATGCCGATGCGCGGACGCACCACCCAGAACCGCGTGCCCTGCGTCGCGAAGCTCTTGGCACTCTTCTCCAGCGCCACGCTCACCTTGACGTGGGAGCGATCTTCGCTGAGCTCGATCTTGTCGACCTTGCCGATCACCACGTTCTTGTATTTCACCGGCGTCTTGCCGGCGTCCAGACCTTCGGCAGTCTGGAAGGTGATAACAATTTCCGGGCCGGCCTGCAGCACGCTGTTGACGATCAGCGATATGCCGATCACCGCCGCCAGCGCCGGCACCAGCCAGATCAGCGACGCGCTGAAACGTCGGCGGCGCTTGACCACCGGACGCGGCAGCTCGTCGCGCTCGGGCTTGTCCAGTTCGTTGCTGCTTTCGTCAGTCATCGCTATCTCTGCTATCCCAAATAAGCCGTGGGTCGAAACTCATCGACGCCAGCATGGTCAATACCACGGTCAGGCCGAAAAAAATGACGCCGGGCAGCGGCTCTACCCGACTCAGCACGTTGAAGCGCACCAGCGCCGACAGCAGCGCCACCACGAACACGTCCAGCATCGACCAGTAGCCGATGAACTCCACCAGCCGATACAGCCTGGCGCGCTGCACCTGAGCCCAGTCGGTGCGCATGTGACTGCTGATCAGCAAGGTGCCCAAGACCAGAAACTTCAACATCGGCACCAAGATGCTGGCGACAAAAACGATGATCGCCAAATCCGCCGAGCCGTTGATCCACAGCTCCTTGACGCCGCTGAGGATGGTGTTGTCGTCCACGTCGTTGAGGCTGGCCGTACGCATGATCGGCAGAAAGTTGGCCGGCAGATACATCATGAAAGCCGCCAGCAGCAGCGCCCAGGTGCGCGCGTAAGTCGCCGGCTTGCGCCGATGCAGGGCCGAGCCGCAGCGCGGGCACGCCATATCGTCGGCGCCCTCCGGTGGCTGGCGGCAAACCAGCCGGCACACGTGGCAACCGATCAGCCCAAGGTCGGCCGCGCGTGGCAGCGCGCTCATCCCTCGTCCGTCATGCGCATGTTCCACAGCTCGCGCATGTCGACGCGGGCGAAAATGGTGATGAGCACGGTCAACACGGCGTACGCATAAATGCCCGGATCGGCCACCACGTCGAAATACACCTTGGCCTTGACGATCGCCACCAACGCACCGAGCACGAACACCTCGCTCATCGTCCACGGCCCGATGTAGTGCAGCGTCACCATGATCGGCACGAAGCCCGGCGCACAGCGCCGCTGCCGCGCAAACCAGAGCAACCAGCCGATCGACAGCATCTTGACCAGCGGAAAAAAGAACAGCGTGGCGGCGGCCAGTACGGAGATGACCTGCGCATTGGACTGCCACATCGTGATAATGGCGCCCCACAATGTGGTGCTGCTGTGCCGACCGTTGAGGCCCAGCGTGACGATAGGCCAGAGGTTGGCCTGAACGAATACGATAAATGCCGTGAGCACCAGCGCCAGCATCGTATTGGGATTGAGGCTGTGGTAGTGCTCCAGCGTCGCCCCGCAACAGGCGCACTTGCCCACTTCGCCGCGCGTCATCGCGCGACGACGGTGAACCGTATCGCACTCTTCGCAGATCTGCAGCGCTTCCAGTGAGGTGGTGCTCATGCGGTTACGGGCTTGCTCGGACAGGGCCAATGGTTGGATTCTCGCAAATCTGCGGCCCCGGCGCTGAACGTCAGGGAGCTTGTGCAGGCTTGATATGCTGGCACCTGCCCCGATCTGGCAAGCACCGGATCGCACTGTATCTATCCCGATGGAAAATTCCGTGACTGAAAAAGCCGCCTCCCACGTCTTCGATGTAACCCAGCAAGGCTTCGAGGCCGAGGTCCTGCAGGCCTCGATGACCACACCCGTACTGGTGGATTTCTGGGCCGAATGGTGCGAGCCGTGCAAGACGCTGGGACCGATGCTGGAAAAGCTCGCCGCCGAATACAACGGCGCGTTCCGCCTCGGCAAGGTCGACGTGGAAGCGCAGCAGGAGCTGGCCGGCATGTTCGGCATCCGCAGCATTCCCACCGTGATGCTGGTGAAGGACGGCCAGGTGCTCGACGGCTTCGCCGGCGCGCTGCCGGAAAGCCAGCTGCGTGAATTCCTGTCGCGTCACGTGCAGCCGCTCGAAGCGCCGCCGGAAGCGGACGCCATCGACGAAGCTGCGCTGGAAACGCCCGAGCAGGCGATTGCCCGGCTGCAGCAGGCGATCGCCGCCGAGCCGGACAAAGCCGAACTGAAACTCGAGCTGGCGCTGGCGCTGATGCGCGGCGGCCAGGCCGACGCTGCCGAAGCCGAACTCACCGCACTGCCGGCCAACCTCGCCATCGACGTACGCGCGCTGCGCCTGCGCAGCCAGCTCGATCTGGCCCACGCGCTCGAAGGCGCCCCTTCGCTGACCGAACTGCGCCAGCGCGTCGCGGCCAATGCCGGCGACTGGGCGGCCCATGATCTGCTCGGCGTGCGCCTGCTGCTGGAGGATGACCCCGCCGCCGGGCTCGATGAATTTCTGCTCATCCTCAAGGGCGATCGCGAATGGAACGACAATCAGGCCAAGAAGCGCCTGCTCGCCGCATTCGCCACGCTCGACGATGCCGAACTGGTCGGCCGCTACCGCCGCAAGATGGCCTCGCTGCTGTTTTGATGCGGCGCGCACGAAGGCATACGGAAACAGCCTGATGAAATCGTCCACCTTCCGCCGCGCCATGAACCTCTGGCCGCCGTTTCTGTTCAACAGCATCCGAGTGCTGGGCATCAGCGACGATTACACCGAAGCGAAGGTCGTGCTGCGCCTGCGCCCGTGGAACCGCAACTACGTGCGCACTCAGTTCGGCGGCAACCTGTTTGCCATGACCGACCCGTTCTGGATGCTGCTGGTGATGCATCAGCTGGGCAACGATTACATCGTCTGGGACAAGGCTGGCGCCATCGACTTTGTGGCACCCGGTCGCGAGGACGTCTACGCGCACTTCAAGCTCGAGCCGACCATAGTCGACCAGTTGCGCACCCGTGCCGCTGGCGGTGACAAAGTGCTGCACTGGTTCGAAACCCAGATCAAAACCGCTGCCGGCGAAGTCGTTGCCGTCGTACGCAAGCAGATCTATGTTCGGTTAAAACCCAAGGCGCGCTGAATCGCCTCACTGCGCCGCACGACAGCGCAGGTCGTCAGCCCCCTCCTGTTCAGAGGGCTGGCGCCACTCAGGCCAATTTAAAGCCGGAAATCACCTCCCGCAGCTGCGCCGCCTGTTCGTTCATCAGCTTGGCTGCCGCGGCGGCCTCCTCGACCAGGGCGGCATTTTGCTGCGTCGTGTTGTCGATCTGGGTCACTGCGCTGTTGATCTGATCGATTCCCTGGCTCTGCTCGCGACTGGCCTGCATGATCTCGGATATGAGCGTCGCCATGCCGCTGACGCCGCCATGAAGGGCGTCATTGGCGGTACGCGTCTCGTTGACCAGCCGGGTGCCGACGTCCACGTTTTCGACCGACTCGGTGGTCAGCCGCTTGATGTCCTTGGCCGCCAACGCCGAACTTTGCGCCAGTCGCCGAACTTCCTCCGCCACGACGGCGAAGCCCCTGCCCTGCTCGCCAGCCCTTGCCGCCTCGACCGCGGCGTTGAGCGCCAGCAGATTGGTCTGGAAGGCGATGCCGTCGATCACGCCCGTGATATCGGCAACCTTTCGCGACGATTCGTTGATGGCGGTCATGGTCTCCAGCATCCTCGCGCCGCTCTCGGCGCTGCTGACCGACATCTTCGATACCTCGCCGGCCATGATGTTGGCCTGGCTGGCGTTTTCCGCATTGTGCTTGACCGTGGCCGCCAGTTCCTCCATGGAGGCAGCCGTCTCTTCGAGCGAACTGGCCTGCGTCTCGGTCCGCGCCGAAAGCTCCAGATTGCCATCGGCTAGCTGCCGCGTGGTCGCAGCGATCGCCAACGCGCCACTTTGCACTTGCAGCAGCATGGCCTGCAGGCGCGCGATAAAATGATTGAAGCTTTCGACCACGGCGTTGAATTCGCTGCCCTGCCCCAACGGCAGGCGTCGGGTAAGGTCGGCGTCGCCACTGGACAGCTCGTCGATATTTGCCTTGAGCAAGCTAAAGCGGCGTGTCAACAGATTGATTCCGAACACCAGCAGCGCCAGCAGCAGCGCGGCCATCGGCAGTTGTACCAGGCCAAGTTTGTACAGGATCCGGTCGCTGTTGACGGTCAGCAGCCGGTCGTCCATGCCAGTCACCAGCCACCATGGACTGCCCTCGATCGGACGCATCGTCAGCGTATAGTTTTGACCATCGACCTGATAGGCCTGCTCCAGCGGCTGGTTCTGCGCGAGCCGGGGTAGCACGGACTGGATGGCCGCGAACATCGGCGCCTGTCCTGCCACGTCGGCCACATTCTTCAGCACGATGGGATCCTTGACCAGACTGCTGTTGCTGACGATTTTGCCGTCCGCCTCGACGATCAGCACCTGGCCATGGATGCGCTTCTCCATATCGGCAACCAGGGTATTGAAAAAGCCGAGGGTCAGATCGATGGTGGAAACACCGTAGATCTTGTCATCCTTGTAGATGACCATCGCGCAGTTGGTCCGCGGCTGGTCGCTGGCATCGTCCTTGTAGGCCTTGGCCCAGGGGCAGTGACCTCTGGGCGCATGCAGGCCGGCAAGGTACCAGGGCTGCTCGTAGTATTTGAGCGCTGCCGGCGTATTCCAGTGGGTATTGATCGCCAGCGCCTGGTCCGTGCCGCGTGCGTAGAACGTGCTGTCCCGCTCCAGTTTCGGATCGCGCTGGTAGGGCAGCGGCCATATGCCGCCGCCGAACACGTTCGTGTCGCCGTATTGATTGAGCAAACCGGGCAGCAGATGATCGATGCTGCCGCTGTCCATCAGCGGGACGGCCTCGGTGATGGCGCGCGACTGCGCCTCGATCTGGGTCATTTTGCCCTTGATCGTGTTGCTGATGGTTTCGACATGGCCGGCCACTACCTGAGCTTCTTCCTTGCGTAGTTCCGGCGTCACATAAATCTGTATGACCGCTACGGTCATCACCACCATCACAACAAAAAAGGCCGTAACGAAAAGCGAGTAGCGAGCTTTTATCGATTTTGCGAAATGCATGTCTATCGCTCTTCTAAAGAAAGCCAGGTATAGGGCTCGGCAAAAGCGATATCGGCACGAATGGGATTTCCTTAACTCGGACAACCACGAAGCACCATGCTGGACTGCGACGTGGGCATGGCCTGGGGGCTTGGCGACCGCCGCTGTTTACCTGTCGGCAAAAGAAGGTTGATTTCCACGTCGCACTCCGTTTGACGGCAACCTATTCGGCTCGACACCGAGGCGGTCACGGCGTCGGGCGAAGCGATCGCCTGGGTGCGCAGGCAGGTTTATGTGCGGCTGAAGCCCAAGGCGCGTTGAGTCAACCGCCAAACCGTTACGTCATTATCTTGATCTTGCGGGGCGCACTCACTCGCGCTCGAAGCGCGCAATGTCTTCTGCCGCAGCCTGCGCTCTGCGAATGCCGGCGCCGGTGGCGCTGTTGTCCAGGCGCAAACCCAGCGCGGTGCGCTGCGGACGGTGCGCCCAACGGTAAAACCATCCTGTGCCGAGCAATCCGAGCGCGCCGACGGCCAACTGGATCCAGATCACCTGCGGTGCGGTCTGCAGGATCGCGCCGTGCGACGCCACCACCAGCAGAGGCGCCGTCAAAAACCACCACGGAAGGCCAACTACGCAGGCGCCGCCAACCACATAGATTTTTCGCAGCGTCAGCAGCTGCCTCTGAATGGTGATGACGGGCGCGCCGAAGTCGATGCGCGCAATCTGCGCCTGCACCATCGCCCCGACGATGATCATGCCCAGAAAATAGGCGTGCAATAGAAGCCCGGCAATCGCTACGGCCGATTGATCGCGATGCGCGACCCACATGGGAACGAACAACAGCAACCCGACGACGCCGATCGCCATTTGCAAACCCTGACCCCACACCAGCGGTCGCAATCCGCGACGTGCCTTGTCCGCCCGTGAATCACGGAATGTCTGCACATGCAACGCATAGTGCTGCTCGATCCGTCGGTCGAGGTTCTGCCAGGCCTGCTTCATCTCATCGAGTTCCATGGTCATGCTCCAGTGACTGCTACGCCGGTCATCTGCGCGCGCAGCTTTTGTTTGATGCGACTGATCTTGGTCGCCACATTGGTTTCGCTGATGCCGAGTACGTCCGCCATTTCGGTGTAACTGCGATCTTCGAGATACAGCAGAATCAGCGCGCGATTGAGCTCATCGAGCTGGCCGATAAAGGCATACAACGCGGTCAGCCGCTCGTCGGGTTCCGCGATGGTTTCGCCACCGCCGACCGTTTCCAGATGGCGCGCCTCCAGCGGTTCGAAACGCTCGCCGTCGGACCAGCGCGCGCGCCGCGCCTGCGAAATCGCCACGTTGAGCGCGATCCGATACGTCCAGGTGGAAAATTTCGCCCGCGCCTCGTCGTAGCTGCCGAACGAGCGCCACAGCTGCGCGCTGATTTCCTGCATCAGGTCGTCGCGATCGACCACGCTGCGGCTGTAAAGGGCCGCCACCTTGAACACGATGCCACGATGTTGCTGCAGCAGATGTTCGAAGCGTTGCTGATGCTGTCTGGCGGTCATAGACGCAGTGGTTTCCCCAAGGTTCCATCCATGATTCGCACGCGCGCAGAAAAAATCACAGCACACGACAGGCCTATCGACCGGGCACAGGCTTGCCGCACAGTTCGAGCGATTGATCGCACAGCGAACCAACAGCGGTTACCGCGCGCGCAGCTCGCCTACAATGATGGCGTCCCCGCCCAACAGAATCCTTCGATGCCCCCTCTGCGCGTCAAACGCTACCTGATCACCGGTCTGCTGACCTTTATTCCGCTCTGGGTGACCTGGCTGGTATTCAAATTCGTACTGAGTCTGCTGGCCGGCATCGGTGCACCGATGGTTACCGCCCTGCTCGGCGCGCTGGCACTGGTCGCGCCCAATGCCGCCGCGGCGCTGAATGCGGATTGGCTGGTTTTCATCATTGCACTGCTGATCACCCTGGCCGCGCTTTATCTGCTGGGTTTTGTCGCCAACCGGGTGATCGGCCAGCGCTTCATCAACGCCTTCGACGGCCTGCTGGCGCGCATTCCAGTAGTGCAGACCATTTATGGCGGCACTAAAAAATTGATGGCGGTGCTGCAGAACAAGCCCTCCGGCGTGCAGCGCGTGGTACTGGTGGAATTTCCCCGGCGCGGCATGAAGGTCGTGGGGTTCGTCACCCGGGTCATGCACGAGGACGGCGGCCGCCGCGAAATGGCCTCGGTCTTCATCCCGACCACGCCCAACCCGACCGGTGGCTATCTGGTGGTGGTGCCGTTGGACGAGCTGACGCCGACCGACTGGACGATGGATCAGGCGATGGCGTTCATCATTTCCGGCGGCGCGGTGGCGCCCGACACGCTGCCCGCTTCGCCGACAGCGCTCGCCGATCGCCTTGACGGAGATCGCCCATGAGGCGACGCGCACGCCCGCTGATACTCTCCATTCTGCTGGCGGGCATTGGCCTGACCGCACAGGCGAACGCTTCCAGCGCCAACGACTGGATCACGCCCGCCGAAGCCTCCCAGTTCCGCACCACGCCCAGCTACGCGGATACGCTCGCCTACCTGCGGCGGCTGCAGCAGGCAGCGCCTGGCATGATTCATCTACAAACCTTCGGCACCACGCCCGAAGGCCGGCCGATGGTGGCGGTGATCGCCAGCGGCGACGGCAGTTTCGATCCCGCGACGGCGCGCAAGGCCGGCAAGCCGGTGGTGCTGGTGCAGGCGGGCATACATCCCGGCGAGATCGAAGGCAAGGATGCGGGCCTGATACTGCTGCGCGATATCGCCATCACGCATAAATACCCGCATCTGCTCGATCGCCTGGTGCTGGTCTACATTCCGGTGTTCAGCGTCGACGGCCACGAAAACTCGACGCCGTACAACCGTATCAACCAGAACGGCCCAGCCAGCATGGGCTTTCGTGCACAGTCGCAGTACCTCAATCTCAACCGCGATTACATCAAGGCCGACGCGCCGGAAATGCTGGCATGGCTGAAGCTGTGGCAGACCTGGCTGCCGGATTTCCTGATCGACGTACACACCACCGATGGTGCCGATTACCAGTACGACCTGACTTGGTATACCGAAGATCCGCACAAGCTCGATCCGGCCGTCAGCGCCTGGCAGCACGATGCCATTGTCGATCACGCGATACCGGCGTACGAAAAGCGTGGCCATCTCGCGTCGATCTATCTGGAATTCAAAGATGGCCGCGATCCGCGCAAGGGCATCGAGAATTTCGGCTCCGGCCCGCGCTTTTCCACCGGCTACGCGGCACTGCAAAACCGCCCTGCCCTGCTGATCGAAACGCACATGCTGAAGAGTTACCAGACGCGCGTGCAGGCCACCGTCGATCTGGTCGAACTGATGTTGGAACAGGTCAACGGGCACCCGCAGGCGCTGATCGCTGCCACGGCCAACGCCGATGCCAACGTCATCGCGCGTGCGCACGATGCGCAGGCCAGCGTGCCGCTGACCTTCAAGGCCGACCCGCAGTCCACGCCATTCACGCTGAAAGGCTACGCGTTCACCCTCACGCACAGCGATATCTCCAACAGCGACTGGATCCAGTACGACCCGAGCAAGCCGAAAACCTACGCCATCGAGAACTGGAACGGACTGCTGCCCGATCTATCCATCACGCCGCCGGCCGCCTATGCGATACCTGCACAGTGGACCGCGATCATCGACAAGCTCGATGCCCACGGCATTCGCTATCGGCGGCTCGATCATGCGGTGACGATCCACGCCGAGGGCTATCAGCTCGATCAGCCGAAGTGGGCGAATCAACCGTTCGAAGGCCATCTGATGCTGCGCGATTTCACGCTTCACGCCGTCGCACGCGACGTCGGATTGCCGGCCGGCTCGGTGATCGTGCCGATGGATCAGCGCGCCGCCAATGTTGCGATCAATCTACTCGAACCGCAGGCGCCCGATTCGCTGCTGCGGTGGGGTTTTCTCAACGCGATATTCGAGCAGAAGGAATACGGCGAGCCGCGCGTGCTGGAAAAGCTGGCACGCGACATGATGGCCAAGGATCCCGCCCTGAAAACGGCGTTCGATAAGAAGCTGCAGAGCGATCCTGCCTTCGCCGCAGATACCAACGCCCGTCTGGCGTTTTTCTACGAGCGTTCGCCCTGGTACACCGTGCAGCATATCGGTGCGTACCCGGTACTCCGGCTCGATACAGAGCAGGCAGCGGCACTGGAGGCTTCTGCGCATTGATGCGCCGCTCGCTGAGGAAAAACGCCTGTCGACGGTTGAGTTCTCAGAGCCTGTTCATGGTCTCAAGGCACCCTCCGTCGCGCACGCCCGAATCCTGTACGTCTTGCCGTTTCAGGGGTGGGTACAGCCACCCCTGACCTTTGACACTGTCTCACCCATGACGTATGACCTAGCGTCGCCAGGTGCGGCTGCGTTTTGCGGGGCATCCGGCAACCCGCCGCCAAGGCATTACCACGCTATTCGCCCGGACGGGCGACATCCATCTACAGAGGGAAATCCATGACGAAGCAGTATTTGAAGCCCCTGGCACTGGCCGTGAGCCTGGCCCTGTCACTGACCGCCTGCGGCAAGAGCGACGAGCAAGCTGCCGCGCCGGCCCCTGCCCCGGCAGCCACCGCACCGGCGCCGAGCGCCAGCACCGCACCAGCGGCGGCAGCGACGACGGCTGCGACCAGCAGTTTCGACGTCAGCGAAATCGATCCGAGCCTCAAGGCCTGCGCGGACTTCAACGGCTTCGTCAACGCCAAGTGGATCGCCGCCAACCCGATTCCGGCCGATCAGAGCAGCTGGGGCGCGTTCAATATCCTCGCTGAGAAGAGCCTCAAAACCCAGCACGACATCGTCGACGACGCAGCCAAGAACGCCGACAGCGCCAAGGCCGGTTCGATCGAGCAGAAGATCGGCTGGCTCTATCACTCGGGCATGGACGAGGCGACCATCGAAAAGAACGGCTTCGACCCGATCAAGCCCAAGCTCGACGCGATCGCCGGCCTGAAGAACGGCACCGACGTGGCGAATTTCATCACCAAGAGCTACGCCGACGGCGATATGCAGGTGTTCCAGTTCGGCGCCAGCGGCGACTTCAAGCATGCCGATACGCAGATCGGTTTCGCTAACGAGGCCGGCCTGGGTCTGCCGACCAAGGACTACTACACCAAGCCGGAATACAAGGATATCCGCGACGCCTACGTGGCCTATATCGCCAAGTCCCTGGAGCTGACCGGCGTGTCCGAAGACGATGCCAAGAAGCAGGCCGACGAGGTGCTGAAGTTCGAGACCGCGCTGGCCGCCGCCTCGCTGTCGCCGGTCGAAGAGCGCGACATCAAGAACGAGTACCACTTCGTCACAGTGAAGGAAGCCGACAAGGTCACACCGCATTTCAGCTGGGAGAAGTTCTTCGACGCCCAGGGCCTGAAGATCGACAAGGGCTTCTCGCTGTCGCAGCCGAAGTTCTTCGCCCAGTTCGACAAGATGCTGGCCAGCACGCCGGTCGAGCAGTGGCAGGCTTACCTGCGCTTCCACGCGATTGATGATGCGTCGCCATATCTGAGCAAGAATTTCCAGGACAACAAGTTCGCCTTCTATGGCACCACCCTGGCCGGCCAGCCGCAGCAGAAGCCGCAGTGGAAGCGCGTGCTAGGCGCCGTCAACGCCAGCATGGGCGAAGCGCTGGGTCAGCTGTATGTCGCCAAGGAGTTCACTCCCGAAGCCAAGCAGCGCGCCGAAGAGCTGGTGACCAACATCCGCAACGCGCTGAAAGCGCGCATCGAGAACCTCGACTGGATGAGCGCCGACACCAAGGCCAAGGCGATCGACAAGTGGAACAAGTTCCTGCCTAAGATCGGCTACCCCGACAAATGGCGCGACTGGTCCGGCCTCGAAATCAAGCCGGACAACTACTACGCCAATATTCTGGCCGCCGGCAAGTTCAACTACGACTACGACATCGCCAAGATCGGCAAGCCGACCGACCGCAAGGAATGGGGCATGACTCCGCAGACGGTCAACGCGTACTACAACCCGAGCGACAACACGATCAACTTCCCGGCCGCAATCCTGCAGCCGCCCTTCTTCGACGCCAAGGCCGACGACGCGATCAACTACGGCGGCATCGGTGCCGTGATCGGTCACGAATCCAGCCACGGTTTCGACGATCAAGGCAGCCAGTTCGATGGCGACGGCAATCAGAAGGACTGGTGGAGCAAGGACGACAAGGCCAAGTTCGACGCGCGCACCGACAAGCTGGTCAAGCAGTTTGACGAGTACGCACCGCTGAAGGACAAGCCGGACCTGCACGTCAACGGCAAGCTGACCCTGGGCGAAAACATCGCCGACCTGGGCGGCCTCAACGTCGCCTATGACGCGCTGCAGACCGCGCTGAAGGCCAACCCGACCGAAGCGAACCAGAAGATCGACGGCTACACCGAAGATCAGCGCTTCTTCCTCAACTGGGCGCGCGTGTGGCGCGGCAGCATGCGCGAGAAGACCTCAATCCTGCGCATCAATACCGACCCGCATGCCCCGATGGGTCTGCGTGCGATCGGTGCGCCGTCGAACATGCCTGCATTCGCCGCCGCGTTCGAGTGCAAGGCGGGCGACGCGATGGTGCGTCCGGCCGATACGCAGGTGAAAATCTGGTAACACCAGCCCTCGAGTACCGCCGGTTCCAGCGGTACTGACAAACAAAAGCCCCGCATACCCTTGCGGGGCTTTTGTTTGTATGGAGGCGCTCGACCCTCAAATGCTAGCGATTTACCCAGCCCACAAATGCGATAAGTATTGCAAATCATTCTCATTAAAAATATCGTATGCAAATACTTGCGTCAGCGAACACGTCGCGCCAGGCCTTGCCGTGACGATTTCCGTTGGCCGACGCCCTGTATCCGGCTACTGCGCACTCTCTGCATTCGCAAGACGCGTCAGGTTTTTTTCGACACGCAACGCTTCAACAAACGGAATTTCTATGGCCTTCATCAAGAGCCGCAAGCACCCGATCGTCGCGAGCGATGACGCCTCAAACCCGTCCAGACCGTCCTGCGGCATGGTCACCGCTGCCGCTCTGCTGACCGGTTTCGTACTGGCACTGCCGGCCGCCGCCACGGATGTTTCGACCGACGCACAAGCCACCAACGCGAAGAACCTCCAGGGCGTCAAGGTCACCGCCAACGGCGTCAGCGATTATCGTGTCGACAAGGTGGCCTCTCCGAAATTTACCCAGCCGTTGCTCGACACCACCCAGACCGTCAGCATCATCGGCAAGGACCTGATCCAGCAGCAGGGCGCTACCACGCTGACCGAGGCGCTGAAAAACAGCCCGGGCGTCGGCACGTTCTACGCTGGCGAAAACGGCACCACCTCGACCGGCGATGCCATCTACATGCGCGGGTTCGACACCTCCAACAGCATCTTCGTCGACGGCGTGCGCGATCTCGGTTCGATCTCGCGCGACACGTTCAATATCGAGCAAATCGAGGTGTTCAAGGGTCCAGCCGGCACCGACAACGGCCGCACCGCGCCGACCGGCGCGATCGATCTGGTAAGCAAGCAGCCGATGATCGGCAACGCCGTTTCCGCCGGTGTCTCGTACGGCGGTGGCGGCAACCGACGCCGTACGACCGCCGACTGGAATCAGACGCTGAGCGACACCTCGGCCTTCCGCCTCAACGTCATGGGCCAGGACGCGGGCGTTCCCGGTCGCGACAAGGTCGAAAACAATCGCTGGGGCATAGCGCCGACGCTGGCCTTCGGCCTCGGCACGCCGACGCGGGTGTATCTGGATTACCTGCATATCAAGCAGAACAACGTGCCCGACGGCGGCGTACCGACCATCGGCCTGCCCGGCTACAGCAGCCCGGATCCGACCCGCCCGCAGCTGACCCATGCGGCAATGGTCGATTCGAGCAATTTCTACGGCACCGACAACGACTTCGATCACGTCAAGGCCGACATGTTTACCGCGAAAATCGAGCACGATTTTTCGCCCGACGTGACATTGCACAACACGCTGCGCTGGGGCCGCACCAGCGAAGACTATCTGCTCACCTCGTTTCTCGGCAGCGCGGCCAACCTGCTGACGCCGAATATCAACAATCCGTCGACCTGGACGATCGCGCGCAGCAACCCGACGTTCAAACAGCAGGTCAACAAGATCCTCACCGACCAGGCCAACGTCACGGCGAATTTCGAAACCGGCGGCATTGTTCACAACCTCAGCGCCGGCATCGAGCTGACCCAGGAAAAACTCGCCACCGGCGGCCTGGGCGTGCTCAACGGCAGCAAGTGGCCCGCAGCGAATCTGTACGACCCGTATGCGGACGTGCAGGGCCTGATCTACGGCAATACCGGGGCGCACTCCAATGGCAAGACCGATACGGAAGCAGCCTACGTTTTCGACACGCTGAAGTTCGGCGAAGAGTGGCAGGTGAACGCCGGCGTGCGGCTGGACCACTATTCCACCGACTTCAGCAGCGCCGTGGTGTGCGGTGCGAAAAATGGACCTGCCTGCGGAACCTCGCCCGCCGGCACCGTGCTGCCGGGCGTCAACGCCAGCAAATCGGGCAACCTGCCGAACTACAAACTCGGCGTACTGTACAAACCGGCGGCCAACGGCAGCATCTACGCCAACTTTGCCGTTTCCGAGGAACCACCGGGCGGCAGCAGTCTGTCGCTGAGTTCATCCGCCAACAGCGCCGACAATCCGATCTTCGATCCGGAAAAAGCGCGCACCATCGAGTTCGGCACCAAGTGGGATCTGCTCGACCAGAAGCTCTTTGTGACGGCAGCGCTCTATCGCACTACGGTGAGCAACGACGTGGTGCAGGATCCGGTCGATCTGCAGTATTACCAGATCGGCAAAAAGCGTGTGCAGGGCATCGAACTCACCGCGGTGGGCAAGATCACCGAGAACTGGGCGGTCAGCACCGGCTTCACCACGATGAACGCCACGGTCGACAGCGGACCCAATGTATCCGCCGACGGCTCCAGCGATCTGGCCTACACGCCGAAGAAAGCCTTCACGGCGTGGACCACCTACCACCTGCCGTTCGACCTCACCATCGGCGGCGGCGCGCGT
This sequence comes from Rhodanobacter sp. K2T2, assembly GCF_013408815.1. Classification (NCBI taxonomy): domain Bacteria; kingdom Pseudomonadati; phylum Pseudomonadota; class Gammaproteobacteria; order Lysobacterales; family Rhodanobacteraceae; genus Rhodanobacter; species Rhodanobacter sp. K2T2. The sequence continues at coordinate 224,909 of NZ_JACCCA010000006.1, read as the reverse complement.
TACTCGGGAGAGCTCAAGCGCGGCACGGACAGCGCCATCGGTACGCCGGCTTACACCGACGCCTACTGGGTGTTCGACGCCATGGCGAGCTACCCGGTGAACAAGCATCTCAGCCTGCAGCTCAACGTCTACAACCTGTTCGACAAGAGCTACGTCGCCTCGATCAACAAGAGCGGCTATCGTTACATTCCGGGAACCCCGCGCTCGGCCATGATCACGGCCAACCTGCAGTTCTGATCGGGACGTGCGGCAGCCGGGCCTCTTGATCGACAAGTGTTGAAAAGCCGTCTCGGCCCGCTGGCGCATCGCTTGGCGGGCCGAAAACGATAGGCACGCGCCGGAGTTCTTTATGCTGCTGCACATTCCCGCTGTTCTAAGCCGCGCTCAGGTCACGCAGATGCGCGAGGCGCTGAACGGTGCGGACTGGACCGACGGTCGCGAAACCGTCGGCCACCAAGGCGCGCAAGTGAAGCAGAATCAGCAGCTGCCGAATGCATCGCCGCTGCGCGCCGAGCTGGGCGAGATCGTTCTGTCGGCGCTCGCCCATCAGCCGCTGTATCACGCCGCCACCTTACCGCTGCGCACCCTGCAGCCGCGCTTCAATCGCTACGAGGGCGGCGGCCAGTACGGTTTCCACGTCGATGGCGCGATGATGGAACTGCCCGCCGGCGGCCATCTGCGCAGCGATATCTCCTGTACGCTTTTTCTCAGCGAACCCGACGATTACGACGGCGGCGAGCTGATCGTCAGCGACACTTACGGCGAGCACGACGTCAAACTGCCGGCCGGCGATCTCATCGTCTATCCCTCGAGCAGCCTGCACCGCGTGCAGCCGGTAACCCGCGGCACCCGGCTTGCTGCGTTTTTCTGGGTACAAAGCATGATCCGCGACGACGCACGGCGGCGCATGCTGTTCGAACTGGATACCTCGGTACAAACGCTCACCCGCTCCGGCGCCGATGCCAGCGTGCTGCTCACGCTCACCGGCGTTTATCACAATCTTCTACGGCAATGGGCCGAGACCTGAGCTCAGCGCTCGCCATTACCGGCATCGACAGCACACACAAAGCGGTCCATACGACATCGACGGTTCCCAGCGAGCGCGCGTGGGCGGATAATTCCCGGCCCACGATGCAATACGGCAGTTCAATGTTTGTTCCTGGTCAACGCTGGATCTCTTCCGCCGAACCTGAGTTGGGTCTCGGCACCGTTCTTCGCGTCGAAGGACGCGGCGTGCAGGTGCTGTTTGCCAAAGCCGGCATTCTCCGGCCTTATGCGATCGACTCGGCGCCGCTGCTGCGCGCTGAATTTCGCGCGGGCCAACGCGTCTCCGGCAAGGGCATCGCGTTTCTGGTGGAACGCGTCGAGATTCGCGACGAGTTGCTGATCTACCGCGGCGAAGGTCGCGAGCTGGAAGAAGGCCAGCTCGACGACGAACAGAGCGTGAGCCAGGCCGACGACCGCCTGATCGGCGGACGCACCGATTCGGTCGCACAGTTCGAGCTGCGGCTGGAAGGCCTGCGCCGTCGCGCCGAAGCGCGCCGCTCGCCCGCGTGGGGGCTCGGCGCCGCGCGCATTGGGCTGGTGCCGCATCAGCTGCGCGTGGCGGGCATCGCTTCCGCGCGCCGACCGCCGCGCGTGCTGCTGGCCGACGAGGTGGGCCTGGGCAAAACGATCGAAGCGGGCATGATCATCGCGCGCCAGCTCGCCACCGGCCGCGCCTCGCGCGTGCTGCTGCTGTTGCCCGATACGCTGGTCTACCAGTGGTTCGTCGAGCTGCTGCGCCGCTTCAATCTCAGCTTTGCGATCTACGACGAGGAGCGCTGCGAGGCGCTGCAGTCGTCCGGCGAGGACGACGCCGAAGATGCCGGCAATCCGTTCGAAGACGAACAACTGGTCATCGCCGACTTCGGCTTTCTGGAAAACTCGCCGAAATACGCCGCGCAGCTGCTGGCCGCGCCGTGGGATCTGCTGGTGGTGGACGAGGCGCATCATCTAGCGTGGTCGCCGGAGGCGACCAGCCCGCGCTATGCGATGGTCGAGAAACTCGCCGCTGCGATTCCCGGCGTGATCTTGCTCACCGCGACACCCGAGCAGCTTGGCCGCAGCGGCCACTTTGCCCGACTGCGCCTGCTCGATCCGCAGCGGTATCACGATCTGGACGGCTATCTGGCGGAGGCCGACGACTATCAGGCGCTGTCGGCCATCGCCGATCGACTGCTCGACGGTGTGGCGCTGGACGATGCACAGCGCCGCACGCTGGCAAATGCTTTTGATGGCGACGAGACGCTGACCGCCTATCTGGACGACGCTACCAAGCCCGCCCATGCGCGCGAGCTGCTGGCGGCGCTGATCGACCGCCACGGCACCGGCCGCGCGATGTTCCGCAATCGCCGCGCGGGCATCGGCGGCTTCCCCAATCGCGTGCCCGAGTGGCATGTGCTGGATGCCGACACGGTCGAGGACAGCACGCGCCAGGCGCTGCTGGCCGAGTTCCATGCGGATATCCAGCAGCCGCCGGTGTTGATGGAGGTGAATTACGCCAATGATCCGCGTATCGATGCGTTGATCTCGCTGCTGGAAAAATTTCCGCAGGACAAGTTTCTGCTGATCTGCCGCAGCCAGGCCAAGGTGCTGGCGCTCGAAGAGGCGCTGCGCACGCGCAGCGGCGTCGGCGTGGCCCGTTTCCACGAAGGCCTGGGCATCATCCAGCGCGACCGCAATGCAGCGTATTTCGCCCAGCCCGACGGCGCACGGCTGCTGCTGTGTTCGGAGATCGGCTCGGAAGGCCGCAATTTCCAGTTCGCCCATCATTTGATCCTGTGGGATCTGCCGCTCGACCCCGACCTGCTCGAACAGCGCATCGGCCGACTCGACCGCATCGGCCAGCAGCACGACATCCAGATCCATATTCTGGTTGTTGCCGACAGCGCCCAGCACGTGCTGGCGCGCTGGTACGACGTGGGCGTGGACGCGTTCCGGGTCAGCCCCGCCGACGGTCGCGAGCTGCTGCGCCGCTACGGCGAACCGCTGGCCAAGCTGGCCGACGAGCACGCCCGCGGCGACGACAACCGCGACCAGGAGCTCGACGTGCTCCTGGCCGAAACGCGCAGCAGCCATGAGCAGATGGCCGAATTGATCAGCGCCGGCCGCGACCATCTGCTGGAGCTGGCCGCCAGCCGCGACCTGCACGCCGACGAACTGCAGCAGGCGTTCGCACGCGAGGACCGCGACCCGGGCCGCGACGGCTTTATCCAGCGCCTGCTGGAGGCCTTCGGCATCCACGCCGAGGAGCTGAGCAGCCAGGTACTGCTGCTCGATCCGCAATACCTCTCCACCGACGCCCTGCCCGGCTTCGCCGAAGGCCCGCAGTCGGTCACCTTTTCACGCGAGGTGGCGCTGGCGCGCGAGGACTTGCCGCTGCTGCGCCTCGATCACCCGCTGATCGCCGGCGCGATGGATCTGGCGCTATCCGGCGAACAGGGCAACGCGGCCTTTATGGTCGACGACGAATTGCCGGCGCGCTCCGCCCTGCTGCAGGCCGTCTACGTGCTCGAGTGCGTGGCCGATCGCAAGCTCGACGCGGAGCGCTTTTTGCCGACGCTGCCGATCGTGGTCACCGTGGACACCAAGCTGGCCGAGCGGGTCGATTTCCAGCCCAGCGAAACGGCCCTGCGCCGCGCCGCGCAGCGCACGATCGAAGTGGTCCGCTATCGCAAGTTTCTCAACAAGCTGGTGCCGCCGATGCTGGGGCGCGCGGAAAAGCTGGCCGAGGCCTACGGACAAACCAGCATCGACGATGCGCTGGCGCTGGCGACGAGCACGCTGGACGCGGAGCTATCGCGTCTGGTCGCCCTGCACGCGGTAAACCCCTCGATCAGCGAAACCGAGATCACCGCCGTCGCCGACGAACGCACGGCTCTGCTGGCGGCACTGCCGCAGTCGCGGTTGCGGTTGGATGCGGTGCGCTTCGTGGTCAGCGCCGACTTTCTCGTGCTGCGCTGATCTCAGCGCAGCAAAAGCCGCTTCGGCTTGATCGGCAGCTTGCCCCGCCAGTACTGGATCATCGCGTAGCCGCCGACCATGCCGCCCAGGTGCGCAAAATGGGCCACACCGGCCTGCGTACCGGTCACGCCGAGAAATAGCTCGATCACCGCATAGCCGGTGACGAACAACCACGCCGGCATCGGCACGGGGAAAAACATCAGCATCATTTTTTCGTGCGGATACAGCATGCCGAACGCCAGCAGCAGCCCGAAAATCGCCCCGGAGGCGCCGATCGTGGGATAGAAACCGTGGGTGAACCACTGCACAACAGTAAGCTGCGCCACCGCCGCGACGATCGCACAAACGAAGTAGTAGATAACGAAGTTGCGCGTGCCGAACGTTCGCTCGATCGTGCCGCCGAACATGTACAGCGCAATCATGTTGAACAGGATGTGGGTAAAACTCCCATGCATGAAGGCGTACGTCACCAGCTGCCACGGCTGGAAACCGACCGTCACCACCTGACCGTCGTCCAACGCACCGCTGACGTCCGACCCCCACGGCCAGAGGGCGAAGTGCTGGGTGAGCGCAAACGTGCTCGAGTCGTGCAACAGATACTGCAGCGCAAACACCACTACGTTGGCGATCAGCAGGTTGCGGGTGGCGACGGGTAAATCAGTGGGCATGGATGGTATTCCAAGTGGCGGCACGGGCGGATCGCCGCGCGCTGGCCTCAGTAGTGGTGAGCCCGATCGGCCAATGCAAGGTGCCCACTCAGGCCGATGCCATTACGATGACGCTTCATTCATATGCCGCCTGGATCGACGCAGAATATTCAAGCAAAAGCCGCCTTGCGGCGGCCTTGGGTGCGACCGGATGAGGGCAACGCCTCAACCGTGATGATCCACCATCGCAATCGCTTCCGGACGCTTGGCACCGGCAAAGTGCTTGGCCCAGTAAGCCTCATCCAGGCTGGAAACCTGCACGCTCTGACCGGTAGTCGGCGAGTGGATGAACTGACCGTTGGAGATGTATATACCGACGTGCGAAATGTTGCGCTTGCCGTGCGTGCGGAAAAATACCAGATCGCCCGGCTTCATGTCGGCGCGCGCGACTTTCAGGCCCGACAGGAACTGCGAGGCGGAATTGGTCGGCAGCTGCATGCCGATGGCATGGGCGAACACGTAACGCACGAAACCGCTGCAGTCGAACCCGGTGGACGGGTCACGGCCGCCGCGAACGTAGCGGATGTCACGAAGATTCATCGCCAGACCGATCAGCGCCTTGCGCACGTCGGAAATATTCTGGAGGTTGGCGGTTGCCGAGTTCTGGTCGTCCGAGCCGTCCTGGTCCGCGGCACTGCTGCTTTTGGCGCTGTTCTTTGCGACGGTGGATTTTTCTTTGACGCCGGCAATCTCGGCGTAGGCAGGAGCAGCGGACTGGGCGAGCATGGCGGCGGGGCTGAACGCCGACGCTTGAGTGAGGAGCTGGGGACCGACAGATGCAGTGGCCGGGGCAACGTTGGTGACGCTGGGGCTGGCTAGTACGGGACCGGACGCGAAAAGTACGGAAACGAGCGCAGCAGCAAGGGTCAGTCGTTTTGTCGGCATGCGGGATATCCCCCTTTGTATTGCAGAAATCCGTCGCTTTCGTGGTCGGCGACGTGATCGATAAGTGAAGTTAACAAGAACCGACCCTGAATATGTTCGATTGAAGTTAACTAAACTCTGTCGTTCCAGAAATGGGCAATAACGGCAAAAATATCGCCAAGCCACTGATTTTGATCAGCATTCGGTCGGCAATACGATCCTCGACGAAGGTATCGAGTCAAAGTATTTACGGATTGATTACGTTAAACGGCCGAGTGCGGCGACCGGGCGCCGAAGATGGCCGAGCCGATTCTCACCTCGGTGGCGCCCTCAGCGATGGCCTGCGCGAAATCGCCGCTCATGCCCATCGACAGCCTCGGCAGGTCGTGGCCCCAACTAAAGGCCTGATCGCGCAGCTGACGCAGCGTGCGGAAGCAGCCGCGCACCTCGTCGGTCTGATCGGATTGCACCGCCAGGGTCATCAGACCGCGTACGGTCAAGGTATCGAAATCGTGCAAGGCATCGAGAAACGCCCCCAGCTGATCGGGCGGCAGGCCGTATTTGCTGGGTTCGGGCGACGTCTTGACCTGCACCAGCACATCGATGGCCCTGCCTTCGTGCTGAAGACGCCGATGCAGCGCCTCGGCCAGCTCAAGCCGGTCCAACGACTGTACTTCGCTGGCCAGCCGGGCCACATCCTTGGCCTTGTTGGTCTGCAGGTGACCGATCATCACCCAATCGATGCCGCAGTCGGCCAGCGCGGGAGACTTTTCACGCACCTCCTGCGCCTTGTTCTCGCCGAAGCGGTGCAGACCCAGTGCCACTGCCGCACGTATCGGCTCGGGTCCGAAGGTCTTGCTGACCGGCAGAATGGTGACCTCGGCCGGGTCGCGCCCCGCGTCGAGACAGGCCTGCGCGACGCGGCCACGCACCTGCGCCCAGTTGGCAGCCAGATAATCGGTATCGGTACTCATGCGTGCGCTGAAAAGCTCACGCCTTATCGCCTGCCTGAAAGTGCTGGGCGACGACCTCGGCCACCACCATCGTCACCTTCTTGCCGGTCGGGATGTGCAGAAACTCGTTCGGGCCGTGCGCGTTGGAATGCGGGCCCAGCACGCCGGTGATGAGGAACTGTGCCTTGGGAAATTTCTCGCCGAGCATGCCCATGAACGGGATGCTGCCGCCCTCGCCCATGTACGCCGCCGGCGCACCGAAGTAATGCTGCGAGGCATCGGCTACCGCCTGCTCCAGCCACGGCGACAGCTGCGGCGCGTTCCAGCCGCTGCCGTCCTTCTCCAGCTTGAAGCTGACCTTGGCGCCGTACGGCGGATCGGCCTCCAGCAGTTGCTTGACGAACTCGCCGGCCTTGGCGCCGTTGAGCGTTGGCGGCACGCGCAGGCTGAGCTTGACCGACGTCTGCGGCCGCAGCACGTTGCCGGCGCTGTCCAGCGGCGGCATGCCGCCGACACCGGTGACGGCCAGCTGCGGACGCCAGGTGCGGTTGAGCACCAGTTCGGCCAGATCGGAGGTCACCGGTCGCATGCCTTCGACCCACGGAAATTTGTCGTAGATATCCGCGCCCAGCACGTCGGCGCAGACCTTGGCCTGCTCGATGCGCTGCGGCGGAATGTCGACGTGCAGTTCCTTTGGCTTGATCTGGCCGGTGACCGGATCCTCCAGCCGCGACAGCAGCTCGCGCAGAATGCGGAAGCTGGAGGGTACGACGCCGGACGCATCGCCCGAGTGCACGCCCTCTTCCAGCACCTGCACGGTGAGGTTGCCGCCGGTCATGCCGCGCAGCGAGGTGGTCAGCCACAGCTGGTCGTAGTTGGCGCAGCCCGAATCGAGGCAGACCACCAGCGACGGGCTGCCGATGCGCGGCGCCAGATGATCGACATAGTGCGGCAGGTCGTAGCTGCCGGATTCCTCGCAGGCCTCGATCATGATGACGCAGCGCGCGTGCGGCACGCCCTGTTCGTGCAGCGCCAGCAGCGCCGCCAGCGAGCCGAAGATCGCGTAGCCGTCGTCCGCACCGCCGCGACCGTAGAGCCTGTCGCCCTTGATCACCGGCGTCCATGGACCGAGGTCGTCGGCCCAGCCGGTCATTTCCGGCTGTTTGTCCAGATGGCCGTAGAGCATGACGGTGTCGTCGCTGGCGCCGGGTACTTCGATATAGATCAGTGGCGTGCGGCCTTCGAGCCGGACCACCTCGAGCGTGGCGCCGGGCAGCTGGCTCAGCTTGGAGCGCGCCCAGTCTTCCATCAGTTTGACGGCTGCATCCATATAGCCGTGCTCGGCCCACTGGGCATCGAACATAGGGGATTTGTTGGGAATGCGGATGTAATCGACCAGCTGCGGCACGATCTCGGCGTCCCACAGGCCGCTGATGAAATCGGAAAGGCGGTCGGGATCCATCTTGCGGACAATGTCCATGGTCAACTTCCGGCAAAAAAACGATGGACCATTCTACCGCGCCGACCCGGGACGCCGCTGCAGGCGCCGACAGGCGATCAGGCACTGCCCACACGCGTTGGAGAGCCTTGCCCACGCCGCCACTGCGGCCGAGCCGACTGCGTGGCCGATTGCCGCATGCCAGAGTTTTATGGCGGCGCGCGGACGCCGCTATCCCATCTCACGGAGGAAACCCATCATGCACAAACTCCTTGCACGAATCGCTCTCGCTCTGGCCGTAGCGCTGCCGGCCCTGGCCCTTGCCGGCACGCCGGTCAACATCAACAAGGCAGATGCCGCCACCATCGCCAAGTCGCTCGACGGCATCGGTCAGTCCAAGGCGGACGCCATCGTGGCCTGGCGCGACACCAATGGGCCGTTCAAGAGCGCCGACGACCTGAGCCAGGTCAAGGGCATCGGCAAAGCCACGCTAGAGCGCAATCGCGCGTCGATCCTGCTTGCGGACACGGCCGCCACGGCCGATGCGGCGGCGGTCGCCAAAACCGATGCGCCGGCCAAGAAAGCCAAGCGCACCAGCAAAAAGCCGGCTACCGCCGCGGCTGGGGAGTAACGTCAGGTCGCCCTCCCGCTCCGGCAACGGCTCGGGAGGGCGACAAGCAATGGCGATGAGCCGCTCGACATCGGCGCCTATCCGCCTGAGCTACACTCCAGCGCCTTTCCTGTTCATGCTGCGGCGTCGCCATGATTCTTCCGCGCTACCACATTGCCGATTCCGCCATTCCAGGCGCCGGCAAGGGTCTGTTTCTCGATGAAACCGTGGCAGCCGGCCGTATCATCACGGCACCCGACGGTATCGACCGCACCTACCGGCACGCCGATATCCACGCCTCGGCTGAGCTGATGGCGCAGTTCCACGCCAGCGCCCGCTGGTTCGAGGATCGCTACACGCTGTCGCCGGACTGGCCGGACGAGTGCTATATCAACCACAGTTTCCAGCCCAACGGACTGTGGCATCTGGGCTTCGTCTTTGCGCTGACCGAGCTGCCGCCGGGCACGGAGATCACGGTCGATTACCGGCACCTGCTGCCGCACGGTGAAAGCGAGGATTTTGCAGATTCGGCCACAGGTGAGACAATAACAGGCTTTTCCTGGTCCGAGAGCCTCGCCGGCAGTACGCGGGCGCTCGCCGAATTACTGGATTCTTCCCACGCCGATCGTGATGTCTGATATCCCTACTCTCGAAACGGCGCGACTGCGCCTGACTGCGCTGACGGAACAGCACTTCAATGATTACGCCAAGATGCTCGCCGACGCTGAAAGCACCCGCTGGATCGGCGATGGGCAACCGCTGGACCGCACCAATGCCTGGCGCTCGCTGGCGATGCTGCTCGGCCACTGGCAACTGCGCGACTGCGGCATGTGGGCGCTGGAACTGAAAACCACCGGCGAATTCATCGGCCGCGCCGGCCTGATGTATCCCGATGGCTGGCCCGATCTGGAATTGGGGTGGATGCTCAAGCCCGGACATCGCCATCACGGCTACGCCACCGAAGCGGGCAATGCCGTGCTCGATTTCGCCTGGCATCACCTGCACGCGCCGCGCGTCATCAGCCTGGTACGCATCGGCAACGAGGCTTCCGATCGCGTAGCCGAGCGCCTGGGCGGCGAGCATATCGAAGACATGGATTTCTACGGCAGCCACAACCACGTGTTTGCGTACTACCCGCCGCGCGCCGCGCTGAGCCGCGCCTCGGCCTGAGTTTTACTCGTATGCTGTTTCTCGCTGCAGGCGGTCGGCCACCGCTCGAGCAGCTGTGGCGCCGGGGTTGAACGCACCGAGCGGACTAGTTCAAAACCCGCTGAGTCCCCCTTAGCTCAACCTAACTCGCCGCAACGACCGCGCCAGGCTGGCCAGCGCAAGCAGCCGCGCAATGCGCATCCAACCCAGGGCCACCACTATCAGCTGACTGAGCAGCAGCGCCGTGAGAAATCCCGCGGCGCCCGCCGCCGTGACGTGAATGCGTCCCACGCCGGCGGCTACTGCAATCACAAAGCCGACGGCGCTCACCAGCAGATAAAACAATACGGTGCGAAAAAATCGGCGCAGCAGCTGATTGATGCCGCGGCCGAGGGCTCGAGTCGCGGAGCGCAACGTGGTATCCGCAATGAACGCGGCACGAGCGGACTCCACGATGCATTGGGCCAGCACAAAGGCCGCCAGCAGGGAGCCGTGCGCCATATGCGCCCAGAGATCGGCCTGCGATTGCAGCACGGCCTTATCGGCATGATCGTCGGCCAAATGCGCTCCCAGCGTCGCCACGCCGACCACGGCCAGATACGGCAGCAGCGACCACAGCATCAGGCGGAACATGCGGCCGTACTCGACCAGTCCACACTGCAGCAGTCCGGCAAAACCCAAAGTCCGGCCGGCTCGACCGCTGCCGATGATCATGCCGTCGAGAAAGGGCGACATGGCCAGCGTGATCGCCAGCCCAAGTATCACCGTACCGCCAAGCCAGCCCACGTTCTCACTCAGGGCGAAACCGACATCGCCAAACATCATCGCGTCGACATGCTGCGCCCAGGCGGCGGCGTGAACCGAGTGATCCAGCAGGCCGGCAAGCACGCGCCAGAACGGCAGCGCCACCACCGTGGCAGGGATCAGCATGATCAGCAGCCACAGCAGAAGCAGCCGCCACTGCAGCGCGATGAGCATGGCGGAAATCAGTGCGCCGAATCCCGGCCGGCGAGCCGAGGTGACCGCCATCAGAGCGTCACCAGCGCGGAGTAGAACGCTTCGAGCGCTGCCGCAAAATCAGCCGTCCAGCGGCGCGAAGCGGCGCCGTTGGGCTTGGTCGTCAGGCTGTCGTTGAGTTTATTCGCGTCCAGATACGCCAGCTGCGGCGGATCGAGTTCGGCCGACACGACCTTGGCCGGTTTCACGAAATCGAAGCGCGCCCAGCGGCGACCGTCGTCCCAGCGCACGTCCTGATGCGTACCGTCGGCAAACGTGACGCGAAGTAGCTGCGGCACAGACGCGCCATCGCGAAACACCGTTACCGTGCTGCGCCAGGGAAACGGACCCTCGTCGTCGAATGTCGGCTTGGGATGCGCTTTATCCCACGCCTCACGCCGTGTCTTGATCTGCTTGTCCAGCGCATTCTGATCGCTCTCGACCGGCTTGCCGTTGGTCGTGACGACGCCGGCATTGGGCAGCACCTCGGCCACGTCGATATCGGTGATGCTGTCGTCGATATGCGCCGTGCCATAAACGTACTGATCGAAGATGGCATTGACGTCTTTTGCGTCGCCGGAGCCATCGATCAGCGCCGCGCGCAGATCGGCTGCCGACGGATGGCGAAAGCGCCAGCGCTGGTAATACAGGCGCATGGCGCGCTCCATGACGCTCTTACCCAGGCGCTCTTCCAGATCGTGCATCGCCGTAGCGGTCCGCGAATACACCGTGCCGTAGCTGTTGCTGGAAAGACGATCCCAGCTGTTCTGGGACAAGGGATCGGCCGGCTGCTTCAGGTCGGCAGCCGTGCGGTCGAGCATGAAACCGCTCATCGTCGGCGCTACGCCCAGACGCTTCATCAACGGCGTCGCCAGCACCACGTCTTCATTGCGCTCGCGCATCATGCGGTCGTCCCAGTATTCGTTCATGCCTTCGTCGAGCATCGGCTCTTCGAATTCGTTGGAGGCGAGCAGACCGTAGAAATAACCGTGGCCGAATTCGTGGATGTTGACGAAGTCGCTCATGTATTCGTTGAGCGTGCCGGGCACGATTTCCTGATAGCCGTCCGAGGTGAAAAAAGTCGGATATTCCATGCCGCCCGCTTCGCTGGCGTTGTACGGCGGCACCACGGCGGTGATCGTCTCGTACGGATACGCGCCCAGCGTCGTCGAAAAATAGCCGAGCGAATCGATCGTCGCTTTCAGCGTCGGGGCCGCGGTGGCCGCGTACTGTGCCGGATAGATCACGCGCACCGCCACCTTGGGACTGCCCGGCCCTTGCCACGAGCCGTCCAGCGTCTTGTAACCCTTTGCGGCCAACCAGGCGAAATCGTGCACGTCACCCTGCATGAAGTGATACGTCGTCTTGCCTTGCGCCTGCGTCGGCTGGCCTTGGAGCTTGCCGACGGCGCCGACGGTGTAGTCGCTCGGCGCCGTCAGATGAACGTCGAAGCTGCCGAAGTCGGCGTAGAACTCGCTGTTGAAGTGGAATTCGTGCACGTTCCAGCGCGGTGCCGCCGCGCCGCGCTCGCCGGCCAGCTCGAGCACGCCGATCTTCGGAAACCACTGGCCGACCAGGTTGAAATCGCCCCACCAGCCGGTGCGCTCGACTACGCGAGGCAGCTGGCTGAGAAAATCGATGTCCAGCGTCAGCGTGCCGCCCGCTGGAACCGGCTGGGCCAGGTCAATGCACGCCACGCTCTGATCGGTCGCCGGGCCGCCGTCCGGCTGCACGTAGTGCCAGGCCAGCGCGGCGGAACCCTGCTTCACCTGCTTGAGGTCGATCCAGCCCCACTGGCCTTTTTCCAGCGACGCCGCGCCGCGCGACTGGCCGTGCGCCGTCAACACCTTGCGCTCGGTAAACCAGGTGCTGCCGTTGTTCTTGAAACCGTTGAGATACAGATGAAAGTAGACCCGACTCACCGCGCGATCGCTGCGATTGCGCCAGGTCATGTGCTCGCTGGCGGTCACCGCGTGCTTCGCCGCGTCCAGATCGGCGTTGATCCGATAGCTCACCACACGGTCCGACAGCGTGGTTTCCTTGCCGGTGCGCTCGCCGCCCCAGGCGTTTGCGGCGCTGGGCGTGCTGGGTCCCGCGGCATGGGCCGATGCAAACGGAATATCGGCCGATTCAGATTCAGCCTGCTTGAGTGTGGCCGCGTTGGGCGCAGCCGACGCCGGGTTGGCGACGGACGCCACGGCGGCGATGGATTCAGCATGGGCCTTACTGCCCGGGACGCCTGCGCCGGCAATGACCCACGCGCACACCATCATCGAACCCACTGCGGCTGATCGCATCGCTTTCGTGCTCCCCTTGACCCCTGACGCAGTGTGCACACAACACGATGCTGTCGCATAGACCAGAGGTCATGCTGAAGAAAGGCTCATAACCGTGCCGATCACCGACCGATGCTGCCGCGCGCTGAAACCGCCGCGTATACGTCTTGTCTGATGGGGGATAAAATGGGAATTCGATCTCTCCTATTCATGGAAAGTCGGGACGATAAGGCGACCAGGCGCCGAGTGTCTCACTGCAGCCAGCCGCATCTCCCGTCCGGCCAACCACAAGGGTTCATCATGCGCATTCTGCTTGCCGAGGACGATCCATCCATCGCCGAAGGCATCTGCAGTTCGCTGCGCCAAGGCGGCCATGCGGTGGACCACGTCGCCAGTGGCAGCCTGGCCGACACCGCGCTGCGCGATCACGAGTACGACCTGCTGGTGCTGGATCTCGGCCTGCCCCAGCTCGATGGCACCGAGGTGCTGAAGCGCCTGCGCAGCCGCGGTGCCGGCATGCCGGTGCTGGTAGTCACGGCGCGTGACGGTTTGCCCGAACGCATCCGCGTGCTCGACCTGGGCGCCGACGATTACCTGGTGAAACCGTTCGCGTTGTCCGAGTTCGAGGCACGCGTGCGTGCGCTGCTGCGCCGGGCCAGCAGCCGCGGCGTACCCGAACTGCAGCTCGGACGACTGCGTCTGGACCTGCCCGGCCACCGCGCCTGGATCGACGAAACCGCGCTCGAACTCACCGCGCGCGAGTTCGGCTTGCTCGAAGCGCTGGCGCTGCGACCCGATCGCGTGACCAGCCGTGCGCAGCTGATCGAAGCACTGTGCGACTGGGATCAGGAGCTGACCGACAACGGCCTCGATATCGCCATCCACCGCCTGCGCCGCAAGCTGCACGGCAGTGGCACAGGCGTTCGTACCATCCGCGGGCTGGGTTACCTGCTGGAAGAAGCCGAAGCAGCCGAAGCAGCCGACGGCGACCTCGAATGAGTGCACCGCGCGTCGTGCGCCTGCGCCCGAGCCTCCGGCGCCGGCTACTGATATTTCTGCTGATTCCGATGGCGGCGCTGCTGCTGCTCGATGCCCTGCTGACATACGGCGTGGCGCTGTCCTATGCCAATCGCGTGCACGATCACGACCTCAGCGACGACGCGTTGACGTTGGCGACCATGCTCAGCAACGATGCGCTGGGCGGCGAGCTGACTCCGCAGGCGAAATTTTTGCTCGAATACGATCCGGACAGCCGCGGCTATTTCAACGTGCGCAGCGAAAAGCGCGGCGTACTCGCCGGCAGCGGACGGCTGCAGGCACCGGCGCTGACCCTGGCATTCAATGCCAAACCCGTGCTTTACAACACCCGCCTGGACAATCACGAACTGCGCGCAGCCACCATCCAGCGAGTGTCGCTGAAAGATCCCAGCGACACGCTGACCATCACCGTGGCCGAGACCTTCCGCGACCGCCATCAACAGGCGCGCGAAATTTTGCTGTTGGCCACCGTCATGCAGACGCTGCTGATACTCAGCGTGCTGTCGCTGGTCTGGTTCGGCGTCAACCACGGTCTGCGCGTGCTCAATCCCCTGACCGAGCGACTGGCACGGCGTTCGCACGAACTGACGCCGATCGGCGGCGCCGACGTGCCGCAGGAAATCCTGCCGCTCACCCGCACCATCGATGCACTGTTCGCGCGCTTGCGCAGCATGCTCGCGCTGCACGATCGCTTCATCGCGGATGCCGCGCACCAGCTACGTACGCCGCTGGCCGGACTCAGCCTGCACGTCGACCGCGCGCTAGCCGATTCACGCCCCGAAACGATGGCCGACGCGCTGTCGCACATCCATCGGCTGACCCAGCGCGCCGCGCGCACCTCGTCGCAGCTGCTGGCGCTGACCCGCGCGCAGGCATCGCCGGTGGATACGATGGACAACGCCCTGCTCGACCTGACCCGGCTGATTCCCGAAGCGGTGGCGCTGCGCGTGCACGAAGCGCTCGGCGCCGGCATCGACCTGGGTTACCAGGCGCCCGCACGACAGCAACAGCTTTACATCGATGGCGATGTCGCCAGCCTGCAGGATCTGCTGGACAATCTGATCGACAACGCCATCCGCTACGCCGGGCGCGGCAGTACGGTCACCGTCAGCCTGCGAGGGCAGCCCGACGGCGGCTCCCGCCTCAGCGTAGAGGACGATGGCCCCGGCGTACCGCCGGAGTTGCTGCCGCGCCTGAGCGAGCGCTTCTTCCGCGCACCGGGCAGCAGCGAGGAAGGCAGCGGTCTGGGGCTGGCCATCGTTCAGCGTATTGCGGAACGGCACCACGCCGAAGTGGTCTACCGGCTGGGCGACAAGCGCGGCCTGATCGTCGACGTACGGTTTCCGCCGGCTGCTAAGCGGGATTAAAGCAAACCGTAATAGTTTGAACGACGTTCACGGCGCGCATGCAGCTGCACGCGATCTGACCGCTACGCCCGCTTGAGGTATCGCGCGAGTCGTCCAGCCCTCACAATATGTCGATACCATCGCGGCGACTTCGGCCATGACTATCCCGGATATCTCAATGCACCAACGTCGGGCTCGTGCCGTCAGCTCACGTATCGAAAACCGCCGCGCATGCTGAATCGCGCAACCCTCGTTCGTCTGCTCTGCAGCGCCATGGTCGGCGCGGTGGCGGGCTGCGCCTCGCCCGTGCCCAAGCTGGCCGCGCCGCTGCCCGCGCAGTGGCAACATGCGCTGACGGCCGATCCGGCCAAACCCAGCGATCTGCAGGGCTGGTGGCATGCGTTCAACGATCCGCAGCTCGACGCTCTGGTCGATCGCGCGTTGGCCAACAATCTCGACGTCGCCCAGGCGGTCGAGCGCATGCTCGCCACCCGCGCCATTCATACCCGCGCGAACTACAAATACTTACCCACCCTGAGCGGGCGCACCGACGACGCGATCGACCCAAACGCTCATGCTTCCTACTTCGTCGCCGGGTTCGACGCCAACTGGGAATTCGGGTTATTCGGTCGGCGCGAAGGCACCCGGCGCGAGGTGCAGGGCGCGATGGACGCCAGCGTGGCCGATCTGCGCAGCGCCCAGGTGTCGCTGGTGGCCGAGGTGGTGCGCGACTGGATCGCGCTGCGCACCGCCCAGCAGCAGGAACAGCTGCTTACGCAGATCAGCCAGGCGCACCAGCAGCATTGGGACCTTCTGAAGATACGCGAGCGACTGCAACTGGTCGCGCCGAGCGAAGTGGATCAGGCGCAGGCGCTGGCGGCGCAGGCCGACGCGGCGCTGGCCGCTCCGCGGCAGGCGATCAACGAGAGCGCCCAGCAGCTGGCCGTACTGGTCGGACAGAATCACCCCGATTCCGCGTGGCTGACGCCCGGCAGACAGCCGGATATCGGTTCGTTCGAGCTGAGCGCTGCGCCGGTCGATCTGCTTCGCACGCGTCCGGAGATTGCCCGTGCCGAAGCCGACGTGCTGCGCAGCGCCGGCGAACTCGCGCTGACGCACGCCGACGAGTATCCGCAGGTAAGCCTCGGCGCGTCGCTGGTCTGGGCCGTGAATATCGCCGACGACGACAACCATACGAAAACCCCGGGCGGCATTTTTTCGCTCGGTCCCATTCTGAATATCCCGCTGTTCGACTGGGGCGTTCGCGTTGCTGCAACGCACGCCAAGAACCACCAGCTGCAGGCCAGCGTGCAGGCGTATCGGCAATCGGTGCTGCAAGGCATCGCCGAGGTGGAAACCGCACTCGGCTCGTTGCAACAGCAGCAGCAGCGCGAGGCCCAGAGCGCGATTGCGTGGCAGTCGCTGCAACGCGTCGATCGCGCCGTGCAAAGCCGCGTCCGGCTGAAGCTGACCAGCCCGCTGGACCGCATCCAAAGCCAGATCGCCGTGGATCAGGCCAATGCCGAACTCATCGACGCCCGCGCGCAGCACAGCCTGGCCTACGTCGCCTTGTTCAAGGCGCTGGGCGGCGCCCCGCTGCCAACCGCGGCGCAGCTGGGATCGGCCGCGCCGAAAACCACGAGCTCGGCCGGCGCGGCGACCACTGATAAAGAGACGCTACGCTGATGGTCGCGCTGGCGCGCAAAACGCTGATCTACGAATGGCGCCGCTTTTTGCCCGCCATGCTGGCCGTGGGCTTCGCCGGGCTGCTGCAGCTGCTGCAGCTGGCGCTGGTGCTGGGCATCTTCGGCAGCACCAGCCTGTACATCACCGGCTCATCCGCCGATGTATGGATCGGCTACCCCGGTACGCAAAGCGTGGGCCAGGGCCGCTCCATCGATGGCGACGTGGAGTCGCGCATCCTGATGGACCCGGCCGTCAAGCGCGTCGAGCCCTATATCTGGGTCGACGGCGACTGGCGCGGCACCAAGGAAACCGGCGGCGTGTCGGTGTTCGTCTCCGGCATCGATACCAGCGCCGAAGGCCTGATGTTTTCCAGGGCGCTGCCGCTCGATCTGCGCGAGCGATTGAACGAGCCCGACTCGGTCGTGGTGGACCGCTCCGATCTCGATCAGCTCGGCGTCGATATCGGTGGAACCGCTACCATCAACGGCCGCCAAGTGCGCGTGGTCGGCATCGGCAGCGGGCTGCGCGCGCTCGGCGGCGTCAATGTGCTGTGCTCTCTGGAGACCGCGCGCCATCTCGATAGCGACGCCGAAGACATCGGCCCGACCTATCTCGTCGCCAAACTGTACGACCCGACGCAAGCGAAAGCCGTCGCCATGCGGCTGCGCGGAGACAGTGCGTTCGGCCCCTACACCACGTGGAGCGCCGACCATTTCGCTCATATTTCCGTGCGCTACTGGATGTTCGATACCGGCGCCGGTGCCGGCGTGCTGTTTCTGGCCGGCATCGTGTTTCTGGTCGGCGCGGTGATCACCAGCCAGACGCTGATCGCCGCGGTCAATGGCTCGGTACGTGAATATGCGACGCTGAATGCGCTGGGTGTTGGCGTAGGCGCTCTGCGACGGGTGGTGCTCGAACAGGCCTTTTGGGTCGGTGCGCTGGGTTTGCTTGGAGCGAGTGTGCTGGGCGTCGCGCTGCTGCTGCTCGCGCGCGGCCAGAATGTGCCGGTGGTATTGAACCTGCCGGCGGCGCTGGGCTGCATTGTGCTGGTGATGGGGCTGGCCGCGGTGTCCGGTCTGGCCGCCATGCGCAGCCTGCGCGCGGCCGATCCTGCGACGCTGTTGAGATAAGGCGATGAATCCCGCGATCCAAGCTCCCGCTGCCGCGCCCCATAAACTACCGACGGTTGCACTGCAGGCCGAGAACGTCAGCAAGGCGTTCGTTTCCGGCAAGCAGCGCACGCAGGTGCTCGACGGCCTGTCGCTGCATATCAATGCCGCCGAACTCACGCTGATTTCCGGGCCGTCCGGCTGCGGCAAGAGCACCCTGCTGGCGGTGCTCAGCGGCCTGCAAAAACTCGACGGCGGCCGCGTGCTGGCCCTTGGCAGCGAGCTGGGTCAGCTCGATATGCGCGCGCTGGAGCACTTTCGCCTGCAGCACACCGGCTTCGTGTTTCAGGGCTTCAATCTGTTCCCGGCGCTGAACGCGTTCGAGCAGGTCGAGCTGCCGCTCAATCACATGGGCATGTCGCGCGACGAAGCCCGGCAGCGCGCGCGCGCGTCGCTGGAAGAAGTCGGCCTCTCGCACCGGATGAAGCTACGCCCCTCCGAACTGTCCGGCGGCGAAAAGCAGCGCGTGGCCATCGCGCGTGCGCTGGCGAAAGAGCCCGAGCTGCTGTTCGCCGATGAGCCGACCAGCGCGCTGGATGCCGCCAACGGGCAGATGATCATCGACATACTGCATCGCATCGCCCGCACGCACGGCACCACCGTGCTGTGCGTCAGCCACGATCCCCGTCTCGTCGTCCACGCCGATCGCGTGCTGGCGATGGAAGATGGCCGCATTCTCAGCGATCAGCGCAACCAAGCGCCGGTCAGCGCCAGCAAGGGAACCCCCTGATGAAACCGCTCGCTCTCCACTCGCCGTCGTTCGTACGCGTTGCGACGCCGGCGCGTTCGGCCCGATTCGCACAACTCGCCCGAGCGGGCGGTCTGGCGATATGTGCGTCGGTGCTGCTCGGTGGCTGCTCGAAATCCGCCGACGCGCCAGCGCCGACGGCAGCCGCACCCACCTCGGCGTATGCCGCCGTGGCACGCGGCAAGGTGGATATCGAAGGCGGCCTGCTGAGCTTGTCGATGCCGCGCGAAGGCACGCTGGCCAAGGTCGCCGTGCACGAGGGCGATCAGGTCAGGCAAGGCCAGCTGCTGGCTTCGCTCGATACCGAGCCTTCCCTGCTGGCGATCGACGCGGCCCAAGCCCAGCTCGAACAGGCGCAGGCGCAACTGAAGCTGCTGGCCGTCAAACAGGCGGCGGCCAAACAGCGCGCGCAACGTTTGACCGCTGCCGTTGCGGCGGGCGCCGGGGACGGTCAGAGCGCCGACGACGCGCGCGAAGCGGCAGCGCAGATCGACGCCGAGCAGGAAACCGACCGCGCCTCGGTGAGCATGGCGAACCAGAAGCTGGCCGAAGCGCGCTACGAGCTGAAACAACACAGTCTTGTCGCGCCGTTCGATGCCGACGTCATCGAAGTATCCGCGCAGCCGGGCGCCACCGTCTCTCCGTCCTCCGGCCCACTATTCACGCTGCTGCCGCAAAAGCCGCGCATCGTACGCGCGGAACTCAACGAAAGCTTTGTCGGCGTGATCCAGCCCGGCATGCGTGCCGAGGTTTCCGCCAACAACGATCCGTCCGACAATCACTGGAGCGCGCACGTGCTGCGTATCGGCGGCGTGTATGGACCGGCCACGCTGGAAAACGATCCGCAGGTACGCGCCAATTCGCGCACCGTGGAATGCGTGCTTGCATTCGACCAGCCGGACTCGGAGCAGACCCGGAATCTGCGCATCGGCCAGCGCGTGCTCGTGCGATTTGCGTCAGCCAACCCCAAGCAACCCGCGGCGAAAGACTGAGGAAACTGCCGCTTGCCACACTGTACGATCACGAATCACGGCACTGAACCGCCGCAGTTCATCAGGTACGGGGCCATCGCGTGATCCAGCAAACCGATTTTTTCTTCGAAGGTGGGCGCAGCGGCGTACTGCTGATCCATGGGCTGACCGGCACGCCGATGGAAATGAAGCTGCTGGGCAAGGGCCTCAACCGCGCCGGCTTCACCGTGCACGGCATGCAGCTGGCCGGCCACTGCGGCAACGTCGACGACCTGCTCGCGACAGGCTGGCACGATTGGTACGCCAGCGTGGAGAAAGCCGCCGACGAGCTGCGCAGCAAGGTCGATCACCTCTTCGTCGGTGGCCTCTCGATGGGCGCTCTGCTGGCACTGAAACTGGCCGCCGAACGGCCCGAACAGGTCTGCGGCGTAGGCGTCTATGGCGCTACGTTCCGCTACGACGGCTGGAGCATTCCGGCGGTGGCGCGCCTGTCCTTTCTGCTGCCGCTGTTCAAGAAACTCGGCATCGGCCGCAACCGCAGCTTTATGGAAGCGCCGCCCTACGGTATCCGCGACGAGCGCCTGCGCGCGCAGGTCAGCACCGCCATGCTCGGCGGCGACAGCGCGGCGGCCGGCCTGCCCGGCAACCCCTGGTATTCGCTGGCAGAGATGTACGAACTCGCCGCGAACGTACGCCAGCGCCTCTCGCAGGTCACCGCCCCCTGCCTGGTCGCACATGCCAGCGAAGACGACGTGGCCAGCGTGAAAAACGCCGAGCTGGTGATGCGCGAGGTCAGCGCGCCGGTCGAGCTGCTGCTGCTCAAGGACAGCTACCACATGATTACCATCGACAAAGAGCGCCGCACGCTGATCGAGCGCTCGGCCGCCTTCTTCGAAGCCATCGCTGCCGGCGAAACCGCGCCCTGCGTCGCTGCCTGATCCTTTCGCCCGCATGCCTGCCACGCCCATTACCCCGCTGATCGCCACGCTGTGGCTACTCAACGTCATCATCGACACCGTCGGCCAGCTGGCTTTCAAGGCCGCCGCCGGCGATCAGGCAGCCGGCGACGGGTTGGCGCGCTGGATCTACATGGCCCGGCGGCCGTGGATCTGGATCGGTATCGGCAGCTACGTGATCGAGTTTCTGATCTGGATCGCCTTTCTGTCGCTGCTGCCGCTGTCCGAAGCGATCCTGCTCGGCTCGATCAATATCGTCGCGATCATGGTCGCCGGCTACTTTCTGTTCGGCGAAAAGCTCACGCGCTTGCGCCTGAGCGGCATTTTGCTGGTAACGCTGGGCGTCGCCATCGTCGGAGCGGTGGGATGAGGCGCGGCACGTTTTATCTGCTCGGTTTTCTGCTGCTGATGCTGTTCGACAGCATCGGCGCGATCAGCTTCAAGTACGCGGGCGATCATGCGCTGCCGGTCGAGGCCAGCATCGCCTGGCTGCTGCGCATCTTCACTCACCCGTGGGTGTACGGCGCCGTGATCGGCTACATCGGCGCGTTTTTCACCTGGATGACCCTGCTCAAGCACGCGCCCATCGGCCCGGCATTCGCCGCCTCGCACCTGGAAGTGGTGTCGGTGATGCTGCTGTCGGTGTGGCTGTTCGACGAACACCTCACGCTGGGACGCGTGCTGGGTGCGCTGGCGATCCTTGCCGGCATCGTCTGCCTTGGCTTCGCCGAAAGCAATGAACATGTCCCTGAGCCCGAAGAAGTCGACTCGGCCACGCGACGCTGACGTCCCGCGCTACCCTGCACGCATGCTGCCGACTCGCCCCCAGGAATTGCCGCCCACCGCCGGGCTACCGTTGACGCTGGCCGATCTGCGACCGGGACGCGCAACGCTCGCCGCCGATATAGCCGTCCAGATCGGCGTGCCGGCGCTGCAGCTGGAATGTTCCGGCACGGCCTGCCTGCTGCTGACGCTGATCGCACTGCGCGAGCTGCAGCCGCAGCGGCGTCGGGTGGTGGTGCCGGCGTTCACCTGCCCGCTCGTCGCCATCGCGGTGCATCAGGCCGGGCTGGAACTGCAGCTGTGCGACGTACGCGCCAGCCATTTCGATCTGGATCCGACCGCGCTGCGCGCCGTGTGCGACGAACAGACGCTGGCGATCGTACCCACGCATCTGGGCGGCCGTATCGCCGATGTCGACGATGCCGTCGCCGTCGCGCGCCACGTTGGTGCCTACGTGATCGAGGATGCCGCGCAGACGCTCGGCGGCCGAGTCGATGGCACGAGCATCGGTCTCACCGGCGACGTCGGTTTCTTCAGCCTCGCCGCCGGCAAGGGGCTGTCGATTTACGAAGGCGGCCTGCTGCTGACGCACGATCCATCGCTGCGCGAGCAGCTCAAACAGACGTCCAAACGTGTCGTGCCCCGTCGTCTCGGCTGGGAGCTGCGCCGCACCGTCGAGCTGCTGGGTTATGCCGCGCTGTATCGTCCCAGCGGCCTGCGCATGGCTTACGGCGAGCCGCTGCGCCGCGCGCTGCGACGTGGCGATCCCGTGGGTGCAGTCGGCGATGATTTCCCGCTGACGGTTCCGCTGCACAAGGTCGGCCGCTGGCGCCAAGCCATCGGTGCGCACGCGGCCGGGAGGCTGCCGGCATTTATCGATCAGCTCACGGCACAGGCCAAACGACGCCTGCCGCGGCTGCGCCAGATCGGCGGTATCGACGTGCTCGATGATGCGCCTGGCGAGAGCGGCACCTGGCCGTTCCTGCTGCTGCTGCTGCCGGACCAGACCCGCCGCGACGCAGCGATGTTCCAGCTGTGGCAGGCCGGGCTTGGCGTCAGCCGCCTGTATATCGACGCCCTGCCGGATTACGCCTATCTCGCCGATATTGTGCCGCGCCAGGATGTGCCGAATGCTCGAGACTTTGCCGCACGCAGCTTAAGCATCAGCAACAGCCTGTGGGTGACCGACGACGACTTCGAAACGATCTTCCGCACGCTGGAGAGCATCGTCGGCTGAGCATGATTCTCAGTTCGAACGCGCACCGATCCCGTCGATCAAACGCAGGTTGAGCGCATGCTGCTGCGCCTGCCATTCGGCGAGCATGGCCGGATCGATTTCCGGCTGATCGTCCATCGCGGAAAGGCGGCGTTTCCACCAGGTTTCGTAGCGATAGTGCGATACCTCGCCGTTGATGTCGCTGCCGACCAGGCCGTTGCGCAAGCTATCGATGATGGCCAGCGCGTGATCGACCTGCAGCTTGCCCTGGTCCCAGTTGGTATGCGCCACGTTGGGCGCGAAGGCGTCCTTGTCGATCGACAGATAGCTGGGCAGCGTCTGCGTGCGCTGTGATTCGACGAAGGCGTCGACCATCGCTTCGGGCGTATCGAAGCCGCGGAACGCATCGGCGATACCCAGCCTGCGCGCCCAGCCGGTGTCCACGCCGATGTTCCAATAGGTGAGTTTGCCCTTCTTCAGCGGCGTGAGGTAATTCTCCCACGCGTGCCCGGCGCCGATGTCCGCCGAGGTGATGCCGAGCACATGCACATGGCTCACGGATGGCAGCATCGCCACGCGGCGCACCCACGAACCGCAGTGCACGCCGAACGGAAAGCGCATGTTGTCCGGATGGTTGTCCAGCACCACGACCTGCATGGGCCGCTCCGTCTGCAGTCGTTCGATCAGCGGCCAGCTCAGATGATGGAAATCGCCGCTGCCCATGAACACCGTGCCGTACTGCTGCGGCAGCAGCTCGTCGAGCATGCTGCGGAAACGCCGCATGGTGGCCAGCGAACAGCCGAAGCGAATCGACTCCTGCCAGTGCTCCAGCGGCAGCACCAGCCGCAGCGGCAGCGGTCCGACCGAATGGTCGATATCGAGCACCACGGGACGTTGGTCAAGACTGTGCATCGGCGGCCTCCGCGGTAGCCTGCCATTGACGATCGCTTTCGAAATGGCTGCCGAGCCGGCGCAGCAGCGCGCGCAGCAGCGGATTGCGCGCGTACACTGCGTGGCGCGTGAATGTCATGCGCGCACCGAGAAAGGATTTCACCTGCGGGTCGGTCCAGCCGGCCACGTAATGGGTGAGACCGCGTTGCCGCGCGTAGTCGAGATTGTGCATCCAGCTCACGAAATACAGGTTGTGCTCGCGCGCCTGCGGATAGGCAAAGCCGATGTACTTGTCGATCAGCTTGCCGCCCTCTTCGTAGCAGAGGTTCCAGCCGATCATCCGACCCGCATGGCGATAGACGAACACTACACCGTCGCTGCGTGCATCGCGCAACAGGGCACGAAAAAAATCCTCGCTGAGGCGATCGAAATGGATCTCACTTTGCGCGTAGACATTGTCGAACAGGGTGTAGAACTCGCGCAGCGTGGTCTCGTCGTCGAAGCGCGCATCGCCCGTGCGTACGATCTCGATATCCAGGTCGGCGCGCGAGCGCAGCTTGCGGCGGATGTTTTTGCGGCGCCCGGACGACAAACGCGACAGGTACTCGTCCCCGCTGGCGAAATCGATCGGCACCCAGGCGAGCGCCTGGCCTTCCAGCAGCACGTAGCCCTCCGCTTCGCAGGCGCTGGCGAAGGCGCTGGCCTGGGCGTTGTCCGCCTCGCTGAGCAGCGGCGAATCCTGCGCGATGTCCTTCACGATAAGCAGCTTGCAATCGCGCGCGTAAGCAGCCTTGAGACCCTGCGCCAGCGCGATCGGCGACACCGTACGCGGCAGCGGCGCGTATTCCGACACGGTGGTACCGGCAAAACGGGTGCGCCAGCGCAGTGCCCTGCCCCACCAGCGATAGAGCGGCAAAGCGGCCACGCGCCTGCGCAGTTCCTCGTCCGCCGTGGTCAGCAGATCGAACGGCGCCACGAAGCACGGCATGCCCTGCGGCGAGGTCTCCACGACAAACCCGATCGGCGGGTGGTTCATGAAGTGCTTCAGCAGCGCGTCGGGTTCGAGTTGGGCGATGAAAGACATATGCAAGCGATAATGCCTAAACTAATGAGACCAAAATGTTGAATCAGCATTGTTGCCGTTTGCCACCAGGAAGCCACGCGCCATGAACGAGTCGATCCAGCAGCAGGTGTTCGAGATCATTGCCAAGCAGGCCAAGATCGACGTGGCCGTCATCACGCCCGAATCGACCCTGAAGGATCTGGGTATCGAATCGCTGGATGCCATCGAGCTGATCTTCGATATCGAAGAGCACTTCGACATCACCTTCCCCGACCAGCAGGGCGCCAACTTCGACAAGGACACGGCGCAGAGCCTGGTCGATGCGGTACAGACCGCGCTCGACAGCAAAGCGGCCGACGAAGGAAGCAAGTAATGCCCAATGTGGCCACGCGTCGTGTCGTGATTACCGGCATGGGCGCCATCAGCGCGCTGGGCGTCGGCGCAGAGGCCTTGTGGCAAGGCTTGCGCGCAGGCCGCAGCGGCATCGCCCCGCTGCGCCATCAGGACGCGGCACGCGTACGCGTCAAGGTGGCCGCACAGGTGCCCGAAAGTTTCGATCCGGCGGTCGGTATCGACGAGCGCACCCTGACACAACTCGATCGCACCTCGGAATTCGCGCTGCACGCGGCCGACGAGGCCATCCAGCAATCCGGTCTGGATTTCAGCAACAGGGAAGTCGGGGCGCGTACGGCGGTAATCGTCGGCACCGGCGTCGGCGGCGAAACCACCCAGGACGAACAGAGCCGGCGCCTCTACGCCGAAAACGCCACCCGCGTTCACCCGTTGAGCATCGTGCGCGTGATGACCAACGCGTCGGCCAGCCAGATCAGCATCAAATATGGCCTGCGCGGACCGACCTTTGCCGTGGCCAGCGCCTGCGCGTCGGCCAACCACGCGATCATCCAGGCGGCGCAGATGATTCGCTACGGCATGGCCGATACCGCCATCACCGGCGGCACGGAAGCATGCATCAGCTACGTCGTGCTGCGCGGATGGGAGGCCATGCGCGTACTGGCCGACGACACCTGCCGCCCCTTCAGCATCAACCGACGCGGCCTGGTGATCGGCGAGGGCGCAGGCATCTTCGTGCTCGAATCGCTGGAGCACGCGCAGGCGCGCGGCGCGACGATTCTCGCCGAGCTGGCGGGCGGCGGCATGACGGCCGACGCCACCGACATCGTGATGCCCAGCGCCGACGGCGCTGCCGCCGCGATGGCACAGGCGCTCAACGAAGCCGGCCTGGCACCCGACGATATCGACTACATCAACGCCCACGGCACCGGCACTCAGGCCAACGACGCGACCGAGACCAGAGCCATTCGCCTCACCTTCGGCGCGCACGCCGACCGCCTCGCGGTATCGTCCACCAAGTCGATGCACGGCCATGCGCTCGGTGCCTCGGGCGCGCTGGAACTGGTCGCCGTGGTCAACGCGCTGCGCTATGGCATCGTGCCGCCGACCGCCAATTTCGACCAGGCCGATCCGGCCTGCGACCTGGATATCGTGCCCAACGTGGCCCGTGAGATGCCGGTGTGGGCCGCGCTGAGCAACTCCTTCGCGTTCGGCGGACTCAACGCGGTGCTGGCGATCAAACGCGCGCCCTGAAGCGATTTTCCGATCCGACAAACAAAAGAACCCGGCGAGCGATCGCCGGGTTCTTTTTGCGTGGAAACCACGCGCCTCGGACATCAGCCCTTCTTGGCTTTCGTCAGCAGCTGATCCAGCAAGGAAATCGCCAGATCGATCTCTTCGTGGGTAATGTTGAGCGACGGCGCGAACGTGATCACGTTCTTGTACCAGCCGCCCACGTCCAGCACGAGGCCGATCTTCTTGCCGTTGTGCTCCAGATCGCCGGCCAGGCCGATATCGACCATCTTGTCGAGCAGCGCCTTGTTCGGCGTGAAGCCGTCGTCCGTGCAGATTTCCGCACGCAGGGCGAGACCCAGGCCGTCGACGTCGCCGATTTCCTTGTGACGCTTCTGCAGGTCGCGCAGGCCGTCGAGGAAATGCTTGCCCTTGGCCGGCACGGTGGTTTCGTAGTCCAGCTCGTAGCCCATCTTGATCACTTCCAGACCCAGCGAGGTACCCAGCGGGTTGGAGTTGAAGGTCGAGTGGGTCGAGCCCGGCGGAAACACGGTCGGGTTGATCAGCTCTTCGCGCGCCCACAGACCCGACAGCGGATTGAGGCCGTTGGTCAGCGCCTTGCCGAACACCACGATATCCGGCGTCACGCCGAAGTTCTCGATCGACCACAGCTTGCCGGTACGCCAGAAACCCATCTGGATTTCATCGGACACCATCAGGATGCCGTACTTGTCGAGCACTTTTTTCAAGCCCTGGAAGAAGCCCGGCGGCGGGATCACGTAACCGCCGGTGCCCTGGATCGGCTCGACGTAGAACGCGGCGTATTCGCACTGGTTCGTCTTCGGATCCCACACGCCGTTGTATTCGGTCTCGAACAGGCGCTCGAACTGGCGCACGCAGCTGTCGGAATACTCTTCCGGCGTCATGCCCTTCGGACGACGGAACGGATACGGAAACGGCAGGAACATCGCGCGCTCGCCGAAATGGCCGAAGCGACGGCGGTAGCGGTAGCTCGAGGTGATCGACGAAGCGCCCAGCGTACGGCCGTGGTAGCCGCCTTCGAACGCGAACATCAGGCTCTTGCCGTTGCAGGCGTTGCGCACGATCTTCAGCGAATCCTCGATCGCCTGCGCGCCGCCCACATTGAAATGCACGCGACCGTCCAGGCCGAATTTTTTCTTGGCGTCGATCGCGATGGTCTTGGCCAGCTCGATGCGGGTCTGATGCAGGTACTGGCTGGCCACCTGCGGCAGCAGGTCGATCTGGTTCTTCAGCACATCGTTGAGGCGCTTGTTGGCGTAGCCGAAGTTGACCGCCGAGTACCACATCTGCAGGTCGAGGAACGGCGTGCCCTCGGTATCGAACATGTAGCTGCCTTCGCAGCCGCGGAAGATCTTGGGCGGATCAACATAGTGCACGGTATCGCCGAACGAGCTGTACTTGGCCTCGTCGGCCAGCAGCTGCGCGTCGTCGATCACGACCTGGGCGTTCTTGTCGAAAGCGTTCATGGGCGGGGAGTCCGTGATAATTCAAGGGAAATATTTAGAAGGTGTATCGATGCCGAAGTTCAGCCGAATCCTGCGCTGGCTGGATCAGTAAGGCACGCTGAGCGCGGGCTGCGGCGCGTGATCTTCCAGCAGGCTGCCGTCGAGCAGGCGCGGCAGCAGATCCAGCGCATCCTCGAAACCGGTGATCGGCGCGTACGGGATGCCCGCGGCGCGGCAATGCTCGATCAGGCGATGTTTGGCGAACACGAAATCCACCCGATCCGCCGCGCAGAAATCCGACGCGCCGTCACCGATCAGCAAGGTCTTGGTGCCCGGACCTGACGCGCGGGCCTGGGCCACACAGGCGCACTTGCAGGTGCCGCTGCGGCAGCCGTCCGCCTGAAACGGCGAGGTCAGCTGCCACTGCTTCGGCGGCGGCGCCGGCGCCAGATGATTGGCGGCCAGCGGCAGATCGTCCAGGCCATAGCGGCCGAGAATCTTGTGAATGGCGTAATCCAGGCCGTCGCTGACCACGCGGATCGGCACGTTGAGCGCGCGCGCCTTGGCCACAAAGCCCGGAAACGCATGGTCGATCCACAGGCCGGCCAGGTGCGTGTCCAGCTCGTCGCGGGTCATCTTCAGCAGATCGACCTGGCCGGACATGCACTCGCGCGAACCGATGCGACCGGCGCGCCAGTCCTGCTCAAGCACTTCCCAGCCCGGCTTGCCGAAACGGTCCAGCAGGGAGTCGATGACGTCCTCGACGGAAATCGTGCCGTCGAAGTCGCATAGGATGGTCCAGTTGGACAAGGGCATCGGCTGTTCACTGTTGTAAATCATGTGTGAAGGATAGAAACCCTCCCTTTCGGCCTCCTTTCTCAAAAACTTAACGAACAGTGTCTAGGCTGCCTGGCGGCATGCATCTGCGTTCACGGTCAAATCGCCTATGCTTGGCTATCCCTTGCCCTGTATGCATTCCCGACGTGTCTCTATTCGCTTTGCCCGAACCGCTCCTGCAACATTCATCCTTTCGTCGCATTCAGCTTTCCGCGTGGTTCCTGTCCAGTTGCTTGCTGGCAGGGCTGACCTGGTCGTTCACCAGCGCTGCCGATACGGGCGATGTCACGCCGGACCCGAACGCCGTCACCCTCGCCCTGGGCGCCGGGGTGGAGCGCCTGCCGAGCTTTCCCGGCGCGAAATCGCATCGGAATGAGCCGATTCCCTACGTCGATTTCGAGTGGCCGGACCACGTCAGCCTGTCCACGCTCGACGGCCTGCAGGTCGATTTGATCGGCGGCAGCGTGCTGCACGGCGGTGTATTCGGCGATTATCAGTGGGGTCGCGATACCGATGACCTGAGCCCGCGGCTGCGCGAAAAGCTCAACCCGCTGTCGCCGCGCCTGACCGCCGGCGGCTATCTGGAGTGGCAGCTGACCAAGCAGATCGACGTCGGCACCAACCTCACTCATGACATCAACGGCGCGGGCGCCTATCTCAACGTCTATGCCGAGTGGGATCTGCCGAAGGTGTGGCTGATCGAGCATTCGCTGCAGGTTCGCTGGCAGGCAATGAATGGCCCGGCGATGAGCCGCTTTTTCGGCATCACGCCAACCCAGTCCAGTCTGCTGAACGTGCCGAGCTGGCGTCCCGATACAGGAAGTCAGCTGGCCGATCTGGAGTACGACGTCTTCGTGCCCACCAGCCAGCACACCGGCATAGCGCTGGCTCTGACCTACGGTCGCCTGCTCGGCAACGCCGCCGACAGTCCCCTGGTGACGCGGTTCGGCTCAGCGACGCAGATTTCCGAATCGCTGGCGTTCGTCTATCACTGGTAATCGCCGGCTCGACCTCATCTGAAGCCGAAACGGCGCCGTGCGGAACCCAGGAACCGATCAAGCCATGATCTTCGGCACGAACTTGCGGTAGATCCGTTCCATCAAAAACCAGGTCAGCGCGCCGAACACGGCACCACCGACAGACCACAACAGCGCGGATATCGCGATAAACCGCCCGCTGATATCACCGCGATGCACGATAAACGTCATCACGATAAACATGGTCAGACCATAGGACAGCACGCCCCGGAGCAGCACAAAGCGTGTCATGCCGCCGGCCCGTGTTTTCTCCCAATTGCGAAGACCTCTGGCTTTCACGTGCACTCCGATGGAGGCTCGGACAAAAGTAGTTCGGCACCTTTTCGAATCCGAATCATAGATTGCACGGGCAAATCCGCCTCAAAAGCCTGGCGGTCGCTCGCCCGCGACGCCCATCGCCTGCTCCAGCGCCAGGCCGACCTGAGCGATGGTGCCTTCCTCGAATAGACGTCCGATCAGGGTCACGCCATAGGGCACGCGACGCGGTGACGAAAAAGTGGGGAGCGGATGCTGGGGATCAGGCGCCCAATCGCTGCGCGCCTGAGAAACCTCGACGAAACCGGTGCGCAGGGTCAGCGACGGATGGCCGGTGTTGTTGCTGATCACCAGCATCTCGTCGCGCAGAGACGGCACCAGCAGCAGGTCCACGCTCGCCATCACGCGAGCCATCTCGAGAGCGACCTTGCGACGCAGCCGATCGGCCTGGACGAAATCCACCGCCGACAGAAAGCGCGATTCGCGAAACAGGTTGGGCCATGCGTCCGGCACCTGCATGCTGAGCTCGTCGGCCTTGCCGCTGAGCGTCAGCTCTTCGAAGGCAGCGGCCGACTCGGCAAACAGAATGAGATTGAGCGAATCGTACGGCCAGTCCGGCAAGCTGACCTCGGTGGACACCATGCCGAGCTTGCGCATCGCTTCGAGCGAGGCGCGGTCGACCTCGGTGGCCGGATCCTCCTTCATCCATCCGGGAAAGTAGCCGACCTTGAGGCCTTTGACCGAAGCGCCCGCATCGTAGGCCAGATGGCTGGGCACGCTGGCCACGTCGATGCCGTCCGGCCCGCTGATGGCGTGCAGCACCAGCATGGTGTCCTCGACAGAGCGCGTCATCGCGCCGAGTTTGTCCAGGCTCCAGCACAGCGTCATCGCGCCGGTGCGCGGTACACGGCCGTAGGTCGGGCGCAGTCCGGTGACGCCGCAGCGCATCGACGGGCTGACGATGCTACCGCCGGTTTCGCTGCCGATGGAAAATCCGACCAGTCCGGCCGCCGTGGCGGCGCCGGGACCCGCACTGGAACCGGACGCCCCTTCCTGCAGCAGCCAGGGGTTCATCGTCTGGCCGCCGAACCAGATGTCGTTGAGCGCCAGCGCGCCCATGCTGAGCTTGGCCAGCAATACGGCGCCGGCATCGTAGAGACGCTTGACCACGGTGGCATCGCCGGTCGGCACCCGATCGCGGAACGGTTCGGCGCCATAGGTCGTGGGAATGCCCGCGGTGTCGAGCAGATCTTTCACGCCAAACGGAATGCCGTGCAGCGGCCCGCGGTACTTGCCTGCGGCAATCTCACGATCGGCCTGCGCAGCCTGGGCCAGCGCCTGCGGCTCCAACAGGGTGATGATGCAGCGCAACTGCGGATCGAAGCGCTTGATCCGTGCAAGATAAATCGTCGTGAGCCGGGTCGAACTAAGCTGGCGCGTGCGCACCCAGTACGACAGGTGCGTCACCGGCGCAAAGGCGATGTCCGCGTCGTTCGCCGGCAACGGGCCGGGGCTGCGCTGAGTCGGCGAGAAACGATTTGTCGCGGGGCCAGACGTATGACCGGGCAGCATCGGATTCCACACCGTGGCCGGCGGCAGGGTGTCCTGCAACGCCACTTTGCGCGGCCCCGCGCGCCGTTCGAGCATGCTCGCCATCGACGTGCGCCAGTTCGCCGCCGCCATCGCGCGCTGCGCCGGCGTCAGCGTCACCTGCTCCAGCTTCTCGGCCTCGGCGAATGTCGCCGCCGTAACCTCGGGGCCGACCGCCGGCGCAGTGTTGAACGCACCCGGCGCACCCGGTGGCGGCTTCGCCTCGTCGGCACCCTTCGCCTCGATGCGCGATGCCACGGCCAGACCTAACAAGCCCAGCGGCGCCTGGGCCAGAAAATCGCGACGCGTCTTCATAATGTCCCCTTCAATGAGATTGGTACGCGCGCTCAGGCGCAAAACGACTCCATCTCCCGAGTATTACTTGCCGCGCCACGTGAAGGCGAGGTGCGAGGTTAAAATAATCAGGGACTGCGACCTATGCTCCGGTGCAGCCCGAACATATTTCCCTTATGTCAAAATCCGCTACCACTGACCAGCCAACGCTTTCCTGCGCTCGGCAATAACGCCTGCACCAATAATCGACGCACTCCGCACTTTATTTTGCAAATTTAAGATATTCACTTGAATGGTGAAGGTCTCCCGCCAGCAAAAAGCATCGCACCCACAATGATCGGGGGTCACCAAAACCCTCGCAAAACTCAGCCTAACGAAAGAGGCGATTGCGCGGATTCTTCATTAACAAACTATACTACGGCCGAGGGGCTTTAAAAATTTTGACGACGCATTAGACGCTTCCGAGGGAACCACTTTGAACGCAATTGCAAATACATTTCGCGGTTTCCTGAACATTACAGCATCGGGTGTACTGCTGTTAATAGCGGTGGTTTCGTTCAATTCAATGACTAACGCCGCTCACAGCAACTCAAATTTTGAATCAGACGATATCGCGGGAATGGCTGTTTTTTTTGCACTTGCCTGCTTGAGCGGATATCTGGCAAAAAAATTCTCGATGCATCGTCCGAGGCACTCCTCGTCTACAGCCTGCTCGATCTTGAACGCAATCGCTTGCCTGCTATTCGCAGGATCGCTGGTGTATTTCGTCACTCATCGCTAAGTGACAAGCCGTGCCGGGGCTGGCGTCAGCGAGACTTGAAGCGTTCAGGCAAGTTGACTAATAGAGCTCACTTTATCGTGGCGTATCGAGCCACGAAGACGATATCGCTAGCGGCAACTGTTCTACGAATAATGGTCTGTTAAGCGACTTGATGAGACAAACCAAACAAGAAACTTCAGCCGACCTCTCATCAATGCAGCAATACCGAAATCCATCTTTTCACTATTCTCGCCCAAATCCGTAATGGAAGCGGAATCACGAGACTATCGATTTAACGGACAGCCAGAGGAGTGCCGGCAACTCACCGATCATCCCGCGTCCAAACTGCTCCACCCTCTTCCTGCACCGGAAAACTCGCGATCGGCTCATATGCCGGCGGCTTGGTGACGTTGCCGCTGCGCAGATCGAAGCGGGCGCCGTGCCGCGGGCATTCGACTTCGAAGCCGTGGACGTCGCCGCCGGCGAGTTCGCCGCCGTCGTGCGAGCAGATGTCTTCGATGGCGTAGAGGGCGCCGTCGATGTTGTAGACGGCGATGGCGGTGTCGCCGTCCCACACGACCTTGAACTCGCCGGGCAGGATCTCGCTGCGGGTACCGACCTTGATCCAGCCGTTCATGCGGGCTGCTTCGCGAAGGTTTTCACCAGCACTTCGAAGCGTAGGTCGGGGCGACGCGGAATGCCGAAACGCTCGTCGCCATACGGGAACGGCTCGTACTCCGCGGTGCGCAGATAGCCGCGGCGTTCGTACCAGGCGATGAGTTCGTTGCGCTGCTCGATCACGGTCATGCGCATGGCACGGCACTGCCAGCGTTCGCGCGCCAGTCGCTCGGCTTCGGCCAGCACCGCCTTGCCCAGACCGCCGCCCTGTTGGGCGGGATCGACGGCGAACATGCCGAAGTAACCGAACTTGCCCTGGCGTTCGACGTGGCAGCTGGCGATCAGCCGACCGTCGCGCTCGGCCAGCAGCACGCAGCTGTGCGGACGCTTGATGACGGCGCCGACGTCTTCGTTGTTGGTGCGCCGGCCGTCGAGCAGGTGCGATTCGGTGGTCCAGCCGCGCAGGCCGGACTCGCCGCGGTAGGCGGACTCGACCAGGGCGACGATGGCAGGAATATCGGCCGCTTCGGCGGTACGGAAAGAAAGGTCGACAGAGGTATTCATCCGCCGATGATAGTGCGGCCGCGGGCTCTTCTTCCATGTAATGCCATATGTCCCGTCAGGCACGTGGCGAGCCGCCCAAAAGCCGTGGACCATGACCTTCGACACTGTCTACCCCCGGCCCCGGTTGACTACGGTCGAGGATTAACTGCCCGGGCTCGGGCGATCGAAACGCGCCACGGCGCAGAGGGAAACTCCATGACGTACCGATTCGTGAAACCGTTGGCCTTTGCCGTGGGCGTGGCCCTTTCCATCAATGCGGTGGCCGCAACCTCCGTTTTTGACGTGAAAGAACTCGACCCCAGCATCAAGCCCTGCGCCGACTTCAACGGCTTCGTCAACGCGAAATGGGTGGCAAGCCACCCGATCCCTGCCGATCGCACGCGCTGGGGTTCATTCGACGCGCTGCGCGAGGACAGCCTCAACGTGCAGCACAAGATCGTCGACGCGGCCGCCGCCAACGCGGCAAAGGCCGCACCCGGCTCGATTCAGCAGAAGATCGGCTACCTCTATGCATCCGGCATGGACGAAGCCAAGGTCGACCGCGCCGGTTTCGACCCGATCAAACCGCAGCTGGCACAGATCGACGGGCTGAAGAATGCGGGCGATATCGCCGGCTATATCCGCGACAGCTACACCCGCGGCGAACCGGTGCTGTTCCGCTTCGGCGGTAACGGCGACTTCAAGGATTCCAGCCAGGAGATCGCCTACGTCGGCCAGGGCGGCCTCGGCCTGCCCACGGTCGATTACTACAGCAAGCCGGAGTTTGAGAAGATCCGCACCGCCTACGTGGCGCACATCGCCAAGCTGCTCACGCTCACCGGCGTCGACGCTGCGGATGCCCAGCAGCAGGCCACCAGCGTGCTTGCGTTCGAAACACGCCTTGCCGCCGCCTCGCTGCCACCGGTGCAGATGCGCAAGCCGGAAAACCGCTATCACTACGTCAGCATCGCCGATGCCGACAAGCTCACGCCGAGCTTCG
The DNA here is from genome assembly GCF_013408815.1 of Rhodanobacter sp. K2T2. Lineage (NCBI taxonomy): Bacteria > Pseudomonadati > Pseudomonadota > Gammaproteobacteria > Lysobacterales > Rhodanobacteraceae > Rhodanobacter > Rhodanobacter sp. K2T2. Next base: position 190,039 of record NZ_JACCCA010000006.1, on the reverse strand, counting down.
ACTGGGCGACGTTCTTCAAATCGCAGCATGCCGATGTCGCTGCTGGCTTTTCTTTCTCGCAGCCGGCCTTCTTTAGCGAAGTACAGAAGATGTTCGGCGACGTGCCGGCCGCGCAGTGGCAGGCGTACTTCCGCTATCACCTGATCTCCAACGCAGCGCCTTACCTATCCACGCCGTTCCAGCAGGAGGACTTCGCGTTCGAGAACCAGACCCTCAACGGCCAGAAGGAAATGGAGCCGCGCTGGAAGCGCGTGCTGGCAGCCACCAACGACGGTATGGGCATGGCGCTGGGACAGCTTTACGTCGCCGACAACTTTTCACCGGTCGCCAAGCAGCGCGCCGAGGAACTCGTTGCCAATCTGCGCGCGGCGTACAAGACGCGCATCGAGAATCTGGCCTGGATGAGCGACGCCACCAAGCAGAAGGCGCTGGAGAAGTGGGCCACCTTTGTGCCGAAGATCGGCTATCCCGACAAATGGCGCGACTGGTCCGGCCTCACCCTGGTGCCGGACAACTACTACGCCAACGTGCAGGCCGCCGAGAAGTTCAACTACGACTACCGCGTCGCCAAGATCGGCAAACCGGTCGACCGCAGCGAGTGGGGCATGACGCCGCAAACGGTGAACGCCTACTACAACGCGCAGCAGAACGAGATCGTGTTTCCTGCGGCGATCCTGCAGCCGCCGTTCTTCGACGCTAAGGCGGATGACGCGATCAACTACGGCGGCATCGGCGCGGTGATCGGTCACGAGATGGGCCATGGCTACGACGACCAGGGCAGCAAGTTCGACGCCAAAGGTAACAACGTGAACTGGTGGACCGATGCCGACCGCAAGGCGTTTGAGGCGCGTACCGACAAACTGGCCGCCCAGTTCGACGCGTACGAGCCGCTGCCGGGCAAGCACGTCAACGGCCATCTGACCATGGGCGAGAACATCGGCGACCTGGGCGGCTTGAACGCTGCCTACACCGCTTTGCAGATGGCGCTGTCGAAGAACCCCGCCGAAGCCAAGCGCAAAATAGACGGCTATACCGAGGACCAGCGCTTCTTCCTCAACTGGGCCCGCGTATGGCGCGGCAATATCCGTCCGCAAGCGCAGATCACCCTTCTCAATACCGATCCGCATGCACCGGCGCAGTTCCGTGCGATCGGTGCGCCGTCGAACATGCCGGAGTTTGCGCAGGCGTTCAAATGCAAGGCTGGCGATGCGATGGTCCGTTCGCCCGAGACCCAGGTAAAGATCTGGTAATCCTACGAAGCGAGCGCTTTTCGCTCAGAAACCGAAAACCGCGGCCTTCGGGCTGCGGTTTTTTTGTACAGGGAGGACAATGCCCGGCAAGCCTCTGGAGACATCATGCAAAACGCAGCAAACTCGATCGTGAGCATTCGCGGACTGGGCAAGGTCTACGCCTCCGGCCACGTGGCTCTGAAGCATATCGACCTGGAGATACGCCGCGGCGAGATTCTCGCCCTGCTCGGCCCCAACGGCGCGGGCAAGACCACGCTGATCAGCATCATCTGCGGCATCGTCCAACCGACCAGCGGCACGGTGCTGGCAAACGGCTATGACATCGTGCGCGACTACCGCGCCGCGCGTGCGCAGATCGGCCTGGTGCCGCAGGAGCTGTCCACCGATGCGTTCGAATCGGTATGGTCCACGGTCACCTTCAGCCGCGGCCTTTTCGGCAAAGCGCCCAATCCGGCGCATATCGAAAAGGTGCTGCGCGACCTGTCACTGTGGGAGAAGAAGGACAGCAAGATCATGTCGCTCTCCGGTGGCATGAAGCGTCGCGTGCTGATCGCCAAGGCGCTGTCGCATGAGCCGCAGATCCTGTTTCTCGACGAACCCACCGCCGGCGTCGACGTGGAGCTGCGCCACGACATGTGGGAAATGGTACGCGCGCTGCGCGAAAGCGGCGTCACCATCATCCTCACCACACACTACATCGAGGAAGCCGAGGAAATGGCCGACCGCATCGGCGTGATCAACAAGGGCGAACTGGTGCTGATCGAGGACAAGGACGTGCTGATGCGCAAGCTCGGCAAGAAGCAGCTCACGCTGCAGCTGCAGAGTCCGCTGGAGCGCATACCCGACGCGCTGGCCGGCCTGCCGCTGGAGCTGAGCGAGAACGGCGGCGCGCTGGTCTACACCTTCGACGCGCAAGGCGAGCAGACCGGCATCGCGCCGCTGCTGCGCAGGCTCGGCGAGCTGGGCATCGACTTCAAGGATCTGCACTCCAGCGAGAGTTCGCTGGAAGAGATTTTCGTCAGCCTGGTGCATACCGCCAAGCCGTTGGAAAAAAGCGGGCGAAACGGCCAGCCGGAGGCACGCGCATGAATATTCACGCCATACGCGCGATCTACCGCTTCGAAATGGCGCGCACGTTTCGCACACTGATGCAGAGCATCGCCTCGCCGGTGATCTCCACCTCGCTGTACTTCGTGGTGTTCGGCACCGCTATCGGCTCACGCATGGGACATATCGGCGGTGTGAGCTACGGCGCCTTCATCATCCCCGGCCTGGTCATGCTGTCGCTGCTGAATGAAAGTATCTCCAACGCCTCGTTCGGCATCTACCTGCCGAAGTGGTCGGGCACGATTTACGAGCTGCTGTCCGCACCGGTGTCGTATATCGAAGTGGTGCTCGGCTATGTGGGTGCGGCGACGACCAAGTCGGTGCTGCTCGGCATTCTGATCTTGGCGACCGCGCGGCTGTTCGTGCCGTACGAGATCGCACATCCGATCTGGATGGTCGGCTTTCTCGTGCTGACCGCGATCACCTTCAGCCTGTTCGGTTTTATCATCGGTCTGTGGGCGGACGATTTTCAGAAGCTGCAGGTGATCCCGCTGATGGTCGTGACGCCGCTGACTTTTCTCGGCGGCGCGTTCTACTCGATCAGCATGCTGCCACCGCTATGGCAGAACATCACCCTGTTCAATCCGGTGGTGTATCTGATCAGCGGCTTCCGCTGGAGTTTTTACGGCGTGGCCGATGTCAATGTCGCGCTAAGCCTGGGCGCGACACTGGGCTTCATGGCGTTGTGTCTGTTGGTAATCGGCTGGATTTTTCGTACGGGATACAAGCTCAGAAGCTGAGTTTGACGCGAAGAACGGTAGGTATTTCCCCTGCCCGCTGTTTGTTGAAAGCAAAGGGCCGAAGGTTCGCACCTTCGGCCTTTGCGAATATCCGTCCTCGCTTTACCGGCTCGCCTCATGGACGACTGGCAAAAAGCGACGATGGATCAGTCGCGGCGCGCGAACAGCATGCCAAGCACAAAGGCCACACCGGCGGCGATCAGCACGGTGCCGACCGGCTTGTCGGCGGCCAGCTCGCGCACATCGTCCAGCACTTCGCCAGCCTTGGCCTGGGCGGTGCCGGCAACCTGACGGACCTTGCCCTTGAGCTGATGCTCGGCGTCCCCGGTCAGCGCACCGGCGGCATCCTCGATCTTGCCGGCGACGTTGCGGATGGTGCCTTCGACTTCGTTCTTGTCCATTGCGGTATTCCTGCGTGGTAGGGGGGAATGTTGTAGGAAAATCTGAAACGGAGCACGCGCTGCAAAGCTTTCCGCTTAGCGTGCTCCAGTTGCTTGTGATGTCTATTTCTTCAGCGCGTCGCGGACCTTGTCGGCGGCCTCGCCAGCTTTGACCTGCGCCTTGCCAACCTGCTTTTCCGCAGCGCCTTCGAGCTGAGTCTTCTTGTCACCGGTCAATTTGCCGATGGCTTCCTTGACCGAGCCCTTGACCTGCTTGGCGGTGCCGTCGATACGATTCTTGTCCATCGCTATCTCCTCATCATCATGGTCAGTCGATGCCCGACGCACATGGGGTTTGTCGGGCCGGTGAGCAGAATGCGTGATCGCATGTGAAGGAAGAAGCACCAATTGAACCAGTTCGATTAGTGCATTTGCGTGGACAGACAGCGGCGATTAAGTCCTGGGCAGAGGCACTCAGCGCGCACGGCGCGGCTTTTTTCGCACCGTGGGGCGATCGGGGGAATGGCCGAACACGCCACGTTCGCGTGCCCACACGATGGCCTCGCTGCGGCTGTGTACATCGAGCTTGGAATACAGCGCCGCCACGTGGTTGCGCACGGTGTTCGGTGCGAGGCCCAGACGCGCGGCGATCTCCTTGTCGGCCAGGCCTTCGCACATCAGCCCAAGCGTATCGCGCTCGCGCGCGGTGAGGTCGGCCAGCTCGGCGCTGGTCAGTTCGCTGGGCGCGTTGGCACGACGCACGTTGGCCATTTTCTCGATCAGCGTCTGGCTGAACCACGAAGCATCCTTCATCACCGCCTCGATCGCGCTGACCAGCTCCATTTCGCTGCGCTTGCGCTCGGTGATGTCCAGCAGCACCAGCAGGTAGCACGTGGTGCCGTGGATGCTGACGGTCTCGGCAGAGAGCAGGCAATCCAGCAGCTCGCCGGTTTTCTTGCGGATCGCGTACTCCGTGTTTTGCAGGCTGCCCACGGTTTCCAGCAGCTTGCCCAGCTGGGTATTGGCATGGCGATCGTCGAGCAGGCCGATTTCCGCGATGGATTTGCCCAGCACTTCTTCCGGCGCAAAGCCGGTGGTGCCGACGAACGCCTCGTTGACCTCGACCACGTGGAAGCGATCCGAACTGCATACCATGGTCGCCACCGGCGACATGCGGAACGCCTTGGCGAAGCGCTCCTCGCTCTGACGCAGCGCATCTTCGGCCTTGCGCCGCGGCTCCAGATCCATGAAGGAAAACAGCATGCACGCCTCGTCGCCAACTTCGATCGGCTGACCGGCGACCACGACAAACTTGGTACCACCCTCGGGCAGCTTCAGCTCGGCCTGCATCTGCGGAATGGTGGCGCCTTCGCCGAGCCGCTCGATCGCCAGCTCCTTGTTTTCGGCACGCTCCAGCACGTCGAGCTCGTACACCGAATGACCGATCACCTGCTCGCGCGTGTAGCCCGTCATTTCCATGAAGCCCTGGTTGACCTTGATGTAGCGCAGATCGCTGAGGCGACAGATCACTGCCGGCGCGGGATTCGCGTTGAAGGTCTTCTCGAAGCGTTGCTCCGCGCTGGCCCAGTCGGTGGCGTCGGCAATGATCAGCACCAGGCAGTCCGGCGCACCGTCCGCGTCTGTCAGCACCATGCTGCGCACGCGGTGCACCCAGCGCTTTTCTTCATCGCCGGTTGCCACCACCTCGACCACCACGTCGGTAAACGACTCGCCCGCGATGACCCGGTCGATCGGGTAATTGCCGGCAGCGAGGCGATGGTTGTTGCGGTAGCGCAGCTGAAAGCGTTCGCGGTACTCGGTCACCGTGGCGCCGAGCTCGGCGACTTCGCTAATGCCGTGCATGTCCAGCGCGGCCTGGTTGGCCCACATGATCGTCTGGTCCGGCTCGATCAGGATCACGCCGTCGCTCAGTCCGGTGATGATTTGCTGAAGCTGGCGGCGGTCGGTTTGGGTGCGCAGAACGTGATCGGTCATGGAAGTAACTCGTGGATGGCCGCCGCCGCACGGCGGAAAGGGATACATGTTTTTGGCGCTGCCCCAGCCTGCGCTCGAACGTGGGCTGGGGCAGCGCCGGTTGGTGCATCAGTGCAGGTGCACCAAGAATATAGCCCACCGCCGTCAGGGCTTGAGACGAATGCACTAGTCGCGCTGGTGCATTTGCAAGGCGACGCCCCTCGTTCGCCGGCGCAGAATTCGCCCCGACTCATCACACAGAAGCTGCATTTGGACACCTAGACTGCCGCCCGCCTCGCTGGCTCGACGCGGATGGCGGCGACAGATCTAACCGCTTTCATCGACTCACACCATTCATCATCACCTGAGGAACACGCATGACCACCTACGTAAACCCCGAGCAACAGCCACGTATTTCATGGGGCGCGATTTTTGCCGGCTGCTTTATTTCGCTGATCGCCTACCTGGTGCTGAGCGTGCTGGGCACGGCCATCGGTGCCAGCACCATCGACCCGCTGGGCGATGCCAATCCGCTGAGCGGCTTCGGCAAGGGCACCGGCATCTGGCTGGGCGTTACTACCCTGATCGCGATCCTTGTGGGCGCCTTCGTCGCCGGCCGCTCCGCACCGGGCCAGGGCGGCCTGCACGGCGTGCTGAGCTGGTCGCTGACCACGTTGATCACGACGTATCTGGTGGCCTCGTTGGCTTCCGGCATTGCCGGTGCCGCTACCGGCGCGGTCGGCAAGGGCCTGTCGCTGGCGGGTGACGGCGTCGCCGCTGCGGCGCCGCACATCGCCTCCGGCGTCAAGGACGAGCTGCAGAAAAATGGCATCAACTTCGACTTCACCGATCTGCAGACTCAGCTGGACACCTTGCTGCGCCAGACCGGCAAGCCGGAACTGGACCCGTCCAACCTGAAGGCCACCGCGCAGCAGGCTGCCAATGACGGCAAGGACACGGCCCAACAGACGGCCACCACGCCGCAGCAGACCGATCAGCAGCTCAGCGACTGGTTTGCCCGCGTGAAGCAGGAAGGCCAGCCGGCGCTGAATGCCGCCGACAAGGATGCGCTGGTCAACATCGTGGCCGCCCGCACCGGCAAGTCGCACGACGAGGCACAGCAGATCGTCGGCAACTATGCGCAGACCTATCAGCAGGCGATGGCGAAGTTCCAGCAGCTGAAGCAGGAAGCCGAGCAGAAGGCGCGTGAAGCGGCCGACGCTACCGTACGTGGCGTGTCGAAGGCGGCCTGGGGTGCGCTGGTGCTGCTGGTCCTCGGTGGCGTGATCGCCTTCTTCGCCGGCCTGTTTGGCTTTGCCCGTCGCCCGGTGACCGCGGTGGTGGTGAAGCGTCCTTACGAAGTCGACTGAGGCTTCAGGACAACGATGGCGCTGACGCCTCGGCGCAGCGCTTCGCACATAGCCTTGAAGATATCGCCTTAAAGCATCGCCCCGACGCTCACACGTCGGGGCGATTTCTTATCCGCCTACAGCAGCGAATCGCACCTAGCGCGTGCGCATGCCGCCGATCTGCGCATCCTTGTCGGCCCACAAGGTATTGACCCAGGCCTGGAAACTGTCGCGGAACGCGGGATCGGCTTCGTAGTCGCCCCGCAAAGCGGCGTTGATTGGGAGCTCGCGCACGTGTACGCGAATCTCGCTGACCCGGCCGGCGATCAGATCCATCATCGTGTATGGGCCATCGGGATAGACGATGGTGACGTCGAGCATCGCATCCAGCGCATCGCCCATCGCATCGAGCACGAACGCCACGCCGCCGGCCTTGGGCCGCAGCAAATACCGATAGGCGGATTTCTGCTTGTCATGCTTGGCCGGGGTAAAGCGCGTGCCCTCGACGAAGTTCATCACCGACACCGGCATGTGCCGGAATTTTTCGCAGGCGCGGCGCGTCGCCTCCATGTCCTTGCCCTGCAGCTCCGGATGCGCGGCAAGCGTTTCCTTCGAGTAGCGCTTCATGAAAGGGAAATCCAGCGCCCACCAAGCCGGCCCCAGCAGCGGCACCCAGATCAGCTGGCTCTTCAGGAAAAAACGCAGGAACGGGATGCGCCGATTGAAGATCTTCTGCAGCACCGGAATATCGACCCAGCTCTGGTGGTTGCACAGCACCAGATAATTGCCGTCGTAACGCAGCTCGTTCAGGCCATCGACCTGCCAGCGCGTGCGGGTGAACCAGTCGAACATGCCGCTATTGACCGCGATCCAACTCTCCGCGATCAGCACCAGGCCGCGCGACAACGCCAGCCGGATGCCGCGAATCGGCAGGATCACCTTGAACAGCGTCAGCAGGAACAGCGGCGTCACGTGCACCACGATGTTCAGTGCAAGGAGCAGCATCACCAGCGGTACGCGAATGAAACCAGGAAGCTTTGCGAGCATGAAAGACCAATCGCGGGGGAGGACAAGTTGCTGCAGAGTAGCGCCCCGGCGCGACGCCGGGAAACCTTTGTGCGGCCGAGCCTCTACATCAGCAGCTTGCGCACCTTGATCAAGGCCGCAATAAAGGTGTCGATTTCCTCGCGCGTGTTATAGAACGCAAACGACACGCGCACTGTGGCCGGTACGTCGAAAAACTGCATCAGCGGATGCGCGCAGTGATGGCCGGAGCGCACGGCCACGCCTTGCAGATCGAGCAAAGTGGCCAGATCGGTGGCTTGCGCCCCTTCGATCAAAAACGAGATCACCGCCTCTTTTTCGCTTGCCTCGCCGAACAGGCGCAGGCCGGGAATCTCGCGCAGCCGCTCGGTGGCGTAGCGCAGCAGATCCTGCTCCTGCGCATGGATGGCGTCGAAGCCGACGCTCTCGTAGTAATCGATAGCCGCGCCCAGGCCGATAAAGCCGGCGATATTGGGCGTGCCAGCCTCGAACTTGTGCGGCGGCGGTGCGAAGCTGGTGCCGCTGAAGCTGACTTCGCGGATCATCTCGCCGCCGCCGAAGAACGGCGGCATGGCTTCGAGATGTTCACGCTTCGCCCACAGCGCGCCCGTGCCGGTCGGCCCCAGCATCTTGTGGCCGGTGAGCGCGTAGAAATCGCAGCCCAGCGCCTGCACGTCGACCGGCCTATGCGGGACCGCCTGCGAACCATCGACCAGCAGCGGGATGCCGCGCTTTTTGCACTCGCGCGCGATCTCGCGCACCGGATTGACCGTACCCAGCACGTTCGACACGTGCGCCACGCAGGCGAGCTTTACCTCGGGCGACAGCATGGCGACAAACTGTTCCACGATCAGCTCACCGCGCTGATTGATCGGCGCCGCCTTGACCGTCGCACCCGTGCGCGCCGCCATCAGCTGCCACGGCACGATGTTGGCGTGGTGTTCCATCACCGTGGTGAGAATCGCGTCGCCCGCTTTCAACTGCGGCAGCACATAGCTGTAAGCGACCAGATTGATCGACTGCGTCGTACCCGAAGTGAGGATCAGCTCGTTGCGCGACGTGGCGTTGATGAAGCGCGCCAGCTTGTCGCGTGCTCCCTCATACGCTGCCGTCGATTCCTCACCCAGCTGATGCACGGCGCGCGCCACGTTGGCGTTGGTTTCGCGGTAGTGCCGGTTCATCGCCTCGATCACCGCCTGCGGCTTCTGGCTGGTGTTGGCGTTGTCGAAGTACACCAGCGGCTTGCCATCGTGGACAGTACGCGAGAGCACGGGGAAATCCGCACGAATGTGCTGGATATCGAACACGGGCTGGGTTTTGGGCTGTGCGTTCATGGGCAGGATGTCGCTTCCTTCAATGCTGTGGCAGCTGCGCGATCAGCAGCTCCGCCAGATGTTCACGCAGCGCGTCGTTCGGCAGATCGTCGAGCACGGCGCGACAGAATGCGGTGGTGAGCAGCGCGCGCGCCTCGTGCAGCGGAATGCCGCGCGAGCGCAGATAGAACAGCGCACGTTCGTCGAGCTGGCCGACCGTTGCGCCATGTGCCGCCTTCACCTCGTCGGCGTAAATTTCCAGTTCGGGCTTGGTGTCGATTTCGGCGTTCGGCGACAGCAGCAAATTCTTGTTGCTGAGGCTGGCATCGCTGCCATCCGCGCCGGGCGCCACCACCATTGCGCCGCGAAACACGCCGCGCGCACGATCGCTGGCCACGCCGCGCCAGTTCGAGCTCGATCGCGTGTTCAACGCCTGATGGCGGATAGCGAGCTGCGTATCGATATGCTGACGCCCGTGTGGCATGAACACGCCACGCGTATCGAGCTGCGCGCCGTCACCGATCAGCTCGGCCTGCAGATCGTGACGCACCAGCGCGCCACCGAGCTCCAGCACATGCAAAGTCGCACAAGCTTTCGTATGCAGACGAAGGCGGCTCTGGCGAATCAAGGTGTCAGTGGAACTAGCATTCTGCAGCAGCAAGTGATGCAGCAACGCGCCTTCGCGCAGTTCGATATCGCTCACTAGCGTCGCCAGATGCGACGACTCACCGCTGCCGATGTGCTGCTCCACCAAACTCAGCTCGGCGCCCTCAGCCAGTTCGATGATGTGGCGCACGTGCCAAGCTACGGAGGCGTCCGCAGCGGCGCCGACGAACACCAGCTGTACCGGCGCGCCGATCTTCTGATGTGCCGCCACGCGCAGCACCACGCCATCGGCCGCGCTGGCCGCATTGATATGCGTGAACGCATCGCTGGCGCCACGCGCGTGCCCCATCGAAGCGGAACGCGACAGCGCGAAGCGCAGCGGTTCGGCGTCGCCCTTCAAGGCCTGCGACAGCGGCTGCAGGATGAGTCCGGCCGGCAATCTATCGATCGCCGAAAGATCAGCGCGAAACGCACCGTTGACGAACACCAGCCGCGGACCCTCGACGCCCGGCAGGACCAGCATCGATGCGTCGACCGTACGCGTCTGTGCGTCGGCATCGCCGGACACAAAACGGCGCTGCGACAGCGCGCGCAGGGCGGTGTACTTCCACGCTTCGACGCGCGTATCGGGCAAGCCGCCAGCAACAAACGCTTCACGGTTTTCCTGCCGCATCGCGTCCAGCCAGCCGATGCCGCTGGGCGGCAGCGGCGCATCCAGCAGCGCGGTCACCAGCGGCAGCGGCGCCGGCTGGTTCATACCGACGCTCCCGCCGGGTGGCGCTCGGCGACACCGGCGTAGCCCTGCGCTTCGAGCTTCAGCGCCAGCGACTTGTCGCCGCTTTCGACGATGCGACCGTCGGCCAGCACGTGTACGAAGTCCGGCACCACGTAATCGAGCAGACGCTGATAGTGGGTGATCATCAGGAACGCGCGCTCGGGCGAACGCAGCGTGTTCACGCCCTGCGCCACCTGCTTCAAGGCGTCGATATCGAGACCCGAATCGGTTTCGTCGAGAATCGCCAGCTGCGGTTCGAGTACGGCCATCTGGAAGATCTCGTTGCGCTTTTTTTCACCGCCGGAAAAACCTTCGTTGACCGCGCGATGCAGCAGCTCGTCGGAGATCTGCATCACCTTCAGCTTCTCGCGCACCAGCTTGAGAAACTGCATGGAGTCCAGTTCCTTTTCGCCGCGTACCTTGCGCTGCGCGTTGAACGCCGCGCGCAGAAAGTAGGTGTTGTTGACGCCGGGAATTTCCACCGGGTACTGAAACGCCAGAAACACGCCGGCCGCGGCGCGCGCTTCCGGGTCCAGCGCCAGCAGATCGATGCCGTTGTAGATCACCGAACCGGCGGTGACTTCGTAACCCTCGCGACCGGACAACACGTTGCCCAGGGTGGATTTGCCCGCGCCGTTCGGTCCCATGATGGCGTGCACTTCGCCCGCGTTCACGGTGAGGCTGAGCCCCTTGAGAATTTCCTTGCCCTCGACGCGGGCGTGCAGGTTTTCGATTTTCAGCATACTCATTACTTTGATCCCACGACGGCCATGGAACACACGCCATGGCCTTGCAATTGTTGGTAACCACCGATGCCACTGCTCACCGCCGATGACTTCAAGTCACAGATGGCGATGATGGGCTCATCCAGCACAAATCCGTTTTCGGAAGGATCCGACAGCCAGCCCGCGCGCTGCGGCTCATCGTTGACGGAAAAGCTCAATCCCCACGGCACGGGCCGATCACCGACATGGGATATCCATACAAATCGGCGAATCGGCCCGATCTGAAAATGTCCGCGGGCATCGGCGACAACCTCCAGGGTCTTCGCCTTGGCGACAGCGTGGCCGGACGCGTCGAGCCGGTCGATCAGTTGGATATGCGCATGGGGCACCGGCCCACCGGAATTCTCGATGCTGCCGATGATCTCGGGCGCGCTCAGCTCGTGATGCGGCCACGGCACGCAGGCGCTCAGCGACAGCGGCGCGGCACACAGCAGGCTGAGTTGGATAAGGCTCCATTTCGCACTCATTTCTTCGACGCTACCGCAACTTTCAGCTTGCAGGGACCGATGCCGACGACGGCGATATCGCCCTCGATCACGCTGGACTTGCTGTCAGCCGCCAGATCGCACTGTGCGGTGACGACCGCGTTGGGCACCTCGCCCAACATGTCCGGATCGGATACCCAGCCGACGTTCCAGGTCTGGCCGTCTTGCGACATGCGCAGCCCCCACGGCACGGTGTGCTGATCCACCTTGAACAGCGGGTTGTCGATCCTGCGCGCCTGCTGCTTGATCGGCCCCAGCGTGAAATGACCCTGCGCATCGGTGACCGCTTCCTGCGTCTGGGCTCCGGGCTGCGGCTCGCCCGATGCGTTCAACACATCGACCAGCTGCATGTGCATACCTTGCACCGGTTGGCCGGCACGCGTCACGGTGCCGCTGATCTGCGGCGCAATGAGATATCGGTGCTTGATCGGCACACTGCAGCCGACGACGCCGGCAGCGGCCAGTACACACAGCAAAATCCTTGAAGACGACGTCATGCCGCGATCCTTCTGAAGAGGGAATGCACGATGGTTTTGAAACTCATGGAGATGCCTCGACACGGGCATAACTCGTTGCCAACGCATCGATCGCCTTGCGGCTCATCAGGCAGGCGAACCACTCGCGCAGCACGTCGGCGCCCAGCGATTCGTAGAACGCGATGGACGGCGTATTCCAGTCCAGCACCGACCACTGCAGCCGCGGCAGGTTTTCATCGACGCAGCGCTGCGCCAGATGCGCAATCAGTCTCTTGCCGATGCCGTTGCCGCGAAACGCGGGCCGCACGAAAAGATCTTCCAGATAGATGCCGGCGCGGCCGAGAAAGGCCGAATAATTGTAAAACCAGAAAGCCATACCGGCGACTTCACCATTCCACATGGCGATATCGCAGTGCGCACGCGGCGCGGGGCCGAACAGGTCACGGGTGAGATCGGCTTGTGTCGCGTCGACCTCGTGGAGCAGCTTTTCGTAATCGGCCAGCTCGCGGATCAGCGCCAGAATCTCGCCCACATCCTGCACGTTTGCCGGTCGCAGCTGCAGCAACGATTCCGTTTTATCCGCCACGACGCTCATTAGCCTACCGCGCCTTCGAGCGACACTTCCAGAAGCTTTTTCGCCTCGACGGCAAACTCCATCGGCAGCTCGCGGAAAACCTGCTTGCAGAAGCCGTCGACGATCATCGATACGGCGTCTTCCTCGCTGATACCGCGGGCGCGGCAGTAGAACATCTGGTCGTCGGAAATTTTCGACGTGGTCGCCTCGTGCTCGACGATAGCGGTGGGATTTTTCACCTCCATATACGGGAAGGTGTGCGCGCCGCACTGCTTGCCGATCAGCAGGCTGTCGCACTGGGTGTAGTTGCGTGCGCCGTCGGCACCCTTCTCCATCTTGACCAGGCCGCGATAGCTGTTGGAGCTGCGTCCCGCGCTGATGCCCTTGGCGACGATCTTCGACTTGGTGTGCTTGCCGATATGGATCATCTTGGTGCCGGTGTCGGCCTGCTGATGATGATGCGTCAGCGCCACCGAGTAGAACTCGCCCACCGAACGATCGCCGCGCAGCACACAGCTCGGATATTTCCACGTCACCGCCGAACCGGTTTCCACCTGGGTCCAGGAAATTTTCGAGTCGTCGCCGCGACAATCGCCGCGCTTGGTCACGAAGTTGTAGATACCGCCGACGCCGTTTTCGTCGCCGGGATACCAGTTCTGCACGGTCGAGTATTTGATCTGCGCCTTCTCCAGCGCGACCAGTTCGACCACCGCCGCATGCAGCTGATTCTCATCGCGCTTGGGCGCGGTGCAGCCTTCCAGATACGACACGTGGCTGCCTTCTTCGGCCACGATCAGGGTGCGTTCGAACTGGCCCGTGTTCTGCGCATTGATGCGAAAATACGTGCTCAGCTCCATCGGGCAGCGCACGCCCTTGGGGATAAAGACAAAGCTGCCGTCGGAGAACACGGCGGAGTTGAGCGCGGCGAAAAAGTTGTCGCCGGTCGGCACCACGCTGCCCAGATACTGCCGCACCAGTTCGGGATGTTCGCGAATCGCTTCGCTCATCGAACAGAAGATCACGCCGGCCGCCGCCAGCTCCTTGCGGAACGTGGTACCGACCGACACCGAGTCGAACACCGCGTCCACCGCCACCCCGGCCAGCTTGGCGCGCTCGTGCAGCGGCACGCCGAGCTTCTCGTACATTTCCAGCAGTTTCGGATCGACTTCATCGAGCGATTTCAGGCCGGCCTTGGGCGCGGCGTAATAGCTCAGCGCCTGGTAGTCGACCGGCTCGATCTTCAGCTTGGCCCAGTCCGGCGTCGGCATGGTCAGCCAGTGGCGATAGGCGTCGAGGCGCCAGTCGGTCATCCACTCCGGCTCGCGCTTGATCGCGGAGAGCTGGCGGATGATGTCCTCGCTCAGGCCGGGCGGCAGGCTGGTCATCTCGATATCGGTGACGAAACCGGCCGAGTAGCTGCGGCCTAGCGCCTCGGCCACATCGGCGTTGTCGCGCAGCGCTGTGCTGGTGCTGTCGTTGGTCATGGTCTGGTTCATTCGGTAGTGACGCCGCCGGAGTTTGACCGGACAGCCGCGGTATCGGCGACCGTTGCGGCAATCCGCCGGGGTGCTGTTTTTTTGGGCGACGGCGGGTTGCTCAGATCGACAACCGGCAGGCGCGTTTTGAGCATGTCGGCCAGGCTAACCGCGCGCAGCGCGCTGTCCAGCACGCTGTTGACCTGCTGCCAGCTGCCGCGCACGCCGCACTGCGATTCGCGATCGCAATGGCCTTCGGCCAGACTGCACTCGGTCATGCCGATCGGGCCTTCCAGTGCCTCCACGATCTCGGCCAGCGAAATATCCGCGGCCGACCGCGCCAGCCGATAACCGCCGTTGACGCCACGAAACGACTCGACCAGCGAGGCGTGCCCGAGCGCTTTCAGCAGCTTGCTCACCGTCGGCAGCTCCAGCCGGGTTTCGTCGGCGATCTGCCCCGTGGTGAGCACATCATGCGGATGCGCTGCGATGCAGGTCATCACGACGGTGGCGTAATCGGTGAGTCGGCTGACGCGTAACATCGGAGCGCTCTGGCCTGAGTAACTGTAATCGGGACTAAAATGGTACTGATTCGACCCACTGGCGTCAATCCAAGCCGGCGCCCGGCCCTTTTCAAACGCACCAATGACAGGCAATGACCGACTGCATTGCACGATTTTAGTGCAGCCCATCCTTGAGGCATTGCCCCCATCCTCGCCATGCAGCGACACAGCAGCTGAAGCGGCATGGCATGCATCGTGCTGACTGCAACCATCACAGCGCGAGAACCCACTATGAAATGGATCACGGCGATCATCAAACCGTTCACGCTGGACGATGTGCGCGAGGCGCTCAGCGAAGCCGGCGTGCAGGGCATGACGGTAACCGAGGTGAAAGGCTTCGGCCGCCAGCACGGTCACACCGAGCTGTATCGCGGCGCCGAATACGTGGTCGATTTCCTGCCCAAGCTGAAAATCGAAGTGGCGGTGGCGGACGACCGGCTCGATCACGCCATCGAGGCGATCACCGGGGCCGCACGCACCGGCAAGATCGGCGACGGCAAGATTTTTGTCGCCGAACTCGAACAGGCGGTGCGCATCCGCACGCAAGAAGTCGATGGGGATGCGCTGTAGAAATCCGCGAGAACGGCAACGGCTCTAGCCGCCTTGCCGACTACGGCCTCACTGCGGTGACCTCGATCTCGACCAGCGCCGCCGGAACCACCAGCGCGGCCACCTGCACCGCCGAACGCGACGGCAGGTTCGGCTGCGCCTTGGTACCGAAGAACTGCGTATAGCCGTCCATAAAGCCGGCGAAGTCGAGCTTGTCGCCTTTATTCTTGTCGGCTACCAGGAACACCTGCATCTTCACCACGTCGCCCATGCTCAGATGCATGCTTTCCAGCTGCTTCTTGATATGGGCCAAGGCCGAGATCGTCTGCGTCTTGGTATCACCCATCGACGCGGGCGCACCGTTCGAAGCGCTGGCATCCTTCGGCATCTGCCCCATCTGGCCGCTGAGATAGACCATGGTCTTGCCGGCCGGCACTTCGACCGCTGCCGAGATGGGGAACGTGCTGTCGGGCAGCTTGTAACGGATCACGTCGGAGGCGCTGGCGACGATCGGCAGCGTGCACAGCAGCAGGGGCAGAACGGTGCGGGAAAAGCGATGCATGGGATGTCCTTGTAAGTGAATGCCGCTGATGAAATCGAAAGATCTACGGATGCAGCGCCTTGACCTCGGCCGCCGTGATGGTGTCCTTGTAGTCGTTGCCGAAGTGCGTGCGGATGTAGTTGATCACGCTGGCGATCTGCTCGTCGGTCAGCCAGACCGGATCGATAAACGACTCCCGCTCGCTGTCGCCTGGATCTTTGGGCGCGAACGCGGGCATGTTGCGGCGGCCGTGCAAGATGGTCAGCGCCATGTACGACGCGGATGACATCGTGGGATTGTGCGCAAATGCCGGATAGTGCCCCGCACCGATCGCCCCCTGCCCGTTCGGCATGTGGCAGCCCTGGCAGAGATGCGCGTAGATCTGTGCGCCGCTGTCGGTCTTCAGCGAGGCGTCGTTGCGAATACCTGCGCTGTCGGCGAAGGCCTGCGTGCTGGTCAGCAAAAGCAGGGCAGCGAATGCGATGAATTTTGCCGTTATGGCGTCGATGTTTTTCATGCCGTCGCTCCCGCCGCGGCGCGTCGATGCAGCCGACCGATCGCGTCCAGCGCCGAGGTGACCGCGCCCTCCTGCCACGCCGGCAGGCACGACGCGTGCTCACCGGCCAGCACGATGCGCCCATCGAACTGGCACAGGTTGTCGTAATGGTCGGCGCGCGCCTGCTCCGACCACTGGGCGAAACAACCGAGGGTAAAGGGCGAGCGATGCCAGGCCACCGCCATGCCGTTGTCAAACTCTTTCGGATACTGCGGGTGAATCTTGCTGCCCTGTTCAAGCGCGCGTTGGATGCGTTCGGCCGGCGACATCGCGGTGAACTCCATCGCATCCAGGCCCCAGATATACGCACCCAGCAACACGCCCTTGCCACCACTGAAATAGCCCGTGCTCGGGTAGCTGATATTGGTGATCGCCTGGTCGGTATAAGTGATGCCGCCGTAGATCTGATCGTCCTCTTCCCAGAAGCGCCGCTTGAACTGCAGGCCGACCTTCACCGCCGCCGCGTACGGCACGGCGGCAATGGCTTCGGCCATCGCCTGCCCTACGTTCATCGGAATCTGACCGAGGATCGACAGCGGCAGCGTGCACACGCACCAGTCGGCGCTCGCCGTGTGCTTGACGCCCGGTGCCGTGGTGTCTTCATACATCGCGGTGACGCCGCGCTCGTCCTGCTGGATCGCCGTGACCTTGGCGTTGTAGCGGATCAGCGGCCCCAGCTCGCGCGCGAAGGCCTGACCGATCACCCCCATGCCGCCGACCGGCTGGAACAGCGTGGTCTGCATCTCGTAGTTGTCGCCCACCGGCAAGCCTTGCCAAAGCCGTGAATCGAGGACGTCCTTCAGCGCAAACGGTTCGGAAGCAATCGGGTGACCGCTCAAACCGCCGCCAGGATCTTTTTCGTAGCCGCGCCGGTTGCTGCTCAGCTCGCCTTTGGCATAAGCGTAGTTCTTGTCGAGCGCGCCCCAGCTGCGCAGGGAGTGCAGCAGTTTTTCCTGATCCTCCTTGCTGACCAGCGCATCGAGCTGATTCGCCTGCGTGGTCTTGGCCAGCAGCTCGGCGACGTGGCCCTGATAGTCGGCCTTGACCGCACGAAAGCGCTGCGGCTTGCCGTCGAATCCTTTCGTGCTGTGCAGATAGGCGTTGTAGTTGACCTGCACAAACGCTTCCAGCGGCACGCCGAGCTGCTTGCAGTAGTGCAGGATGCCGTGATGATGGTAGGGCAATCGCCAGGGGCCGGGGTTGATATACAGACCCTTGTCGAAACCGCAGTGCTGGGTCGCGCCGCCGAGCTCGGTGTAGGTATCGCCGCCGCGCAGCGTCCAGTTGCGGCCACCGGCGCGCGCGTTGTATTCGAGCACCTGCACCTTGTAGCCGGCTTCGCGCAATTCGTACGCGGCAACCAAGCCGGCGATGCCGGCGCCAAGCACCAGCACCGAAGAACCCTTCGGCGCTTGACCGAGTTTGATCGGCGCCTTGTACGGCGATTGCGCCGCAAAACCCAGTCCACTCATCGCCTGATACATCGCCGCGCTGCCGGCGGTCACGCCGATCATGCGCAGCAGCTGGCGCCGGGTCATCGAGAAACCACGATCACTTTCGCCCATTCAACTCCCCTCGTTGATTGCCCCGGAGGCCGTGCCTGCATGGCCTCATGTCGTCGAATGCGCGCTGCGCGTTCCCCTCGCTTCGTGCTCCAAACCGATCGCTATGTCGTTATAACTACCACAGGCTGCTGCGCCGCACCAATGCGAGCGTCATTGCCATGCCGCTCACGCTGGTCGGCACAAACCATTAAGCTGACGTGCCGTCCGCCAGTATGAGTTTCATGGAACCGCACGATCGCGCCGCCGCCCGCCTGGCCTGGACCCGGGCCACCTTGCACGATGATTCGCTGACGCTCGAATCCGCCTCGGCCGACGCCAGCTTCCGCAGCTACTGGCGCACGCATCACCAGGGCCGCAGCTGGATCGTGATGGACTCGCCGCCCGCGCTCGAAGATCCGCGCCCTTGGCTGGCGCTCGGCGCGAAACTCGCTGCCGCCGGCGTGCACGTACCGGCGGTTCACGCGCACGATTTGCAGCAGGGTTTTCTGCTGATCGAGGACCTGGGCCATCGGTTGTATCTATCCGAATTGCGCGACGACAACGCGGACGCGCTGTATGGCGCCGCCATGGATGCACTGCAGCGCATGCAGGAGCGCGTCGACACCACCGACTTGCCGCGCTTCGATCGCGCGCTCGTGCTGCAGGGCCTGGAGATCATGCCCGTCTGGTTTCTCGAACGGCATCTCGGAAGCGCGCCCGACGCCGCCGAACGGACAACGCTGGACGCCGCGTTCGAGCTTATCGCACGCAATCACGAAGAGCAGCCGCACGGTTTCGTGCACCGGGATTTTCACAGCCGCAATCTGCTGGTGATCGAATCCGGCAATCGCTCTGACAGCATCAGCCAGAGGCGCGAGCGTTCGGGAATCGTTGCTCCTCGACTTTTGAGCCCAGGGATTATCGATTTCCAGGGCGCCCTCCACGGCCCGCTGACCTACGACCTCGCCTCGCTGCTGCGCGACGCCTATATCGTGTGGCCGCCAGCACGCGTCGATGCCTGGGTCGAGTCGTACCGTCAGCGGCTGCTGGCCGCGGGACGTCTTGACAGCAGTGTAGATCGGGCACGCTTTCTGCACTGGTTCGACCTGACCGGGCTGCAGCGCCATCTGCGCGTGCTCGGCCAGTTCTATCGGCTGTGGTATCGCGACGGCAAACCGGGCTACCTGGCCGACGTGCCGCGCGTCTACGACTACGTAATCGGCGTGGCGAATCGTTATCCCGAACTCGCCGACCTCGCGGCGTTGCTGCAGCGACGTGTCGGCCAGCGCGACCTGCGCACGGCGAACGACTGATGAGACATGCGCTGATCTTTGCCGCCGGCCTCGGCGAACGCATGCGTCCACTCACCGACCGCACGCCGAAGCCGCTGCTGCCGGTCGGCGGCAAACCGCTGATCGAGTGGCATCTGGAAAAGCTCGCCGCTGCTGGCGTGCACTACGTGGTGATCAACACCTCGCATCTGGCCGATCAATTTCCCGACGCGCTGGGCGACGGTTCGCGCTGGGGCTTGCGCATCCGCTACGCCTACGAAGGGCCAACGCCGCTGGAAACCGGCGGCGGCATGCTCAACGCGTTGCCCTTGCTGGGAAGCGAACCGTTTATCGCGATCAGTGCGGACATCTGGAGCGCGTACGACTACGCCACGCTGCCGGTCGAGCCGGCAGGCCACGCGCATCTGGTGATGGTACCCAACCCATCCTGGTATCCGCGGGGCGATTTCGTGTTGCAGCAGAACAAGCTGCACGCCGATGGCGACGGTGAACGCCTGACTTTCGGCAACATCGGTGTCTACCGCCCGGCACTGGTTCGCGGCCATGCCCAAGGACGCTTCAAGCTTCTACCGCTCTACCAGCAGGCCATGCGCGAGCAGCAGCTCGCCGGCGAACGCTACGACGGTGACTGGTGGAATGTCGGCAATCCGCAGCAGCTCGCCGAACTGGATGCCCATTTGCGCGGCTGACCCGGCACCGGCCTCCACCGCGACCACGTTCCGACACACGTCGACGGAGGTCGCGCGCATCAGTATCCCGCTAACGGGACGACTTCGGTCCTATCGCTTGGACAATCGGTGAAATCGTCGGCAGCGACGGCAACGATGCACCCGGCGCTACGGCGTCAGCTGGTGGGTGGGTCAGAGGAATAATCACCGACACCGGCTCGATCGCCGGAGTCCGGTTCCCCATACGCTGCGGCGGCGCGGCGTTTGGCGCGGCCGGGGCGGCAGTGGGCGCGGCATTCAGTCCCGCCGTCTCCGGCGAGGAGGCCGCGTCGGATGCCTCCTTGTTCATCACGATCAGGCTGATGCGGCGATTGAACGGCGCATCCGGATGCTGCTGGTCGAATGGCACGGAGTCGGCCAGTCCCACGACGCGCGCGACCTTGTCCACCGCCATGCCGCCGGATAACAGGGCGCGGCGCGCCGCATTGGCGCGATCGGCTGAGAGCTCCCAGTTGCCGTACTCACCGTCCCGGCTGTACGGCGTATTGTCGGTATGGCCCGAAATGCTGATCTTGTTCGGCACCTTGTTCACGAAGCCGGCCAGCTCGCGCAGAATCATCTCGCTGTAGGGCTTCATGTGATCGCTGGCGGTATCGAACATCGGCCGGTTCAATTTATCGACGATCTGGATGCGCAATCCTTCCGACGTGATATCGAGCAACAGCTGGTCCTTGAACGGCGCCAGTGCCTGGCTTTTCTGGATAGCCGCGTTCATCTGCGCCATCAGCTCTTCCAGCCGCGCCATGTCCTGAGCCCTGACGCGCTTCGAAATCTCCTGCGGCGATTTGTCGTTGCTGCTGGCCGCCGGTGCCGGTCCACTGTGCCGATCCTTGCCATGACCGTGCGACATATCCATCCCGCCGCCAAGCTTGATCGGGCTGTCGCTGGCGCCACCAGGGCCGGCCCGCCCGGGTGGCGCGATGGTCGCAGTTCCCGGTGTCATGCTCGGGTTCTTGAAATACTCGGAGATGGCCGCTTTCTGTTCGCGCGTACCCTGTCCCAGGATCCACATCACCAAAAAGAAAGCCATCATCGCGGTCATGAAATCCGCATAGGCCACCTTCCATTCACCGCCATGGTGCACGCCGTGCACGCGTTTGATTTTGCGCACGATGATGGAGGGCTGGCTATCGTGCTCGCTCATGCGCGTGTGCCCGCCCGGTCGCCCTTGAGGTGCTCATCGAAATCCTGAAAAGTCGGACGGCTCTGCGACGACAGCGCCTTGCGCGCAAACTCCACCGATACCTTGGGGTTGTAGGCACGCAGGTTGGCGATCAGTGCGACCTTGACGCACTCGAACGCCTTGCCGTCCTCGTTCGTGCGGTTCTCCATGGCCGAGGCCAGCGGCCCGACGAAACCATAGCAAAGCAGAATGCCGACGAAGGTGCCCACCAGTGCGCCGGCGATGTGCTCGCCAATGGCCGAGGTGTCGCCATTGAGCGACGACATGGTGGTGACGATGCCGAGTACGGCAGCGACGATGCCGAAACCCGGCAACGCGTCGCCCAATCGATTGATGGCCTTCGACGGCGCCAGTGCATCGTGATGATGGGTTTCCAGCTCGTAGTCCAGCAGCGGCTCGAGCTCCTGCGCATTCATGCTGCCGCTGACCATCAGGCGCAGGCAATCGGTGATGAAGTCGATCAGATGATGTTCCCGGATCAATCGCGGGTAGGCGGAAAATATCGGACTCGCATGCGGATCTTCGATATGTTCTTCAAGGCTGAGCAGGCCGCCTTTACGCATCGCGTTGAAAATATCGTAGAGCAGCGACAGCAGGTCTATGTAGTCCTCGCGCTTGTAGCGCGGCCCCTTGAAGAGACCCAGCAACTCGGAGCCTGCCGTCTTGACGATCTTCAATGGGTTCGCGATCAGAAAAGCGCCCAATGCCCCGCCGCAGATGATCAGCATCTCGTACGGCTGCCATAAGGCGAGCAAGTGACCGTGGGAAGCCAGATAGCCGCCAATGACACAACCCAAGACGACCAGCGTCCCGACAATAACCAGCATGATGCACTGCCCCGAAAACGGAAAAGTCCGTTTTTTCTTACCAAGGACTTATCGGCTAGCGCGACCACAAGTTGAGGAGAATGCTGCGTTTGCAGCAACCACTTTCCAGGCCGCGATCCGGGCGTTGAAACGACGAAGGCCCGGCTTGCGCCGGGCCTTCGTGATGTCCCGCAACGCGTTGCCTATCAGGGCCGACGCGCCAGCTCCGGGTTCTCGCGGGTCACCGGCATCAGATCCTTTTTCGACACGCCCAGCCACAGAAGGATCGGGCTGGCCACGAAGATCGACGACAGCGTACCGACCAGAATGCCGATCAGCATGGTCACGGCAAAACCGTGCACCGCGGTGCCGCCGAAAAAGAACAGCGCCGCCATGGTGATGCTGGTAAACAGCGAGGTGATGATGGTTCGCGACAGCGTATTGTTGATCGAGCGGTTGAGAATTTCTTCCGGTTCGGCCTTGCGCGCCAGGCGGAACAGCTCGCGGATACGATCGAACACCACTACCTTGTCGTTGATCGAATAACCGATCACCGCCAGCACGGAGGCCAGCACGGTCATGTCGAACTCGCGCTGCACCAGGGCCAGGATGCCCAACGTCACCAGCACGTCGTGAAACTCGGTCACGATGGCAGCGAAGGCGAAGCGGCGCTCGAAGCGAATGCCCAGGTAGAAGCCGATGCCCAGCACCACGAAAAGCGCCGCCCACAGGCCATCGCTGCGCAGCTCCGCACCGACTTCGGCACTGACGAAGTCCTTGCTCTTCACCTTCGCATCCGAACGCGCCGCCTGCAGCATCTTGATAACGTCGGCGGATATGCGATCAAGGTTGACCTTGCCATCGGCCTGGACCGAGGCCGGATCGTCCTTGGGTTGCATGCGGATCGACACTTCGCGCGTACCGCCCAGGCTCTGCACGATCGGATTCTCGACGCCGCCCTTGGCCAGCGCAGCGCGCACGTCGTTGATCTGCACCGGCTGATCGTAGTCCACGACCAGCGACACGCCGCCGTTGAAATCCAGGCCGTAGTTGAGGCCCTTGGTCGCGATCAGCACTATCGAGGCAATCATCAGAAACGCGGCAATCGCGATGCTGAACTTGCGCATGCCGAGGAAGTTGACGTTGCTGTTGTGATTGAAAATTTCCATTGCGATTCCTCAGACCGACAGCGTCTTGAGCTTGCGGTGGCCGTGGATCAACGCAGTAAACGCGTGGGTCAACGTTACCGAGGTGAACAGCGAGGTCAGGATGCCGATCATCAACGTCACGCCGAAGCCCCTGATCGCGCCGGTACCCATGGTGGTCAGCGCCAGCGCGGCGATCAGATGGGTGACGTTGGCATCGAGAATCGTGGCCCAGGCTTTTTCATAACCTGCGCGGATCGACGCGTGCGGACTCGAACCGTTACGCAGCTCCTCGCGGATGCGTTCGCAGATCAGCACGTTCGCATCGATGGCCATGCCCAGCGTCAGCACGATACCGGCGATGCCGGGCATGGTCAGCGTGACGCCGATCAGCGACATCACCGCCACCAGGATTACCAGGTTGAAGAACAGCGCAATATCGGCCACCAGGCCGAACAGCTTGTAGTAAATCGCGGCGGCCAGCAGTACCAGGCCCAGGCCCAGCATCACCGCCATAAAGCCCTTGTTGATATTGTCCGCGCCCAGGCTGGCACCGATCACACCCTCTTCGACGATATCGACCGGCGCGGCCAGCGCACCGCCCTTGAGCAGCAGCGCAAGATCGGAAGCATCTTTCAAGCTGGCCAAACCGTTGGTCTCGAACTGCCGGCTGAAAGGGCTGGAGATGGTCGCGTCGTTGATCACCGACTCGGTGTCTTTGGACGTGCGCACTTCCTTGCCGTCGACGATCTTGGTTTCGGTGACGCGCTCGACGTAGACCACCGCCATCGGCTTGCCGACGTTGGCGTTGGTGAAGTCGCCCATCTTCTTGGCGCCCGCGGCGTTCAACGTCACGCTGACGTTCGGCGTGCCGTTGCGCGTATCGGTGCCCGACGCCGCATCGACCAGCTGGCTGCCGGTGACGATCACGCGTTTGCTGACCAGGACCGGGGTGCGGGTGTCACGCATGTAATAGAGGTTGGCGTCTGGTGGAATGCTGCCCGTGCGCATCGCTTCCTGCGCCTGCGGGTCGCCGGGAAAGCCGATGCCCGCGCGGTATTCCAGCGTGGCGGTGGCGCCGATCAGCTTCTTGGCTTCGGTCGCATCTTGCACGCCGGCCAGTTCCACCACGATGCGGCTGTCGCCCTGCTGCTGGATCAGAGGCTCGGACACGCCGAGCGCATTGATGCGGTTGCGCAGCGTGCTGAGGTTCTGCTGGATCGCGCTGCGCGAGAGGTCGCGCAGCTTGTCTGGCTTGATCACCGCGTTGAGCAGAAAGCGATCGCCCGTACTGCTGCCGTTGGACACGATGATGTCGGTGAATTCGTTGGCGATCGCGTCGGACGCCTTGCTGCGATCGTCGGCCGAACGCAGAATCACGGCGATGCCCTGACCGGCGACCGGATTGCGCGCCACCGACTCGTAGCGGATGTTCTTCTGCTGCAGCAGCGCGCGGATATCGTCGGCATAGCTGGTTTCCTGCTTGTCGACGATGCCGCTCTGATCGACCTGCATCAGAAAGTGCACGCCGCCCTGCAGATCCAGGCCCAGCGGCATCGAGCGCGCGCCGATCGCGCGCAGCCAGCCCGGCACGGTCGACTGCAGCTTGAATGCGGTGGAGTAACCGTCGCCCAGGGCCGTCTTGATCGCATCGGCGGCGCTTTTCTGCGTATCGCCATTGCCGAAGGTGGCGATCAGGTTGTCGCCCTGCACACTCACGCTGGTGGCAGCAATGTGCTGCGCCGCGAGCGCCGCGGTCACCTTCTGCTGAATCGACTGATCGATCGGCGCGCTGCCGCGGTTGGCGCTGACCTGCACGGCGGCCACCGGGAAAAAGGCGTTCGGCAAGGCGTAGAGGACGCCGAACAACATCACTATCGCGACCAGCGCGTATTTCCAGCGGGGAAAATCACTCATGCCTTGCATCCATCAGATAGCGTCCATCGAAGCCGCAGCAACCAGCCGGCGGTGTTAGCGAACATCGGAAAACATCCCGTGAAAAGCAGCCCCCAAAGCGGCCGGACCGAAGCCCGGCATCCGTCGATCAGACGGACTTTAGCGAACCCTTGGGCAGCACCTGCGACACCGAACCCTTCTGCACCTTGACCACCACATTGGTGGCGATTTCGACGCTGATAAAAGTTTCACCGACCTCGTCGATACGGCCGGCAATGCCGCCATTGGTCACCACTTCGTCGCCCTTGGCCAGCGCCGACAGCATGGTGCGCAGCTCTTTCTGACGCTTCATCTGCGGGCGGATCATCAGGAAATAGAACACGCCAAACAGCACGATGATCGGCAGAAAGGTCAGGATCGGATTGCCTGCGGCAGGCGCGACAGCGGGCGCAGCCTGGGCAAGCACGAACGGGATCGAAAACGTCATTGGGTCTGTCTCGCAAGTGGTGGCGCAGCCCGAGAAGTCAGCTGCCGCCGGTCAAAGATCAACGATTATGCCATGCACCCCCCAGCCGTGCACGGCTGGGGCGCCTCGGTACCGGGCACGGACCGGGTAACGGCGGAACCTTTCAGCCCAGCGGGCGCTCGCCGGACGGAGCCTTTCCCTGCGACTCGTACCAACCGCAAAAGTTCGCCAGGCATGAGCGCCCAGCGGTTCGTCTACGCGACGGTCGGGCGGCGTCTGGCGTAGAACTCGGCGGTGAACGCGTCCAGCGTACCGCCGGCAATGGCCTCGCGCAGGCCGGCCATCAGCCGCTGGTAGTAGCGCAGGTTGTGCATGGTAGCCAGCTGGCTGCCCAGAATCTCATTGCAGCGATCCAGGTGGCGCAGATAGGCGCGGCTGAAGCCGCCGGCGCAGGCGTAGCAGTCGCAGCCCTCCTCGATCACCCGGGTGTCCAGCGAATATTTGGCGTTGCGGATGCGCAGCGTGCCCTCGGCGGTGAACAGAAAGCCGTTGCGGGCGTTGCGGGTGGGCATGACGCAGTCGAACATGTCGATACCGCGACGCACCGCCTCGACGATATCCTCCGGCCTACCCACGCCCATCAAATAGCGCGGCTTGTCCTGCGGCAACAGCGGCACGGTGAAATCCAGCGCGTGGTTGCGCTCGGCCTCCGGCTCGCCGACGGCCAGGCCGCCGACGGCATAGCCGTCGAAGCCGATGTCGATCAGACCTTCGGCGGAGCGGGTGCGCAGGTTTTCGAAGATGCTCCCCTGCACGATGCCGAACAGCGCGTTCGAGGGTTTCACGTTGGCACGTTGCAAATCGTCGAAGCTGCGGCGGGAACGTTCGGCCCAGCGCAGGCTCAGCTCCATCGAGTCGCTGGCGACCTTTTCCGTTGCCGGATACGGCGTGCACTCGTCGAAAATCATCGCGATGTCCGAATCCAGCGTGGTCTGGATCTGCATCGACACTTCGGGCGACAGGAACACTTTCGAGCCGTCCACCGGCGAGGCGAAGGTCACGCCCTCCTCGGTGATCTTGCGCTTGTGCGCCAGCGAAAAAACCTGAAAGCCGCCCGAGTCGGTGAGGATGGGTTTATCCCAGCCGATGAATTTGTGCAGGCCGCCGAACTGCTCGACGATCTCCAGCCCCGGCCGCAGAAACAGGTGAAAGGTGTTGCCGAGGATGATTTCCGCGCCGATGTCCTTGACGTCGCGCGGCGTCATCGCCTTCACCGAGCCGTAGGTACCGACGGGCATGAAGGCCGGCGTTTCCACCGTGCCGCGGTCGAACGTGAGGCAGCCGCGGCGAGCCGCGCCGTCGGTGGCGGAAAGCGCAAAAGTCATGGAGGTCATCCGACCCATTATACGGGGCCGCCGTAGCCGGGCGACCGACCAGCACTCAGCGTCAGGCCGGGCGCTTCATCGCAAAGCGGTCGCGCGTGGTCGAATACCAGCTGCCGCTGAGGCGCCCGACCAGATCGAGCTTGGCCGGATCGACGTGCCGCTCATCGGCCATCACCGCGTCGTCGATATGCGCCAGCAGCACGCGGGCAAAGATCAGAAACTGGCGCGGATGTTCCGCCGGGTACGGAATCACTTCGGCCAGCGTGCACTCGAACGCCACCGACGCGGCAGCGATGCGCGGCGGCTTCACCCGCACGCTGGGCAACGTGGCGATGCCGACCGCGTCGAACTCGCTGTCGTCGTGCGGCAGCGTCGCCGCGGTGGCGTTCATATGCTCCGCTTCGGCCTTGCTGACCAGATGAATCACCAGCTCGCCGGTGGCGCGCGCGTTACGCAAGGTGTCTTTCAACTCACCGTTGGCGCGCAGACCGACGTTGACCATCAGCGTCGCCGGATCGTCGCAGATCACCTGGAAAAAACTGAAGGGCGCCAGGTTGGTGATGCCGTTGGCGGACACGGTGGACACCCAGGCGATCGGCCGCGGCGTCACCGTCGACGACAGCCAGCGGTAGGATTCGGCGGCGTCGAGCTGGCTGAAATCAAGCTGCATGGTTTTCCCTGCTCATTCGGTTCGAAAAGTCAGGGCAACGCACCCTGACGAAGGATTGCCGTACATTTTGCACACCGCACGTCGACAGCGCGTTGGCGAGCGCCGATAGTGGTGCCAATCCTTCCGGGAGCACCTCATGAAAATTTTGACAGGTATGTGTATGGCATTCGCGGCAACGCTTCTTTGGTCCGGCGCTTCGCTAGCCGACCAACCAGGCAACGGGTGGCTAAGCGCCGCGGCGGTGACGCAAAAGCTCGACGCGCAGGGCTTCAAACATGTGCAGGCGCTTGAGGCCGTGCACGGCCACTGGGAGGGCGAGGCGTTCCAGCACGGCCAGCTGGTCAAGTTCCACGCCGACGCCAAAACTGGCCAGGTGACGTTTGAAAAAGCCAAGGACAACGCCAGAGGCAACAACTGACGCGCCGACTTACCTGCCCTTCGGCAGAATCAGCATCGCGTCTCCGTAGGAGAAAAAGCGATAACGCTGCGCCACCGCATGGCGGTAGGACTCCAGCATGAACTCGCGCCCGGCCAGCGCCGATACCAGCATCAGCAGGGTCGACTGCGGCAGATGGAAATTGGTCACCAGCGCATCGACGCTGGTGATGCGGTAGCCGGGGAAGATGAAGATCTGGGTTTCGCCCGCAAATGGCTGCAGTTCGCCATCGCGGGTCGCACTCTCCAGCGCGCGCACCACCGTGGTGCCCACGGCCACGACGCGACCGCCCGCGGCGCGCGTGCGGCGGATCTTTTCCACCAGCGCCGCGCCGACGTTGAGCCACTCGCGGTGCATCACATGATCGCGCACGTCGTCAGCGCGCATCGGCTGAAACGTGCCGGCGCCCACGTGCAGGGTCACGTAGCCGAAGTCGACGCCCTTGTCGCGCAGCGTCGCCAGCATGGCCTCGTCGAAATGCAGGCCGGCGGTGGGCGCCGCCACTGCACCGGGCTCGCGCGCGTACACCGTCTGATAGCGCTCCATGTCGCTGGCGTCGGCATGCCGCTCGATGTATGGCGGCAGCGGCATCTCGCCCAGCTTCAGCAGCAGCTTTTCCAGCGGCTCGGGCGATTCGAAGCGCAGCCTAAAGAACGCATCGTCCCGCCCCAGCACGGTGGCGAAACTGCCGTCGGCCAGCTCGATCCGTGCGCCCTCTTTCGGCTTTTTGCTGACGCCTAGCTGCACCGTGGCCTCGTGCGCGCCGGTGACGCGCTCGATCAAAATCTCCACCGCGCCGCCCGTGCCTTTGCGCCCGTATAGACGCGCCGGGAGCACGCGGGTGTCGTTGAACACCAGCAGATCGCCCGGCTGTAAAAAGTCGGGCAGCTCGCGAAACAGGCGATCCTCGCGTGTGCCGTTCTGCGCATCGAGCAGCAGCAAGCGGCTGGCCGAGCGTTCGGCCAGCGGCGCTTGCGCGATCAGCTCGGGCGGTAACTCAAAATCGAAATCGGACTTCTTCACGGTATGGACATTCTCGGGGCCGCTGCCGCTGGCAAAAAGGCGACGCCACGTCGGGGACGAAGCGTTTGCAGCGCGCTATTATCGCGCAGCCGAAGCCGTTCGTCTTTTGCCCGCGCGCTCAGGCCGTCGCGCGCCGGCGGCGACGGCGCAACCACCAGCCAACCAAGCCGGCCAGCACTAACACGGAGGCGACAATTTCGACCGGCAGCCAATGCCGAATGAAGTGCCTGGCCTGGACGATGCGCTGATGCCGCAACAGCTGCCGCGCGCGGTCGAAATTCGGCGCTTCGCAGTCGGCGCCGAAATTGTCGTTCCACTTCACGTAGGCGCCCTGCTTGATGTAACGCTGGTAATAGGTTTCCACGCGACGCTGCGCTTCCGACGGTCCGGTCGGCTTGGTGTCGCTATATCCCTGATAGTGGTCGTCGTAATCGGGCGGACCTTCACGCATCCAGCTGGCCGCTTTGCACAGCACGGCCGCGAAAGCTTGCGAGCGAGGCGGCAGCAGGTCGGCCGCGGCAACCGCCTCGTCGGCGGCGATATAGCGATAATGAAAACGCCAGTTGAGCTTGGCCGCGCTGTCGGCAAAGCGCTGGCGTTCGCCGTCGGTGACAAAGGCCTGTTTCAGGTCGGCGGCCGAGTGTCCGCTGCCACCCTGAAGGCCACCGCCGTTGTCCGCGTAATCGGGGCCCTGCTCGAAGCCGAGCAGCTCCATGCCGTTTTCGCGGGCGATCACGGCGGCGGCATAGCGCGCCTGCGCCTTGCCGATATCGGTCCAAGCGCTGTCGGCATGATGAAGGTCGCTGGCATACTCGCTCGCCTTGGCGCGCAAATCGACGGTGCCGAAACGCGGGTCGCCGCTGGCCGGAAAATAGGCCTGCGCCTCGTCGTAACGGTTCGCCCGCATCAGCCTGCGCGCCAGCAGCCAGCGCAGGTTGTCGGCCAACGTGCCCGAGCCGTATTGGTGATCCTTGTCCTTGCTCGGGGCGGGCACGGGCGTCGCGGCAGCATGCGCGTCGACAAAAGCCTTCAGTTCGTCGATGGTGAGCACGCGCTCGGCGACATAAAACGTGTCGTTGCCGTAGCCGATGCCGCCATCCTCGTCGGTATACGTATTACCGTCGCCGCCGGCGCGACTGGCCGCGGCATAGAGATGATCCATAGCCTCAACGTATTCACCGCGCGCCAGCGCCAGCACGCCCTGCTCCCCACCCAACAGCAGCACGTTGCTCGGCTCAATCGCCGCCTTGGGATCGTCCGATGCAGGAAAGGCTTTGGCAGCTTCCGCATAGGCGGCCGCGGCGGCGGCAAGATCGCCCTTGTGCAAGGCGAGCTTGGCGTCGACCCAGCTGGCCAACGGGCCCGGCGCCTTGGCCGCCAGCGTTGCCGCCAGGTCATAGCGCCCACTGCCATAGGCCAGCGCAGCCAGACGGTCGGCGCCGGCGACATGATCGAGACCCTGCTTTTCGATGGCCTGCACCAACGCCGGCAATACCGGATTGGGCTTGGCCGAGGTGCTCGTTGTCGGGTCGCTATCCGCGCCGTCGCCTACGCGGGCGAGCGCATAGGCCACCAGCAGGCGCTGCGAAAGCGGGCCGTCCACGAGCGCGGCAGCGCGGTCATCGTCGCGCAGCACGTTATTGGCGAGGGTGGCCAGCGACTGCACGGCGCTGTCCGAACCGTGCCCGGCCTGCGCCGCGTAAAGCGCGATCGCGTGCTTGAGATCGGCCGCGGCGATGCCGGTGCCGCAGTCGTTATCGTCGACGTAGAGATTCGCCCAGCTGCACTGCTGTTTGCCGTTATACAGATACAGCCGCGCCTCCTCGCCGAAGCTGGAGACGGCCAGGCCTTGCGCATCCGCGGCGCCAGCAACGGCGCGAGTGCGCGCCAGCTGAAACGCCTTGGCGGCGGCATCGCGCTCGCGCTTGAACGCCGCCGCGTCGTTGACCGCGGCATTGGCGCGCTGCGCATGGATACGGCCCAGTGAATAAGCCGCCCACACCGAGCGCAGCGTCGCCTGGTCCGGCGGCAGCGCCAGCACTTTTTCGAAGCTGGCGATGGCCAGATCCATTTTTGCCTGATCGGGTTTGTCGCACGCGGCGGTCGCCGCCGTGGTGGACTCGGCGGGTTTCGACGCCGCGGCACACGCTTGATTGGCGGCGGCGTAATCTACCGCACCGGCCACATACAGGCGCAGATCCTCGGGCAGATCCTTGCCGTCCTCATACGCCTTGCTGCCGTCCGCCGACTGCCGCAGCGCCAGCACGCGCTGCCACTGCGCCGGCGTCAGACCTTGCGAGGCAGCGTCGTCGGCGGGCTTGGGCGCGTCGTAGGGCGACACTTCCGATTCGTGCGCCTGCAGCTTGTCGGTGGCGGGCAGCAGATGCGCGGCCTCCCAGGCAAAGCTGTTTTGCGGCGTGGCCTTCAACGTGGCATCGCGATGATCAAGCAGCTGAGTAGGGAAATCCGGGCCGCACGCCCACACCGCACCCGCGGTAATCGCGGCGACAGCGCACACCACCCAAATCCCGTTACGGCTCCACATGCAGCTGTACTCCCTCTGTGGCGCAGCGCGCCCACCCTATGACTCTTTGGCTGTGCGCCCGCAGCAACCCAGGCTGCAGGCGTTCGATGCGTAGTGTGTCGCGGCCAGCGCTCAGTGCATAGCCGTTGATGCCGTCGGTCAGCGTGCAACTCTTGGGCAGCACCACCGCCCCCGGCAGCGGCTGGTCCAGCTCGCCAGGATTTTTCAGAGCTAGGTCGAGCGTACCCGCCGTACTGCCGGGCCGCGCGTTGGCCGTCACCTCGCCATGCAAGGGCTGCTGCTGCATGACAGCCAGCCACGTCGACAGGCTCCATGCACGGTCGTCACTAGCGATGGGCAGCCGGAACCAGACGATACCCGCCAGGTGAGCCGGCGGATCGTGCTGCAGCCGCGCGAGAAACGCGGCTACCTCCTGCGGTGTGGCGAGCAGCTCCCGGCTATCGTCGCCGGCATCCAGCACGCCGGCTTCGCTCTGCACGCTGACCAAATGGCCCTGGGTATCCCAGCTCACGCGGGAGCCATACGTCGGCAACGCTACGCGAAACGGTTTGTCGCCGCGTTGCGCGTAGTCGTCCACCCAACGCATCGCGAGCGCACCGTCGAACAGCCCCGCGCGCGGATTGCGCACGGCATGCACCTGCAGCACGGACTCATCCACTTGCGCCAGCACGGTCGCGAGGTCAGGCGAATGCAGCCACGCCGGCAATGCGGTGATCGACAGCGTCAGGCCTGGCAGCGACGACCGCAGTGCAGCGAGGTAGTGCGCATAGGCCGGCAGCCTCGCCGTGCCGCAGTCGTGGTCGATCTCCAGCCCAGCGAGGCGGATACCGCGCCCCTGCCAACCGTTCCAGAGCGCCATGGTATCGGCCAGCAGCAACGCCTCGTTCCGCTGTACCAATTGGCCGTCTATACGCACGACCATAACGACCGGCTTGCCGCTGCTCGACAGCGCGGAAATATCCGGATGAAACACCTGCAGCCGCCCGGCGCGATCGGTCTGCGCCGCCAGTACGCGCCACTGGCGGATATCGGCGGCACTGTCATGCATCGCCTGCGCCACGGCCGGCGTCCATACGCGCTGCCAGATGTAGGCGTCGTTGGTCAGCGCGCTGGACGGGTGGCTGCAAGCCACCAGCCCCATCGAGGCGACCAAGAGCGCCGTGCGAAAAAACGCTGCGAGGCGAAACCGGATAACGATCATCAACCCCACGCCCCTGCACCGCCGTGCGATGTGAAGCCCATTCTAGCCATCCTTGGCTAGTCACTCATCCACTGGCATGAGAGTCCGCGCAGCGGATTTTCATGCCCAAAAAAACGCCGCTCACGAGGAGCGGCGCCGCTTGCTGCAAACCCGGCGAGCACCCGCGCCTCATCCCTTCACGCAGAGCACCTGACGCAAGGTGTGAACCACCTCGACCAGATCGGTCTGTGCCGCCATCACGGCGTCGATCGACTTGTACGCCTAAGCTGCAGACGCGAACGTTCGTTTCCGAAACCTGTATGAGTTCGCACGAAAAACCATTTTCCTTCATGACGAGCTGCACAATTTCTTGCATTGAGGCGAGCGTGTTTGTCAGCGTCAAACTAGTCGTCGTGTAGGGGAATGCCAAAAATTTATCCAGCATCCCCTGACTTTAAGTCTGCGCATGGCCTCGGCATTTTCGCAACTTTTTGCATGGTTAATCGTAATTTATTGCAGATTGACAGGCATCGTTTTTTATCTTTCCAATAGAAGAAAGAGTGCGTCAATCAGCTCGGGGGAGCGTGTATTTTGCAGGGATTGTTTCGACAGGAAGTCGTGGATGCGCGCCGTGGCGATTGGCTGGGCGGCATCGTTATCGCCGCGCCGTTGTCTCGCTGGCTATCGACCACGATTTCATTGGCCATGGCGGCGTCGATTCTGACCCTCCTCATTTTCGGGCAGTGCACCTGTCGACGTCCCTCCAGTTTTGAGTAGCACAGCGGTTTGGAGTCCAATCCCCCCACTGACGGAGATTGGACGTGAAAAAGCGCTTTTCCGATGAACAGATTATTGGCTTCCTACGTGAGGCCGAAGCCGGCATGGCCGTGAAAGATCTATGCCGTCAACACTGCTTCAGCGAAGCCTCGTACTACCTGTGGCGCAGCAAGTTCGGGGGGTATGGCGGTGTCTGAGGCCAAGCGACTGAAGGAGCTGGAAGCGGAAAACGCCCGGCTGAAGAAACTCCTGGCCGAGTCGATGCTTGAGAATGAGATCACCCGCGAGGCACTGCGAAAAAAGTGGTGCCCGCACCGGCACGACGACTGCTGGTGCGGCAGATGACAAACCAGGGACTCAGCGAGCGCCGTGCGTTGACGGTGCTGCGCATGAGTGCCAGTGCCCTGCGTTACGCGCCGCGGGCCGAGCGCAACGTGGCGCTTCGGCAGCATATCTCGGCGCTGGCGCAGCGGCACAAGCGCTATGGCGTCGGCATGATCTACCTCAAGCTTAGGCAAGAAGGGATGCTCGTGAACCACAAGCGTGTGGAGCGGCTGTACCGGGATGCAAAGCTGCAGGTACGTCGGCGCAAGCGCAAGAAGGTACCCGCGGGGGAGCGTCAGCCCTTGTTCCGCCCCATGGCACCCAACGAAGTATGGTCCATGGATTTCGTGTTCGATCGCACGGCGCAGGGCCGCGTCATCAAATGCCTGACGGTCGTGGACGACGCGACGCACGAGGCCGTCGTTATCGAGGTCGAACGCGCGATCTCAGGCCTCGGCGTGACGCGGGTGATGGATCGCCTCGCGCTCAGCCGTGGCTTGCCCAAGGTGATTCGCAGCAAGCGCGAAGCCTGCCCTTGGGGCACAACGGCAAAGAGTTCTGTGGCAAGGCGATGGTCACCTGGGCGCACGAGCGTGACGTGCAGCTACGCCTGATTGAACCGGGTAAGCCGAATCAGAACGCTTACATCGAATCGTTCAACGGCCGCTTGCGCGACGAGTGCCTTAAGGAACACTGGTTTCCGAGCCTGTTATATGCACGCACCGAGATCGAAACCTGGCGCCGGGAATACAACGAGGAGCGACCCAAGAAGGCGCTGGGCGGGCTGACACCCGCCGCCTACGCTGAGCAGTTAAAGTAACCCTGGACTCCAAACCGTCCCGCTACTCAAAGAGGGGGGACGTCGAGTTGACCTCGCTTAAAGAGTGGCTTTCGCAGAGGGTATTTAATGACATTAGAGGTGCGCGGTCGACATTGCCTGCGGAATGCGTCGACTGCCGATGGTCAGGAATTTGTCGCGGTGGCGACATCGAAAACCGCTTTAGTGAAGCAGATGGTTTTGCAGGAAAAAGTGTTTACTGTGGGGCTCTCATGAAGTTCTATGAACACGTCGCATGCACGCTTATCCAAGGAGGTTACCCGCTCGACCAATTGACAAAGGTCATTGAACGAGAACGGCCGATATCTGTTGGAGCCGTCGCATGAAGCACTTTGCTTTATGGTGCGTCGTGACTCTATTTCTACCTATCACGCTACACGCTAAATCGTGCATGACAGATGTCGTTGTCGATACAAAGACCCAGCAGATCCATTGGATATTGCACTTTCCAAAGGGCAGCAATGGCCTAACGCTCCCAACTCTTCAGGAGGGGGACACGACATTTTCTTGGACTGTCGATGGCGAACGTGCCCGCCTAACATCGGGTCAGCTGACATTGAGCGCTCCCAATACGACAACTGTGACGCTGCAATCGAAAATTCCCGCTGCGAGCATCCGTCGTGATCGCGTCTATCCGCCTTTGATTCGTTTTTCAGACGGGACCATTGCCCTCTATGCGCCCTATTTCTTGGGGGGCGATCGCAAGACTTCCACCGACTGCATCGGCTTCACCGCTGCAGGTCCAGATGATTTTATCTATGGCGGCGGGAAAAGCCATGTGCGTTCACTGGGCCTATCGGCAGCGTTCGCCGGTTACTTGGCGTTCGGTAAGCCGCTTACCAATATCCATGATGGTGTTTTATACGTCTATGATCGCAGCTTGCCAAAGTGGGCAAAGGCAAAAATAGATGAGATTTCGCATTCTGCGCTCGATTACTATCGCGAAAAACTCGGCAACGTCACCGTTCCCACGGTTTTTGCTTTTTGGAACTCTGCCGGATCGATGCAACCCTATCATTGGGGTGATCGCCTCCCTGATTCAATAACCCTTGGTCTTTACGGATCAGGATGGGAAGTATCGTCGGCAGATCGTGTAGCGGAAATTGAAAATTTCCTCGACCATGAACTTTTTCATATCTGGAACAGCATTCCTACGCCTAGAGAGAATAAAAACACCCTTTTGGCTGTTGAGGGCGGAGCGGAACTCGCCAAGGCGATTTTGCTCGACAGCCGTATGAAGAATAGTGGTGGACTTCTTTCCAGCGTGACCGATGCTCTCAATGCATGTGAATTGGATCTGCCTGATTCCAGTGCGCTAGACGCGACTCTCAATACAGCCAGTCCTGGTCGCGTACCTTACAGTTGCGGCATGGTTTATATGTTTGCTCTTTCATCCGTTTCGGGACGTGAGACCGCGGACGTAGCCAACGCGTTTTTTCAGATATGGCGAACCGCCATGGTTTCCCACCGCGACATTCCATATGCGCTTGATGATTTGATCAGTCCGAATACGAATTCTCAACTGCTCGACAATCTCCATCAAGCGTTGGGGACCAGTGACAACTTTGTTCCTTCTATGCGCAAAGTGCTCATTGCAGAGGGCTATGCCGTAACGCCTGTGGCGGGTACTCCACAACTTCGCTGGCGGCTCGCCTCAAAGATATTGATGAACCTGATGGGGCAGGATTGTCAGGGTGATGTGAGCTTCTGGACTACGCCGATGGGTTTTCAGCTGGACCAACATCTTCCCCGTTGCAAGTCACTTAAGGCTAATGGTGTCGTCACTACGATTCTAGGTGTCACGCCGTGGGAGAATCCAATCGCCTTGAACGATCGCCTGCGCTCACTATGCAAAAAAGGAGCAACGGTCTCTGTTGGCTACAGTTCGAATCTTCCCCCTTCGCAGGTGTACTGCAAAGGGACAATACCTTCACTTCTCTTGCCTCTGCGCATACAGTGAGAAATAGGATGAAGGGTCTTGGCCCGCTACTGACAGAAGCTGGCTGGGCTGAACCTCTATCGTCGGCACAGCACGGAAACATCTAATTTGGCGTGGCACTAACTCATGGGCAGTCGACGGGTTGATAGGTCGAAAAATTTCTGTGAGCGGCAGCTTCAAGGCCCACGCACAACATAATCAGTGAATCGTTCCATCATTGGCCTGCGTGAGTCGCAGATGGTTGTTGTTTACAGCCAGCCTTTCTGCCGCGCCATGCGATACGCCTCGATGCGATTGGCCACGCCGAGTTTGCCGATGGCTTCGGAGAGGTAGTTGCGCACGGTCCCGTGCGACAGGTTCAACTGGGTGGCGATATCGCTGGCCGACTGACCCTCGCCGGCGAGGCGCAGCACCTGGCGCTCGCGGTCGTTGAGCGGGTCGGCCTCGGACCAGGCTTCCAGCGCCAGCTGGGGATCGATGGCGCGGCCGCCGCGATGCACGCTGCGCAGCGCTTCGGCCAGATTTTCCGCTGGCGCATCTTTCAGCAGATACCCGCCCACGCCGGCATCCAGCGCGCGACGCAGAAAACCCGGACGCGCGAAGGTGGTGACGATGATCACCTTGATTGGCAGCGCGTGCCGCTGGATGCGCTGCGCCAGCTCTAGCCCGGTAAGGCCGGGCATTTCGATGTCGGTCACCAGCACGTCGGGCTTTAGCCGCTGCAGTTCTCGCCAAGCGATTTCGCCGTCGGCGGCAGAACCCAGCACGTCGATATCGGATTCGAGGTTAAGCAGCGCAAACAGCGCCCCGCGCACCATTGCCTGATCTTCGGCCAGCAGCACGCGGATCATGCGACCGCCTCGTTGAGTGATAAAAGCAAAGCAGGCAGCGATGGATTCATGCGGCGGGATTTCCGGATGCGTTGGCGTTCAAGGTTGGCCCCAGCGAAAGATCCGACGGGGCGCGCGACGTTTCGACCAATCGAAGAATCGGCACGGGAGCCACGATGCGAAGCTTGGTGCCGTGGCCGCGGGGCGACTCGATGGTGAGCGTGGCGCCCAACGCGCGAACGCGCTCGCGCATACCGCACAGACCATTGCCATCGCTGCCGATGCCGCCGCGGCCGTTGTCGCTGATCAACATGCGCACACTGGCGTGCTCGCGGACGATCTCGATTTTCGCGGCACTGGCTTCGGCATGGCGCGCGATATTGGTGGCGGCCTCGCGCACGATCAGCGAAAAGCCGCGCTCGATATCCGCCGGCAGATCGGTCGGCAGCTCGCCGTAGTCGAAATGCACGCGCGAGGATTCCAGCAGCAGCCGCGCCGATGCCAGTTCGGCGGCCAGATCCGTGGCGCGAATGCCGCTGACCGCGCTGCGCACCTCGGCCAGCGCGTGGCGCGCCACTTTTTCGGCCTCTTCCATCTCGCGCCGCGCCGCTTCGCTATCGCGATCGAACAGCTTGCGCGAGAGCTCCAGTTTCAAAGTGATCAGCGACAGCGTATGACCCAGCAGATCGTGCAGATCTCGGCCGATGCGCTCGCGCTCAGCCAGGCCGGCGAGGCGGCGAACCTCCTCGTGAGAGAGCTGCAGTTCGGCGTCCTTCGCTTCGTTGGTGCGTTCAACGCTGATAATCATGCCGATGATGAAAGTGGTCAGCGGCATCCACACAATCGCTTGCCACGGATAATGAAGAAACCACGCTTCAAGCAGGATCACCGCATTGAGACCCGCGAGCACCACTAGATAACGCCGCATACTCATGCGGCAGCTGATCATCATCACGCAGCTGTAAACGAAGTAAACCAGACCGCTTGGATACCATGGCAACAACAGCATGCACATGGCGAGCAGCGACACCGCATAGGCGGGGGCTTCCCGACGTGATACCAGATGAGACTTCGCGTACAGCAAAAGAAAGACGGGGTAGCTGAGAAGCGTAAGAGCAGCCCAAAGCCAAGTGAAGTGATCGAAGACCGGCGTGATGAAAATCCACGCCGACCAAAGCAAGTGAACGGAATCCACCCAAGGCGACTTGCCCTTGCGCACGCTGCCCGCCACCAGCGAATCGGGCGCCGGCCTGAACCATTCACGCAGCCACTCGGACATTCCCCGCGCCTCCATTGGTGCGTCGTTATCTGACATGCTACTTCAACCGTAACGTCGCAGCTGACGTACGGCCAGCAGCAGAAAGACAATGGTGTATCCCGCCAGCGCCAGCACGTGCGGCAGCAGCGCACCGTTGTTCAGGCCCACGGCAGCGAGGGTGAGCTGGTTGAGGTGGTAGCTCGGCCAGATCGGCGCGATCGTTTGTAGAGCATGCGGCAGCATCGACAGCGGCAGCCACAGGCCGGAGAGAAAGGCCATCGGCAGGTAGACCAGGTTGAGCAAACCCGGCGCACCCTGCCCCTTGATCAGCGTCCCGACCAACATGCCCAGCGCGCAGAACGGCAGCACGCCGAACGCACCGGTCAGCATCAGCTTGGCTATCTGCGTCACACTGAGACTCACGTGCGCCAGAAACACGCCGATCAAAACCAGCAATACGGTAACGATGGTGGCCGCGATCATCGCCATCGCCATCTTGCCCAGCAGATACGCACCCGGCGGCATCGGCAGTGCCCGCTTCAATGTGAGCAGACCGCCGTCGCGTTCGATCGCCAGCGACACGCCGAAACCGAACAGTCCGGGTCCGATGATGCCGAACGCGCTATAGCTCGCCAGAAGATAGCGTGAGGCTTCACCGTGATTCAGCAGCACGCCGAACATCAGATAGAACACGGTCGAAAACAGCAGCATCGGCAGAATGAATCCCGGCGCACGCAGATAGCGCAGGCATTCGCTGCGTGCCTCCGCCACATAGGCGCCGAACACGCGCTGCCACGGCATTGCGCTCGCAGCTGTGGAATCATTGATCGACAGAACGGTTTCCATATCAGGCAGCCTCGCGCTGGTAGGTAGTGGAGGACGGATCGGCGGACGACTGATCCGCATCGCGGGTGAGTTCGGTAAACGCTTCAGCCAGACCGGCACGCTGCACCTCCAGCTCGCTCAGGTGCGCGTCGGCATCGAGCAATCGGCGCACTACGGTTTCGGCTTCGGCCGTGGTGACGTGCAGACGCTCGTTGTCGCGGCGCACGTCGGTAACGTGCTGCCAGCCGCGCACTAACTCGGTATCGAGCGCGCTGACGCAGCGAATGCGTTTGAGCGACACGCGCGAACGCAGCGCTTCGACCGTACCTTCGTGAATCATGCGGCCATGCGCCATCACGCAGACGCGGTCGGCCAACGCTTCGGCTTCCTCCAGGTAATGCGTAGTAAGCAGCACCGAACAGCCTTCGGCGATCAGTTGGCGGATGGCCGTCCACAGCTTCTGACGTATCTCGATATCCATGCCGACCGTCGGCTCGTCCAGAAACAGCAGCTCGGGACGTCCACACAAGGCCAACGCAAACTGCACGCTGCGCTGCTGGCCGCCGGAGAGCTTGGCGTAAGGCCTCGGCAGCAGCTCGCCGATGCCGGCCAGCGCGGCGGTTTCGGCCAGCGGTCGCGGCGACGGGTAATAGCTGGCAGTCAACCGCAAGAGTTCGCCCACGCGCAGGGTCGGCGGCAGCGCGGCGTTCTGCAGCATCACGCCGATGCGGCGGCGCGCATCGATGTGCTGCGGATCCTGGCCGAACAGTTCGACCTTGCCACTATCGGCACGAATCAGGCCCAGCAGCAGCGCTATCGCCGTGGTCTTGCCGGCACCGTTGGGGCCGAGCAGCGCCAGCAGCTCGCCACGGCGAATCTGCAGATCGGCGCCGTCCAGCGCGGTGAGTCGTGCATAGGTTTTGATGACGCCATCGAGGCGGGCGATCGGGGCAGTGATGTCGGGCATGGGTGTTCCTCCTGTACTGCCGATGCTGGGCTTGTCGACGCGCCATAGGCAGTCGCCAGCGTCAGCGATCGCGGGTGACAGGAGTCATACAGGGGGTACCGGACCACCCCCTGCTCGCGCTATGCTCAAGGCCTGCTTGAGCCCGCCAGCCCTTGTGCGGCGGTGCATCAGAGGGCTTAGAGCCCGCAAAAGGGGCGGGGAATGCGCAACCGTTTCGGTGCAGCACACCCAACCCAGCGTCCGTATCGAGCATTGAAAAACCTGGCGGCCTGCTTTGCGTTCGGAGCGAGGCGCCGACGGGGTGAGGAGAAGCGTCATGCGAATGATTGAACAGCTGCGTGAACTGCGCGAATTCGGCGGCAAGCCGCGTACCGCCGGCCTGGATGACGCCAGCATCGAGCGGATGGCCGCGATCGATCCCAAACTGGTCGAAGCGATTGCCGATGCGGTGGCGCGTCACCGCGAACTGCGTGCCGACATGGCCGATTTTCTGAAGCTGGACGAGGTCGAGCAGTTGGCGCAGGCGCAGGCCGGCTTTATCAATTTCTACCCCGACGACGCGATCAATCCCTACCTGCCCGCGGCGGCCAGCGGCCCGTGGGTGGTGACGCTGAAAGGCGCGGTGCTGCACGACAACGGCGGCTACGGCATGCTCGGCTTCGGCCACAACCACCACGATATTACCGCGGTGATGGCCAAGCCGCAGGTCATGGCGAACGTCATGACGCCGAGCGTGGCGCAGATGCGCCTCAGCAAAGCCCTGCAGCGCGAGCTGGGCCACACCCGCGGCGGCAGCCCGTATACGCACATCATGTGCCTGAACTCGGGCTCCGAAAGCGTCAGCCTTGCCGGCCGTCTGGCCGACGTCAATACCAAGCTGATGACCGACGAAGGCGGCCCGCACGCCGGCCGCAAAATCAAGCGCATTGCCGTGCGCGGCGCGTTCCACGGTCGCACCGAGCTGCCCGCACTTTATTCGGACTCCACCCGCAAGACCTATCTGCAGCACCTGGGCAGCTTCAAGTTTCACAACGACCAGCTGTTGATCGTGGAGCCGTACAACGTCGAGCAGTTGAAGCAGACCTTTGCCGACGCCGAACAGAACGGCTGGCATATCGAAGCAATGTTCCTCGAACCGGTGATGGGCGAAGGCGACCCGGGCCGCGCCGTGACGCCGCAGTTCTACGCCGCCGCCCGCGCGCTCACGAAAGCCCACGGCACCTTGCTGCTGGTCGACTCGATCCAGGCCGGCCTGCGCGCGCACGGCGTGCTGTCGATCATCGACTATCCCGGCTTCCAGGACTTCGAAGCGCCGGATATGGAAACCTATTCCAAGGCGCTCAACGGCGGCCAGTACCCGATGTCGGTACTCGCCGTGACCGAACGCACCGCCGCGCTGTACCGTAAGGGCATCTACGGCAACACGATGACGGCCAACCCCCGCGCGCTCGACGTGGCCTGCGCCGCGCTGGATCTGCTGACCGATGAACTGCGCAACAACATCCGCGACCGTGGTCACGAGTTTCTCGACAAGCTAAACGCGCTCAAGAGCGAGCTGGGCGGCATGATCACCAAGGTACAGGGCACCGGCCTGCTGTTTTCGTGCGAGCTGTCGAGCGACTACAAATGCTACGGCGCCGGCTCCACCGAGGAATACATGCGCGAGCGCGGCGTCGGCGTGATCCACGGCGGCGTCAATTCGCTGCGCTTCACCCCGCACTTCAACGTGACCAGCGCGGAAGTGGATTTGATCGTGGCAAACCTGCGCAAGGCGTTGCTCGAAGGCCCGTGCAAGGCCAGAGCCGAAGCCGCCTGACGTTATCGCGGTGCGGCGATGCTGTTTCAGCGACACATCGCCGCTGCTCTGTGTCATCTGCGACCAGTGCAGTTCAGTGGATACGACAGAAAAAAGAGGACTTCCCTCACTGCCGGTCTGCCGACCAGAAGCATAAACTGGCGCGGCCGGCGCTCGCCGGTCACCTAGGGAGGACTTCACGATGTCGACGACACTTCTTCGTACATTGGCGATAAGCGCGGCGTTTGCTTTCGCTGGAGCCGTTTTTGCGT
Source organism: Rhodanobacter sp. K2T2 (assembly GCF_013408815.1). Classification (NCBI taxonomy): domain Bacteria; kingdom Pseudomonadati; phylum Pseudomonadota; class Gammaproteobacteria; order Lysobacterales; family Rhodanobacteraceae; genus Rhodanobacter; species Rhodanobacter sp. K2T2. The sequence goes on along the minus strand of NZ_JACCCA010000006.1, from coordinate 147,373 downwards.
CCCCGCAATCCAGCATGACCGGTCCTGCAGCCAAGACACCGACGCCGCAGCAGCAGCGCATGAGCGACTGCAACAAGCAGGCGACCGGCAAGAAGGGCGACGACCGCAAAGCCTTCATGAGCAGTTGCCTGAAAGGGCAGACGACCGCCATGGCCGCGCCGACGAAGATGACCCAGCAGCAGAAAATGACCAGCTGCAATGCGGATGCCAAGACCAAGGCGCTCAAGGGAGCCGACCGCAAGACTTTCATGAGTTCGTGTCTGAAGAACGCTCCGGCCACTCCATAAACGGCGTATCGACCCGCAACCCCGCGTGCGGCTCTCGATTATCGAGATGCGCATGCGGGGTTGCTTCGTTAAGCTCAGGCGTTATCGGCACAGGGCAACATTCGGACCCGTGCCTCGCCAACGAAGAGCATCGCGCATGAAGATTGTTGAAGTCCGTCATCCGCTGATCCGACACAAGCTCGGCCTTATGCGCCGCGCCGGGATCAGCACTAAGGAGTTTCGCGAACTGGCCGGTGAAGTCGCCGCCTTGCTCACTTATGAAGCTACCGCCGACCTGGAAACCGTCGAGGAATCCATCGCCGGCTGGGCGGGCGATCCCGTGCCAGTGCAGCGCATCAAGGGCAAGAAGATCACCATCGTGCCGATCCTGCGCGCGGGACTGGGCATGCTGCCCGGCGTACTCGACATGATTCCGTCGGCCAAGGTTAGCGTGGTCGGATTGCAGCGGGACGAACACACCCTGCAACCGGTCACCTATTATGAAAAGCTCAGCGGCCGCATGGATGAACGCATCGCCCTGATCGTCGACCCGATGCTAGCTACCGCCGGCACCCTGATCGCCACCGTCGACATGCTCAAGGCGGCCGGCTGCAAACGGATCAAAGGCATCTTCCTGGTCGCCGCCCCCGAAGGCCTAAGAAACATCGAAGCCGCACACCCCGACATCGAGATCTACACCGCCGCCATCGACGATCACCTCAACGAAAACGGCTATATCTTGCCGGGCCTGGGCGACGCCGGCGACAAGATTTTCGGAACGAAACAACTGCCGTCGAACGATTGAAATTGGCCTGACATCGAATAGACGTCCATCACGCATTACGCGTTTATCGATTTCGAGAGGTGCGCTTCGACTTCGGCACAACGGACCTGCTCTCAGGGTAAACGGTAGGGGCGTCTCTTGCGGTTACGCCGGAAGCGCGCCGCTGTTCACCCCCCAATGTGGCGGTGAATTGGAGACGATAGGCCCGCTAGGGGAATCGGCACGATGCCGATTCCTTTTCGCCAGCACACGGACGTGCTGTCGAAAAGCCCGGCTTCAATTCACGGACTTGCCGAGCGAAGCCCGGCAAGCGCCAAGTGGGGTGGCCTCTCTTTTACTCCGGGCATCCTGCCCTTCGCCCTTCTGGCCAGCTTCGCTGCTCGCGCCGCTCCTGCGGCGCAGTGGTGACTTTTCTCTAGCCATCAGAGAAAAGTTACTCGCCTTCCGCAGGAGGACGAAAGCTCTGTTTTTTATTCGAAACGCCGATGAAGGAAGGCAAAACACAACAAAACCTTAGCGACCAAAGCGATCCGTCGCCTCCAGCAACTCATGCATGATGCCCGGCTCGAACGCCGAATGACCCGCATCCTGCACGATCTTCAGATCCGCTTCGGGCCAGGCGCGATGCAGATCCCATGCGCTGCGCATCGGGCAGACCACGTCGTAGCGACCCTGCACGATAACGGCGGGAATATGGCGAATGCGCTCGACGTTGCGCAGCAGCTGATCGTCATTCTCGAGGAAGCCGCCGTTGACGAAGTAATGGCACTCGATGCGGGCGAACGCCAGCGCAAACTCGTCCTCCCCGCTGGACGCGATGTGCGTGCGGTCCTGCCACAGAAAACTGGTCGCACCTTCCCATACCGACCAGGCGCGCGCGGCAGCCACGCGGGTTGCCGCATCCGGACTGGTGAGGCGGCGGTAATACGCGCTCATCATGTCGGCGCGTTCCACTTCGGGAATCGCGTCGCGATAGGTTTCCCAGGCGTCGGCATACAGCGAATTGCAGCCTTGCTGATAAAACCACTCCAGCTCGGATCGACGCAGCAGAAAAATGCCGCGCAGCACGAGCTCGGTCACCTTGTCCGGGTGCGTTTGTGCATAGGCCAGCGCCAGGGTCGAACCCCATGAGCCGCCGAACACCTGCCAGCGATCGATCGACAGGTGCGTGCGTATGCGCTCGATGTCGGCGACCAGATCCCAGGTGGTGTTGTCGGTGAGCTCCGCGTGCGGCGTGGATTTGCCGCAGCCGCGCTGATCGAACAGCACGATGCGATAGATCGCCGGGTCGAAGAAGCGTCTGCACTTCGGATTGGTGCCGCCGCCCGGACCGCCATGAAGAAACACCACCGGCTTGCCGTTCGGATTGCCGTTCTCTTCGTAGTACAGCGTGTGCACCGGCGAGACTGCCAGCGTGCCACTGTTGAAGGGCTCGATCTCGGGATAAAGCGAACGCAGGGTCGACGGCATGATGGCTCCAGGAGGCGTGCAAACTCAGCGTCCAAGGCTAACACGCAAGCGCTGTCGAGCCGATTTCACCCGTCGGTAAACAGCTTGCCGGGGTTGAGTATGCCGCGCGGATCGAACACCTTGCGCACCCCCTTCATCAGCAGAATCTCAGCCGCGTCGCGCGTGCTTTCCAGATACGCGCGCTTGACCAGGCCGATGCCGTGCTCGGCCGAGATGCTGCCGCCGTGGTTCTTCAGCGTGGCGGCCAGCAGCTTGGTGACGTGCTCGCACTGCGCGATAAACGCGTCCTCGTCCAGATCGTCCGGCCGCAGCACGTTGATATGCAGATTGCCGTCGCCGATGTGACCGAACCAGACCACATCGATATGCGGATACTCGTGCGCCAGCAGGGCCTGCATCTCGTGCAGAAACGCCGGCACGGTGCTGACCTTTACCGACACGTCGTTCTTGTAGGGCCGATGCGGCGCCAAGCTTTCGGTAATGCCTTCGCGCAATCGCCACAACGCCGCGGCCTGCGCGTCGCTCTGCGCCAGCACGCCGTCGCTGACCCAGCCTTTTTCCACCGCCTGCTCGAAGGTCGCCAGCGCGAGCTCCTGCGTCTTTTCGTCGACCGCGTCGAACTCGGTAACCACGTAATACGGGTGCTCGCCTTCGATCGCGCGCTGCGCCCCGTGCGCCAGCACGTGATGCAATGCACGATCGGTAAAAAACTCGAACGCCTGCAGCGACAGCTGCGCGCGGAACAGCGCAAACACCTGCATCAGCGCATCCATGTCAGGCAGCGCCAGCAGCATGACCTGCGACGGCAGCGGCCGATCGGTGAGCTTCAGCGTGGCCTCGACCACGATGCCCAGCGTGCCCTCCGAGCCGATCATCAGCTGGCGAAAATCGTAGCCGCTGGAGTTCTTGATCAGGCCACGGTTGAACTCGATCAGCTCGCCGTTGCCAGCGACCACCTTCAGCGAGGCGATCCATTCGCGCGTGTTGCCGTAGCGGATCACCCGAATGCCGCCGGCGTTGGTGGCGATGTTCCCGCCGATCGAACACGAACCGCGCGCCGCGAAATCGACCGGATACAGCAGGCCGTGTTCGGCCGATGCATCGTGCACCGCCTGCAGCGTAATGCCTGGCTGCACGGTCAGCGTGCGATCGACGGCGTTGAAGTCGAGCACGCGATTCATCCGCTCCAGGCTCAACACCAGTTCGCCGTTGGCCGCCACCGCGCCGCCGGACAGGCCCGTGCGCCCGCCGGATGGCACCAGCGCAACGCTCACATCGTTTGCCCATCGCACGATGGCCTGCACCTCGTCGATGCTCGCCGGCAACGCGATCGCCAAGGGCGCGGGCGTCCAGCGGCGGGTCCAGTCGCGACCGTAGTGCTCCAGATCACCCGGCTCGGTGAGCAAGCGCAATTCGGGCAATCGTTGACGCAGTTCGGCGAGAGGATGGGTCGACATGCGGGGCTCCGGGTGACCAGGGAAGCCTGCCAGCCGCCCGCCACCGCGTCCAGTGTTGCATCGCCACACGGAGTGCCGCGCTCTGGCATAGTAAAGACCTTCATTTCTACAGAAGGTCGTCATGGAAACCTCGTACCCCCGCCAAGACATCAAGGTGCTGCTGCTCGAAGGCGTCAGCGCCAGCGGTGTCGAGGTTTTCCACCGAGCCGGCTACAGCCAGGTCGAGCTGCACAGCAAATCGCTGCCCGATGCCGAGCTCAAGCAGCGCATCGCCGATGCGCATATCGTGGGTATCCGTTCGCGCACCCAGCTCACCGACGACGTGCTGGCGCACGCCAAGCGACTGATCGCGGTGGGCTGCTTCTGCATCGGCACCAACCAGGTGGATCTGGGCGCGGCGCGCAAGCTCGGTATTCCGGTGTTCAATGCGCCCTACTCCAACACGCGCAGCGTGGCCGAACTGGTGATCGCCGAGGCGATCATGCTGCTGCGTGGCATCCCGCAGAAGAACGCGCTGTGCCATCGAGGCGGCTGGACCAAGTCGGCCGCCGGCAGCTTCGAAACGCGCGACAAGGTGCTGGGCATCGTCGGCTACGGCCACATCGGCACCCAGGTCGGCGTGCTGGCCGAAGGGCTGGGCATGCGGGTGATCTTCTACGACATCGAAGCGAAGCTCTCGCTGGGCAACGCGCGCGCCGTACACAGCCTGGACGAGCTGCTGGAACGCGCCGACGTAGTGACCCTGCACGTGCCGGAAACGCCGGCCACGCAGATGATGATCGGCGCCGAGCAGCTGGCGAAAATGCACGAGGGCGCGATGCTGATCAACGCCTCGCGCGGCACCGTGGTGGATATCGACGCCCTGGCCGAAGCACTGCGTGCCGGTCATCTGGCCGGTGCGGCGGTCGACGTATTCCCAGTCGAGCCCAAGGGCAACGACGACGCCTTCGTCTCGCCGTTGGTCGGCATGGACAACGTCATCCTCACTCCGCATATCGGCGGCAGCACGCTGGAAGCGCAGGACAATATCGGCATCGAAGTGGCCAGCAAGCTGATCCGCTACAGCGACAACGGCTCGACGCTGTCGGCGGTGAATTTCCCCGAAGTCACTCTGCCTGAGCACCCCAACAGCTACCGCCTGCTGCATATCCACCGCAACGTGCCGGGCATGCTCGCGCGCATCAACGAGCTGTTCTCCAACGGCAACATGAATGTGGACGCCCAGTTCCTGCAGACCGACAGCGAAGTCGGCTACGTCGTGATCGACGTGACTGCCGACGAGGCCCAGGCCACCGCCCTGAAAAGCCAGCTGGCGGCGATACCGGGGACTTTGCGCAGTCGGGTTCTTTATTGACGCGGTAGATATTCGCTATCCGGCAGTCGTCAACGACGCATTGGAAACTCTAAAGCATCAGCCATTGGCGTCAGCCTGGCTCGATCGCTTGAATATCCATCACCTCTTCATCGACTGTCCTGTTTGCTCGCAAGTGCAATAAAAAAGCGCCCTTATGCGCTTTTTTATTGCTTGCCACATTGGCTGGGTCTATATCGATAGAGTGCATCGCCATCGTTTTGACCCGAAATCATCGACTGATCGCATCTCGATCAATCGTGGGCCTGCAGGATTTTCTCGATGTCTTCGAGGGTGGAATTGGTCAGTGTCTTGGCCAGCTCGCCCGTGATGCGCTTAGTTGTTTCCATGTGCAACTGCGGCCGGATTTCGCCCAGCGTCTTGGGATCGGCGATCAGGAAAAGGTGCTCGAATTCCTGCTTCAACGCCGCGGCGTTCAGGCGATGCACAAGCTGCTTGGCAAAGGTTGCCTCGTCGTTCTGCTCGGGACTCTCCTCCGGCGGACGATGTCCCGATGGACCCTGCCCTTGTTCATCGACCACTTCAAACTTCACGATGTCTTCCTGCTTCAGCCGCAGCGCATCGCCTTTACCGATATTGTGAAATAAGCGGGCGTGAGTGCCATCGGCGACCACGACCCAGGTACCCGTAGGAATCTTGTGCATCAGTTACTCCTTTAAGCGGAGGCACACTACAAACGTTGCGCCTCGTTCTATGCAACGTAGCCTTGACGGCGTGATGGCGCCGATAAAGAAGCGTGTGGACGACCTTACGTCCTACGGCACGCCCGGAGGCCTTCCAAATGACGGACGTTGACCGGCTCCCTGCGCCTTTTCGGACCAACAAAAAAGCGCCCGGAAGGGCGCTTTTCTTATTTCACTGAATTGGTCGGGGCGGCGGGATTCGAACCCACGACCCTCTGCCCCCCAGGCAGATGCGCTACCAGGCTGCGCTACGCCCCGACTGCATTCAAGTCGGCCATTCTAACAGCACACAGGTACATCCCGGAAGCAAAAACGCAGCGCGCGCTGGCTCAGCGACGCAGCAGCGTCAGCACTTCTTCCAATTCCATGCGCACCTGACGCACGATCTGATGCGAGATGCTGGCCTCCATACGCGCCTGCGGGCCTTCCAGACGCGCGCGCGCGCCGGTGATGGTGAAACCCTCGTCGTACAACAGCGACCGGATTTGCCGGATCATCAGCACATCGTGACGCTGATAGTAACGACGGTTGCCGCGGCGCTTGACCGGATTGAGCGCAGGAAATTCCTGCTCCCAGTAGCGCAGCACATGAGGCTTCACACCGCACAATTCGCCGACCTCACCGATGGTGAAGTAGCGCTTGGCCGGTATGGCAGGTAGTTCGGTGTTATTCCCTTGATCCAGCATACCCTTCCACTCTTACCTTGAGTTTTTGCCCTGGACGGAACGTCACCACGCGCCGGGCAGAGATGGGAATCTCCTCACCGGTTTTAGGATTACGTCCAGGCCGCTGGTTTTTCAACCGCAGATCGAAATTGCCGAAACCGGACAGTTTGACCTGCTCCCCGTTTTCCAATGCCCCACGCACTTCTTCGAAGTACGCATCCACGAATTCTTTCGCCTCACGCTTGTTGAGGCCCACTTCGAGGAATAGCCGCTCGGCCATTTCCGCCTTGGTCAGCGCCATGTCATCCTCGTAACTTTGCCTTGCATGTTTGCTCCAACGCAGCAATTGCTTCCCGTACGCAACGGTCCGCGTCGTCGTCAGTAAGGGTGCGTGAAGCGTCCTGTAAAATCAAGCCCATAGCGAGGCTTTTTCGGCCCGCTTCGACGCCTTTACCGCTGTAACGGTCGAACAGCAGCAGCTGCTTCAGCCGTGTAACGAGGGTTGCACGCACAGTTTGCTCGATTTGCGACCAGCTGATCTCCTCCGGCAGGTCCATGGCGATATCCCGACGCACCGTAGGAAATCGCGATACCGGCTGGGCACTCGGCAGGCGTCGGGCGAGCACCGGCTCCAAGGCCAGTTCCAGCACGTGAACGTCGGCGCCCAGATCGAGCACCTTGGCCAACTGGGGGTGCAATGCTCCGAGATAACCCACTGTCTGCCCGTCGCGCGCGACCCGCGCAGCGCGGCCCGGATGCAGCCAGGGCGGCAAGCTATCTGCATGCACCGACCAGCGCGACGGCTCGCCGCCCCAGGCGATCAGCGCATCGAGATCGCCCTTGATGTCATGGAAGTCGAGCATGCGCGATGGCTCACCCCACTGCTCTTCGCGCGCGCTGCCGCACGCGACGATGGCCACGCTCGGCGTTTCGACCGGTGGATTGCCCGCCGCAAACACGCTGGCCACTTCGAACAGACGAACGCGATCCTGCTGGCGTGCACGATTGTGCCGCAGCGCTTCGATCAAGCCCGGCAACAGCGAGGGCCGCATGATCGCCAGATCCGCCGAGAGCGGATTGGCCAGCGGCACGAGGCGCTCGGTGAAACCCCAGCGCGTCAGCAGGTCCGCCGCGACAAAGGAAAGGTTCACCGCCTCGTAGTAGCCGCGCGCGGCCAACTGCTCGCGCAGGGCCAGTTCGTTGATGCGCGCCTCCGGCTCGATCGCCAGCACCAGCGCACCGGCTGGCGTATGCGTGGGGATATTGTCGTAGCCGAAGATGCGCGCGACCTCTTCGATCAGATCTTCCTCGCGCTCGATATCGAAACGGCTGCTGGGCGCGGTGATGCGCCAACCTTCCCCGCTCGATTCCACCTGCATGCCCAGCGCGGTGAAGATGCGCGCGACCTCGGCGTCGGCCACTTCGACGCCGAGCACACGCTGGAGACGTGCGCGGCGCAGCGTGACCGGCACCGGTGCCGGTAGATCGGCGAGATTCTCGGCCACCAGGACTGGACCGGCCTTGCCGCCAGCGATCGACAGCAGCAGCTCGGTGGCGCGCTCCAGCGCACGCCGCGGCAGCTCGGGATCGACGCCGCGCTCGAAGCGATGCGACGCATCGGTATGCAAACCCAGCTTGCGCGCGCGGCCCATGATGGCGGCGGGGACAAAGTGCGCCGACTCGAGAAAGACGTTGTGCGTGGCATCGGTAACCCGCGAATCGAAGCCGCCCATCACGCCGGCCACCGCGAGCGCGTTTTTCTCGTCGGCGATCAGCACAAACGTGTCATCGAGCTTGGCTTCACTGCCGTCGAGCAGCTTCAGCGTTTCGCCCGCGTGCGCGTGACGTACCACGATATCGCCGTGCAGCTTGTCGTTGTCGAAGGCGTGCATCGGCTGACCCAGTTCCAGCATCACGTACGCGGTGATGTCGACCACTGCGCTGATGGAGCGCAGACCGGAACGGCGCAAGCGCTCGGCCAACCAGAGCGGACTGCGCGCCGTCGGGTCGATGCCTTCGACGATACGGCCCAGGTAGCGCGGCGCGTCCTTGCCGGCGTCGAGACGAATGCCCCGATGCGTGTCGGTCGTTACCGCGGCGGGCACCTGCTCGGCGACTTTCACTCGGCTGCCAAACAAGGCGGCCACATCGTGCGCCAGGCCAACCAGGCCGAGGCAGTCGGGACGATTCGGGGTGAGCTTCAGTTCGAAGCTGGCGTCAGGCAGGCCGAGATAAGCCGCCAGTGGCTGGCCCACCGGCGCGTCAAGCGGAAGCTCGAGCAAGCCGGAGGCATCGGTATCAATTGCCAGTTCCTTGGCCGAACAAAGCATGCCGAACGATTCCACGCCACGCAGCTTGGCCGCCTTGATCGCGATACCGTTGGGAAGATTGGCCCCGACCTTGGCCAGCGGCACCTTGATGCCGACGCGTGCGTTGGGCGCGCCGCAGACAATCTGCAGCGGTTCGGCCAAGCCCGCGTCGACCTTGCATACCTGCAGCCGATCCGCTTCGGGATGCTTTTCGGCCGAAATAATTTCCGCCACCACCACGCCATCGAGATGTTCGCCAAGCGTGGTCAGCTCCTCCACCTCGAGCCCGGCCATGGTCAGCGCGTGCGCCAACTCGGCGCGATCGGCCTTTATCTCGACGAGTTCACGCAGCCAGTTTTCGGAGAATTTCATAGATGCTCACTGTGTTCGAAAAGCGGGACGAGGGACGAGTAGCGAGGGCGGCACTTCCAGCCTTTTGGCAACAGCATGAACCACGCTCTCGCTACTCGCCCCTCTGCGCTCGTCCCTTGCGTCTTAAGCAAACTGCTTGAGAAAGCGCAGATCGTTCTCGAAGAACGCGCGCAGATCGGAAACGCCGTAGCGCAGCATGGCGAAGCGCTCCACGCCCAGACCGAAAGCGAAGCCGGTATAGCGCTCCGGATCGATGCCGCAGTTTTTCAGCACGTTCGGATGCACCATGCCGCAGCCCAGCACTTCGAGCCAGCGCGTGCTGCCGTCTTGGGCGTCCCAACGGATGTCGACTTCGGCCGACGGCTCGGTAAACGGGAAGTAGCTCGGACGAAAACGCATCTCGAAGTCGCGCTCGAAAAACGCGCGAATGAATTCGGCCAGGGTACCTTTCAGATCGGCGAAGCTGGAGGTTTCGTCGATCAGCAGACCTTCGATCTGATGAAACATCGGCGAGTGGGTCTGATCCGAGTCGCTGCGATAGACCTTGCCCGGCGCAATGATGCGGATCGGTGGCTGTTTATCCTTCATGGACCGGATCTGCACCGGCGAGGTATGCGTGCGCAGCAGCCGGCCGTCACCGAAGTAAAAGGTGTCGTGCATGGCGCGCGCGGGATGATGCGGCGGAAAATTCAGCGCCTCGAAATTGTGCCAGTCGTCCTCGATCTCCGGACCGTCGGCGCGCTGGTAGCCCAACCGCGAAAAGATCGACGCGATGCGCTCCAGCGCGCGCGTGATCGGATGAATGCCACCGCGCTCGCCGTCGCGACCCGGCAGGCTGATGTCAAGCTTCTCCGACGCCAGGCGGCGATCGAGCTCGGCCTGTTCCAGCGCCTGCTTACGTGCGGCCAATGCCTCAGCGAGACGATCCTTGACTGTGTTCACTTCGGCGCCACGCGCCTTGCGTGCGTCGGGCGCCAGAGCGCCCAGTGCTTTCAATGCGGCAGTGACAATGCCGCTCTTGCCGAGCAGGCTAACGCGCAACGCATCAAGCGACTCCAGCGTGTCGGACTTGTCGATTTCTGCCAGCGCCTGCGTGGCGCGGCTTTCCAGGTCGTCCATCAATGCGACTCCGGTGTTGCCTAGTAAATAGATCCACTGAGCGGATCCGCGAATTCCCCAACCAGGTTCCTTAAAAACGCATCTTCAACAAACGCCGCGTTCCGTAAAAACCGTATTCCAGAAACGAAAGGGGGAAGAGGTTTTCGCCTCTTCCCCGCTTGCTTTCAATCACATCGCACTGGCGCCGAAGCGCCCGACGATCAAGCGGCCTTAGTGGCCTTCGCTTTCTCGGCGATGCTGGCCTTGGCCTTCTCAGCGATCACTTCGAATGCCTTGATGTCATGCACCGCGATATCGGCCAGCACCTTGCGGTCGACTTCGATACCGGCAAGCAGCAGGCCATTGATCAAGCGGCTATAGGAAAGACCGAACATGCGTGCTGCCGCATTGATACGGACAATCCACAGCGCGCGGAACTGACGCTTGCGCTGCTTGCGGCCGATATAGGCGTACTGACCGGCCTTGATGACGGCCTGATTGGCAACGCGGAAGACCTTGCGGCGGGCGTTGTAATAGCCCTTGGCACGACCGATAACTTTTTTGTGACGACGACGGGCGGTAACGCCACGCTTTACACGAGCCATGGTTTATCTCCTCGTCTTACAAGTACGGCAACATGCGCGCTACACCTTTGGTGTCACACGCCTTGAGATGATTCGGTGCACGCAGACCGCGCTTACGCTTGGTCGACTTCTTGGTCAGGATGTGTGACTTGAAGGCGTGGCCGCACTTGATCTTGCCCGACGCGGTCTTGCGAAAACGCTTCGCCGCCGCCCGGTTGGTCTTGATCTTGGGCATAACTATTTCCTTGTGTGAGAACGCCTGTTGGAGTGGGCGTCCTAAGTTTCTGACTGATCTGGCGGTGCCTCGGAGTCCTTAAGAATCCGGCCACACTTTCCGTCCTGCCACGATCGGTGCACGACCCATCCGGCGGGTCGAACCTCAAATTGTACGGGCAAACGCGGCGACATGCCAGTCGCCGCTTGCCAAATCATCCGATGATGAAAACGGCGGCCGGCGGCCGCCGAAAGCCTCAGGATTTTTTCTTCGGACCGATCATCATGACCATCTGACGGCCTTCCAGACGCGGAAAGGACTCGATCTGGCCATTCTCGCCGACGTCTTCCTGGATCTTCTTGGCCAGATTCTGGCCCAGATCCTGATGCGACATCTCGCGGCCGCGGAAGCGGATGGTGACCTTGACCTTGTCGCCTTCCTCGAGGAAGCGAAGCATGTTGCGCAGCTTGATCTGGTAGTCGCCCACGTCCGTGACCGGACGGAACTTCACTTCCTTGATCTCGACCTGCTTCTGCTTCTTCTTGGCGGCCTGTGCTTTCTTCTGCGCTTCGAACTTGAACTTGCCGTAGTCCATGATGCGGCAGACCGGCGGATCGCCGTTCGGCTGGATCTCGACCAGATCCATGCCAGCTTCCTGCGCCAGCGCCAGCGCCTCGTCGCGGGTCAGAATGCCGAGCTGTTCGGCTTCGGCACCAATAACACGTACCCGTGGCACACGGATTTCCAGGTTGCGACGATTGCCTTTGTTGTCGGTGGTTGCGATACCACGATCCTCCAGAAGAATGAATTGAACTGACCGCCAGGCGCTCAGCGCTTGGTTTCGGTCACCAGCCGTTCGGCGAAATCGGTCAGCGACATGCTGCTCAGATCCTCACCCGAACGGGTACGCACGGCTAGGGTACCCGTTTCTTTCTCGCGGTCACCGACCACGAGCAAATAAGGCACTTTCTGCATCGTATGTTCGCGGATTTTATAGCCGACCTTCTCATTGCGCAAATCGGATTGCACCCGGAAGCCTTTATCGACAAGGGTTTGCGTCACTTCGCGGACATAATCGGCCTGCGCATCGGTGATATTGAGCACTACGGCCTGTACCGGAGCCAGCCAGGACGGCAGCTGACCGGCATAGTGCTCGATCAAGATGCCGATAAATCGCTCCATCGAACCGACGATGGCCCGGTGCAGCATCACCGGATGCTTTTTCTGCGAATGCTCGTCGACATACTCGGCGCCAAGGCGCTCGGGCATCATGAAATCGACCTGCATGGTACCGACCTGCCAGGCGCGGCCGATCGAATCCTTCATGTGGTATTCGATCTTCGGACCGTAAAAAGCGCCCTCGCCCGGCAGCTCTTCCCACTGCACGCCGGCCACCGACAGCGCCGCGCGAAGCGCCGCTTCGGCACGATCCCACACTTCGTCGGTACCGATGCGCTTGTCCGGGCGCAGCGCAATCTTCAGACCGATGTCCTGAAAGCCGAAGTCGCCGTAGACCTGCATGGCCTGCCGATGGAACGCCGTGACCTCGGACTCGATCTGCTCGGGCGTGCAGAAAATATGGCCGTCGTCCTGGGTGAACGCGCGCACGCGCATGATGCCGTGCAGTGCGCCCGAGGGTTCGTTGCGATGGCAGCCGCCGAACTCACCGTAACGGATCGGCAGCTCGCGGTAGCTGTGCAGGCCGGTGTTGAACACCTGCACGTGACCGGGGCAGTTCATCGGCTTCAGCGCATAGGTGTGCTTTTCCGACTCGGTGAAAAACATGTTCTCGGCGTAGTTGTCCCAGTGGCCGGACTTTTTCCATAGCGACACGTCCAGCACCTGCGGACAGCGCACTTCCTGGTAACCGCTGCGCTTGTAGACGTTGCGCATGTGCTGCTCGACCTGCTGCCAGATCGCCCAGCCGTTGGGATGCCAGAACACCATGCCCGGGCTCTCTTCCTGCTGATGAAACAGGTCGAGCTGCTTGCCGATCTTGCGATGGTCGCGCTTTTCCGCTTCTTCCAGCTGGAACAGATAGGCCTTCAGGTCCTTGTCGTTGAGCCATGCGGTGCCGTAGATGCGGGTCAGCATCGCGTTGTTGGAGTCGCCGCGCCAATAGGCGCCAGCTACCTTCATCAGCTTGAACGCGCGCAGCTTGCCGGTATTGGGCACATGCGGGCCACGGCAAAGATCGGTGAACTCGCCCTGGGTATAGAGCGACAGCGGCTGATCGGCCGGTATGCCTTCGATGATTTCGGCCTTGTATTCCTCGCCAAGGCCGCGGAAAAACGCCACGGCCTCGTCGCGCGTTTTCACATCGCGCGTCACCGGCAGCTGTTCGGCCACGATCTTGGCCATTTCGGCCTCGATCTTCGGCAGATCGTCCGGAGTGAACGGCCGCTCGTAGGCGAAGTCGTAGAAAAAGCCGTTGTCGATCACCGGACCGATCGTGACCTGCGCGCCGGGATAAAGCCGCTGCACGGCCTGCCCCATCAGATGCGCGGTGGAGTGGCGCAGGATATCCAGCGCCTCCGGGCTCTTGTCGGTGATGATCTGCAGGCTAGCGTCGTGCTCGATCGGGAAACTGGCGTCGACCAGTTGACCGTCGACTTTGCCGGCCAACGTCGCCTTGGCCAGACCGGCGCCGATCGAGGCGGCCACGTCCTGCACGGTAACGGGATGATCGAACGGCTTCTTGCTGCCGTCGGGTAGCGTAATTTCAATCATGGAGAAACCCTGGACGTTCGCGCCGGTGGCGCACGTTGATGAAGTGTTGGGCTGCAGGTCTTTGGCCACGCCTGCGGGTATCGGACATAAAAGCTAAGGGCGCTGCGCCCCTGCTTTCGAAACAAGGCGAGCAGAATCAGCAGTGGTAGCGGGTAGTTGCCATGTCGCACGCTCGGCCGGCGCGATGCGCGGGCCACCTTGTCGGTCAGTTGTCTAAGCCTCAGTTTAGCGCAGTTCGTCGCCGAACCGACTGCGCCGCCGCCCTCAAAACGGCTTGGCGATGGCCAGGTAAAGCACGCCGAGCAGCAATAGCACCGGCAGCTCGTTGGTCCAGCGCAGGGCCTTTGGAGACGGCAGCGAACCGCCAGCCGCGGCACGCTTGAGCATGCGCCCGCAGAAAATGAAATAGATCAGCAGCAGAATCACCAAGGTGACCTTGGCATCGATCCAGTGCATCGGACCGACCACGTTCGGCAACGCCGCCGGAAACACCCTCCAGCCCTGCCACAGTGCCAGGCCGAGCACGAACGCCAACCCGAACATAATGTGGCCGAAGCGATACAGCCGACGTCCCATCAGCTGCAGGCGCGCCTGCACCGGCGGCTGACCCGCCGTCTCGGCCATGTTCACCAGAATCCGCGGCAGGTAGAAAACCGCCGCCATCCACGCGACCACAAAGAGCACGTGCAGCGTCTCGACAAGCGGGTAAGTCATGGCGAAGTCGACCCTGATCGCTGCGAAGCGCAGCAGCGGCGATGATAGCGCGGACATCGCCCCTTTCCATCGCGCGGGCCGCGGCGCCATCGCCGCAGCAGGATCGGCAGACTAATTCCGAACCGGCCCGATGCTCGACATCAGCGCCTGCATCAGCTGCTCCTGCTGCAACACGGAGAGTGGTGCGTTGTGCCGGTCGGTAATCTGAAAGAAATCCTCGACCCGCTCGCCGAACGTGGCGATGCGCGCGTCGTGCACACGCACTCCGGTGGCGAGCATCACCTGCGCGACCGCGGCCAGAATGCCCGGGCGATCGGTGCCGACCAGAGCGAGCTGAGTGCGGTCGCCGGCCGCGTGAAAGGTGATCCGCGGCGGCGTCTGGAAATGCTTCTGATGACGCGTCATGTTGCGTCTGCAAGGCTGCATGCCGGTGGGGCGCTCCAGCTCACCCTGCAGCCGCTGCTGCAGCTCCTGCGCCCGCGTGGCGCTCGCCGGCTGTTGGGTATCGGCCTCAAGCAGCAGAAAGGTATCCAGCGCCATGCCGGTCGGCGAACTGAGAATGCGCGACTCCATCACTGAAAAGCGCAGCCGATCGAGCACCGCGGTCACCGTGGCAAAAAGGCCGTCGCGATCGGGTGTGTAGACAAAAAGCTCGGTGCTGCCGCGGACCGAGAAAGGCTGTACCGCGACCAGCGGCACCTTGCCCTTCGCGGCCAGGATCGCCCGCGTCTGCCAGGCGATCTGTTCCGGGCGATGGCGCATGAAACTCAGCGGCGGAAAATCGGCCCACACGCGAACCACGTCGGCTTCGGCGAAACCATCGTTCATCAGCAGCGCCAGCGCGTGTTCGGAACATTCGCGCACGCGCTCGGTCGCATCGCGCGGCAGGTTGACGTCGCTGCGCAGCGCGTAGCGCGTCGCGGTGTACAGATCGGACAGCAGCCGATCTTTCCATGCGTTCCACAGGCGCGGGCTGGTGCCGATGATGTCGGCGATGGTCAGCAGATAAAGCTGGCCGAGGCGCTCGCGATCGCCGACGAGATCGGCAAAGCGCTGCACGACATCGGGGTCGGTAATGTCCTGACGCTGCGCGGTGGTGCTCATCAGCAGATGCCAGCGCACCAGCCACGCGACACGGTCGATATCGGCGCGAGGCAAGCCCAGCTGTGCGCAGAACGTGCGCGCATCGTCCTCGCCCAGCACGGAATGATCGCCCCCCCGCCCCTTGGCGATGTCGTGGAACAGCGCCGCCAGCAGCAGTATTTCCGGCTTCGGCAGCGTGCCCCAGATCTGGCATGCGACGGGAAATTCGGCGAGCGCCGACGGCTCGGCAAAACGCGCCACATTGTGCAGCACGCGCAGGGTGTGTTCGTCGACCGTGTACACGTGAAACAGGTCGTACTGCATGCGGCCGAAGACCTTGCCGAATGCCGGCAGAATCGCCGCCAGCAGACCGTGCCGATTCATGCTCCATAGCGCGTTGACCGCGGGCGCACCGCGGCGAAGCAGATGCAGAAACGCGTCCAGCACGCCGCGATCGGTCGACAGCGTTTCGCCGTGCGCGGCGGTGGCCTGATGGATGCGGCGCATGGTGTCGGCGGTAAAACCGATTACGCCCGGCTGATCGAGCCGCGCAATGAACACATCGACCAGCGCCGCCGGTCGCTGCAGGAAAAGTTCGGGATCGCGCGCGGCCAGCCGCTTGCCGAACCGCACGAAATCCGCGCCCGCCGGCTGTGCCGCCGAAGGCGTCTCGAGCATTTCCTCGAAGCGCTCGGCCACCTGCACCCCGAGCCGCTCGATCTGCGTGGCGGCGCGGTAATAGCCCTGCATGAACTGTTCGACGCCGAGATTCTTTTCGTGCTCGTCCTCGAAGCCCAGCCGCGTCGCCAGACCGCGCTGATAGTCGAACAGCAATCGCTCCTCGGCGCGGCCGGCTTCCAGATGCAACGCGTACCGGTAGCGCTGCAGCGTGGCTTCGGATTCCTCAAGCGCCAGCTGCTCGGCCGAGTCGAGCAAGCCCTCGGTCACCAGATCGGCAAAACCGTTGGCGTGCGCCAGCCGGCGGCCCAGCCAGCGCAGCGCGTCCAGCGTGCGCAGACCGCCCGGCCCGTCCTTGATGTTCGGTTCGAGGTTGTGCGCCGTGTCGTCGTAGCGGGCATGGCGCGCATCGCGTTCGGCCAGCCGCGCCGCCAGATATTTCGCCGGCGGCCACAGCGCAGGGTCGTCGATGATGCCGCGCAGCTGCTCAGCCAGTGCCGGGTCGCCGGCCAGCCGGCGCGCATCCAGCAGGCTGGTGAACACGCTGACATCTTGCGCCGCCAGCTGGCGGCACTGGGGCACGTCGCGCACGGCGTGACCGACTTTCAGACCCACGTCCCACAGGGTGGCGAAAAACTGCTCCAGCGCGCGCAGTCGCGCCGGCGCCGGCGCCTCGACGAGGGCCAGCAGGTCGACGTCCGAATAGGGGAAAAGCAGGCCGCGGCCATAGCCGCCGACGGCGAAAAGCGCTGCACCACTGACGTCGCCCAGACAGGCCATCCATACGTGCGCCACCACCCGCTCGACCGACTCGCTGCGGCGGCGTGCCAGTACGGCGGCATCGCCACCGTTGCGAAAGGCCGTGGCAAGGCTGCGGTTGACGTCACCCAGCAGCTGCCGCAGCGCCAGCCGCGCCTCGGCCGACACGCCCGAGCGTGGCACCGCCACCGGCAGGCGTGGCAGCGGCGGCAGTGCGGCAAGACTGGGGATCGACGACATGATCTTAAGCGTGGCTCCGTGAGAACGTGACGACTCGGGCGCGGCGGTGGGCCGAAGAATCATCTCGACGAATCATCTCAGCCGAGCAGCATCCGCGGCGCCTTATTCGACGCCGCGATTCAGCCATGCGGGTCAGGCGTCGGGCCACGCCGTGAGGATTTCGTAACCGTCATCGGTCACCGCGATAGTGTGCTCCCACTGCGCCGACAGCGAGTGGTCCTTGGTCACGACAGTCCAGCCGTCCGGCAGCTGCCGGGTCTGCGGCTTGCCGGCGTTGATCATCGGCTCGATGGTGAAGGTCATGCCCTTTTTCAGTTCGACGCCCGCACCCGGCTTGCCGTAATGCAGTACCTGCGGCTCGTCGTGGTAGACCTTGCCGATGCCGTGGCCGCAGTACTCGCGCACCACGCTGAAGCCGGCCGCCTCGGCGTGCTGCTGAATCGCGTGACCGACGTCGCCCAGCGTGGCGCCCGGACGCACGGCCCTGATGCCGTTCATCATCGCCTCGAAGGTAGTGTCGACCAGCCGCTTGGCCAGCACCGACGGCGTGCCGACGAAATACATGCGGCTGGTGTCGCCGTGCCAGCCGTCCTTGATCACGGTGACATCCAGATTGACGATGTCGCCATCCTTCAGCACCTTGCCCTCGTTCGGGATACCGTGACAGATCACGTGGTTGACCGAGGCGCACAGGGTTTTGGGGAAACCGTGATAGCCGACGTTGGCCGGAATCGCCTGCTGCACGTTGACGATGTAGTCGTGTGCTAGGCGATCCAGCTCTTCGGTGGTCACACCGGGCTTGACGTGGTCCTTGAGCATGGCGAGCACATCGGCGGCCAGTTTGCCGGCGACGCGCATGCCTTCGAGGTCTTCGGGGGATTTCAGAGTAATAGCCATAAGTCCTGCCTAAATGGCGGCGCAGGTCGGTCGGTTCAACTGAGAATCCGCCGCAACTTGCCGCGCTGCCGGAGCACCGGCTACAATTCGGGAGTTTTGCTGACCTGATGCGGCCGGTTTCACCGGTGCGTACAGCGCAAAGCGTCCCGGGATTGTAACCGTCAAGCGGTCCAATACCCAACCAAACGCCACACACGTATCGGCACCGCCTTCGGGGTGCTGCGCTCGATCCCATCATTTAATGGGACGTTCGCGGTCGAAGTCGGGGGTACGTGGAGGTCCCAACCCCCAGACCTTATAAAGGTCCATGCAAGGAGTTTCACCATGGCACAAGTCACCATGCGTCAAATGCTCGAGGCCGGCGTCCATTTCGGTCATCAGACCCGTTACTGGAACCCCAAGATGGCTCCGTACATCTTCGGCGCCCGCGGCAAGATCCACATCATCAATCTCGAAAAGACCCTGCCGCTGTTCACCGACGCGATGAATTTCCTGTCGGCGCTGGCGCAGAAGCGCGGCACCATCCTGTTCGTCGGCACCAAGCGTTCGGCCCGCGAGCCGTTGGCCGAAGAGGCCGCACGCGCCGGCATGCCGTATGTCACCTCGCGCTGGCTCGGCGGCATGCTGACCAACTTCCGCACCGTCAAGCAGTCCGTGTCGCGCCTGAAAGAGCTGGAAGCGGCCGAGACCGACGGTTCGTTCGAGAAGCTGGTCAAGCACGAAGTGCTGTCCCGTCGTCGCGAGCGCGACAAGCTGCAGGCGTCGCTGGGCGGCATCAAGGACATGAACCGCCTGCCCGACGCGCTGTTCGTCGTGGACATCGGTCATGAAGACATCGCCGTGCAGGAAGCCAAGAAGCTCGGCATTCCGGTGATCGCCGTGGTCGACACCAACTACAACCCCGAGCTGGTCGACTACGCCATCCCGGGCAACGACGACGCCATCCGCGCCATCCAGCTGTACGCCCGCGCCGCGGCCGACTCGATCCTGGAAGGCAAGGCCGCTGCGCCGGCCGCCGCCCAGGGCGATGCCAACGATTTCGTCGAGCTCGACGAGGAAGGCAACCCGGTGGCCAAGGTCGACCGCAAGCAGGCCGCGCCGCGCCGCGATGCCGCCCCGAAGAAGGGTGCCGGCGCTCCGCGTCGTGACGGCGGCCGCGACGGTGGCCGTGGCCCGCGCGACGGCGCTTCCGCCAAGTAAGCCGGTGCAACGACGGCCATTGGCCGTCGTCTCGCCCTGAGACATCAACGCCGCGGCGGGCAACCGCCGCGGCGTATCCAATCCAAAGCTTTGGAGAAATACCCATGAGCAACATTTCCGCCCAGCTGGTCAAGGAACTGCGCGAACGTTCGGGCGCCGGCATGATGGAATGCAAAAAGGCCCTCGTCGAAAACAACGGCGATATCGAGACCGCGATGGAGTGGCTGCGCAAGTCCGGCCTGTCCAAGGCCGACAAGAAGGCCAGCCGCGTGGCCGCCGAAGGCCGCATCGTGGCCGCCCAGGCCGGCAAGACTGCCGTGCTGGTCGAAGTCAACTGCGAGACCGATTTCGTCGGCAAAGACGCCAGCTTCCTGAAGTTCACCGACACCGTGGCCGATATCGCGCTGAAATCCGGCGCGGCTGACGTCGACGCGCTGAAGGCCGCCGCTTACCCGGATGCCGGCAACGTCGAAGAAGCCGCCAAGGCCCTGATCGCCAAAATCGGCGAGAAGATCGACGTGCGCCGCATGGCCCGCGTCGAGAGCGATGGCGTAATCGGCAGCTACATCCACGGCGGCCGCATCGGCGTACTGGTGTCGCTCAAGGGCGGCTCCGAGGAGCTGGCCAAGGGCATCGCGATGCACGTCGCCGCCATGAACCCAGCGCACATCCGCGCCGAGGACGTGCCGGCCGATTTCGTCGCCAAGGAAAAAGAGATCGCGCTGAGCCAGATGACCGAGAAGGACAAGGCCAAGCCGGCCGAAATCCTCGAGAAGATCATCGCCGGCAAGATCAACAAGATCGTCTCCGAAGTCACCCTGCTGGGCCAGCCGTATGTGCTGGATACCAACACCACGGTGGCCGAGGCGCTGAAGAAGGAAGGCGCGGACGTGGTTACCGTCGTGCGTCTGGCCGTCGGCGAAGGCATCGAGAAAGTGGAAGAGGATTTCCACGCCGAAGTGATGAAGCAGGCCGGCCTGGCCTGAGTCAGCACCGCAAGCAAGCGAAAAAGCCGCGGAAACCGCGGCTTTTTTGTATCTACCGTAGCGCCGTAAAAACCCGCATACATGCCGCGCGACGCGGCGAAACCTCTCCCCGTCATTGACGACAGCCGTTACACTGCCGCTGTTTTGCCACACAAACCCGGAGACCCCATGAGCACCCCGCTGAATTACGGCCGCATTCTGCTCAAACTTTCCGGTGAAGCCCTGATGGGCCAGGGCGATTACGGCATCGACCCCAAGGTAATCGGCCGGCTGGCCGACGAAATCATCGAGGTCCAACGCGCTGGCGCCGAGATCGGCGTCGTCATCGGCGGCGGCAATATCTTTCGCGGCGCCGGATTGGCAGCCGCCGGCATGGACCGCGTGACCGGCGACCACATGGGCATGCTAGCCACGGTGATGAACGCGCTGGCGATGCAGGACGCGATCGAAAAGCGCAACGGCTTTGCCCGCGTGATGAGTGCCATTCAGATCCACGACGTCAGCGAGGATTTCGTGCGCCGCCGTGCGATCCGCCATCTCGAAAAGGGCCGCATCGTGCTGTTCGCTGCCGGCATCGGCAATCCGTTCTTCACCACCGACTCCGCCGCGGCGCTGCGCGCGGTCGAAATCGGGGCCGACCTGCTGCTGAAAGCCACCAAGGTCGACGGCGTCTACACCGCCGACCCGGCCAAGCACAGCGACGCGGTGCGCTACGACCGCCTCGACTACGACGAGGTGATCGAGCGCAAGCTGGCGGTGATGGATACCGCCGCCATCGCGCTGTGCCGCGACCACGACATGCCGCTGCGCATCTACGACATGACCGTGCCGGGCAACCTCATGCGCATCATGCACGGCGAGCCGATCGGTACCCTGGTCGACGGCGGCTGAACCGCCCGCCGGAGCGCGTTTATCGCTCACAGCTCGCCGTAACCCGGCTGCTATAATCATCTGCTAGCCAGATTCATCGGGAAACGTTTCATGATCAACGACATCAAGACCGACGCCCAGACCCGCATGGGCAAAAGCATCGAGTCACTCAAGCACGACCTCACCCGCATCCGCACCGGCCGCGCCAGCACCGCGCTGGTCGATAACATCAAGGTGTCCTACTACGGCGCCGACATGCCGCTGACCCAGGTCGCCTCGGTTTCGCTGGCCGACGCGCGCACGATCATCATCACGCCGTGGGAAAAGCCGATGGTGGCGCCGATCGAAAAAGCGCTGATGGCTTCCGATATCGGCGTCACGCCGACCACCGCCGGCACCGTGATCCGCCTCAACATGCCGCCGCTGACCGAAGAGCGCCGCCGCGAGCTGGCCAAGCATGTGGGCCACGAGGGCGAGAACGCGAAGATCGCTATCCGCAACGTGCGCCGTGACGCGCTTCAGCAAATCAAGGACCTGCTGAAGGAAAAGCTGATCACCGAAGACGACGAGCGCCGCGTCGATGACGAAATTCAAAAGCTCACCGACCGCGCCGTGAAGGATGTGGACGCCGTGGTCAAGGCCAAGGAAGAGGAGCTGATGGCGCTCTGAGCGCCATCGCCCTTTGCATGTCCGGCGCCGAAGCCGCTCGGGTTCCGCGCCATATCGCCATCGTGATGGATGGCAACGGCCGCTGGGCCAAGGCGCGCCATCGTCCGCGCAGCTTCGGCCACAACGCCGGCCGCAAGGCGGTGCGTGAAGCGATCGAATCGTGCATGCGCGAAGGCGTGCAGGCGCTGACCGTATTCGCCTTCTCCAGCGAGAACTGGCAGCGCCCGCCCGAAGAAGTGATGGCGCTGATGAGTCTGTTCGTGCGGGCGCTGGACAAGGAAGTGGACGAGCTGCACAGCAACGGTGTGCGCCTGCGCTTTGTCGGTGACTTGAGCGCGTTCGAGGAACCGCTGCGAGATCGCATGCACGCCTCGATGGCGCGCACCGCCGGCAACGACAAGCTGCACGTCAGCATCGCGGTGAACTATGGCGGCCGCTGGGATATCGTGCAGGCGGCGCGGCAGGCGGCCGACGCGGTCAAGCGCGGGGATCTACGTTCGGACCAGATTGACGAGACGACGCTGGGCCAGTGGATGACGCTGTCCGAACTGCCGCCGCTGGATCTTTTCATCCGCACCGGCGGCGAAACCCGCATCAGCAATTTCCTGCTGTGGCAGGCTGCATACGCCGAACTGTATTTTACCGACGTGCTCTGGCCCGATTTCGATCGGGACTGCCTGCGTCTCGCCATCGACGACTATGCCCGCCGCGAGCGCCGTTACGGCCGCACCGGTGAGCAGGTCGCTGCCGTCAACTAAGGATTCCGATGCTGCTACAGCGCGCCATCACCGCCGCGATACTCGCCCCGCTGGTGATTCTCGTCATTCTGTTTGCGTCGACAGCGGTGTTTGCCGCGATCGCGGCGGCGGCGTTTCTTGCCGCGCTGTGGGAGTGGGCGCGCTTGAGCGGACTGAAAAGCGTCGCGCTGCAGGCGGCGTGGTTGATCGTGTCGGCGGCGGTGTTCGTGTTGCTGTGGATGGCGCGCTTTACCCTCGTCGCACCGGCCGTGATTGGACTCGGCGTGCTCTGGTGGCTGGTCGCCTGTATCTGGCTGCGTCACTTCGCTTACGGCGCCGCACCGACCCTGGAAAACCGCGCACTGAAGCTGCTCGCCGGCGCGTTCGTGATTTTCCCCGCGTGGGTCGCGGCGATCACCATCCACGCCGGCCGGCCGCACGGCCACGGCCTGGCCCTGCTCTCGCTGGTGATTGTCTGGGCCGCCGATATCGGCGCCTATTTCAGCGGCCGCACGTTCGGCAAGCGCAAACTCGCCCCGCAGATCAGCCCCGGCAAGACCTGGGCCGGTGCCTATGGCGCGCTGGCGGCTGGCGTCGTAGTCATGGCGCTGGGCGGCTGGTGGCTGCTCGATATGCGCGGCGGACAGCTGATCGGACTGGCCGTGCTGGCCGCTGTCACCGTCGGTGCATCCATCGTCGGCGACCTGATCGAAAGCCTGATGAAGCGCCACGCGCAGGTGAAAGATTCGGGCACCATGATTCCTGGACATGGCGGCATGATGGATCGCCTGGACAGCGTGTTTGCCGCGCTGCCGGTGTTCGCTGCCGGCATGCTGCTGCTGAACCTGTTCATGGCGGCTGGATGACATGAAGAACGTTGCCGTACTCGGCGCCACCGGCTCGATCGGCGGCAACACGCTGGACGTGATCGCCCGCCACCCGGAGCGCTTTCGCGCCACGGTGCTGACCGCGCATCGCCAGGTCGACGCGCTGGTCGCGCTGTGCATGCAGCACCGCCCCGAGCTGGCCGTGATCGCCGACCCTGCGCTGGAGGCCGAACTGTCGCGCAAGCTGACGGCGGCCGGCGTTCGCTGCGACGTCGCCAGCGGCCGCGAGGCCCTCGCCACCGCGGCCTCGGGCAACCTGTGCGATACCGTCGTCGCGGCGATTGTCGGCGCCGCCGGGCTGCAATCCACCCTCGCCGCCGCCCGCGCCGGCAAGCGCCTGCTGCTGGCCAACAAGGAAGCCATAGTGATGGCCGGCCCGCTGCTGCTCGATGCCGTGGCAGCCGGCGGCGGCGCGCTGATTCCGGTCGATTCCGAACACAACGCGCTGTTCCAGTGCCTGCCCGCCGAAGGCTTGGCCGGCGGCAAGCCGTCGCTGCACAAGGGCGTTCGGCAATTGACGCTGACCGCCTCGGGCGGCCCGTTCCGCGGCCGCAACCGCGCCGAACTGGCCGGCATCACGCCGGAACAGGCCTGCAAACACCCCAACTGGGTCATGGGCCGCAAGATTTCGGTCGATTCGGCCACGCTGATGAACAAGGGCCTGGAAGTCATCGAAGCCCATCACTTGTTCGGCGCCGCGCCCGATCTGATCAATGTCGTAGTTCACCCACAAAGCTTGGTGCACTCCTTTGTCGAATACGTCGACGGCTCCGTGCTGGCCCAGCTGGGCAATCCCGATATGCGCACCGCGATCGCCCACGCGCTGGCGTGGCCGGAGCGCGTGAACGCTGGCGTGGCGCCGCTGGACCTGACCGCCTGTGCCCCGCTCGCCTTTGAACCGCCGGATCTGACGACGTTCCGCTGTCTGGCGCTGGCGTTTCAGGCATTGCGTGCCGGTGGCGATGCGCCAGCGGTGCTGAACGCAGCCAACGAGATCGCGGTGGAGGCCTTTTTGGCCGGCTCGCTGGCGTTTCTCTCGATTGCCGACGTCGTGGATGCGGTTCTTGCGGAACTGCCGGCGCAAGCCGTGGTCGATGTTCAGACCCTGCTGGAACGTGATCGGGTGGCCCGGGAAGCCGCCCGCCGTATTCTGCGCAATGCTTGCTGATATTCTTGGCCTGATACCCTTGGCGTGACGTCCCCTCACAACGGCGATTGATGAATTCCTTTTTCGGCTCGGTTTTCTGGTTGGCCATCACGCTCGGCGTACTGGTGACCTTTCATGAGTTCGGCCATTACTGGGTCGCGCGCCGCTGTGGCGTCAAGGTGCTGCGCTTCTCCGTCGGCTTCGGCAAGGCCATCTGGAAGCGCACCGGCCGCGACGGTACGGAATACCAGATCGCCTCGATCCCGTTGGGCGGCTATGTCAAGATGCTCGACGCGCGCGAGGGCGAGATCGATCCGGCGCTGCGCGATCAGGAGTTCACCGGCAAGTCGGTGTGGAAACGCATCGCCATTGTCGCGGCAGGACCGGGTTTCAATGTGATCTTTACCCTCGCTGCGTTCTGGCTGATGTTTATGCTGGGGCGGCCGGATTACGTACCGGTGGTGACCGCCACACCGCAAAGCATCGCCGCCAAGGCCGGCGTCCTGCCGGGCGATCGCATTCTGAGCGTGGATGGCCAGCCCGTAACGACCCTGGGTGATTCCCTGGATGCCATCGCCAACGGTCTGCTGAGCCGCGCGCCGCTGTCGATAACGGTAAGCGGCGCAGATGGTCGCCCCCGCCAGTTGGTGCTGCCGCTGGATCGGCTACCGCCGGGGCAGCCGGTAGAAAAGTATTTCGACGCGCTCGGGCTGAAACCCGCGCCGCCGCCCGCGATTGCCGCCACCGTGACACCGGGCCAGCCGGCCTCGCTGGCGGGCATGCAGGGCGGCGATCGACTGATCAGCGTGAATGGTCAAGCGGTGGCCGATTTCGAGGCGTTCGGCAAGCTGGTGCAGGCCGACGCGGTCAAATCACCGACGCTGTCGGTAGTGATCGAGCGCAACGGCCAACCGGAAAAACTCAGCGTCGTTACCAAATGGGAATCGCTGCAGGGCCAGCCACAGAAGTGGGTCATGGGCATCGGTGCGCCGATGCCCGAACAGGCGATGGTGCGCTACGGGCCAATCAAGGCGCTCGACGCCTCGCTGCAAACCACCTGGCACAACGCGATGCAGACGTTTGCGATGTTCGGCAAGCTGATTACCGGCGAGGCCTCGACCCAAAATCTGCACGGCGTGATCGGTATCGCCCAGGTAGCCAACGCATCGGCCGGCATGGGCTTCGCTTCGTTCCTGCAGTTCCTTGCGCTGGTGTCGCTTAGCCTGGCCATTATCAACCTGATGCCGATTCCCGTCCTCGACGGTGGGCACCTGCTGTATTATCTGATCGAGTTGATCAAAGGCAGTCCGGTCAGCGAGCAGACGATGATTGTTGGCCAGTACATCGGCATCGCGCTGCTGTTTACCGTGATGGGGCTGGCGTTTTACAACGATATCCATGGCATCTTGTTGTCGTGACAGCGGCGAGAGACGCATGGCATCGGTCGACGACGGGCTTCACTGCCGCTGACGCAGCCGGTCGATGTGGTGGCTTTAACGATGTGCTTTTCTCGAGCGCATACCCTTTTTCGAAGCAGGGCGTTGCCTTGCTTCATGTGTTGATCGGAGCCGCCGCGCTGGCGGCTCCATCGAAATAACCCAACGGAACCGACGATGAAGCGTATCGCCGCGCTGATCCTGCTTGCCTCCCTCTCCGCCAATGCGTTTGCGTTCGACCCGTTCGTGGTCTCGGACATCCGCATCGACGGCCTCAGCCGCATCGCTCCCGGTACGGTCTACACCTACCTGCCCGTCAACAAGGGCGACCGGCTGACCAACGACCAGGCACAAAAAGCCATCCGTGCGCTGTATCAGACCAAGTTCTTCAGCGACGTGGAAATCGATCGCGAAGGCGACATCATGGTGATCAAGGTGGTCGAGCGTCCGTCGATCGCCAAGCTGACCCTGCGCGGCAACAAGGACATCAAGACCGACGACCTGAAGAAGGGCCTGAAGCAGATCGGCCTGGCCGAAGGCGAAACCTTCGACCGGCTGGCGCTGGACAACGTGCAGCAGGAGCTGGTGCGCCAGTACTACAACCGCGGCAAGTACAACGTGTCGGTCACCCCGCACGTGACCCAGCTCGAGCGCAATCGCGTTGCGGTGGATATCGAAATCCGCGAAGGCAAGGCCGCCAAGATCGAAGAGCTGAACATCATCGGCAACCACGCGTTCACCGACAAGGAAGTACGCGAAGGTTTCGAGTCGAACACGCCCGGCCTGCTGTCCTGGTACTCGAAAGACGACCAGTACTCGCGCGAAAAGCTCTCCGGCGACCTGGAGAAACTGCAGTCGTACTACATGAACCGCGGTTACGCCGACTTCGGCGTGGATTCGACCCAGGTCAGCATCGCGCCGGACCGCCGCTCGATGTACATCGACGCCAGCGTCAAGGAAGGCGACACCTACAAGATCGCCGACGTGAAGCTGCTCGGCACGCTGATCCTGCCCGAGGCCACGATACGCCAGCTGGTCTACGTCAAGCCGGGAGACCTGTTCAACCGCTCCGCGATCGAGGCCAGCACCAAGTCGATCAAGGCGATTCTGTCCAACATCGGGTACGCCTATGCCAAGGTCACGCCGATTCCGAAGCTAGACAAGGACAAGCGCACTGTCGACCTCACCCTTTTCGTCGAGCCCGGTCAGCGCGTTTACGTGCGCCGCGTGGTATTCCAGGGCAACACCCGTACCGAAGACGCCGTGCTGCGCCGCGAAATGCGCCAGCTCGAGGGCACGTTCTATTCGCAGGCTGCCCTCGACCGCTCCAAGATCCGCCTGCAGCGCCTGGGTTATTTCAAGACGGTCGATATCGACAAAAAGCTGGTGCCCGGCTCGCTCGATCAGGTCGACGTAACGGTCAAGGTGGAAGAGCAGTCCGCCGGCAGCCTGCAGTTCGGCGTGGGCTATTCGCAGTACTCGGGCATCATCCTCAATGCCTCCGTCTCGCAGAACAACATCTTCGGTACCGGCGATAGCGCCTCGATCAGCGGCGAGCGCAGCAGCTACTACACCAAGTACGGCGTCAGCTACTTCAACCCCTATCTAACCGACAGCAACATCGGCATCGGCTACAACGCCACTTATTCGAAGACCGACTACGGCAATACCGATTTCGCCGACTACTCGACCAGCGATCGGGCGTTCTCGACCTATCTGAGCATTCCGGTCACGGAAACCGACGGCATCCGCGTCGGCATGGGCATCAGCAGCGACAAGGTCAGCCTGATTCCGGGCTTCAGCCCCCAGGTGCTGATCGACTATCAGAACGAAATCGGCCACGACACGCTGCATACCTGGACCGGCACGCTGGGCTGGAACCACGACACGCGCAACGCCTACTTCTCGCCCACCCGCGGCGGCCTGATCTCGGCCTCGACCGACATCGCCCTGCCGGGCTCCACCGTCCAGTATTGGAAGTTCACGGCGGAAGCCAACCACTACTGGCCGATCGGTGGCGGTTTCGTGCTGTACCTGGACGGCCAGGTCGGCTACGGCAAGACCTACGGCAACAACGGCATCAGCGATTCGCAGTACGCCACGCTGCAGAGCGCCGTCACCGACCATACCCTGGTCGATATGCGGCAGGATTTCCCGTTCGTGCAGAACTTCTACTCCGGCGGCGTGCGCGACGTGCGCGGCTTCCAGGACAACACGCTCGGTCCGCGCGTCTGTATCGCTTACACCGCACCGGCGAAGAACGGCTTCTGCCCGGACGGCAACTACGCCGAGCCGATCGGCGGCGCGTTCAAGGTGCTGGGTACGACCGAGGTCTATCTGCCGCTGCCGTTCCTGAAAGACATCAATACGGCGCGCGTGTCGGTATTCATGGACGTGGGTAACGCGTATCAGAGCTTCAGCACGTTCAGCGCCAGCACGCTGCGCGCATCGGCCGGTATCTCGGTGCACTGGCAGGCCCCGATCGGCCCGCTGATCATCAGCCTGGCGCACCCGTTCCGCACCCAGCCTGACGACAGCCATTACGAAGAAAAAATCCAGTTCACCTTCGGCAGCCAGTTCTGACGATCCAGCGCTGATTATCTCGAACCGATGATCTCGCTCGGATAATCCCGCGCTGACAAATCAGCTCTAACAAAACCGTTCTGATGACCCAGCCCGGCGTACCGGCATCCCGCCGGGCGCCGATGCACGGAGCATGCGCTTGAACGCAGCGTCTTATTCAGTGGCCGAACTGGCCGAACGTTTCGGGCTGTCGTCGCACGGCGACGGCGCGAGGCGCGTCGATGGCGTCGGCACCCTGGCGGGCGCCGGTGCCAATCAGCTGAGCTTTCTCTCCAACAGCAAATACGATGCGCAACTGGCCGCCACGCATGCCGCCGTGGTCGTGCTGCGCGAAGAAAATCTCGCCGCTTGCCCCACCGCGGCGCTGATCGCCAAAGACCCCTACGTGGCCTACGCGAAAATCGCCGCGCTGTTCGAGCGCCAGCCGCTGGCGCCACCAGGCGTACATCCCAGCGCGGTGGTCGCCACCAGCGCGCGGGTCAGCGCCAGCGCCAGCGTGGGACCCTGTTGCGTCATCGAGGACGACGCGGTCGTCGAGGATGGCGCCGTACTTGGCCCACACTGCATCATCGGCACCGGCTGCACGGTCGGCGCGCAGTCCCGCCTGGTGGCGCGTGTGACCCTGGTGACCCGCGTGACGCTAGGCAAACGCGTGCTGGTGCATCCCGGCGCGGTGATCGGCTCGGACGGCTTCGGCCTGGCATTCGACCGCGACGCCTACGATCACGGTGGCTGGATCAAGCTGCCGCAGCTCGGCGGCGTGCGCATCGGCGACGACTGCGAGATCGGTGCCAACACCACCATCGACCGCGGCGCACTCGAAGATACCGTGCTGGAAGAAGACGTGCGGCTGGATAACCAGATTCAGATCGCGCACAACGTATATATCGGCGCACACACCGCCATGGCCGGCTGCGCAGCGGTGGCGGGCAGCGCCAAAATCGGCCGCTACTGCCAGATCGGCGGCAACGCCGGCGTGCTGGGCCATCTCGAACTCGCCGACCGCGTTACCATTACGGCGAAGAGCCTGGTCACCAGCTCGATCCGCGAGCCGGGCGAATACTCGTCGGGCGTACCGCTGCAGGCAAATCTGGCGTGGCGCAAGAATGCGGCCCGCTTCAAACATCTTGATGAGTACGCGCGCCGGCTCTCGGCGCTGGAAAAGGACAGGAATCATGAGTGACAAACCCGCTGCCCTCACCATGCCGGTGACCATCGAGCAGATCCAGGAACTGCTGCCGCACCGCTATCCCTTTCTGCTGGTGGATCGCGTGATCGAGATCGTGCCGGATGTCAGCGTGGTCGCGCTGAAAAACGTCAGCATCAACGAGCCGTTTTTCCAGGGCCACTTTCCGGGGCATCCGGTGATGCCTGGGGTGTTGATCGTCGAGGCGATGGCGCAGACCGCCGGCCTGCTGACACAGATCAGCAGCCGCATGAAAGGCAATACGGGCAGCCCGCTGTTCTATCTGGTGAAAGTCGACAACGCGCGCTTCAGCGCCGTGGTTTCTCCGGGCGACCAGCTGCGTATGGAAGTGGGCTTGAAGCGCCTGATGCGCGGCATGGGCATCTTCGTCGCGCGCACCCTGGTCGACGGCAAGGAAGTGGCCAGCTGCGAACTGATGTGCGCGGCGAGGTCCGATAAATGATTCACGCCACTGCGTTGATCGATCCTTCCGCCATTATCGGCGAAAACGTCCGTATCGGCGCCTACAGCGTGATCGGCGCCGATGTGGAAATCGGCGACGGCACCGTCATCGGCCCGCACGTGGTGATCGAAGGGCCGACGAAGATCGGCCGCGACAATCGCATCGCCCAATTCGCCTCGCTGGGCGGCGATCCGCAGGACAAGAAGTTCGCCGGCGAGCGCACCGAGCTGATCATCGGCGACCGCAATCTGATCCGCGAATTTGCCAGCATCAATCGCGGCACCGGCGATGGCGGCGGCGTGACGCGTATCGGCAACGACAACTGGCTGCTTGCCTATGTACACATCGCGCACGACTGCCAGGTCGGCAACAACATCGTTTTCTCCAATTATTCGGCACTGGCCGGACATGTGGAGATTGGCGACTGGACGATCCTGTCCGGCTACTCCGGCGTACACCAGTTCTGCAAGGTCGGCGCGCACGCCTTTATCGGCATGGGCTGCCTGGTCGGTTCGGACGTGCCGCCGTTCGTGATGATGGCCAACGAGCAGCACGGTCGCCCGCGCGGCATCAACAGCGAGGGCTTGAAACGCCGCGGCTTCGACGCGCCGCGCATTTCGGCGATCAAGCGGGCCTACCGCACGCTGTACATGGCCGGCCTGTCGTTGCCGGAGGCGCGCGAGCTGTTGGAAAAGCAGGCCGGCGAGAGCGACGACGTGCGCGCCATGCTCGACTTTCTCGATCGCAGCAAGCGAACGTTGGCTCGATAAGCGTCCCGCTTATCGAGAATCAAACGCGCGCTCCGGCTCGTGCTCATTCGTCAGCCAAAGGGAGACAGCATGACGACGCTCAATGACGTCTCCACCCACACCCCGCTGATCGCCCTGATCGCCGGCGAAGATTCCGGCGATCAGCTCGGCGCCGACCTGATTCTCGCCCTGCGCGAACGCTATCCCGACGCGCGTTTCGTCGGCATTGGCGGCGCGCGCATGCAGGCGCAGGGTTTCGAATCGTGGTACGACATTCGCGAGCTGTCGCTGTTCGGCTTCAGCGAGGTCATTCGGCATTTACCGCGGCTGCTGCGGCTGCGCCGGGAGCTGATCGCACGGCTGCTGAAAGTGCAGCCGGCGGTCGTCGTCGGCATCGATGCACCGGATTTCAATCTCGGCCTGGAGCAGCGCCTGAAACACGCCGGCCTGAAAACCGTGCACTACGTCAGCCCGTCGGTATGGGCGTGGCGCGAAAAGCGCGCGGAAAAAATCGGCCGCAGCGCCAACCGCGTGCTGTGCCTGTTTCCGATGGAGCCGCCGATCTACGCCAGGCACGGCATCGACGCGCGCTTCGTCGGACATCCCCTGGCCGATCGCTTTGCGATGATCTCCGATCGCGTGGGCGCGCGCGAGTTTCTGCAGCTGCCGCAGCAGGCGCCGATTCTGGCCTTGCTTCCCGGCAGCCGCGCCTCGGAACTGTCGCGCATGGGGCCGGTTTTTATCGATGCGGCGATGCGCGTTGCCGGCGCGCTGCCCGGCTTGCGCATCGTGATACCCGCAGCCAATCCGCATATGCATGCAAAGCTCAAGGATTTGCTGGCCAAGCTTCCCCGCGACGAAACGGCGCCGCTGCTGCTGGACGGCCACGCGCACGAAGCGATGCTGGCCGCCGACGTGGTACTGCTCGCTTCAGGCACAGCCACGCTGGAAGCGATGCTGGCCAAACGGCCGATGGTGGTGGGCTATCGCGTGGCGCCGGCGAGCTATCGCATTGCGCGCGCCTTGAAGATGCTGAAGACCGACGTCTACGCGCTGCCGAATATTCTCGCACGCGCCAACGGCATCGACGGCGAACTGCTGGTACCGGAGTTCATGCAGGACGAGTGCACCGCGAGCCATCTCGCCGCGGCCACACTGGCGCTGTTTCAGGACAGCGAACGGCGCGGTTACATCGTGAACGCGTTCGAGCAGTTGCATCGGGCGCTGCGCAGCGGCCTCGACGGTCACGCGGGCGAACGCGCCGCCGCCGCGATTGCCGAACTGATGGATGCCACCGATGGCGGCTGACGTGATCGAGGCAAGCCTCCGCCCTTCGGCGCAATTCGTCTTCCCCGAACAGGGGGCCTTGTTCGGTCGCGGCGGGCCGCCGGCAGCGAA
The DNA here is from genome assembly GCF_013408815.1 of Rhodanobacter sp. K2T2. Taxonomy (NCBI): domain Bacteria; kingdom Pseudomonadati; phylum Pseudomonadota; class Gammaproteobacteria; order Lysobacterales; family Rhodanobacteraceae; genus Rhodanobacter; species Rhodanobacter sp. K2T2. The sequence goes on along the minus strand of NZ_JACCCA010000006.1, from coordinate 114,687 downwards.
CGCGAAAAGCCGGCTTGTCGCGGGCGTCGACGAGGCGGGGCGCGGGCCGCTGGCCGGGCCGCTTTCCATCGCGGCGGTCATTCTCGATCCCGACCGGCCGATTGCCGGCCTCAACGATTCGAAAAAGCTCAGCGAAGCGAAGCGCGAGGCGCTGTACCCGCTCATCGTCGAGCGCGCGCTGGCTTGGTGCGTGGTGCTGATCGAGCCGGAAGAAATCGATCGGCTGAATATTTTCCAGGCCACCATGACCGGCATGAGCCGCGCGGTCGCCGGTCTTGCGCTGATGGCCGAAGAGGCGCTGATCGACGGCAACAAGTTGCCGAAGGATCTACCCTGCCGCGGTCGTGCCATCGTCGGCGGCGACGCGCTGGAACCGGCGATCAGCGCTGCCTCGATTCTGGCCAAGGTCACGCGCGATCGACTGATGGTGACGATGGAGTCTCACCATCCGGGCTACGGCTTTGCCGTGCACAAGGGTTATCCCACGCCGGCCCATCTCGCTGCGCTGAGTCTGCTAGGCCCCTGCCCGCAGCATCGGCGCAGCTTTGCGCCGGTCAGGCGACTGATCGCACCATAGTTTCCAGCGTCGAGCGGTCTTCCATCGATAGCTTTTGGCTATGAATGACATGCGCAGGATCAGTTGGACACCGACGCGCGGGATGCCTCTCAATAGAGACGTCCGAATCCCTGCCTACGGTCATGTCCGCGCTGATTGAAACCTTGAGCTTGCTGCATCCCATCCACCGGTCGGTATCCCCTGCGACCCGACGCTCTCTGCGTCGGCTGATCGGGCCCGGGCTGCTGGTGGCGGTGGGCTATGTCGACCCCGGCAACTGGGCCACGGACATCGCCGCCGGCTCGAGCTATGGCTACACGCTGCTGGGCTCGGTGCTGCTGGCCAGCCTGCTCGGACTGCTGTTTCAGACGATGGCAGCACGACTGGGCATGGCCACCGGCGAAGATCTCGCCGAACTCACCTGTCGACTGCTGCCGCGTCCGCTGGCGCTCAGCGCGTGGCTGGCCAGCGAGCTGGCGATCGTGGCGACCGCGCTGGCGGAGCTGGTCGGCGGCGCCATCGCCTTGCGCCTGCTGTTTGGCCTGCCGCTGCAGGTCGGCATGATTGTCGCAGCGCTGGGCACGCTGGCGATCATGGCACTGTCACAGCGCCGACAGCGCGCCCACGAGTTCGTGGTCAGCACCTTGCTGGCGATCGTATCGCTGACCTTCGTCTATTTGCTGATCAAGGCCCGGCCCGTCGGGGGCGACGTGCTGCAAGGATTGGCATCGAGCGCCAGGGTATTCGGCAACCACGGCATGCTGGCGGTGGCGCTGGGCATCGTGGGCGCCACGGTGATGCCACACAATCTGTTCCTGCATTCGGGCCTGATCGCCGAGCGCAGCAAGGACCTGCCGGCGCACGAACGACCGATGGCGCTGCGCGTCGTGGAAACCGATACCCGCGTTTCGCTGCTGCTGGCCACCCTGGTCAACGCCGCCATGCTGATGGTGGCAGCCGCGTCACTCTCGCATATCCGTATGCCGGTGAACAATCTGGACGACGCTTACCACGCCATCGCGCTGACCCTTGGCGCCGGCGCGGCGGCGATTTTCGCGGGCGCGCTGTACGCAGCGGGGCAGAGCTCGGCGATCACCGGCGTGCTGGCCGGACGCATTCTGAGCCGCGGTTTTCGCGGGCGCGAAAGCCGCACCTGGCTGCGTGGCATTGCCACACGGCTGGCCGGCGTCTGCATCGGTTTCGTGCTGCTCGCCGCGCGCCCCGGCATCGGCGCCGATACGCTGCTGGTGCTGAGCCAGTGCGTGCTCGGCATTGCCCTACCGTTCGCGCTGCTGCCCATGCTGATGCTGGCGGGCAAGCGCGATCTGATGGGCCAGTACGGCTTCGATCGTGGTTTCATGGCGCTGGCTGCCGCCGGCACAGCCCTAGTCATCGTGCTGGATGGCTATCTGCTGATCGCCGCCTTCGGCTGATCGGCAACCATGACCATCTTGCGCATCGCAAAGGCGGTAGGCTAGACGCTTAGACAGGGGAGTCCTCGCGATGCGCAAAATGATTTTTGCCTGGGTCATGGCCTTGATCTGCGTATCGGCCAACGCGCAGATCCAGCCGGGCGCGGTGCCGCCCGACTCACTGGGGAAAACACCCAGTGGCGACTCAGTCAGCTTGGCATCGATGCGCGACAAGGTCGTCGTCATCAGCTTCTGGGCGACCTGGTGCACTTACTGCATGAAGGAATTGCCTGTACTGGCGGGCCTGCAGAAGCTGGCCACCGATCGCCATCTGCCGCTGCAGGTGGTCTCGATCGACCACAAGGAAGGTCGCGATGTCTATCTACGAACCGTCCGAGTGCTCAGGCCGCGCCTGCCCGGCCTACTGATGAGCTGGGATCGCGACGGCTCGATCGGCAAGCCGTTCGGCACGAACAAGGGCATTCCGGTGATGGTGATGCTTCACCGTGACGGCACCGTGGCCGACATCCACGTGGGCTACAGCGAGGACGCGCTGGACGGCCTGATCGCCGAGATAAACACCTTGATGGCCGAGCCCTCGACGCTGCCGGCCGCGTCGAGCTCGTCGGCGATGCAAAAAACGCTTACCTCGGTGAATTGAGCGGCCGCCCCGCCCAGCGCAACGGATCGCGAAAAATCGGCACAAGTCAAACCTTGTCCGGGTGCAGCCGGGCGGGTAGCCTTCATGGACTCGCCGCGTGAGTTTCATGACCACCCGCTTCGTCCACCTGCATCTGCACAGCGAGTATTCGCTGGTCGATTCGACCATCCGCATCAAGGCGCTGGTCGACGCCTGCGTGCGCGCCGGTATGCCGGCCGTGGCGCTCACCGACGAATGCAACATGTTCGCGCTGGTGAAGTTCTACAAGGCCTGCAGCGCTGCCGGCATCAAGCCGATCAGCGGTTGCGACCTATGGATTTCCGCGCCGGACGACCCACGGCCGTGGCGGCTCAACCTGCTGTGCCAGAACCGCGCCGGCTACCTCAATCTGTCGCGGCTGGTGTCGCGTGCCTGGCGCGAGGGCCAGCACAGCGGCCGCGCGCTGATCGAGGCCGGCTGGCTGCACGCCGAGGCGACGCACGGACTGATCGCGCTGCTCGGACGCGAGAGCGAAGTCGGCCGCATCGCCCTGAATCAGGGTCTGGAGGCCGCCCTCGCGAAACTGCGGCCATTGACGCGGCTTTTCCCCGATCGGCTGTACCTGGAGCTGACCCGCTGCGGTCGCGACGGCGAGGAAAACTGGAACGCCCTCGCACTGGCATTGGCCGTGGAACTCGACCTGCCGGTGGTCGCCAGCAACGACGTGCGTTTTCTGCTGCAGGACGATTTCGAAGCGCACGAGGCACGCGTGTGCATCAACCAGGGCCGCGTGCTGGCCGACAACAAGCGCCCGCGCGACTACAGCAACCAGCAGTATCTGAAATCGCCCGAGGAAATGGCGACGCTGTTCGCCGACATTCCCGAAGCGCTGGAAAACACGGTCGAGCTGGCGCGGCGCTGCAACGTCGAACTGCAGTTCGGCACGTATTACCTGCCCGACTTTCCGGTGCCCGACGGGCATGACCTGGGCAGCTATATCCGCGAGCTGTCGCACGAAGGGCTGAAGCAGCGCCTGTCCGCCGCGCCGCTCGCCGCCAACTGCACGCTGGCCGACTACGAAAAGCGGCTCGACCGCGAGCTGGACGTCATCGTCAAGATGGGTTTCCCCGGCTACTTTCTGATCGTGGCGGACTTCATCAACTGGGGCAAGGAACACGGCATTCCGGTCGGACCCGGCCGCGGTTCGGGCGCCGGTTCGCTGGTCGCATGGGCGCTGAAGATTACGGATCTGGACCCGCTGCAGTTCGACCTGCTGTTCGAGCGATTCCTCAATCCCGAACGCATCTCGATGCCCGACTTCGACATCGACTTCTGCATGGATCGCCGCGACGAGGTGATCGACTACGTATCGCGCAAATACGGCCGCGACCGCGTCAGCCAGATCATCACCTACGGCTCGATGGCGGCGAAGGCCGTGCTGCGCGATTCCGGCCGCGTGCTCAGCATGCCGTACGGCCAAGTCGACCGGCTGGCCAAGCTGGTGCCCCCGCGCCCGCTCGACCTGACCTTGTCGGACGCGCTGGGCCGTTCGGAAAAATCGAAAAAAGAAACTGATCGCGTCGTCAAGGAATTCTGTGAAGCCTACGAGCAGGACGAAGACGCCCGTGCGCTGATCGATCTGGCGCTGAAGCTAGAAAGTCTGACCCGCAACGCCGGCAAGCACGCCGGCGGCGTGGTGATCGCGCCGACCGCGCTGACCGATTTCGCACCGCTGTACTGCGAGCCGGGCGGTGCCGGCGTGGTCACCCAGTTCGACAAGGACGACGTGGAAGCCGTCGGCCTGGTGAAGTTCGACTTTCTCGGCCTGCGCACGCTCACCATCATCGACTGGGCGGTCAAGGCGATCAACGCGCGCCGTGCGAAGGCCGGCGAAGCGCCGCTGGATATTTCGCAGCTGCCGCTGGACGACCCCAAGCCCTATGAGCTGCTGAAAAAGGCGCAGACCATCGCGGTGTTCCAGCTCGAATCGTCCGGCATGCAGCGCATGCTCAAAGATGCCAAGCCCGACCGCTTCGAGGACATCATCGCGCTGGTGGCGCTGTACCGCCCCGGCCCGATGGATCTGATCCCCAGCTTCGTCGCGCGCAAGCACGGCCGCGAGGACGTGAGCTATCCCGATCCGCGCGTGCAGCCGATTCTGGAAGAGACCTACGGCATCATGGTCTACCAGGAGCAGGTCATGCAGATGGCGCAGATCGTCGGCGGTTACTCGCTCGGCGGCGCCGACCTGCTGCGCCGCGCGATGGGCAAGAAAGACGCCAAAAAGATGGCCGAGGAGCGCGCCAAGTTTCGCGACGGTGCGTCCAAGGACGGTCTGGCCGGCTCCAAGGCCGACGAAATCTTCGACTTGATGGAGAAGTTCGCCGGCTACGGCTTCAACAAGTCGCACGCCGCCGCCTACGCCCTGGTGAGCTACCAGACCGCGTGGCTGAAGGCGCATTATCCGGCCGAATTCATGGCCGCGACGATCTCGTCGGACATGGACAACACCGACAAGGCGGTGATCTTTCTCGACGAGTCGCGCGCGATCGGCCTTACCGTGCTGCCGCCGGACGTCAACGCGTCGGACTACATGTTCGTCGCCGTCGAACCCGACGCATCGTCCATTCACTCGCGTCAGGGCGCTCGCACGATCCAATACGGCCTCGGCGCGATCAAGGGGGTCGGCCAGGGCGTCTGCGAAGCCATCGTCGCCGAACGCAAAAACGGGCGTTATACCGACCTGGCCGACTTCTGCCGCCGCGTCGATCCGACCAAACTCAACCGGCGCGTGCTCGAGGCGCTGATCTATTCCGGCGCGCTCGACGCTCTGGCGCCGACGCGCGCCAGCCTGATGCTGCAGTTGCCCGATACGATCAAGGCCGCCGAGCAGCACCTGCGCGACCGCCAGTCTGGCCAGAACGACATGTTCGGCGCGGCCTCGGGTGCGCTGACGCCGGTGGTGCATATCGATCTGCCCACGGCACCGGAGTGGCCGCTGGAGCAGCTGCTGCAGGGCGAGCGCGACACGCTCGGCCATTATCTGTCCGGCCACCCGACCGATCCCTGGAAAGAGGAGCTGGCGCAGCTGTCGACCTGCCCGCTCGGCGAAATCGCCCTGCGCTACCAGCCGCCCAAGCCGCGGAAAAACGACAACGACGACGGCAACCGTTTCCGCCGCGGCCCGGACACGCCCTGGACGATCGCCGGCATGGTGACCGCGGTGCGCAAGCGGGGCGACAGCGATGCCTTCGTGCGCATCGAGGACGGCACCGGCAGCATCGAGGTGAGCTTCTTCGGCGAGCTGTATCAGCAGATCGCACCGCTGTTGACCCGCGACGAAATGCTGGTGGTCGAGGGTGGCTTGCGCGTCGACGACTTCTCCGGCGGCGGCTTTCAGATCCGCGCGCGCAGCGCCAGTTCGCTCACCGATGCCTGCCGCAAGCATGCGCGCCTGCTGCAGCTGAAATTGAACGGCGTAAAGCCCGACTTCGTCGAAAAACTGCAGCACGCGCTGGCCGGCTACCGCGGCGGTCGCGCCACGGTGATACTGCACGGTTATCACAACCAGAACGCGCAGGCCGACCTGGAGCTGAGCGACGCCTGGCGCGTCGATGCGATACCGGCCTTGCTGCGCACGGTACGGGCGCTGCCCGGTGTGCAGGCCGCAAAGCTGCGCATCGTCAAGCAGGCCGACTGAAACAAGCCTGCTGAAACGGCCGACGCAGAGCAGGCTGACCGATGCCGACGCCGCGACTCGGTTATTTCCTGCCGCGCTCCATCATCGCCTTCAGGTCGGCGAAGGGATTGCCGGTGGCCGGCGCGACCTCCTCCTGCACGCTGTAACCGGCGCCGCGTACGTGGTCGATATAGCGCGAATGCTCGTTGTCGTGACAGTACACGCACAGCAGCTCCCAGTTGCTGCCATCGGCCGGGTTGAAGTCGTGGTCGTGGTTGCGATGGTGCACCGTGAGCTCGCTCAGGTTGGTGCGGGTGAACTCGCGCGCGCAGCGGCCGCAGATCCACGGGTACATTTTCAGCGCCCGCTCACGATAGCCCAGCTCGCGCTGCTCGGCGTTTCGACGGGCTTCGGCCACGATGCGGTCGAGCTTGTTGTTGTCGATGGTCGGTTGAATCGGCATGGTCGAGTCCGGAAATAGCGCGTCTTAAGAGAACCATAGCGCAACCCGGCGCCGCGTCGCTTCTCCCGCGCGGTAAGTGTATCCACGGGCCGCCATACGGCGGCGTTCTCGCCTTCACGCGTCTAACGGTATACTGCGCCGCTCTGTGCCACGAAATGTCGCGAATGAACCCTAACTTCCTCGATTTCGAACAACCGATTGCCGACCTGGAAGCGAAGATCGAAGAGCTTCGCCATGCCAGCCAGGGTCAGGCGTTCAATATCGAGGACGACGTCAACCGTCTGCGCGAAAAGCTGAAGATCAAGACGGCCGAGATCTTCCGCAACCTCAGTTCATGGCAGATGACCCAGCTGTCGCGCCATCCGGCGCGGCCGTACACGCTGGATTACATCGGCGTGATCTGCGAAGAGTTTCATGAGCTGGCGGGCGACCGCATGTACGCCGAGGATGCCGCCATCGTCGGCGGCCTGGGCCGCATCAATGGGCGCCCGGTGGTGATCGTCGGTCATCAGAAAGGCCGCGATACCAAGACCAAGGTGCGCCGCAACTTCGGCATGCCGCGTCCCGAGGGCTATCGCAAGGCGCTGCGCCTGATGAAGATGGCCGAACGCTTCCATCTGCCGCTGCTGACCCTGATCGACACACCCGGAGCGTACCCGGGCATCGGCGCCGAAGAACGCGGCCAGAGCGAGGCCATCGCGCGCAATCTGATCGAAATGGCCAGTCTGAAAGTGCCGATCATCTGCACCGTGATCGGCGAAGGCGGCTCCGGCGGCGCGCTGGCCATCGGCGTCGGCGACCGTACTCTCATGCTGCAGTACTCGACCTATTCCGTCATTACGCCCGAGGGCTGCGCCTCGATCCTGTGGAAAAGCGCCGACAAAGCCCGCGATGCGGCCGAGGCGATGGGCATGACCGCGCCCCGCCTGTTCGAACTCGGCCTGATCGACAAAGTCGTGCGCGAGCCGCTGGGCGGCGCGCATCGCAACCCCCGCTCGATGGCGGTACGTCTGAAAGCCGTGCTGCTCAAACAGCTCGACGAGCTCGAAGCGCTGCCGGTAAACGAGCTCCTGGAACAGCGCTACAAGCGCCTGCGCAGCTACGGCGCATTCCAGGAATAAACCCATGGCCGGCGTGCGCGGACTGGATCACATCAATCTGCGCGTGCCGACGGATCTGCTCGAACCCGTGCGCGCGTTCTATATCGACATGGTGGGCCTGCACGACGGTCCACGGCCGTCGATGAGCTCAGGCTCGCACGGCTACTGGCTTTACGCCGGCAACGCCGCCGTAGTGCATCTGAGCACCGGCCATGCCGGCGGATCGTGCGGCGAGGGCAACGGCTATTTCAGCCACGTCGCGTTTGCATGCACGGAGCTGGAGACGACGCGTGCCAGGCTCGATCAGGCGCAGGTACCGCACCGTATCGCCGTGCTGGATGACGGTGCCCAGGTGCAGATCTTCGTCGTCGACCCGGCCGGCATCACGGTCGAGCTCAATTTTCGCCGCTGAGCCGCCGCGGCGAGGTAGCCTCGTTATCCGCACGACAGGAAACATCATGGCCAACGATAACGCCGGGCGCGTCGTGCCGATCGATACCGACCTCTTAGAGCCTGTTCACGATCTACAAGCTCTACAGCGCGAGCGAAGTATGAGCGATTCGCTGCAACGGCATCTTGCCTCCGCGCTGGCGGATACGCAGGCATCGCCGTTATGCGTGGCCTTCAGCGGCGGCCCGGATTCGACCGCCCTGCTGCATGCGCTGGCCGGCATGCCGGAAGCGCGAAAACGCGGCCTGCGCGCGCTGCACGTGGACCATGCCATGAACCCGCAAAGCGGGGCCTGGTCCGCGCATTGCCAGCGCTTTTGCGAATCGGTGGACGTGCCGTGCGAAGTGATACGTGTGCAGGTACCGCTCGACAAAGGCCTTGGCCTAGAAGCCGCCGCGCGCCACGCGCGCTACGAGGCATTTGAGTCGTCTTTGCAGCCGGGCGAGTACCTGCTGCTCGCGCATCATCGCGACGATCAGGCCGAGACCGTATTGATGAAACTGCTGCGCGGCGCGGGACCGGACAGCCTCGGCGGCATGCGCACGCTGCGTCCGTTCGCGCGCGGACAGCTGTGGCGTCCGCTGCTGGCGCTGTCGCGACGGCAGCTGCGCGACTATCTCGATGCCCGGCAATTGCCTTCGATCGACGACCCGTCCAACGGCGACACGCGGTTTGCGCGCAATCATCTGCGCCACGACATCCTGCCGAGGCTGGAACGTTTATGGCCGCAGGCGGTGGATTCCATCGTGCACAGCGCCGCGCTCAGCCGTGCCGCTGCCGATGCCCTGCAGCAGCACTGGCTGGCGGCTTACGACACCATGCACGATGCGGCCACGCACACGATCGACGCCTCGACGTGGCTCGCCCTGCACCCTGCGCTGCGCGAGCCGCTGCTCGATCACTGGCTGCACGGGCTCGGCCTGCCCGCACCGACTACCGCACAACGCCAGCAGATCGAGCATCAGTGTGGCGCACGCGCCGGGCAGCAGCCGTGCGTGCAATGGCGCGGCGCCGAGCTGCATATCTGGCGCGGGCGGCTGTGGGCACAGTCGCCGCCACGGATAGTCGACAGCAGCTGGCATGCGACGTGGCACGGCGAACTGCTGGCGCTGCCCGACGGCGGCACGTTGTCGCTGGTCGATACCAAAGTCCGCCTGACCGAGCCGATCCAGGTGCGCCTGCGCCAGGGCGGCGAGCGTATCAAGCCGGCCGGCGATATCTATACGCGCGAGCTGCGCGACCTGTTTCAGCAGGCCATGATCCCCCCGTGGCGGCGATTTGGCGTGCCGCTGCTGTATGTCGGCACTGAAATTGTCGGCGTGGCCGATCGGTGGTTGAGCGAACGAGGCAAGCTGATCTTCGAGCAGGCTGGCACGCGGGCACACTGGTCGCCTGCGCGCTGACGCCATCACCCGCAGGTACCTTTCATAGCCTAATCGATTGATTCCGCGCGGTCACTCGGTTAGCTTTGCTGTCCATGGCCAAGACCGCTTCCGCTTCCACCAAGACGCCACCCGCCGTGGACTTCGAGCACTCGCTGGACGAACTCGAACAGCTGGTCGCGAAGATGGAAGGCGGCGAAATGAGTCTGGACGAGTCGCTGGCCTCGTTCGAACGCGGCATCGGCCTGTACCGTCACTGCCAGCAGTCGCTGGAAAAAGCCGAACTGCGCGTGCGCCTGCTGCTTGATCCCGACGCCCCCGAGAGCGCCGAACCGTTTGAACCCGAACTCTGAGTTAGGTCCCGCCCTCAAGGCGTTGATCCTCCGTGCCGAGCAGGCACTCGAACATTGCCTGCCGCCTGCCGAACAGTCCCCCGCCCTCCTGCACAGCGCGATGCGCTATGCCGTGCTCGGTGGCGGCAAGCGTCTGCGACCCTTGCTGGTCTATGCCGCGGCACAGGCACTTGGCGAAAGCGGACCTTCGCTCGACGCTGCCGCCTGCGCGGTGGAGCTAATTCACGCCTATTCGCTGGTGCACGACGACCTGCCGGCGATGGATGACGATGCGATGCGCCGCGGCCGCCCGACCTGCCACATCGTGTTTGGCGAAGCGATGGCGATTCTGGCCGGGGACGCATTACAGGCGCTGGCGTTCGAGATACTCAGCGACGCTGCCGACGACGACGCGATCGGTATGAAAAAGCAGCGCGTGCTTGGCCGCGCCTGCGGCGCGGAGGGCATGGCCGGCGGGCAGGCGCTGGATCTGGCCGCCGTCGGCCGCACGCTTACCATTGCCGAACTAGAGCACATGCACGCGTGCAAGACCGGCGCGCTCATCCGCGCATCGGTAAAGCTCGGCGCGCTGACAGCGGGGGCCGATGCGGCGACATTGGCCTTATTCGACCGCTATGCCGACGCCGTTGGCCTGGCATTCCAAGTGCGCGACGATATTCTGGACGTCGAGGGAGACGCCACCATCATCGGCAAGACCGCCGGCAAAGATGCCGCCGCGGACAAGCCCACGTTTCCATCGATTATCGGTCTGAATGCATCGCGTGATCGCTTGCGCGAGCTCACCGATCTCGCGCTATCCGCTATCGCACCTCTGGGCACGTCCGGCTCATTGCTGCAGGAGCTTGCGCTGTACGCAGCGCATCGCAACAGCTGAGTTTGGCCATCCAGCCGTCCAAAGAAAAAGCCCGATCAGCGGGCTTTTTCTTTCATTCAAACATTGAAGATTCGGTCGCTCAGCTCACCAGGCGCAGCGCAAACGGATAGCGGTAACTTCCGTCGGCACTGACCTTCACGGCAGCGATGATGCAGAACACCAGATTCGCAATCCACAGCAGCCAGGTGAGGAAAGCACCAATGATAATGATGGTGAGAATCCAGCAGATGACGTAACCGATAAGCACGGTGATCTGGAAGTTCAACGCTTCCTTGGCCTCACTCACGAGATAAGCCTTTTCGGGCCGATCCTTGTTCATCAACCAGATGATGAGCGGAACGACGATGCTCAGAATCACACCCGACAGATGCGTCAGCATCGCCAGGTTCTTGTCATCGGTGGACCGAACGCCCACGGGCGGTTCCGGCGGTATCGGCGAAAACTGATCGGACGGTGTACTCATGGCCCCTGCTCTCCCTGGTGGTGGTACCGCGAAAGCTTGCTGGCGCCATCTTCGACCTTGCGGCCAGCGACCGCAAGATGACCCTTGAACTACTCGCCGGCGATAGTCATCCGATCGACAAGAATGGAGCCGGTAAGCACAGCCGAGCGTGCATCGACATCCGCGCCGACAGCGAGAATACCGGTGAACATTTGGCGCAGATTGGCGGCAATCGTGATTTCTTCCACCGGATAGGCGATCTGGCCGTTCTCGACCCAGAAACCCGCCGCGCCGCGCGAGTAGTCGCCGGTGATGGTCGACACGCCCTGACCCATCAGCTCGGTCACCAGCAGCCCGGTGCCCATGCGCTGGAGCAGCGCGGCAAAGTCGTCTTTTGAATTGTCGACGCTGCCGGGCTCGACGATCAGGTTGTGGATACCGCCCGCGTTGCCGGTGGATTCCAGTCCGAGCTTGCGCGCCGAATAGCTGCCCAGGATATAGCGCGAGAGCACGCCGCCCTCGATCAGCGAACTGTCGCGAGTGGCCACGCCTTCGGCGTCGAAATTGCCCGAGCCCTGGCCGCCGATCAGGTGCGGCCGCTCGTTGATATCGAGCCATGACGGCATGATCTGCTGACCGACATGGTCGAGCAGAAAACTGGCCCGGCGATACAGCGCACCACCGCTCACCGCGCCGAGAAGATGCCCGATCAACCCACGCGCCAGCTCCGGCGGAAACAGCACCGGACTCTGCCGCGTCGACAGGCTGCGCGCGCCCAGGCGCGCCAGCGTGCGTTCGGCGGCGCGATCGGCCAGCGCCTTGGCGCTGATGAAACGATCCGCGCGGCGCACGCTGTCGTACCAATAGTCGCGCTGCATGCCCGCTTCGTCGCCGGCGATAAGAGCCAGCGACAGCGAGTGCCGCGTGCCGCGCTCGCGTCCGACAAAGCCGTGCGAGTTGGCGTACACCGAGACGCCCTGCCCGGCCTGCACGCTGGCGCCGTCCGAATTGGTGATGCCGGCGTGTGCGCGACCGATATCCTCGATTTCGATGCCCAGCTCGATCGCCTGCGTGGTGTCGATATCCCACGGATGCCACAGATCGAGATCGGGAAACTGCGTCGCCATGCGCGACGCATCGGCGAGGCCCGACGACGGATCGGCTTCGGTATAGCGCGCTATCGCGCAGGCCTGATCGAGTGTCGCCTGGATCGAATCGGGATGCAGGTCTGCCGTACTGGCCGAGCCTTTGCGCTGGCCGAAATACACGGTCAGACCGAAACCACGGTCGCGCGTGTGCTCGACTGTTTCTACCTCGCCCAGACGCACATTGACGCTCAGCCCGCTGTCGATGCTGGCGGCCACCTCTGCCTGGCTGGCACCGGCGGCACGGGCGCGGCGAATCACATCCTCGGCCAGTTCCGACAGACGATCCAGTTCTTCGAGGCTGCGATCCTGGCTGATGGCGCCGCGATGGCGGTGGTCCTGGCTGCTAACGACTTCGCTCACGTTGGGCTTCCTGAAGGTTTGACGCGTAGAATAGTGGCTCGCTAAAGCCGGCTTGCCATTCGACGCGATCCCGAAACGGGTTGACACCTTCAAGTGGGGTCGCCGCGGCGAAATGAAAAGAGCCGCGGAGAACCAACATGACACCCATCCCCGGCACCTACCGCCATTACAAGGGCCAGCGCTACCGCGTGCTGGGTACGGCGCAACACAGCGAAACGATGGAGCCGCTGGTGGTCTATCAGGCGTTGTACGGCGATTACGGCTTGTGGGTGCGCCCGGCGGCCATGTTCGTCGAAACCATCGAACTGGATGGCGAGCCGATTCCGCGGTTTGCGCTCGAACAGGCCGACCCGTCCGATACAGCCGGCGATCGCCAGCCGCAACCTTGATCCCCAACGTCCCATTCTGGAATTGAAACCGTGAGCCCGAGCCGCAGCCGCAACCAGACCGAACTCGACGAAGAAGACTACGGTCCCAGCCGCACCCAGCAGCGCCGTGAGGCGCTGGCCGTGCTGGCGCTGGCCAGCCAGCTCGTCGCGATGCAGCCCAGCCGCCTCGCCAAGCTGGAACTGCCCGACGACGTGCGCGAGGAAATCACCCGTACGCGCAACATCACTGCGCATATCGCGCACAAACGACAGCTCGCCTTTCTCGCCAAAGTCATGCGCCGCTACGAAGACGAAGTATTCGCTTCGGTACGCGCCGAGCTCGGCGAAAATCGTGAGAAGCAGCGTCAGGAAAACGCCGCCATGCATCGGCTTGAAGCGATGCGCGACCGCCTGATCAATGAGGAAGAAGCCGCACTCTCCGAGCTCATCAGCGAGCACCCGCAGGTCGATCGCCAGCATCTGCGTTCGCTGGTGCGCAAAGCGCGCATCGAGAAGGAAACGCCGAACAAGCCGCCGCGCGCTTATCGCGAGATTTTTCAGCTATTGAAGGATCTGGCGGGAAACAAACAGGACGACACGGGCGAAAGCGCCGATATCGACCATGAAGGCGACGACGTCCAAGCGTAACGGCATCGTCCGGCCCTAGCTTTCGTTGATTCCTAGCGCATCGATTGGTACCGCTGCGCTGAATCGGGCGCAGTGGTCATCCAGCGACACCAGCCGGTCGTGCAAAACGCACAATCCGCTCTCACCGATGCTTGCGCCATAAGCCGAGCCAAATACGGCCAGCCCGGAAACACGCTGTTCGATCGCCTGACGGTCGGCCAGGCGATGGTGGCAGTCGACACAGCGTGAGACAACCGCCTGCGCAAGATGCAGTGTGTTCGCGGCAACCATGGGTGGCGCTTGCATCAGTGCCCCACACTGTCCCAATACCCGGCGAACACGTGCACCGACATCACGTAGCCGACAACGATATTGATCGCCACGCCGACAGTGAAAGCCAGAAACGGCTTCCAACCGGTCTTGCTCAACGAACCCAGCCGCGTGGTCAAACCGATGCTTAGAAAGCAGAAGGTAAAAGCCCAGGTGCGCAGCGCAGTGATCGGCGCCACCAGATCCGGCGTGACCACCTTGCGGTAATCGGCCAGCGAATACGAACTGGCGATCCAGGTGATCAGCGCCGAAGCGATGACAAAGCCGATCACGAATTTCGGAAAGCGCGCCCAGATTTCGCCGGCATCTACCTTCTTTACCTGCACGCCGTCCTCGAAGGCATCCCAGCGGGTCGTCGCCACCCACGCCAGCACGAACGCCCAGATGCCGATCCAGATATCGCGCCCGACGACTTTCATCAAGGTGAAGTTTTGCAGCGCCGCCTCCGGTGCACCGGCAATCGCGCCACCGGCGTTGCGTGCGATATCGCCGTAGGCCTGCGCCGCGGCGATACCGGCCGCATCGGCGAATTCGGATGTGCCGATCCACGCACCGGCCACGCCGGTCGACAGACCCAACGCGTGCGACGCGAATGGCAGCACGAAGATCATCACGATCGCCCACAGCACCACCAGGGTAATCGCCACCGATGCCTGCTCGCGTTTGGCGCGTACCGCGCCGGCGACCGCAATGGCTGCCGACACGCCGCATACCGCACCACCCACGCCAAGCACCGCGGCAAAACGACGATCCAGCCCCAGCGCGCGGCCAGTGAAAAAGATCACAAAGAAAGTCAGCAGCGACACCACCGTCGCCTGTCCTACCGCCACCGGCCCGGCCCACACCAGCAGCGTGAACGGGAGTGTCGCACCCAGCAGCACAATGCCGACCTTGATGAAAAACTCCACCCGCAAACCGGCCTGAAACCATGCCGGCAGACGCACCAGATTCGATACGATCAGACCGAGCAGCAGCGCCACCAATGGCGCCTCGAGGTTGTAGTGCGAGGCCTGCGTCCACGCCGCGGTTTCAAAGATGAACAGCGAGACCACGAAAAGAATCAGAAATGCCGGCAAAAAGTGCGCGAGCCGCTGCTTCAACACTGCCAGTGCGATACCAAAGATCACGGCAAACACCACAAACAGCGCGACGTAGTTCGGCACATGCGCGGCAAGATCGGTCCCTGCCTGTGCGAGGCTGGTCCATTTCGCCGGCGCCGAGGCCAGCCACCTGATGCTGCTACCCGAGGCAAACGTCAGCCACGCCACGGCCACCAGCAGCAGCCCCACCCATACCGACCACCAATCTTCGTTGGAGAACGGACCACGCCGGCTGTTTACCGCGCCGCCAGCGGCGACTTCACCGCCTTGCGGTAATTCACGCGTCACTTGATTCATCGCTCCCCCTCAATAAAGGCGCTGCCGGGCCTGCCGAAAGTCCAGGCTGAAAACATCGCCCGGAACGGAAGACCAACGCTGGCGCGACAGACTTGCTGCCCAGTGTTGACGGAACGGCCGGCCCAGCAAAATGATGTTTCGCTTTATCGATATGCCGGATCGTGATGGACGGCTTACCCCAGCCGAATGAGTAGCTTCAGACAACATCGGTGTCGACCGACGATGCCGCTCGAGGCGAGAGGACTACGTTGCGCGCAATTAAAAAGCATAAAAAAGGCGCCACAGCGCCTTTTTGTTCCCGAGTACGTTGGTTCGAGCGCATTTACACGCTCCCTTCAACCTTCCCTGAAGTTGGGTTTACGAGCCGCTCGTGCGGCTCGCCCTCCGGGCCATTCGCTCCGCGAATATTCGTTCCGGCATCCTGCCTACACAGTTGCTGCGCCCGACCCAACCTACGTTCGTGCTCGAAGACTATTTCGTATAGCCGTCCAAACGGTTACGAGGCGGTACCGCCAACGGTCATGCCGTCGATCTTGAGGGTCGGCTGGCCCACACCGACCGGCACGCTCTGGCCGTCCTTGCCGCAGACGCCGACGCCTTCGTCGAGCTTCATATCGTTGCCGATCATCGACACGCGGTTGAGCACCTCCGGACCGGAGCCGATCAACGTGGCGCCCTTCACCGGACGCGTGATCTTGCCGTCCTCGATAAGGTAGGCCTCGCTGGCGCTGAAGGTGAACTTGCCGCTGGTGATGTCGACCTGGCCACCGCCGAAATTCGGTGCATACAACCCCTTCTTGACCGAGCGAATGATCTCGGCGGGATCGTGCT
Organism: Rhodanobacter sp. K2T2; assembly: GCF_013408815.1. Taxonomy (NCBI): domain Bacteria; kingdom Pseudomonadati; phylum Pseudomonadota; class Gammaproteobacteria; order Lysobacterales; family Rhodanobacteraceae; genus Rhodanobacter; species Rhodanobacter sp. K2T2. The sequence goes on along the minus strand of NZ_JACCCA010000006.1, from coordinate 98,275 downwards.
GGCCGCCGAGCATGTAGGTATTGGTCATGCGCGGCATCGGCAGCGAGGTGAACGATTCGCGGCGGCCATTGCCGGTAGGCTTCATTCCCATCAGTCGCGCGTTGAGCTTGTCCTGCATATAGCCCTTGAGGATGCCGTCCTCGATCAGCGTGGTGCATTCGGTCGGCGTGCCCTCGTCGTCGATGCTGAGCGAACCGCGGCGGCCCTGCAGGGTGCCGTCGTCGACGATGGTCACCCCCTTGGCGGCAACGCGCTGGCCGATGCGACCGGAGAACGCGGAACTGCCCTTACGATTGAAGTCTCCCTCCAGCCCATGACCGATCGCTTCGTGCAGCAACACCCCGGGCCAGCCCGGACCGAGCACCACGGTCATGTTGCCGGCCGGCGCGTCGACCGAATCGAGGTTCACCAGCGCCTGGCGCACGGCTTCGTCGGCGAAAGACAGCGCGCGGCCATTCTCGATCAGCTCGCCATAACCATAGCGGCCACCGCCGCCGGAATGCCCTTGCTCGCGACGCCCGTTCTGCTCAGCGATCACCTGCACGTTCAAGCGCACCAGCGGCCGCACATCGGCGGCCAGGGTGCCGTCGGAAGCGGCGATAAGAATCGTGTCGATGGTAGCGGCGATACTGACGATCACCTGCTTGATGCGTGGGTCGCGCGAGCGCGCGTACGCATCGACCTCGCGCAGCAGCGCGATCTTCTCCGGGTTGGGCAGGCTGTCGACCGGATCGATGGCCGGATACAGCTGGCGCGCGCCGTTCAGCGCCAACGGCTTGCCGGCGCCGTTGCCGTCGTGGGCGATGGCGCGGGCGGCACGCGAGGCGTCCAGCAGCTGCGGCATGACAATTTCGTCGGAATAGGCGAAACCGGTTTTCTCGCCGCTGATGGCACGCACGCCCACACCCTGCTCGATCGAGTGGCTGCCGTCCTTGACGATGCCCTCTTCCAGCAGCCACGACTCGCTGCGCGAATGCTGAAAATACAGGTCGGCCGCGTCGATCGACGGGCCCATCAGCTGATTGAACACGCGGTCGAGGTCGGTGGCGGCGATGCCGCCCGGAGCGAGCAGCCGGCGTTCGGCCTGGGCAAGCAATGAATCCATGGGTTTCTGCCGTTACTGATGCGGTGGGACTGAAGAGATATGGTCAAATCCTGCGGCTTAAAGCCCGCTCCCGCAAGCCTGGCCATCAGCGGAAGACGGCGGGCGCCGACACGCGCGCCGATCGAACTTGGCGCTACCATGCGCCGAAGGCCGGATAGACCACCTCGTATGCACCTTTTGACGCAGGAAAGCTGATGACGCATCCCTCACGACGCAAGTTCGCGCACAAGCTGATCGACGCCGCCTTGATGGCGCCGGCCGAACGTCTCGGCGTGGTGGTCGACGATACCAGGGAGATGTTTCGCGGCAGCGGCGAGCTCGAACCGGGCAAGGCGATGGTGACCACTGCGATCGCCATGTCGCTGGCCATTCTATGTCTGCTCGGCGTGCTGGCATTTCATTTTCCGCAGTACCTGACCACACCCCAGCTCAGGGTCAAGTATTCGGTGGATCTGCTGCGTCAGGCGCTGTTCGGCGCCCTGCTGATGGCTGGCGCACTGTCGCTGGGCAATCTGGTCCTCAACCGGCAGCGCAATATCAATATCGCGGCGTTCGTCCTGGTGATCGCTGCGGTCGCGCTGGGTGGTTCACGCGTACCGGTCGGCAACTTTCCCGATCACACGCCGTATATCGGGCTGGACTGGTTCATCCTCGACCTGCTTGGCTCCACGCTGATCTTCGTGGTGATCGAAAAGCTGTTCCCGCTGTACAAGGGGCAGCCGATCTTCCGGCCCGAGTGGCAGACCGACATGAAGCACTTCGCGGTGAATCACTTCATCGTCGGGCTGGCGCTGCTGACGGTGAATTTCCTGCTGCACCATTTGTTCGGCTGGCTGGTGCGCAGCGACTTTCAGCAGTTCGTGCAACACATCGGGTTCGTACCGCAGTTGCTGCTGTGCGTGCTGGTGGCCGACATGGCGCAGTATTGGACGCATCGCGCGTATCACGAGATGCCTTTTTTGTGGCGCTTCCACTCCGTGCACCACAGCGTGAAGACGATGGACTGGCTGGCCGGTTCGCGCCAGAGCATGCTCGAACTGATCGCCACCCGCGTCTGCGTGCTGGCGCCGCTTTATATCCTGGGCTTCAGCGAGGCGGTGATGAACGGCTACATTCTGATCGTGGGGTTTCAAGCGGTTTTCAACCACGCCAACGTGCACCTGCCGTGGGGACCGCTGAAATACGTGATCGTGACGCCGAATTTCCACCACTGGCATCACGCCTCGGACGATATTGCCATCGACAAGAATTACGCCGCGCACTACGCCTTCATCGATTACCTGTTCGGCACCGCCGTCAAAACCGATGACAAGTTTCCCGCGCACTACGGCGTGGTCGGCGACTACATGCCGGATGGCTTCATCAACCAGCAGCTGTTTCCGTTTCGTGGCAGCACCAAGCCGGCCGAGCCGACAGCCTGATTGGCCGGCGTGCCGTCAGTGGCCGGCTGACTGCGCCGAAGCCGGCTCGACGTTCTTCGATGCGTTGATCGGCATGGGCGCCACAGCGGCTGGCGGCAGGGCCGGTGCCGTATGTTTTTCCATCAGCGTCATGACCGGCTTGTCCCACTTACCGGTGATCTTGTAGCGCGCTCCGACAGCCCTGTTCAAGCCGCGCCCGAGCAGGCCCTGCACGGCGAAACCCGCGGCCGCACCGATCGGTCCACCGACGACGGCACCGACGATCGGCAGGCTGTTGCCGGCGTGCGGCACCACCACCATCTGCTGATCGAACTTCTTCGCCCGCAGGTCGGTGCGACCGGTGATGCTGATTTCGGCGGCCGGGCTGTGGATCTTGAAGTTGTTCGTGGTCGCTACGCCGTTGGCCAGACTGAAGTCGCCGGTCATCGAGTCGAAAGCCAACCCTTTGCCGAACACGTCGCCGAAATCCAGCGTCATGCGCCGCGGCAGCTCGGCCAGCGAAGCCAGGCCCAGCAACCGACCCGCACCCGGCGACGACACCTCGGGAATACGCCCGTCGCTGACGTGCACGCTGAGCGTACCGTCCATGCTGGCCAACGAGAGCGCGCTGGGCGCGCCGGGCCAGCTAGCGTCGAGTTCATCCGTGGTCTTGCCACCGTTGACCAGACCCTCGAAACCGAAAGCGCCGAGCATGCCGCCAAGGTCTTCCGCGGCAAAGCCGATCTTCATACGCGTATGGCTGTCGGTGGCGCTGCCGTTCCAGTCGCCACTGGCATTGATTTGCACGCGGCTGGACAGCGCGCGCAGCTGCTCGATGTGCAGGCCACTAGCCGACGGCCAGGTTTCCAGCCGCGCCTCGCCCAACTTGGCATCGCCCAGACGAAGATCGCCCAACCACAGGTGAAACGGCGGCAGCGCAGCGGGATTGATGCCGGTATTGGCCGGATTCGCTGGCGGCGCCGTGATCGACGCGGCGTCGACGGGGACGGCAGCGGACGAAGAAGTTCCGTTTGGACGTCCATTTGTGCTGGCGACGACAGCCGTATCCTTCGGCCAGTAAAGCTTCTGCAGGCGCGCGGTGATACCGCGCTTGTCCATCTCGCGCGTCGGTACGTTGAAATTGCCGCTCATGGTGGCGGCGGCCACATCCACGCTGATCGCATCGGTCTGCGGCTTCGCCTTGATCTGCATGGCGCCGAACGGATAGCCGAACAGGGTCGCCTGCGCCGCGCCGATGTCGATGGTTTCCAGCGACGGGCCGTCACCGCTGCCGCCGGCAGCGACATGCTGCACCCAGCCGGTGACGTCCAGCTGGTCGGTATGCCCGCGGATGCGCAGCCCCTGCGCCGGCAGATCGTTCGGCATATCGCTGCCCAGCGCTATCGTCCCTACCAGCGGCTTCTGCGCGCCGTCGGCCAGGCGAAAATGCCCGCGTGCGATCTGACCCAGGGCCAGCTGCATATCGCTGCCGCCCACCGGCAGGCCCAACGTCAGCTGCAGCGGCAGACTCTCCGGTGCCGACTTTTTCAACGGCACCGGCAGGTTGAGCGCGATGCCGGTCAGTGGAGAATCCACGCTGAGCGTCTGCGTCAGTCCTTTGCTGCCCGCCGAATGGGCAACCGTGAAGCCGATGGCGAAATCGCTGCGCCCATCGGCCAGCGGCACCAGCCATTTGAGCGTAGGGTAATCCTGCACCAGCTCCGACAGCTGATAACTGCCGCTCAGCTGTGCCGAAAAGGTGGTACCGGGGTCGGCATTGCCGCCGGCAATGGCCAGCTGCAGTTTGGACGGCTGTCCGCGGAAGCCGACGTCCAACGGGCCACCCTGCATGCCGTGCCCGTCGAAGTGCAGGGGGCCGTTGATCTTGTCGAGCTTGAGGTTCCACTCGGGCGCGGTAAGGTCGACGTCCTTCAATTGCGCCGTACCGTTCACCTGTCCCTCGTTCAGTCTGGCCAGCGGCAGCGCCAGATGGAAATCGACCACGCCGCTGCCGCCCAGATTGAGCTTGGCCAGCGTATCGGCCTGAACGCTGCCGATCGGGCTTTTGCGCGCGAACTCCATCAGACTCGCGCCGCTGCCGCTGCCTTGGACGGAAAGATTGAGCACGGGATCGGCAAAATCGGGAATCTGCGCCGCGGCATGATCGACTTTTACGCCCAGCACCTGCCCCGCGGTGGCTTCGGCGGACAAGCCGTTGTTGACGAAGCTGGCAACCAGATCGAGCCCTTCGCCGCGCGGCCAACCCTTGCCGTAGTCGAACACCAGACCCATGACCGGCGCGCGCGCTTCGAAGCGGCCTTCGTTGTGCCGGAACGGCCAGTCGGCCAGGCTGCCGCGCACCAGTGCCTGGGCCTGATCGATACGGCCTTCAACCAGAGCGTTATCCAGCCACGCGACCGTGGCGGGCGGCAGCGTATTGGTGGGCAGGTAGGCCTTGGCCGCCTGCAGGTCGACATGGTCCAGGCCGGCATAAATATCCAGGAAGGGGGCGCCCTGCGCCGGCAGGGTGACTTCACCGCGCGCATCGCCCGCGTAACCGGCGCCGGCGAAATCCAGAGCGTCCACGCCGATATGCCAATCGCCGTTGTCCGGCCAGAACGCCAGCGTGCCGCTCAAGCTCGTCAACGAGAACGGCTGACGAAAGATCTGCGGAAACTGCAGCGTGGTGGACTGCGCCGGCAACTCCAGCGAGAACGCGTCGGCATCGCCACGCAGCTCGCCGCGCAGGCCGCTCACGCCGGGCAGCTTGCCGACCGCATCGATAGCAAGCCCCGTGAACGTCAGATCGACGGCCTGCAAACCGTCGGTTTGATTCCACTGCAGGGCGACCCGATTCAGATCGCCGCGCGGGTGCCCGCCGCCTAGCCACTGCGCCAGCGGCAGGCCGAGGTCGGGCTTCAGGGCGAGCCAGGGCAGCAGCGGCGCCAGCTGCAATTCGCGTGCAGCGACACCGACTCGAATCGGCTGGCCCGCTGGTTGATGCAGGCTCAACGCAAGCCGGCTGTCGTCATCGCCAGCCCAGCGCACATCGTAGCCATCGGCCGTGCGGCGTAGGCCGGCGATGCCATGCAGGGCCGATACGCTGGCACGCGCTCCGTCGGCGTGCGATATCGCCAGCCGATCCAGATCGAACCGAATGGTGCCACTCACCACTTTGCCGCGATACCAGTCGAGCCACGAGGCCAACTGGCCGTGACCCTGTTCGGCCGTGTAGCCGTCCATATCGATACCGAGCAGCAGAGGCTTGAGATCGACATCGTTCGCGCCGACCCACAGATGGCCCGAGCCGCCGTCCTCTCGAAAGCGCCCGGCGGTGCGTAGCAGCGCCGACACTCCATCACGCTGCAGCAGCCCACCGAAACGCACGTGATCGCCCTGCCGGCTCAGACGCAGCTGCGGCGCCAGCATGGTGTAACTTTTATTCAGCTGCGCATCGGTGATGACCACTCGCAAGTTTTCCAGCCAGATATCCATCGACAGCGGGCCCAGCGACAACGGCTGCGTACGGCCACCGCCGGCCACGCCGATACCGTTGATGTGCCAGTTGCCATCGGCATCGCGCACCAGATCCAGCTCCAGGCCGCGCACACGCAGGTTGACCAGATGCCGCGACGGCGTCAGCCAGCCGCCGAAATCCAGCTTCAGTTCGGACTCGGGAATCTGCAACGGCGCGCCGGCCTGACCGTTCTGCGCACCGACCGTGACGCCGTGCATGACGAACAATGGACCGGAGGGCGTCCAGCGGCCCTCCATCGAGGCGAAGCTGACCGGCCGCTGCAGCCGCTCGCTGAGCTGTGCCGCGACCCATTCGGGATGGCGCGCCAGCAGCGGAAGCAGCAGTTGCGTCAACGCCATCACCACCGCCAGCAGAATCACCGCGCTGCCGGCAATCCATCCCGCTGCACGCGCACAGCCGTGCAGCCGCCGCTGCCACAGCGCCTTCACGCGCGGCGGTCCGCGCCAGACGCAGCTAGCGAATTCAGGCCGGACCTACAGCAAAACCACATCAAACTGTTCCTGCGAATAGTGCTCTTCGGCCTGGAATCGTATGCTTTTGGAGATGAACTCTTCCAATTCGGCGACCGCGCCGGACTCTTCTTCAAGGATGCGGGTCACCACCGACGGGCTGGCCATGACCAGCAATTTCTCGGCATTGAACTGGCGCACGGCGCGGGTGATTTCGCGAAAAATTTCGTAGGTCACGGTTTCAGCCGTCTTCAGCTGGCCGCGCCCGCTGCAAGTGGCACAGGGTTCGCAAAGCTGGCGCGCCAGACTCTCCGTCGTGCGCTTGCGCGTCATCTCCACCAAACCGAGCGCGGACATCGGATACACCGTGGTCTTGGCATGGTCGCGCGCGAGCCCCTTGCTCAGCATGCGCAGTACCTGGCGCTTGTGCTCCTCGTCGATCATGTCGATGAAGTCGATGATGATGATGCCGCCCAAATTGCGCAGCCGCAGCTGGCGCGATGCCGCCTGCGCCGCTTCCAGATTGGTGCGGTAAACCGTTTCCTCCAGATTGCGTGTGCCCAGATAGGCACCGGTGTTGACGTCGATCGTGGTCATCGCCTCGGTCTGGTCGACAATCAGGTAACCACCCGATTTCAGCGGCACCTCTTTCTTCAGCGCGCGCTGCATTTCATCCTCGACGCCATACAGGTCGAAGATCGGGCGCTCGCCGTCGTAATGCTCGATGCGGTCGTCCAGGTGCGGCATGAACTTGTGCACGAACTTGACCACCTTTTCGAAGGTAGCGTGTGAATCGATGCGCACCTTTTCGATGTCGTCATTGAGCATGTCGCGCAGACTGCGCAGTGGCAGCGACAGCTCCTCGTAGACGCGCTCGCCGACCTTGGCCTTGGCGATGTTTTCCTGCACGACGCGCCAGACCTTGCCGAGGTAGGTCACGTCGAACGCCAACGACTCGGCACTCTGTCCCTCCGCGTTGGTGCGCACGATGTAGCCCAGCGGGTTTTCACCGATCAGCGGGGTCAGCACATCCTTCAGACGCTGGCGCTCGGACTCGTCCTCGATGCGGGTGGAAATACCCAGCGTGCGCGCATACGGCAGCAGCACCAGATAGCGCGAGGGAATCGACAAATGCGCCGAGAGCCGCGCGCCCTTGGTACTGATCGGGTCCTTGACCACCTGTACCACGATCTCCTGACCTTCATGCACCAGCTCGCTGATCGACGGCGTGTGGCCATTGCCATTGCCGCTTGGCTCAGTGCCGTCGGCCGATGGCGGCGGCGCCGGCCGCACGATATCGGAGGCATGCAGAAACGCGGCGCGATCCAATCCGATCTCGACAAACACCGCCTGCATGCCGGGCATCACGCGCTGCACGCGGCCCTTGTAAATATTGCCGACATAGCCGCGCTTGGAAGCACGTTCCACGTGCACCTCCTGCAGCATGCCGTTCTCGACAACGCCCACCCGCGTCTCACGCGGCGTCACGTTGATCAGAATTTCTTCGCTCACCGGACACTCCCCCAATTGATCTTCTTTATAGCCGTTGACGATCCTGTCTGTCGATGAAACCTTTCGCGGGTAGTCTGCAACATCAGTGATTTACGACACCCTTCTGACGGGTTGCTTGATTCAGTTCGGCGCGCGATCGATGGTCGGGTCCACCAGGGATCGCGACAGCGGCGGTTGTTCCAGCTCGGCGCGCAGGCGCGGCAGGCTATGGGGGTAGTTGGCTTGCACGAACGCGATCAGGCCCTCGCGCACACGGCAGCGCAGGTCCCAGCTCAACGGCGAGTCGGCCGAACTGACCAGAGCCCGCAGCTGCATGGCTTTTTCGTTGGCGTCCGTGACTTGCAGCAGGCAGACCCAGCCGTCCCATTCGGGTGCGGCCGCGCAGATGCGCTTGAGCTCCTCGCGCAACGGCTCCAAAGGCAGGCTGTAGTCGACCCATAAAAATACTGTACCGATCAGCTTGGAGCTGGTGCGCGTCCAGTTCTGGAACGGGTTTTCCATAAACCAGTTCAGCGGCACAACCAGGCGGCGCTCGTCCCAGATTTTCACCACCACGTAAGTGCCGGTGATTTCCTCGATGCGCCCCCATTCGTTCTCGATGATCACCACGTCGTCGAGCCGGATCGGCTGGGTCAGTGCGATCTGCAGACCGGCGATGAGATTACCCAGCACCGGCTTGGCCGCGAAGCCGAGCGCCAGGCCGGCCACGCCAGCCGATGCCAGCAGGCTGGTGCCGATCTGGCGAACGTTGGGAAACGTCAGCAGGATCATCGACAACGCCAGCAGCACGATCAGCACGTTGAAGGTACGGCTGAGCACGCGAACCTGGGTGAGCACGCGACGCGAGCGCAGGTTATCGGCCTTGTTCATCGGGTACTGATGAATAGCCAGTCCTTCCAGCGCGCCCACGCAGCGCACCAGCAGCCACGCCGCCGTCGCGATCAGCGCGACCAGCAATAGATGCTGCAGCAAGTCGAGTGCCAGCAGCCGACCTGCTTCGGGCGCGAGGCGCAGCGCAAGGCTCAGCATCAGCAGCGGCACCAGCCACTCCATCGGTGCGCTGGCCCGGCGCAGTACGTCGGCCGCCAGCGGACGGCCGCGCGCCAGCCGTCGCATCACCGCCCAGCCGGCGCGACGCATGACCGCGGCAAGCAGCAGCGCGACACAGACTGCGCCGCCCAGCCGCACCCACGGCTCCTGGTTCCATAGTTCGGTCAATGACATGGCGCCAGTGTGGCCGGCACGACGTCCACGGCGTGTCGCTGAGGAATACAGAACTCGTTCAAATCCCCGCCATGCATCGCGTAAAGTAGCGCCATGACGGCGACACCGACACTACTGGCCTGGAGCGGCGGCAAGGACTGCCTGCTCGCGCTGCAGCGGCTGCTGGCCGACCCACAGTGGCAGGTGGTCGGCCTGCTGACCACGATCAACCGGCATTATTCGCGCGTCGCCATGCATGGCATCCAGCGCGATATTTTGCTGGCGCAAACCGAAGCGCTGGGGCTACCGCTGGTCGAAGTGCTGCTCGACTGGCCGGGCAGCAACGAGGCCTACGAAGAGGCGCATGCCAAAGGACTGGTCGAAGCCCGCATGCGCTGGCCGGGCATCCGCCACTGCGCCTTCGGCGATCTGTTTTTGCAGGACGTGCGCGACTATCGCGTACGCCAGCTCGGCCGCGACAACTGGCGCGCGGTGTTTCCACTGTGGGGCGAAGATACCGCCACGCTATCGCGACGCTTTGTCAGCGAAGGCCATCGCGCCATGCTTTGCTGCGTCGATACCCAGCAGCTCGACGCCGAATACTGCGGCCGCGAGTTCAACAGCGCCCTGCTCGACCAGTTGCCGTCCGGCGTCGATCCCTGCGGCGAGCGTGGTGAATTCCATACGCTGGCTTTCGACGGCCCGCTGTTTCGCCAGCCACTGAAGCTGCGCCGCGGTGAATCCGTGCTGCGCGACGACCGCTTTCAGTTCACCGATTTTCTGCTCGACGACGCGCCAGCACGGCGTGCTCGGCTCGATGATTGAAGACACGAAAATCCATGCGCGCCGATAACGGCCACATCTTGCCCGACGTGCTGAAACCCGGCCTCGCGCTGGTGTTCTGCGGCACCGCCGCCGGCAAACGTTCCGCCGCGGAGGGCGCCTACTATGCGCACCCCGGCAATCTGTTCTGGCGAGCCTTGCATCAATCGGAACTGACGCCGCGCCTGCTGGCGCCGGCCGAATTCCCCCAGCTGCCGAACTACGGCATCGGCCTGACCGATCTGGCCAAACACCACATCGGCAACGACAACCAGCTGCCGCGCGATGCCTTCGATGCCGCCGCACTGATCGTCAAGATCGAACACTACGCGCCGCGCGTGCTCGCCTTCACCAGCAAAAACGGCGCGCGCGCTGCGCTGGGCCATTCGGTCGACTACGGCCTGCAAACGGCCACGATCGGCGACACGCAGATCTTCGTGCTGCCCTCCCCATCGGGACAAGCCCGCGGCCATTGGACGATCGCGCCGTGGCTGGCCCTGGCCGAACTCACCCGCACGGTGCGTGCGAAGCCAAGCCGCTGATGCGCCTAGTCGACCGGCGTCGTGCGGTATTTGCCGACGTCGCGCTCCTGCACGGCAGTCGCGTGATTCGACCAGGCTTGTCGAATGTAGCTCACCACGGCGGAAACCTCGGCGTCGCTGAGCTGCTGCGCGAAAGGCGGCATCGAATACGGCCGCGGGTTAGCCGCCGTGCCCGGCGAAAAGCCGCCCAGCAACACCACCCGAGTGGCATTGACACCGACGGGCTCGGTGACCGACGCGTTGCGGTCGAGCGGCGGATAGATGCCGGCGACGCCGCTGCCGTCCTGGCGGTGACAGCTCGCGCACTGCTGCGCGTAAATTTTCTCGCCCTGATCGAACAACGCCTTGTCGTGAAACGCTTCGTCCGGCGCTGCGGCCACGGCCCGCGCGGGCAGCGACTGCAGATACACCGCGATCACCTGCAGATCATCGTCGGTCAGGTGCTGCGTGCTCTCGGTCACGACCTCGGCCATCGGGCCGAAGGCCGCGCCTCGGCGCGACTGACCGGTTCTCAGAAGGTCGACGATATCCGCACGGCTCCAGCCCTGCAGACCGCCATTGCGCCGGGTGCTGAGATCGGGCGCATACCAGTTCTGCGCGGGCATTTCGCCACCCGACAGCATCGACCGGTCGGCCACGGCCCCCAGGGCATTGCGCGCGTCATGGCATTCGTTGCAATGACCCAGGCCCTGCACCAGGTAAGCGCCACGATTCCATTGCGCGGATTGGTCGGGATCCGCCGCGTACTGCCCTTCGCGAAAATACAGCAGACGCCAGCCGATCAGCACGTCACGAAGGCTGTAGGGAAAGCGCAGGTTTAGCCGTCCAGACGGCTGATTCACCGGCGGCAACGAGCGCAGGTAAGCGAAGATCGCCAGCGCATCGTCTGCGCTCACCTTGGTAAACGCCGTATAGGAAAAGGCCGGATAAAGCAGCTTGCCATCGCGGCCGATACCGCTGTGCAGGGCGCGCCAGAAATCCTCGAAACGCCATTGCCCGATACCCGTGGCGTTGTCCGGCGTGATGTTGGGCGAGGCAATATCGCCAAACGGCGTCACCACGCTGCGCCCGCCGGCATACGGCTGGCCACCGGGTACCGTGTGGCAGACGCGGCAGTCGCCGGCCGTGGCGAGATATTCGCCGCGAGCAATGAGTCCGGGATCTTTCAGCGTCGACGCATCGATGCTGCGCATCGCCGCGGGCAGCGGCTCGGCAAGATCGCGGCAAAGCCAGAGCACCAGCGCCGCCACGAGAACCAGCAGCACCAGCAGAAAAAACAGGCGGCGCGGCCACTTCATCATGCGCCGTCTCCCTTGGCGCCCAGCACGCCGCATGCGAGGGGCGGATTCACCGAACCGGCCACCTGCGCGTGCGTGTCGGCGGGCGGCTGTCGGCTGGCCAGCCACGCGGAAACCGCCGTGATGTCGTCGGGGCTCAATCGATTGGCAATTTGCGCCATGCAATCGGGCGCCGCCGACGCACGTGTACCGGTTCGCCACGAACCCAGCTGCGAGCTCACATAGTCGTACGGCAAACCGACCAGCCCGGGAATGTTCGGCTCCACCCCGGTGAGCTGTTTGCCATGGCAGCTTTGGCATGCGGGAAGCTTTGCCGATGGATTGCCCTGCATGACGATCTGCTCGCCGCGCTGAAGTACCGCCGTAGGAAGAGTCGGCACGGGCGAGCTTTTGTACGGCACCTGCTGCACCGAAAAATACTCGGCCATCTCGCGCATATACGCCGGGCTCAGTGGCTTGGTGATGTACTGCATCGGCGCATACCGGCGCTGACCGCTCTGGAAATAGTGCAGCTGACGCGCGAGATAGCTGGCCGGCTTGCCCGCCAGGCGAGGAAAGAAGCGACTGTCCGCCGCGCCTTCGCCATGATCGCCGTGGCAGGCGGTACAGGCCGCCATGCGTTGCGGCAACGTATCGGGGATCGGCGCTGATGCGGCGGCGTCAGCGGCCGTGACGGGGCGCAGCGCGAGCAGCGTAAAAATCACGAAGACAGAGCGCCAGCCGAAAAAAACCGCCGCTGTTTTCAGTATGTCGCGAACATTCATTCACGCATTCTCATCGATATCGTGCGCGCATGCCTGCGTCGCAAGCGCACAGGAGCCATCCAGTACGCCAGCCTGCGGCAAGCTGTGAACCCGACGCCCGGAGTCCGCTACGGTACGTACGATTGTCGCCCGCGTTTTGGGCGGATGGCGTTTGCGTGGCCAGCGCCGCCGCCGTGCACTATGTGCCGATAGTCCAGCGGGCGAACTTCGCACAACCACCCTGGCCACCGGTTTGCCGCACGCATTCGGCGAATCGATCAAGGCGGCCCGATCTTGCGCGCCCTGCTCGAGGTCAATCCCGACACGACAGGCCTGGCGTCGTCGCTGCACAAGTTGTCGGCCGAAAACTCACGGGTGACGGCGGCGAGCCGCCCTCCCAGCGCCTCCCAGCGACTGGCGGGCGCCGCGGCCGCTGAGCGCTCGCGATTTCAGCGCCACCTTGGTCGAATCAGGCGCTCGTCGAGCCGACCGACTTGCGCACGATGAGCATGGCCAGTTCCAGCGACTGTTCGTAGTTCAGGCGGGGATCGACCATCGATTTGTACGCACGATCCAGATCGGTTTCCGACAGGTCGCGCGCACCACCCATGCATTCGGTGACGTCTTCACCGGTAAGCTCCAGATGCACGCCACCCAGCCGCGTGCCGGCGGCAGCATGAATATCGAACGCCTGATCGAGCTCGCCCGCAATATTGTTGAAACGGCGGGTCTTGTGGCCGTTCGAGGTGCTCTCGGTATTGCCGTGCATCGGATCGGCCACCCACAACACGCGCCGCCCTTCCCGCTTCACCGCCTGCAGCAGCGGCGGCAGCGCTTCGGCGATCTGCGCGTTGCCCATGCGATGGATCAGCGTCAGCCGGCCCGGCTCGTCATGCGGATTCAGCGCCTCGATCAGCGGCAGCAATTTTTCGGGCGTGACCGTCGGCCCGATCTTCACCGCGATCGGATTGCTGATGCCACGGAAATATTCCACGTGCGCGCCGTCCAGTGCCGCCGTACGCATGCCGATCCAGGGAAAGTGCGTGGACAGGTTGAACCAGCCGCGGTGGCGCGGCACCTGGCGGGTCAGTGCCTGCTCGTAATGCAGCAACAGTGCCTCGTGCGAGGTAAAAAAATCCACCCGCGAGAAACCGGCGATAGGCCCGGCCAGCGTCTCCATGAAACGCAGCGAATCGCCGATGTTGGTGACCATCTCGCGATATTCGGCGGCCAGCGGCGAGCTCTCGACCCACGCCAGATCCCAATACTCGGGATGATGCAAATCGGCGAAACCGCCGTCGATCAGCGCGCGCACGAAGTTCATTGTGAGCGCCGAGTGCGCATGCGCCTGAATCAACCGCTGCGGATCGGCACGGCGCGCTTCCGGGGTAAAGGCCTGACCGTTGATCAGATCGCCGCGGAAACTCGGCAAGGTCACGCCGTCTCGCGTTTCGTTGTCGGTCGAGCGCGGCTTCGCATACTGTCCGGCAAAGCGACCCACGCGCAGCACGGGCTTCTTCAGCCCGTGCACCAGCACCAGACTCATCTGCAACAGCACTTTGAGGCGGTTGGAAATGATCGGGCTAGTGCAATCGTTGAAGCTTTCCGCACAATCGCCGCCCTGCAGCACAAAGCGATGACCGTCCTGCGCCTCGGCCAGGGCCTGCTTCAGCGCCAGCACTTCCCAGGAGGTTACCAACGGCGGCAAGCGCGAGAGGTGAGCGCTTGCTTCGGCAAGCTCGGTGGCGTCATTGTATTGCGGCTGCTGCAGCGCTTCGTGCGCCTGCCAGGACTCCGGCGACCAATCCAGCGGCTCCGGAAGTCCAGGGGCGTCCACCGATGCTGTGTTCAGCGGTCGAGTATTCATCGCAGCGTACTCCGCCGACGCGTGGCGACAATGGCCAATATCGCCAGCAAGAGAAACCACAAAAGACTCCATGCGGGCATGGGCAAACCGAGTATCGGCTCGACCTTGGCGCACTCACCGGAGCCGGTAAATACCAGCTTCAGCACCTTGGCAAACGGAAACGCGCCGAACATGTAATCCAGCGGCGGTCCGCAGGAGGGAATCTGATCGGCCGGCAACGACTGGATCCACAAGTGTCGGCTGGCCACACCGATACCGAAAAGTGCGCCCAGCAAAGCGCCGCCTGTGGTCACCCATAGACCGCCCGATCGAGGCCCGAAGATGGCGCCGAGAAGAAAGAAGGCGCCCATCACCATAAAGGCGATGCGCTGAAAAATGCACAGCGGACAGGGATTCATGCCCCATGCGCGCTCGGCATACAGCGCAAAACCGAGCAGCCCGACGCAGATGAAAAAGCCGAGCAGAAAACAGAAACGGTAAGACCAGCGGAATGGGTTCATGGCGCGTTGATGCCTTGCAGGGATAGTGACATTACCTGCTCACCAAGCTGCTGTCAGCAGCACAGCGTCGCCGGTAGCTTTAATGCGGAAACCAAAGACAACAAAAAACCCGGCAAGTTATTGCCGGGTTTTTGCTTTGCCGAGACGAGTGGGACGCACGAGACGCTCACCCGCCAAACCGATTTACTCGGCGTCGACAGCCTCGACCTGCGGACGACCGACCAGTTCGACATACGCCATCGGCGCGTTGTCGCCGGGACGGAAGCCGCACTTGAGGATACGCAGATAGCCGCCGGCGCGCTCGCGGTAACGCGGGCCCAGCTCGACGAACAGCTTGCCTACGGCTTCCTTGTCGCGCATGCGCGAGAAAGCCAGGCGGCGATTGGCCACACCGTCGACCTTGGCGAGCGTGATCAGCGGCTCGGCAACGCGACGAAGTTCCTTCGCCTTGGGAAGGGTGGTGCGGATCAACTCGTGCTTGAACAGCGAGGACGCCATATTCTTGAACATGGCTTCGCGATGCGAGCTGGTGCGATTGAGTTTGCGACCGGATTTTTGATGGCGCATGGCAAAAGTCTCTGATGTCTGTTGTTATGAAAAGCCGGCGCTTATGTCCGGTTTCCCGCGGTTACCCGCTATGAGGAGCCTCTAAGAACAGGCTCTTATTGGAAGTACGGCCACGGATGGCCGTCTTTGGCGGTTTTGGCTGAGCGGATAAACGCGTACTCGCCAAACTGCGTGACTCAGCGATCAAAGAGGATCGCAAAAAACAACGTCTCGGCCACGGGTGGCCGCTTCTTGTATCTGGCTGGAGCGCTATATGCGCTCCAGCCGGAGGCTTACGACTCAGCGATCAAGAACGATCGCATAAGCAAACTCAGCCCAGCTGCATACCGTGCGACAGACCCGGCGGCGGCCAGTTCTCAAGCTTCATACCCAGGGCCAAACCGCGGCCGCCGAGCACATCCTTGATCTCCGTCAGCGACTTCTTGCCGAGGTTCGGCGTCTTCAGCAGCTCGACTTCGGTCTTCTGAACCAGATCGCCGATGTAGTAGATGCTCTCGGCCTTGAGGCAGTTGGCCGAACGCACCGTGAGCTCCAGATCGTCGATCGGGCGCAGCAGCAGCGGATCGAAGCCGCTCTTTTCAGCCTTGTCGGTAGCGCTCTCGCGACGCGAGAAATCACCGAACACGGACAACTGATCGTTGATGATTTCAGCGGCCTTGCGAACCGCATCTTCAGCGCCGATGGTGCCATTGGTCTCGATATCCAGCACCAGCTTATCGAGGTTGGTGCGCTGCTCGACGCGAGCGGCGTCCACTTCGTAAGCCACGCGCAGAATCGGCGCAAACGACGCGTCGAGCTGTAGACGGCCGATCGGACGTGCCTCGTCATCTGGATGCTGACGCGTGCTGGCAGGCTGGTAGCCCACGCCGCGACGCACCTTCAAACGCATGTTGAGCGCAATGTCCTTGGTCAGATGGCAGAGCACGTGCTCCGGGTTGATGATCTCAACCGTGTGATCGACCACGATGTCTCCGGCCGTGACCACACCCTTGCCCTTCTTGGACAGCGTAAGCGTTACCTCATCGCCCGAATGCTGGCGAATGGCCACATCTTTCAGGTTGAGCAGGACTTCGATCACATCCTCCTGCAAACCTTCGAGCGTGGTGTACTCGTGCAGCACGCCGTCGATTTCGACTTCGACGATGGCGCTGCCGGGAATCGAGGACAGCAGCACGCGGCGCAGCGCATTGCCCAGGGTGTGGCCGAAACCACGCTCGAGCGGCTCTACCACGACCTTGGCGCGATTGGCTCCGAGCTGTTCGACGCTGAGGCCCCGAGGCCGCAGCACACTAGTTGACGAAACTGCCATGCAGAGCTCCGGTAAAATTACTTCGAGTAAAGCTCGACGATCAGGGCTTCATTGATGTCGGACGGCAGATCACTGCGCTCCGGCACCGACTTAAACGTACCTTCAAATTTCTTGGCATCGACTTCGACCCAGATCGGACGCAGATCCATGGTGTCGAAGATGGTCGACGCTTCCTGCACGCGCAGCTGAGTACGAGCACGCTCGGTCAGAGCGATCGCATCGCCCGGGCGCACCTGGTACGAAGGGATATTGACCTTCTTGCCGTTCACCAGGACTGCCTTGTGGGCGACCAGCTGACGAGCCTGGGCGCGGGTGACCGCAAAACCCATGCGATAGACGACGTTGTCCAGACGGCTTTCAAGCAACTGCAGCAGGTTCTCGCCCGTATTGCCCTTCGACGTTGCCGCCTTCGAGTAATAATTGGCGAACTGACGCTCGAGCACACCGTAGATGCGCTTGACCTTCTGCTTTTCACGCAGCTGCACGGCATAGTCCGACATGCGCATGCGCTTGTTGGCGCCATGCTGGCCGGGCTTGTTTTCCAGCTTGCACTTGGAATCCAGCGCGCGCGCCGGGCTCTTCAGGCTGAGATCTGCACCCTCACGACGGGCGAGTTTGCAGGTAGCTCCACGATAACGGGCCATGGGTATGCTCCTTAGACTCGACGCTTCTTGGGGGGACGGCAGCCGTTATGCGGAATCGGCGTAACGTCAATGATGTTGAGCACCTTGTAGCCCAACGCGTTCAGCGAACGCACGGCCGACTCGCGACCCGGGCCTGGGCCCTTGATGCGCACTTCGACCGTCTTTACACCGTAATCGCCTGCTGCACGGCCGGCCTTTTCGGCAGCGACCTGAGCAGCGAACGGGGTGGACTTGCGCGAGCCACGGAAACCGGCGCCGCCGGCAGTAGCCCACGACAGAGCATTACCCTGACGATCGGTGATGGTGACAATGGTGTTGTTGAAGGAGGCCTGCACGTGTGCCACGGCATCCGTGACAACGCGCTTGATCTTCTTCTTGGTTTTAACCGGCTTAGCCATATTCGAAATCCGTTACTTCTTGATCGCGCGACGGGGACCCTTGCGGGTACGTGCGTTGGTACGCGTGCGCTGGCCGCGCACCGGCAGACCGCGACGATGGCGCAGGCCGCGATAGCAGCCCAGATCCATCAGACGCTTGATGGCAATACCCACCTCGCGGCGCAGATCGCCTTCGACGGTGTACTTAGCGATTTCGTGGCGGATCTTCTCCACCTCGCCTTCGCTGAGTGATTTGATCGGCGTGGTCGGAACCACCCCTGCATCCACGCAGACTTTCTTGGCCCGGCTGCGGCCGATACCGAAAATGCTCTGCAGCCCAACCCAGACATGCTTCTGGACCGGCAAATTGACACCCGCAATGCGCGCCATGATGTGTTATCTCCGATGCTTTCGTGCGCGGTAAACGCGCAATTCTAACCTGAATTAACCTGACTGGAAAGCCCTGCGGCATCCACTGCCGCCGCGCTTGCCACCTTTAACCGTCTGCCTGCAACCTCAGTTGCGACGCAGATTGGCCTTCTTGAGCAAACTCTCGTACTGGTGACTGACCAGATGCGCCTGCACCTGAGCCGTAAAATCCATCACCACTACCACAACGATCAGCAGCGAGGTGCCACCGAAGACGAACGGAACATGCCAGGTAGCCTGCATGAACGACGGCACCAGACAGACCAGCACCAGATACAGCGCGCCGACACCGGTCAACCGCGTCATCACCGAATCGACGTAATTGGCGGTCGCACGACCCGGGCGGATACCCGGAATCAAAGCGCCCGAACGCTTCAGGTTATCGGCCGTCTCTTCGGCATTGAACACAATCGCCGTGTAGAAGAACGCAAAGGCGATCACCAGCACTGCAAAAACGATATCGTGCAGCGGATTGCCCGGACTCAACTGCTGCGTCAGATCCTGCAACCAGCGCGACTGGTGATTGGCACCGAACCAGGCCACTGCAGTCGCCGGAAACATCAGCAAGCTGGAAGCAAAGATCGGCGGAATCACGCCCGCCATATTGATCTTCAGCGGCAGATGCGACGTCTGATTCATATACGCGCGCTGCCCACCGGAGCGACGTGCGTAGTTCACGGTAATGCGCCGTTGAGCGCGCTCCATAAACACCACGAAGGCCGTAACCGCCAGGACCAGCGCCACCACCATCAACAGCTTCAGCACCGTCAACTCACCGTTGCTGGCCATACCGAGCGTATGCACCACCGCCGCCGGCAAACCCGCAACAATGCCGGCAAAGATAAGCAGCGAGATACCGTTGCCGATGCCGCGCTCCGTCATCTGCTCGCCCAGCCACATCAGGAACATCGTACCTGCGGTCAAACCCACCACCGAGGACATGATGAAACCGAAGCCTGGCGTGTAGACCACCGGTGCACCACCTGCCGCTACCTGACTCTGCAGCGCCACCGCAATACCGAACGACTGAAACGCTGCCAGACCGACCGTCGCATAGCGCGTATACATCGTCATCTTGCGCTTGCCGGATTCGCCCTCTTTGCGCAGACCCTGCAGGCTGGGAATCACCGAGCCCATCATCTGGAACACGATCGATGCCGAGATGTACGGAATAACGCCGAGCGCGAATACCGAGAAGCGTGACAGCGCACCGCCGGAGAACATGTTGAACATGTCCATCAGGCCGTTGCCGTTGACCAGGTTGCTCATCGCCTCCGGATTGACGCCGGGTACCGGTATGAACGAACCCAACCGGAACACCACCAGCGCCGCGATCACAAAGAAGATGCGCTGACGAAGCTCCGTCAGCTTGCCGAGCTTGCCGAGCTGTGTGCCCTTGGCTTCAGCCACCGTCGATTACTCCACGCTTCCGCCGGCCGCTTCGATCGCTGCCTTGGCGCCGGCAGTAGCCAGCAGACCAGTCAGCTTCACGGCGCGACCGATTTCACCCTTCAGAACCACCTTGACCTTTTTCGCACGGCTGCTGATCAGGCCAGCCTTGTGCAGCACGACGGTATCGATCACATCTTCCTTGATATTGGCCAGCTGATACAGGAACACTTCCTGGCTCTCTGCCTTCTTCAGCGAACGGAAGCCGACCTTCGGCAACCGGCGCTGCAGTGGCATCTGACCACCTTCGAAACCGTACTTGTGGGTACCGCCGGCGCGAGCGTGCTGACCCTTGTGTCCGCGGCCGGCCGTCTTGCCCATGCCCGAACCGATACCGCGACCGACGCGCAGACGCGTCTTGTGCGAACCGGCATTCGGCTTAAGTGTATTGAGATGCATGACTTACTCCTCGACCCGGACCAGGTAATAGACCGTGTTGATCAGGCCACGCACCTGCGGGCTGTCCTTCAGTTCACGGACGTCGTTGATCTTGCCCAGACCCAGCGCCTTGACGCTGAGACGATGACGCGCCTGCACGCCGCGCAGGCCCTTGACCAGGCGCACGCGCACGGTCGCATCGGCGGTTGCTTTTGACTTAGCCATTGCCCAGCACCTCTTCCAGAGTCTTGCCACGCTTGGCGGCGATTTTCTTGGGCGAGGCGACAGCCTGCAGGCCCTTGATGGTTGCGCGCACCAGGTTGATCGGGTTACGTGAACCCACGGCCTTGGCCAGCACGTTCTTGACGCCAACCACTTCCAGCACAGCGCGCATAGCGCCGCCGGCAATCACGCCGGTACCTTCGGAAGCCGGCTGCATATAAACGCGCGCCGCACCGTGGTTGGCCTTGATGGCGTACCACAAGGTGCCGTTGTTCAGCTCGATATCGACCATCTGGCGACGGGCACGCTCCATCGCTTTGGAGATGGCCACCGGCACTTCACGCGCCTTGCCATAACCGAAGCCGACCTTGCCCTCGCCGTCGCCGACGACGGTCAGCGCGGTGAAGCTCATCTGGCGGCCGCCCTTTACGGTCTTGGCCACGCGGTTGACGGCAATCAGCTTTTCAAGCAGGCCATCTGAATTTTCGCGATCGTTAGAAGACATGTTCTTTTCCATGTGCCCGGCAAACGCCAGGACTTTGCTTGCGGCTTTGCCGCTTGGAGTTGTAGTTGACTCTGTGGTGCGGAATGAACGCCGCCCGGTACCGCTAAAACTTTTAGAACTTCAGGCCCGCTTCGCGAGCCGCATCGGCCAGGGCCTTGATGCGACCGTGGTAGCGAAAACCGGAACGATCAAACGCCACCGACTCGATACCGGCAGCCACCGCACGCTCAGCAATGGCCTTGCCCACAGCAGCAGCGGCATCGCAATTCTTCGTACCCTCCAGGCTCTCGGCAACCGACTTCTGCAGCGTAGAGGCGGCAGCCACCACATTCAGACCGGAAGCATCGAACACCTGCGCATAGATATGCTGCCCGGTACGATGCACCGACAAGCGAGGCACGGCCAGCTTGCGGATATGACTGCGCGTCGACTTGGCGCGGCGGATGCGATTTTCGTTCTTCGTCTTGTTCATCGTTAATTCCTCGAAAGCGGATCGGCTTGGTCTGGCAGCTTTAGTGAAGAGTGCGGCCACGGATGGCCGCTTCCACACGCAGGGACTGCGTACTTATGCCTTCTTGGCTTCCTTCAGCGTGATCTTCTCACCGGCATAGCGCACGCCCTTGCCCTTGTAAGGCTCTGGCGGACGGAAGCCGCGAATTTTTGCCGCAACCTGACCCACGATCTGCTTGTCCGAACCCTTGATCAGAACTTCGGTCTGCGTCGGTGTCTCGAGGCTTATGCCTTCCGGTGCCTCGAACAGCACCGGATGCGAAAAGCCGAGGCTCAGATTCAGCGCCTTGCCCTGCATCGCAGCGCGGTAGCCGACGCCGACCAGTTCGAGCTTGCGCTCGTAACCTTCGGAAACGCCCTTGACCATGTTGGACAGCAGCGCGCGAGCAGTGCCGCCGAACTTGTCGTCGGTGCCTTCGGCCAGGCTGATGCTGGCCACACCGTTGTCCTGGGTGATGGACACGCCAGGCAGGTGATGCATCGAAAGGGTGCCCTTCGGACCCTTGACGGAGATGTTGTCGCTAGCGACAGTCAGCTCGACGCCCTTGGGCAGGGAAATAGGTTGTTTGGCTACACGTGACATCGATAGTCTCCTTACGCCACGCGGCCGATGACTTCGCCACCGAGACCCTTGGCACGGGCCTGGGCGTCGGTCAGCAGACCGGCCGAAGTCGAAATGATCGAAATACCGAGGCCACCAAGCACCTTGGGCAACTCGTCCTTGCCGCGGTACACACGCAGGCCGGAGCGGCTGACACGGGCTATGGTCTCGATGGCCGGTTGGCCGTCGAAATACTTGAGCTTGATCTCGAGCACCGGTTTACCTTCCTCGCTGGAAGTCTTGGCGTCGAGGATGTAGCCCTCGTTCTTGAGAAGGTCGGCGATAGCCACCTTCAGTTTCGACGACGGCATACGAACGGCCGGCTTGCCCATGGACTGGGCGTTGCGGACGCGCGTAAACAGATCGGCGATGGGATCAGTCATGCTCATGAAAAGTCCTTCCTGAGTGCACCGATATCCGATAAAACCGGAAATCAATTAGATTGTGAGCCGACCGAGAGCGCCGGCCTGCCTTGCGCAGACCGCCGACTATATCAGCTTTACCAGGTTTTAGCGAGTATCACGTGCGGTAATCGCATTTGCCGGCAGCCGGTGGGCTGTCGGTCGAGTCGAAATGTGCCGTCGGTACACTTCGATTCGGTAAGAGTCTTTGTTACCAGCTGGCCTTGCGAAGACCCGGCACGTCACCGCGCATGGTCGCTTCACGCAGCTTGTTACGGCCCAGGCCAAACTTCGCATAGACGGCGCGCGGACGACCCGTGAGGGCGCAGCGCGTGCGCTGACGCGACGGGCTGGCGTCGCGCGGCAGCTTCTGCAATTTCGCCTGTGCTTCCATTTTCTCCTCGTAGGAGGCCGTGGTGCTCAGCACGATCGCCTTGAACTCGCTGCGCTTGGCAGCGTACTTCTTGACGAGCTTGGTCCGCTTGATATCG
This sequence comes from Rhodanobacter sp. K2T2, assembly GCF_013408815.1. Lineage (NCBI taxonomy): Bacteria > Pseudomonadati > Pseudomonadota > Gammaproteobacteria > Lysobacterales > Rhodanobacteraceae > Rhodanobacter > Rhodanobacter sp. K2T2. Next base: position 75,413 of record NZ_JACCCA010000006.1, on the reverse strand, counting down.
CGGTTCACCATTGATGTCTTAGCCATGGATATCGCGCCTAATCAGTTACGGAACGGAAAGCTGAAAGCGGCCAACAAGGCTTTCGCCTCTTCGTCGGTCTTGGCGGTCGTGGTGATGGAGATATCCATACCACGCAGCGCGTCGACCTGATCGAAGTCGATTTCAGGAAAGATGATCTGTTCCTTGATACCGAAGTTGTAGTTGCCGCGACCATCGAACGCACGAGCCGACACACCGCGGAAGTCGCGCACGCGCGGCAGCGAGATGTTGATCAGGCGGTCCATGAACTCCCACATCTGGGCGCGGCGCAAGGTCACCTTGCAGCCGATCGGCCAGCCGTCACGGATCTTGAACGAAGCGACCGAGACGCGAGCCTTCGTGGTGATCGGCTTCTGACCGGCGATCTTCGCCATGTCGGCCACGGCGTTTTCGAGCACCTTCTTGTTGCCGGCAGCTTCGCCCACGCCCATGTTCAGCGTGATCTTGGTGATGCGGGGAACCTGCATCACGTTCTGGTAGCCGAACTGCTCGGTGAGCTTGGCGACTACCTGCTCTTTATAGAAATTTTCAAGGCGGGTCATGATCGTGTTCCTTACGCGTCCACGACCTCGCCATTCGAACGGAACACGCGGACCTTGCGCCCATCTTCGAGCGTTTTGGTGCCGACGCGTTCACCCTTGTTCGTGGCGGGGTTGAACAGCTGCACATTGGAGAGATGGATCGAAGCTTCACGCTCGACGATGCCGCCAGCCTGGTTGGCCTGGGGATTCGGCTTGGTGTGACGCTTGACCAGATTCACGTTGGAGACGAATACACGATCGTCTGCAACACGCAGCACATCGCCGCGCTGACCCTTGTTTTTACCGGTGATCACGAGGACCTGATCACCTTTGCGGATACGGTTCATTTCTTAAACTCCGCTCAGAGCACTTCGGGAGCAAGCGAGACGATCTTCATGAACTTCTCGCTGCGCAGCTCGCGGGTGACCGGCCCAAAGATACGGGTGCCGATAGGCTCGAGCTTGTTGTTGAGGAGCACCGCTGCATTGCCGTCGAAACGGATCAGCGAGCCATCGGGACGACGCACACCCTTGGCGGTGCGAACCACCACGGCGTTGTAAACCTCGCCTTTCTTTACCTTACCGCGGGGAATGGCATCCTTCACGGTCACTTTGATCACATCACCGATGGCGGCGTAGCGGCGCTTGGACCCGCCGAGCACCTTGATGCACATCAGTTCTTTCGCGCCGCTATTGTCCGCTGCGGAAAGCGTGCTTTGCATCTGGATCATGGCTGCACCCTCCCTTAGACGTTGGCGCGCGTGATGATTTCAACCACGCGGTGATGTTTGGTCTTCGACAACGGACGGCACTCGGCGATACGGACCACATCGCCCTCGTTCGCACCCAGATCGTCCTGCGCATGCAACTTGGTCGAACGGCGAATGATCTTGCCGAGCAGCCAGTGCTGAACCTGACGCTCGACCAGCACGGTCACCGTCTTGTTCATCTTGTTGCTGGTCACGCGACCCTCGAGGGTGCGCACCTGCTTCTTGTTTTCTACTACTTCTTGATTAGCGCTCATGTCAGCCGTCCTTACTTCTTGCCGCCGAGCACAAACTTCGTGCGGGCGATGTCACGCCGAACGCGGCGAAGCTGGTGCGGCTGAGTGAGCTGACCGGAACCCTTCTGCATGCGCAGATTGAACTGCTCCTTGCGAAGGTCCAGCAAATGCTGCTGCAACTCGTCGGCCGACTGGTTGTTGATATCTTTGGTGGCCATCACATCACCGCCCTGGTCACAAACTGGGTCTGCACGGACAGCTTCGCTGCCGCCAGACGGAACGCCTCACGCGCCGTCATTTCATCGACGCCCTCGATTTCATAAAGCATGCGGCCGGGCTGGATGGGGGCAACCCAGAATTCAACGCTGCCCTTACCGGCGCCCATGCGCACTTCGATCGGCTTCTTGGTGATCGGCTTGTCGGGGAACACGCGGATCCACAACTTGCCGCCACGCTTGACGAAACGCGTGATGCAACGACGAGCCGCCTCGATCTGGCGCGCGGTGAGCGCGCCGTGCGTGGTCGCTTTCAGGCCGTACTCGCCAAAGCTGACGAGGTTGGAGCACTGGGCCAAGCCGTCGTTACGGCCCTTGAACTGCTTACGATATTTGGTTCGCTTCGGTTGCAACATGGCAACTCTCCTTACTTGGCCGTCCGCTCGCGGCGGCCGTCACCGGCCTCGCGACGCGAATCATTACGACGACCTTCGCCACCTTCGCGGCGCGGCTGCGCGGATGCCGGCTCATCTTTCTGCTCTTGGCTGGCAGCGGCCAGATCAAAGATCTCGCCCTTGTAGATCCAGACCTTGATACCGATGATGCCGTACGTGGTTTTCGCTTCGGCAGTGCCGTAGTCGATGTCGGCGCGCAGCGTATGCAGCGGCACGCGACCCTCACGGCTCCACTCGGAGCGGGCAATCTCGGCACCGTTCAGACGACCGGACACGTTGATCTTGATACCCAGCGCGCCAAGGCGCATCGCGTTACCGACCGAGCGCTTCATCGCGCGGCGGAACATGATGCGACGCTCGAGCTGCTGCGCGATCGACTCGGCCACCAGCTGCGCATCGATTTCCGGCTTGCGGACTTCGCTGACGTTGATGTGCGTCGGAACGCCCATCATGTCGCTGACTTCCTTGCGCAGCTTCTCGATATCCTCACCCTTCTTGCCGATCACCACGCCTGGACGGGCGGTGTGGATCGTCACGCGTGCGGTCTTGGCCGGACGCTCGATCTGGATGCGGGAGATACCGGCAGCAGCCAGCTTCTTCTTCAGCATGTCGCGCACTTTGATGTCGGCAACCAGGTAGGTTGCGTAATCGCGCTTGTTGGCGAACCACTTCGAGTTCCAGTCCTTGGCAATGCCGAGGCGGATACCGGTGGGATGAACTTTATGACCCATCGTCTCTATCCTCGGTTAGTTGCCAACAACCACAGTGATGTGGCTGGTGCGCTTGAGAATGCGCGAACCGCGGCCTTTGGCGCGGGCGTGCATACGTTTCATCGCCGGACCCTCATCGACGAAGATGCTGGACACTTTCAGCTCGTCCACGTCAGCGCCGAGATTGTTCTCAGCGTTGGCGACGGCCGACAGCAGCACCTTTTTGACCAGGAGCGCGGCTTTCTTGTTGGTAAAGGTCAGCACGTCGCTGGCACGGCCGACGGGGAGCCCGCGGACCAGATCAGCCACGAGGCGGGCCTTTTGCGCCGAGATGCGGGCGCCGCGCAGAATTGCTTTGGCTTCAGTGCTCATCACTTGCCCTTCTTGTCGCCGACATGGCCCTTGAACGTACGGGTCACCGCGAACTCGCCGAGCTTGTGCCCGACCATGTTCTCGTTGATCAGTACGGGTACGTGCTGACGGCCGTTATGGATAGCGATGGTCAAGCCGACCATTTCCGGCAAAATCATCGAGCGGCGCGACCAGGTCTTGATCGGACGCTTGTTGTTGGCGGAAACCGCAGCTTCCACCTTCTTGACGAGGTGAAGGTCGACAAACGGACCTTTTTTCAGAGAGCGTGGCATGTCGGTTTCCTGTTACTTGCGACGACGCACGATGAACTGCTGCGTGCGCTTGTTGTTACGGGTCTTGTAGCCCTTGGCCGGCGTGCCCCACGGGCTGACCGGATGACGACCACCTGAAGTCTTGCCTTCACCACCACCGTGCGGATGGTCGACCGGGTTCATCACCACACCGCGAACGGTCGGGCGAATACCCAGCCAGCGCTTGGCGCCGGCCTTGCCGAGCTTCTTTAGGCTGTGCTCGCCGTTACCGACTTCACCGATGGTGGCGCGGCACTCGACCGGCACCCGGCGCATTTCGCCGGAGCGAAGACGCAGCGTGGCGTAACCGGATTCGCGAGCCACCAGCTGCACCGAGGCACCGGCGCTGCGAGCGATCTGGGCACCCTTGCCAGGGCGCAGCTCGATGCAGTGAATCGTGCTACCCATCGGGATGCTACGCAGCTGCATGCAGTTGCCAGCCTTGATCGGGGCTTCGCGACCGGACAACAGCACATCGCCTACCGCCACGCCCTTCGGCGCAATGATGTAGCGACGCTCGCCGTCGGTGTAGCAAAGCAAAGCGATGTGAGCCGTGCGATTGGGATCGTATTCGATCCGCTCGACCTTGGCCGACACGCCTTCCTTGTCACGCTTGAAATCGATGATGCGGTAATGCTGCTTATGGCCACCGCCACGATGACGCACGGTGATGCGGCCATGATGGTTGCGGCCACCGGTGCGCGACTGCGCCTCGACCAGCGGCGCATACGGCGCGCCCTTGTACAGACCTTCGGTGCGGACGCTTACCGCGTCGCGACGGCCCGGCGAGGTCGGCTTGTGAGTAATTAATGTCATCTCAAAATACTCCTGGCTCAGGCCTTGGCGGAAACGTCGATGGTCTGGCCATCGGCAAGACGCACATAGGCCTTACGCTTGCCCTGACGGCTGCCGGCGCGCTGACGGAAAGCCTTGACCTTGCCCTTGGTGTTGACCAGGTTCACCTGCTTGACGGTCACGTCGAACAGCTTTTCCACGGCAACACGGACATCGGCCTTGGTTGCGGTAGGAGCAACCACGAAGACGTACTGGTTGTGTTCGGCCAGACGGGCCGACTTCTCCGAGATGTGCGGCGCGCGCAGCGTATCGAGAATGCGTTCGTTGTTCATGCCAGCCACTCCTCGATCTTCTTCACGGCGTCGACCGTCATCACCACATGGTCGGAACCGACCAGGCTTACCGGGTTCAGCGCCATCACGTCCAGCACATGGATGTACGGGATATTGCGTGCACCCAGGAACACGTTCTCGGAGGCGTCTTCCGACACCAGCAGCACGCGACCGGTCACTTCCAGCTCGGCCAGCTTGGCCACCATGGTGGTGGTCTTGGGGTTGTCGATGCCGAAGCTCTCGACCACTTTCAGACGACCGGCACGGTTCAGCTCAGCCAGGATCGAGCGGATCGCCACGCGATACGCCTTACGGTTGACCTTCTGCTCGTAGCTGCGCGGCTTGGCAGCGAACGTGCGGCCACCGCCGACGAAGATCGGAGCGCGGTAATCGCCGTGGCGTGCACCGCCGCCCTTCTGCTTCTTGAATTTCTTGGTCGTACCGGACATCTGGCCGCGCGAGAGCTGCGACTGGGTACCGGCACGGCCGGCTGCCTGGTAGGCAACCACGACCTGATGGATCAGGGCCTGCTTGAACTCGGCACCGAACACTTCGTCCGACACGCTGAGCGGCTTTGCGCCAATAACGTTAAGTTCCATGGCGTACTCCTCAGCTCTTCGTCGTCGGACGGATGATGACGTCGCCACCGGTGGCACCCGGTACCGCACCCTTCACCGCAATCAGATGACGCTCGGCGTCGACCTTGATCACTTCCAGACCCTGCTGCGTGCGGTTCACTGCACCCATGTGGCCGGACATCTTCTTGCCTGGGAACACGCGTCCCGGCGTCTGGCGCTGGCCGATAGAACCCGGCGCGCGATGCGACAGCGAGTTACCGTGGGTGGCATCACCCATCTTGAAGTTCCAGCGCTTGATCGTGCCCTGGAAGCCCTTGCCTTTCGACACGCCGGCAACGTCAACGATCTGGCCGACGGTGAACACCTCGTCAGCCTTGATCTCGTTACCCACGGCATACTTGCCGAGATCGTCGGCAGACACGCGGAACTCCCACAAACCACGACCCGGCTCGACCTTGGCCGAGGCGTAATGGCCCTTCAGCGGCTGAGTCAGCAGGTTTGCACGCTTGGTGCCCACTGCGACCTGAACAGCGCTGTAGCCGTCGTTATCTTCCGTCTTCAACTGGGTCACCCGGTTCGGCGTCGCTTCAATCAGCGTCACCGGAATCGAACGGCCATCTTCAGTGAAGAGTCGGCTCATGCCGCATTTGCGGCCAACCAATCCGATACTCATCTTCGTATCCTGTCTATCGCTCAACCGAGCTTGATCTGAACATCGACGCCAGCGGCGAGATCAAGCTTCATGAGCGCGTCCACGGTTTTGTCGTTCGGGTCAACAATGTCCAACACGCGCTTGTGAGTACGAGTTTCGTACTGGTCGCGTGCGTCTTTGTCGACGTGCGGAGACACCAGAATGGTGTAACGCTCGATCTTGGTCGGCAGCGGAATCGGGCCGAGGACCGTGGCGCCTGTGCGCTTGGCCGTCTCGACGATCTCGCTGGCTGAGCGGTCGATCAAACGATGATCGTACGCCTTCAATCGAATCCGAATCTTCTGGTTCGCCATAACCGTGTCCTATTGTCGAAAGAACGTAATGTGAAACAGAACGGCTTCTCACCGCCCTGCACAACCCTTGTATTACACAGCCGCCACGCCTATTGCAGGTATGGCAAGCCGCACAGCTTACATCAATTTTATGAAAAAGTAGAGCTTTATTTCAGCCATCGTCCATGCTGGCAAAGCTAAGCCCGACATCCATGTCGGACTCTTCATAAGAGCGACTCACCCTGGGGCTTGAGTAATCCGGCCCCAAGGTTGGATCTTGCTTACTTGATGACCTTGGCAACGACGCCGGCGCCGACGGTGCGACCGCCTTCACGGATGGCGAAGCGCAGGCCTTCGTCCATCGCGATCGGGTGGATCAGGCTCACCACCATCTTCACGTTGTCACCCGGCATCACCATTTCCACGCCCTCGGGCAGCTCGCAAGCGCCCGTCACGTCGGTGGTGCGGAAGTAGAACTGCGGGCGGTAGCCCTTGAAGAACGGCGTATGACGGCCACCCTCGTCCTTCGACAGAACGTACACCTCGGCCTCGAAGTCCGTATGCGGGGTGATCGTGCCCGGCTTGGCCAGCACCTGGCCGCGCTCGACGTCGTCACGCTTCAGGCCGCGCAGCAGCAGACCGGCGTTGTCGCCTGCCTGACCCTGATCCAGCAGCTTGCGGAACATTTCCACGCCCGTCACGGTGGTCTTCTGCGTATTGCGGATACCCACCACTTCGATTTCGTCGCCGACCTTGATGATGCCGCGCTCGATACGACCGGTCACCACCGTGCCGCGGCCGGAGATCGAGAACACGTCTTCGACCGGCATCAGGAACGGCTTGTCGATCACGCGCACCGGCTCAGGGATGTACGCGTCCAGCGCGTCCACCAGCTTGATGATCGACGGCACGCCGATTTCGCTCTGGTCGCCTTCCAGCGCCAGCTTGGCCGAACCATGGATCATCGGGGTGTCGTCGCCCGGGAAGTCGTACTTGCTCAGCAGCTCGCGCACTTCCATCTCGACCAGCTCGAGCAGCTCGGCGTCGTCGACCATGTCCGCCTTGTTCAGGTAGACCACGATGTACGGCACGCCGACCTGGCGCGACAGCAGGATGTGCTCGCGCGTCTGCGGCATCGGGCCGTCCGCGGCCGAGCACACCAGAATCGCGCCGTCCATCTGCGCCGCACCGGTGATCATGTTCTTCACATAATCCGCGTGACCCGGGCAGTCGACGTGCGCGTAGTGGCGGTTCGGCGACTCGTATTCCACGTGCGCGGTCGAGATCGTGATGCCGCGCGCCTTCTCTTCCGGCGCCGCGTCGATCGCGTCATAGGCCTTGAACTCGCCACCGAAACGTTCTGCACCGACTTTCGTCAGCGCCGCTGTCAGCGTCGTCTTGCCGTGATCCACGTGACCAATCGTGCCGACGTTGACGTGCGGCTTGGTGCGTTCGAATTTACCCTTTGCCATGACCTAAACCTCTAAATGAAATATGGAACTTAGAAACGAACTTTTAAAAGTGCAGCCACTAATGGCCGCTTCTTGATCTTCGCATTCACGAACGAATGCAAAAACAGCGAATGCAAAAACGTCATTCTGCCGCTGAATCCTCAGGCCCTTTTCATGACCTGCTCGGCGATGTTGTTCGGCGCCTCGGCATAGTGATCGAACTCCATGGTGTACGTGGCGCGACCCTGCGTCTGCGAACGCAAACTAGTGGCGTAACCGAACATCTCACCCAGCGGAACGGTGGCGTTGATCACCTTTCCGGAATTGGTGTCTTCGGAGCCCTGCAGCACGCCCCGGCGGCGGCTAAGGTCTCCCATGACATCACCCATGTAATCCTCGGGCGTCACCACCTCGATCTTCATGACTGGCTCCAACAAAGCCGGGCTGGCCTTGTGAAAACCTTCCTTGAAACCGATGGAACCGGCGATTTTGAACGCCATTTCGTTGGAGTCGACCTCATGATACGAGCCGTCGATCAGCCGGATCTTAACGTCGACGACCGGAAACCCGGCCAGCGGACCAGAGCTCATCGCCTCTTGAATGCCCTTGTCGACCGCAGGAATGAATTCCTTCGGAATCGCGCCGCCGACAATGGCATTCTCGAACACATAACCCTGCCCGAGCTCCTGCGGAACAATCTCCAGCACCACGTGGCCGAACTGACCCTTGCCACCGGACTGGCGAATAAACTTGCCTTCCTGCCTGACCGACTTGCGAATGGTCTCGCGATAAGCCACCTGCGGCTTGCCGACGTTCGCATCCACATGATATTCGCGCCGCATCCGATCGACCAGAATATCCAGATGTAGCTCGCCCATACCGGCGATGATGATCTGGCCCGACTCCTCATCGGTGCGCACGCGAAAGGACGGATCCTCCGACGCGAGACGACCCAGCGCCACACCCATTTTCTCCTGGTCCGACTGGGTTCTCGGCTCGACCGCCATGGCAATGACGGGTTCCGGAAAAACCATCCGCTCCAGCGTGATCAGGTGGTCCTGAGCGCACAGGGTGTCGCCGGTGGTGACATCTTTCAGGCCGACCGCTGCCGCGATATCGCCGGCGCAGACTTCCTTCAGTTCCTGGCGGTCGTTTGCATGCATTTGCAGCAGGCGGCCGATCCGCTCTTTTTTGCTCTTGGTCGGGTTGTACAACGCGTCGCCCGATTTCAACACGCCCGAATAGACGCGAAAAAACGTCAGCGACCCGACGAAAGGATCCGTCATGATCTTGAAGGCCAGCGCCGCGAACGGCTGATCGTCGCCCGCCGTCCGGGTGATTTCCCGCTCGCTCTCGTCAAGACCTTTGACGGGAGGACGATCGGCCGGCGATGGCAGAAACTGCACCACCGCGTCGAGCATCGCCTGCACGCCTTTGTTCTTGAACGCCGAGCCGCAGAACACCGGAATCAAGGTTGCCGCCAGAGTCCCTGCGCGGATGCCGGCGAGAATGTCCTCCTCAGCCAGATCACCCTCTTCCAGGTACTTGTTCATCAGCGTTTCGGACGTTTCCGCCGCCGCTTCGACCATGAAGTTGCGCGCCTCGATGGCAGCGTCCGTCAAGTCTGCCGGGATATCCCGGTAGTCGAACTTCATGCCCTGGGATTCCATATCCCAGATCACCGCTTTCATCTTGATCAGGTCGACAACGCCTTCGAAACCCTCTTCGGCACCGATAGGCACCTGCATCGGCACCGGGTTGGCGCCCAAGCGGGACTTCAGCTGACCCACGACGCCGTCGAAGTCGGCGCCGGTACGGTCCATTTTGTTGACGAAAGCCAACCGTGGTACCGAATACTTGTTCGCCTGACGCCACACTGTTTCGGACTGCGGCTGTACGCCACCCACGGCGCACAGAACGAAAACCGCGCCATCCAAAACGCGTAGGGACCGCTCAACTTCGATCGTGAAGTCAACGTGCCCCGGCGTATCGATAATATTGAAGCGATGTTCGGGCATGGACTGATCCATGCCCTTCCAGAACGCCGTCGTCGCCGCCGACGTTATGGTGATACCGCGCTCCTGCTCTTGCTCCATCCAGTCCATCGTGGCCGCGCCGTCATGCACTTCCCCGATCCTGTGGCTGACGCCGGTGTAGAACAGGATGCGTTCCGTTGTCGTGGTTTTTCCGGCATCAATGTGGGCCATGATGCCGAAGTTACGATAACGGTCGATGGGAGTGGTGCGTGCCACAGGATGAACCTCGGAGAAGCATGTAGCACTTGCCGGTACAGCCGACGATTACCAGCGGTAGTGCGAGAACGCCTTGTTGGCCTCGGCCATACGATGCGTTTCTTCGCGCTTCTTGGCAGCGCCGCCGCGGCTTTCCGAAGCTTCCAGCAATTCGGCGGCAAGCTTTTTCGGCATCGAGGTCTCGCCGCGCTTACGCGCCGCATCGATGACCCAACGCATGGCCAACGCCATGCGACGACCCGGACGGACTTCGACCGGCACCTGGTACGTAGCACCACCGACGCGGCGCGACTTGACCTCGACGGCCGGCGCGATGTTGTTCAGCGCCTTCTCGACCAGCGCTACCGGCTCGCCGTTCTTCTCGCCGATATGCAGCAGCGCGCCGTAAACGATGCTTTCTGCGACTGATTTCTTACCGCTCTTCATCACCATGTTGATGAAACGGGCGATGAGCTGGCTGCCGTGCTTCGGATCCGGAAGGATCTGACGGGCGGGATGTGAACCTTTACGCGACATGTTTGCTGTCCTTTACTTTTTCGGGCGCTTGGCGCCGTACTTGGAGCGCGATTGACGACGCTTGGTGACACCAGCGCAATCGAGGCTGCCGCGCACCGTGTGGTAGCGCACACCCGGCAGATCCTTGACGCGACCGCCGCGGATCAGCACCACCGAGTGCTCTTGCAGGTTATGACCTTCACCACCGATGTAGCTGATGATCTCGAAGCCGTTGGTCAGGCGCACCTTGGCAACCTTACGCAGGGCCGAGTTCGGCTTTTTCGGGGTGGTTGTGTAAACGCGCGTGCAGACGCCGCGGCGCTGCGGGCTGCTCTGCAGAGCCGGCGACCCACTCTTGTAGGTCTTGGGGCTGCGGGACTTGCGCACCAATTGATTGACTGTCGTCATGCGAAGCTAATCCTGAAAACCTGATTCTGAAAACATCAAAGGCAGCCCGAACGTACTCGGTCTGCCAAGAAGCGGAAATTTAACATGGGCAGGTCGCCAGAGGCAACCGAGAACCCTGCCATCCTTGAGCCGAACACGAGGCGCATCCATGCACCTCCTACGTATGTCAGCGAGACAAACCTTGAGCAGGCTTACTCTGAACCGTCATCGCTACCGGCCGGCGCCTCGGCAAACGACACGACAGGAGTGGAGCCGGACAGCGCATCCAGTTCCGAATCGGTCAATCCACCCTGACGGCGGCGCGCCGCGTGGTATGCCAAGCCTGTACCAGCCGGAATCAAGCGGCCGACAATAACATTTTCCTTCAAGCCACGCAAGGTGTCACGCGTGCCGCGGACGGCTGCCTCGGTCAGAACGCGGGTGGTTTCCTGGAACGACGCTGCCGAGATGAACGACTCGGTAGCCAGCGACGCCTTGGTGATACCCAGCAATACCGACTGATACTCGGCCGGACGCTCGCCCTTGGCGATCGCACGATCGTTTTCGCCATTGATACGCACGCGCTCGACCTGCTCGCCGCGCAGGTAATGGCTCTCGCCCGGCTCGACGATCTCGACCTTGCGCAGCATCTGGCGAATGATCGCTTCGATGTGCTTGTCGTTGATCTTCACGCCCTGCAAGCGGTACACGTCCTGAATTTCCTTGACCAGGTACGAGGCCAGCGGCTCCACGCCCAGCAGGCGCAGGATGTCATGCGGGCTCGGCTCGCCGTCGACGACGGTTTCGCCCTTCTCGACATGCTCGCCCTCGAACACGATGACCTGACGCCACTTCGGAATCAGCTCCTCGTGCTCGTTGCCATCCACGTCCTTGATGATCAGGCGCTGCTTGCCCTTGGTGTCCTTGCCGAAGCTGATGATGCCCGAGCGCTCCGCGAGGATCGCCGGCTCCTTCGGCTTGCGTGCCTCGAACAAGTCGGCCACGCGCGGCAGACCACCGGTGATGTCACGGGTCTTGGAGGTCTCCTGCGGGATACGGGCAACCACGTCGCCCACGCCCACTTCGGCACCGTTCTGGATCGACACGATCGCACCGGCCGGCAGGAAGTACTGCGCGGCGATGTCCGTACCCGGCAGCTTGAGCTCGCGGCCCTTGCTGTCTTCCAGGCGCACGATCGGACGCAGATCCTTCGCCTGCGCACCGCGGCGTTTCGGATCGGTGACCACCGCAGACTCGAGGCCGGTCAGATCATCGGTCTGGCTCTGCACGGTGACGCCATCGAGGAAGTCGATGAAGCGCACCACGCCCGCCACTTCGGTGACGATCGGATGGGTATGCGGATCCCAATTGGCTACGGTCTGGCCCGGCTTGACCGGCGCACCATCCTTGACCGCGATGATGGCGCCGTAAGGCACCTTGTAACGCTCGCGCTCACGGCCGCTGGTATCGATCACGCTCAGTTCGCCTGAACGCGAGACAGCCACCAGATGACCCTGCTTGTGCTGCACCGACTTCAGGTTGTTGAACTTCAGCGAACCGGTGGTCTTCACCGTCACGTTGTCCACTGCAGCCGCACGCGAAGCCGCGCCGCCGATGTGGAACGTACGCATGGTCAGCTGGGTACCGGGCTCACCGATGGACTGTGCGGCAACCACGCCGACGGCCTCACCCATGTTGACCAGGTGACCACGAGCCAGATCGCGGCCGTAGCAGAACTTGCACACGCCGTGGGCGGCGGCGCAGGTGATCGGCGAACGGACCTTGATGATCTGTACGCCGGCCTTGTCCAGCTTTTCGACCAGCGCTTCGTTGAGCAGGGTGTCGCGGGTGACGATCGGCTGATCGTCGTCGCCGGGGCCGTAAACGTCCTCGACCACCACACGACCGAGCACGCGCTCGCGCAACGGCTCGACCACGTCGCCGCCTTCGACGATCGGCTGCATGATCACGCCGTTCTCGGTGCCGCAATCGTCCATCGTGATCACGACGTCCTGCGCCACGTCGACGAGTCGACGGGTCAAGTAACCGGAGTTCGCCGTCTTCAACGCCGTATCCGCCAGGCCCTTACGAGCGCCGTGGGTGGAGTTGAAGTACTGCAGCACGTTCAGGCCTTCGCGGAAGTTCGCCTTGATCGGCGTCTCGATGATCGAGCCATCCGGACGCGCCATCAGGCCGCGCATGCCGGCCAGCTGACGAATCTGCGCCACGGAACCACGGGCGCCGGAGTCGGCCATGATGTACAGCGAGTTCATCGACTTCTGATTGACCGTCTTGCCGTCGACATCCTTGACCTTTTCGGTACCGATGCCGTCGATCATGGCCTTGGCCACCAGTTCGCTGGTACGCGACCAGATGTCGACCACCTTGTTGTAGCGCTCGCCGGCCGTGACCAGGCCCGACTGATACTGCTGCTGGATCTCGACGACTTCCTTCTCGGCTTCTTCCAGGATCGGCTTCTTCTCGTCCGGAATCAGCATGTCGTCGATGCCGATGGAGATACCGGCGCGCGTCGCGAAACGGAAGCCCGTGTACATCAGCTTGTCGGCGAACACGACGGTTTCCTTCAAGCCCAGCAAACGGTAGCTGGAGTTGATCAGGCGCGAGATCGCCTTCTTGGTCAGCTCGGTATTGGCCAGCTCGAACGGCAGGCCCTCGGGCAGAATTTCAGCCAGCAGGGCGCGGCCGACGGTGGTGTCGACGATCTTGGTTTCGTGGGTGCGCGTGCCGTCCTCGGCAATGTTCACCAGCTTCAGGCGAACCTTGACCTTGGCGTGCAGCTCGACGGCACGGTTGTCGTAGGCACGGCGCACTTCGGCGATGCCGGAGAACACCATGCCGCCACCCTTGACGTTGATCAGCTCGCGGGTCATGTAATACAGGCCCAGCACGACGTCCTGCGTCGGCACGATGATCGGCTCGCCGTTGGCGGGGCTGAGGATGTTGTTGGACGACATCATCAGCGCGCGCGCTTCCAGCTGCGCCTCGATCGAGAGCGGCACGTGCACGGCCATCTGATCGCCGTCGAAGTCGGCGTTGAATGCAGTACAGACCAGCGGATGCAGCTGGATCGCCTTGCCTTCGATCAGTTTCGGCTCGAACGCCTGGATGCCCAGACGATGCAGGGTCGGCGCACGGTTCAGCAGCACCGGATGTTCGCGAATCACCTCTTCGAGGATGTCCCAGACCTGTGCTTCTTCGCGCTCGACCAGCTTCTTGGCCGCCTTGATGGTAGTGGCTTCGCCACGCGCCTGCAGCTTGGCGAAGATGAAGGGCTTGAACAGCTCGAGCGCCATTTTCTTCGGCAGACCGCACTGGTGCAGACGCAAGGTCGGACCGACCACGATCACCGAACGACCGGAGTAGTCCACGCGCTTGCCGAGCAGGTTCTGACGGAACCGGCCCTGCTTGCCCTTGATCATGTCGGCCAGCGACTTCAGCGCGCGCTTGTTGGTGCCGGTGATGGCACGGCCGCGGCGACCGTTGTCGAGCAGCGCATCGACCGATTCCTGCAGCATGCGCTTTTCGTTGCGCACGATGATGTCCGGCGCATTGAGTTCGAGCAGACGCTTCAGGCGGTTGTTGCGGTTGATCACGCGACGGTACAAATCGTTCAGATCGGAGGTCGCAAAGCGGCCACCGTCCAGCGGCACCAGCGGACGCAGGTCCGGCGGCAGCACGGGCAGTACGGTCAGCACCATCCACTCTGGCTTGTTGCCGGACTCCAGGAACGCCTCGATAAGCTTCACGCGCTTGGTCAGTCGCTTGAGCTTGGTCTCGGAGTTGGTGGAGGTGATCTCTTCCTTCAGACGAATGACTTCGCCCGGCAGGTCGAGCGACTTCAGCAGATGGAACACGGCCTCGGCACCCATGCGGGCGTCGAACTCGTCGCCATGCTCTTCGGTCGCTTCCAGATACTGGTCTTCGCTGAGCAGCTGACCGCGCTCGAGCGCCGTCATGCCCGGATCGATCACCACGAAGGCCTCGAAGTACAGGATGCGCTCGATGTCGCGCAGCGTCATGTCCAGCATCAGGCCGATGCGCGACGGCAGCGACTTGAGGAACCAGATGTGCGCGGTCGGGCTGGCCAGCTCGATGTGGCCCATGCGCTCGCGACGCACCTTGGCCAGCGTCACTTCCGTGCCGCACTTCTCACACACCACGCCACGATGCTTCATGCGCTTGTACTTGCCGCACAGGCACTCGTAGTCCTTCACCGGTCCGAAGATGGCGGCGCAGAACAGGCCGTCGCGCTCGGGCTTGAAGGTACGGTAATTGATGGTTTCCGGCTTTTTGACTTCGCCGAATGACCACGAACGGATCAGCTCGGGCGACGCCAGCGCGATCTTGATCGCGTCAAAATCCGGCGTAGCGCGCTGCTGATTGAACAGATTGAGCAGGTCTTTCATTGCTTGGCTCCTGTAGGCGCGCGGGTCACTTGATCTCTTCCAGATCGATATCGATGGCGAGCGAGCGGATTTCCTTCACCAGCACGTTGAAGGATTCCGGCATGCCGGCCGACATCTCGTGGTTGCCGTCGACAATGTTCTTGTACATCTGGTTGCGGCCCTGCACGTCGTCGGATTTCACCGTCAACATTTCCTGCAGCGTGTATGCCGCGCCGTAAGCTTCCAGTGCCCACACTTCCATCTCGCCGAAGCGCTGACCGCCGAACTGCGCCTTGCCGCCCAGCGGCTGCTGGGTAACGAGCGAGTACGGGCCGGTCGAACGGGCGTGCATCTTGTCGTCGACCAGATGGTTGAGCTTGAGGTAATGCATGTAGCCAACGGTGACCGGGCGATCGAACGCTTCGCCGGTACGCCCGTCGAACAGGATGGTCTGACCGGACTCGGGCAGATCGGCCAGCTTCAGCATCGCCTTGATCTCGGACTCTTCCGCACCGTCGAACACCGGCGTCGCCATCGGCACGCCTTCCTGCAGATTGGTGGCGAGGGTGAAGATTTCCTTGTCGGTGAGCGACTTCAGGTCGACGTGCTGTACGGCACCGGCCACATGGTGGTTGTAGATCTGGTCGAGGAACTCACGAACCTGCGCCACCTTCGCCTGTGCTTCGAGCATCTTCTGGATCTTCTTGCCCAGGCCCTTGGCGGCCCAGCCCAGATGCACTTCCAGAATCTGCCCGATGTTCATGCGCGACGGCACGCCCAGCGGGTTCAGCACGATATCGACCGGCACGCCGTCGGCGGAGTACGGCATGTCTTCGACCGGCACCACGTTGGAGACGACACCCTTGTTACCGTGACGACCGGCCATCTTGTCGCCGGGCTGGATGCGACGCTTCACGGCCAGGAACACCTTGACCATCTTCAGCATGCCCGGGGCCAGATCGTCGCCCTGGGTGATCTTGCCCTGCTTCTCCTTGAAGCGCTTGTCGAACTCTTCTTTGTGGCGCTTGACCTGATCGGCCGCACGTTCGAGGAATTCGGTGACGTCCTCGTCCTTGACGTTGATCTTGAACCAGTCGTCCTTCTTCAGGCCGTCGAGGTAGGCATCGGTGATTTCCGTGCCGCGCTTGAGGCCACCCGGACCGCTCATGGCCGACTTGCCGACCAGCGCGGTGCGCATGCGGCTGTAGATCGCGCCTTCGAGGATGCGGAACTGATCGTCCAGATCCTTGCGGACGCGTTTGATTTCGGTCTCTTCGATCTGCTTGGCGCGCTTGTCTTTGTCGATGCCGTCGCGGGTGAAGACCTGCACGTCGATGACGGTGCCGTCCATGCCCGGCGGCACGCGCAGCGAGCTGTCCTTCACGTCGGACGCCTTCTCGCCGAAGATCGCACGCAGCAGCTTCTCTTCCGGCGTGAGCTGGCTCTCGCCCTTCGGCGTGACCTTGCCGACCAGGATGTCGCCGGCCTTCACTTCCGCACCGATATAGACGATGCCGGACTCGTCGAGCTTGGCCAGCGCCTGCTCGCCCACGTTCGGGATGTCCGCGGTGATTTCCTCGGCGCCCAGCTTGGTGTCACGCGCAGGGCACGACAGCTCCTCGATGTGGATCGAGGTGTAGCGGTCTTCCTGCACGACGCGCTCGGACAGCAGGATCGAGTCTTCGAAGTTGTAGCCGTTCCACGGCATGAAGGCGATCAGCATGTTCTGGCCGAGCGCGAGCTCACCCAGATCGGTCGACGAACCGTCGGCCAGCGTGTCGCCCTTCTCCACCACATCGCCGACGTTCACCAGCGGACGCTGATTGAGGTTGGTGTTCTGGTTGGAACGGGTGTACTTGGTCAGCGTGTAGATATCCACGCCGGCGTCGTTGTCACCCACTTCGTCTTCGTTGACGCGCACCACGATACGGGCTGCATCGACCTGATCGATCACGCCGCCGCGCTTGGCGGTGGCAATGACGCCGGAGTCGCGCGCCACGGCGCGCTCGATGCCGGTACCGACCAGCGGCGTCTGCGAACGCAGCGTCGGCACGGCCTGACGCTGCATGTTCGCGCCCATCAGGGCGCGGTTCGCATCGTCGTGCTCGAGGAACGGCACCAGCGCCGCCGCCACAGAGACGGTCTGCATCGGCGAGACGTCCATGTAGTCGACTTCGGCGGCCGGACGCAGCTCGGACTCACCGCGGAAACGGCAGGACACGAAGTCCTCGATGAAGCCGCCGTTCTTGTCCAGCGGGGAGTTCGCCTGCGCGATCACGTGATCGCCTTCTTCGATCGCCGACAGGTAATCCACCTTGTCGGTGACCTTGCTGTTGGCGACCTTGCGGTACGGCGTCTCGAGGAAGCCGTAGGAGTTGGTGCGAGCGTACACGGCCAACGAGTTGATCAGGCCGATGTTCGGGCCTTCCGGCGTTTCGATGGTGCAGACGCGGCCGTAATGGGTCGGATGCACGTCGCGCACTTCGAAACCGGCGCGCTCGCGGGTCAGGCCGCCCGGTCCAAGCGCGGACACGCGACGCTTGTGGGTCACTTCCGACAGCGGATTGTTCTGATCCATGAACTGGGACAGCTGCGAAGAGCCGAAGAACTCCTTCACTGCCGCCGCCACCGGCTTGGCGTTGATCAGGTCCTGCGGGGTCAGGCCATCGGCCTCGGCCAGCGACAGGCGCTCGCGCACGGCGCGCTCGACGCGCACCAGGCCGATGCGGAAGGTGTTCTCCGCCATTTCGCCAACCGAACGCACGCGACGATTGCCGAGATGATCGATGTCATCCACGGTGCCATGGCCGTTCTTGATGTCGATCAGGACCTTGAGCACGTCGAGGATGTCGGACGTCTCGCCCTGCTCCTTGACCAGCGCCTGGGAAGCCTCTTCCTTGCGCTCGCTGAAGAACTTGTGGTCATACAGCACGCCCGGACCGAGGATGTCCTTGCGGCCCACGCGGCGGTTGAACTTCATCCGGCCGACGCTCGACAGGTCGTAGCGATCGAAGGTGAAGAACAGGTTGAAGAACAGGTTCTGCGCGGCATCCTTGGTCGGCGGCTCGCCCGGACGCATCATGCGATAGATTTCCACCAGCGCCTCCAGCGGCGTCTTGGTGTTGTCGATGCGCAGGGTGTGCGAAATATACGCGCCGCGATCCAGATCGTTGACGTACAGCGTCGGCACGACTTCGATACCGGCCTTGCGGAAGGCTTCCAGCTGCTCGGCGGTGATCTCGTCGTTCGCCGACGCCAGCAGCTCGCCCGTGGCGGGATCGACGATGTCGGTCGCCACGATGCGGCCGACCGGGTAGTCGTCGGGCACTTCCAGCGCGGTGATGTTCTCGGCCGCGAGCTGACGCACGTGACGCGCCGTGATGCGCTTGCCGGCTTCCACCAGCACATTGCCACCGACCGCGAGGTCGAAGCTCAGCGTTTCGCCGCGCAGACGCTCGGCCACCAGCTCCAGCGTGGTGCCGCCCTTCTTGCCCAGGTGGAACACGTTGTGCTCGAAGAAGATGCCGAGCATCTCCTCGTTGTTGTAGCCGAGCGCGCGCAGCAGCACGGTCACCGGCAGCTTGCGGCGACGGTCGATACGGGTGAACAGCGCATCTTTCGGGTCGAACTCGAAGTCGAGCCACGAGCCGCGGTAAGGGATCACGCGCGCGGAGAACAGCAGCTTGCCCGAGCTGTGCGTCTTGCCGCGGTCGTGGTCGAAGAACACGCCCGGCGAACGATGCAGCTGCGAGACGATGACGCGCTCGGTACCGTTGATGATGAAGGTGCCGGTGTCGGTCATGAGCGGGATTTCGCCCATGTAGACCTCCTGCTCCTTGATGTACTTGACCACCTTCTTCGAGGCCGGGCTGTCCTTGTCGTAAATGACCAGGCGCACCGTGGTGCGCAGCGGCGCACCGTAGGTCATGCCGCGGTTACGGCATTCACGTTCGTCGAACGCTGGCTCGCCGAGGCGATACTCGACGTACTCCAGCGCGGCATTGCCCGAGTAGCTGGTAATCGGAAACACCGATTTCAGCGCCGCGTGCAGACCTTTTTCGGCACGCTGCTTGGGCGAAATTTCCTCTTGCAGAAATTCGCGGTAGGAATCGGTCTGGATGGTCAGCAGGTTGGGTACGCCCAGTACGGGCGGACGCTTGCCAAAGTCCTTGCGGATGCGTTTCTTCTCGGTAAACGAGTAGGCCATGATCGGGAGCGCCTCGGTTCGCAGTGACGCCGGTGGTGCACACACCGGCTAAATGGTAAGAACTGTGGATGCCGCTATGAATCGGAAAACGATGGTTTGTTCGCCGCTTCGTCAAAAGGCATGAATCAAAGATCGTGGAGCCAACATCGTCGATCTTTCAGTGCTGACTTCTGAGCCGTGTTACAGGTACTGCTATTGCAAGTGCTTGTTGTCGATTACTTTTGAATCGCCGATACGGTTTCGATGCCACCGAACGGTTGAAGTTCACCGTTAACAGGCAAAGCCCGGGAGCTTTCGCCCCCAGGCTTGCTTGACGTCAAGTCGAACTATCGGCGCGCAAACGCCGATTACTTCAGTTCGACAGTGGCGCCGGCAGCTTCGAGATCCTTCTTGAACTTGTCGGCATCTTCCTTCGACAAGCCTTCCTTCAGGACGCCGCCGGCCTCGGTGAGGTCCTTGGCTTCCTTCAGACCCAGGCCGGTGATGGCGCGGACGGCCTTGATCACGTCGACCTTCTTGGCGCCGGCGGTCTTCAGGATCAGGTCAAACTCGGTCTGCGCTTCCGCCGGAGCGGCAGCGGCAGCGGCCGGACCGGCAGCAGCCACGGGGGCAGCAGCGGACACGCCAAACTTCTCTTCGATGGCCTTCACCAGCTCCATCACTTCCATGAGCGACTTGGCGGCAACGGCTTCAACGATCTGTTCGTTGGAAAGGGACATTTTATTTACCTCTGGAAATGGATTCAGTTAAATAGAAAGCGAACTTAAGCGGGCTCGGCTTCGACCGGAGCTTCGGCGGCAACTTCGCCACCACCGTCCTGCTTGTCGGCCACGGCCTTGACGGCGCGGGCGAACATCGCAGCGGGCTCGGCCAGCACGCGTGCCAGCATGGAAAGCGCCTGCTCGCGGGTCGGCAACGAGGCCAGCACGTCGACATGCTCGGCGGCAAACAGCTTGCCTTCGACCGAAACGACCTTCGGCTTCAGCTTGTCGTTGCTCTTGGCGAACTCCTTGATCAGACGCCCGGCAGCGCCTGGTTCTTCGGTCGAGAACGCGTACAGCAGCGGACCGACCAGAGCGTCTTGAACGACCTCGAAATCGGTACCGGCTACAGCGCGCGAAGCGAGCGTGTTCTTGACAACTCTCAAGTACACGCCGGATTCGCGAGCCTGCTTGCGCATCGCGGTCATCTGAGCGACCGTGGTGCCCGCATACTCGGCAGCGATCAGGGAGTGAGCCTTCGCGGCAACTTCTGCCAGTTCGGCAACTACTTCTTGTTTCTGGGACAGATTTAGAGCCATTGCACTCCTCCAAATGAATTCCGCTCACGGCTCCTGCCGCTTGCGGTCCTGGGCGACGCCGTCCGTGACGTCGGGGACGTAAGGTCCCGGGTGTCGGCCTTTCCAGAAAAACATTCCAGAATGGGCAGCACCATCTACGCTGGCCGGATGGGGATACATCCGATTAAGCGACCCCGCTGGCGACAACGGCGATTCCCTGCCATTTGCGAGCCTCCTGCCCGTCGTCGTCGCACGCTGGTCACGCCTGCGGTCTTTGACAGCCGCCCCGATCGCGAATGGCATCGGAGCTGCCCTCAAAAACTGCCTATACCGGGCTAGGCCGGTATAGGACTTGATCTCTTACTTGGCGGCGGTGGCCAGCGTCGAGGTATCGACGGCGACGCCGACGCCCATCGTGCTGGACAGAGCGACCTTCTGCAAAAACTGACCCTTCGCCGTGGACGGCTTGGCCTTCAGCAGATCGGCAATCAGGGTGTTGAGATTGTCCGCGAGCTGCGAAGCGTCAAAGCTGGCCTTGCCGATGGTGGCGTGAATGATGCCGGCCTTGTCGTTGCGGAACTTCACCTGACCCGCCTTGGCGTTCTTGACCGCCGTGGCGACGTCGGCGGTGACCGAGCCGTCCTTCGGATTCGGCATCAGGCCACGCGGGCCCAGCAGCTGACCGAGCTTGCCGACCACGCGCATGGCGTCCGGCGTGGCGATGACGCGACCGAAGTCGAGATCGCCAGCCTGCATGCGCTCGGCAAGATCGTCCATACCAACGGCGTCGGCACCGGCGGCCTTGGCAGCCTCGGCCTTTTCACCCGGCGGGCAGAACACGGCGACCTTGACGGTCTTGCCGGTGCCGTGCGGGAGCAGCGAAGAACCGCGCACGCCCTGGTCCGACTTCTTCGCGTCGATGCCCAGGCGCACAGCCACGTCCACCGACTCGGGGAACTTGGCCTTGGCGTTGTCCTTGATGATCTTCAGCGCTTCGTCCAGGCCATAGAACTTGCCCGGCTGCACCGCGCCCTGCGCGGCCTTCATACGTTTTGTGAGTTTGGTCGTCATGTCTTAACCCTCCACTACCAGGCCCATGGAACGGGCGCTGCCGGCGATTGTGCGAACCGCGGCTTCGAGCTCGGCGGCCGTGAGGTCGGCGCTTTTCTGCTTGGCGATCTCTTCGAGCTGGGCGCGCGTGACCTTGCCGACCTTGTCGGTATTCGGCTTGGGCGAACCCTTGGCCGTATTGGTCAGCTTCTTCAGCCAGAAGGTGGCGGGCGACGTCTTCATCGCGAAGGTGAAGCTGCGATCGGAGTAGGCGGTGATCACCACGGGAATCGGAGCACCCGGCTCCATTTTCTGCGTAGCGGCATTGAACGCCTTGCAGAATTCCATGATGTTCAGGCCGCGCTGACCGAGGGCTGGACCCACCGGCGGCGACGGGTTGGCCTGACCGGCCTTGACCTGCAGCTTGATGTAACCAGTAACTTTCTTTGCCATGGCATTTTTCCTCGCGAGTTCAGGCGCCTTGCGGCTCCTCGCTGTTCACCGGTCCCTCGATGGAAGGAAGGTCTGCATCGTGCAGACCCTGAAACACGGACACGCCGAGATCGTTAGACCTCGACGTGAACCGCGCAGTATAGAGATTGAACTGGCTTTCAGCAAGCCCCGTGCCAAAGGCACGGATTCACTCACTAGAGCCAGTGAATCGGACCGGCCCGATCAGGCTTTCTCGACCTGACCAAATTCCAGTTCGACCGGGGTCGACCTGCCGAAGATCAGCACGGCAACGCGCAGACGACTCTTGTCGTAGTTGACTTCTTCGACCACGCCATTGAAGTCGTTGAATGGACCTTCGGTGACACGAACCATCTCGCCCGGTTCGAACAACACCTTCGGACGCGGCTTTTCGACACCTTCGCGGACGCGGCTGAGAATGGCTTCGGCCTCGCTGTCCTTGATCGGCAGCGGACGATCGGCGGTACCGCCGATAAAGCCCATGACCTTCGGCGTCTCCTTGATCAGATGCCAGCATTCATCGTCGATCCGCGGCGATTTGCCCTCGGTATTCGTCTCGATCTGCACCAGCACGTAGCCTGGGAAGAATTTGCGCTCGCTGCGACGCTTCTGGCCGCCGCGCATCTCGATCACTTCCTCGGTCGGCACCAGCACTTCGCCGAATTTCTCTTCCATCTCGGCGCGCTTGATGCGCTCGTCGAGGGAACGTTTCACCTGATTCTCGAAACCCGAATAGGCGTGCACCACATACCAACGCTTGCTCATGTTTTCCACCTCAGGTACCCAACTTGAGCAGCCAGTCGAGGATGACCGACTTCAGGATCAGATCGATCAGGCCAAGCAACAGCGACAGCACCACCACGACCACGATGATGATGCCGGTAGTCTTGATCGTCTCATCTTTGGTCGGCCAGACCACCTTGCGCAATTCGAACTGCGACTCGCCGACGAAATTGCGCACCCGACGACCCAGCGCCGTGAAGGCCGCTATCGCCAGCGCGATGACCAGCGCCGCGAGTACGCCGAGCAGGCGCACGGATGAAGGGATGCTGGCGTCGTTACCGAACCAGGAATAGGCGAAGATGCCGCCAACCAGTATCAGCCCTGCCAATACCAGCTTGGCAACATCGGCGGCATTCGTGCCTTTGGGCTGCTGTTCTGCCTTGGTATTCATGCACAGTGATCAAGTGTCAGCGGCATACCGGCCTGTTCGGGCGGCCTTGCCATCGTCACCCGTCATCGATCCTCGGGAAAGTGGCACGCCAGGAGGGACTTGAACCCCCAACCTGCGGTTTTGGAGACCGCTGCTCTGCCAATTGAGCTACTGGCGTACATGACTTGAACTGTAAACACGACGGCGAGCGGATGGTTCCGCTCGCCCCGTGAAGAGATTTAGTTTTAGCCATCATCCCTGATGGCGGAGCCAAGCCCGGCATCCATGCCGGACTCTTCATAGGAGCTACTCACTTTGGGGCTTTGTTAATTCGAGCCCCGCCGTTCGAATTTGTTACTTGATGACCTTGGCAACGACGCCGGCGCCGACGGTGCGACCGCCTTCACGGATGGCGAAGCGCAGGCCTTCGTCCATCGCGATCGGGTGGATCAGGCTCACCACCATCTTCACGTTGTCACCCGGCATCACCATTTCCACGCCCTCGGGCAGCTCGCAAGCGCCCGTCACGTCGGTGGTGCGGAAGTAGAACTGCGGGCGGTAGCCCTTGAAGAACGGCGTATGACGGCCACCCTCGTCCTTCGACAGAACGTACACCTCGGCCTCGAAGTCCGTATGCGGGGTGATCGTGCCCGGCTTGGCCAGCACCTGGCCGCGCTCGACGTCGTCACGCTTCAGGCCGCGCAGCAGCAGACCGGCGTTGTCGCCTGCCTGACCCTGATCCAGCAGCTTGCGGAACATTTCCACGCCCGTCACGGTGGTCTTCTGCGTATTGCGGATACCCACCACTTCGATTTCGTCGCCGACCTTGATGATGCCGCGCTCGATACGACCGGTCACCACCGTGCCGCGGCCGGAGATCGAGAACACGTCTTCGACCGGCATCAGGAACGGCTTGTCGATCACGCGCACCGGCTCAGGGATGTACGCGTCCAGCGCGTCCACCAGCTTGATGATCGACGGCACGCCGATTTCGCTCTGGTCGCCTTCCAGCGCCAGCTTGGCCGAACCATGGATCATCGGGGTGTCGTCGCCCGGGAAGTCGTACTTGCTCAGCAGCTCGCGCACTTCCATCTCGACCAGCTCGAGCAGCTCGGCGTCGTCGACCATGTCCGCCTTGTTCAGGTAGACCACGATGTACGGCACGCCGACCTGGCGCGACAGCAGGATGTGCTCGCGCGTCTGCGGCATCGGGCCGTCCGCGGCCGAGCACACCAGAATCGCGCCGTCCATCTGCGCCGCACCGGTGATCATGTTCTTCACATAATCCGCGTGACCCGGGCAGTCGACGTGCGCGTAGTGGCGGTTCGGCGACTCGTATTCCACGTGCGCGGTCGAGATCGTGATGCCGCGCGCCTTCTCTTCCGGCGCCGCGTCGATCGCGTCATAGGCCTTGAACTCGCCACCGAAACGTTCTGCACCGACTTTCGTCAGCGCCGCTGTCAGCGTCGTCTTGCCGTGATCCACGTGACCAATCGTGCCGACGTTGACGTGCGGCTTGGTGCGTTCGAATTTACCCTTTGCCATGCGCGCTAAACCCCGATGGAGTCAATCAATTGAAGGAAAAAAACCGACCGTATCCGACCTGAGCCATTACGGGCGTAGTGAAATGGTGCTCATAACAGGAATCGAACCTGTGACCTCTTCCTTACCAAGGAAGTGCTCTACCGACTGAGCTACATGAGCGGATACTTCAGCCATCCTCCATGATGGCAAAGAACAGACCGGCATCCTGCCGGACAATTCAAAAAAAGCGTCGACTTCCGCATTGCATGCAAAGGTCGACCGCTTGGCCGATGCAGCGCAATGGAGCGGAAGGCGGGAATCGAACCCGCATAATCAGTTTGGAAAACTGATGTTCTACCATTGAACTACTCCCGCCCTGCGCGGAACTCGCTCGATAAACGGGACGGGCTTCGTGATCCACATCGAATCATGCCACCTGCCTCATCCATCAGGGCCGCGCCGCTTTCGCGTCGCGATCAGAATTGCTTCCTTGCAACCATGTGTACTTGTTCTACTGAACGCCGCGATAAAACTAACGTCGCTCACTTTTTGACGCTTCACCGTTTCACAAATCGAAGCAGTGACCAAGCTGGTGGAGGGAGGTGGATTCGAACCACCGAAGGCGTAAGCCAGCAGATTTACAGTCTGCCCCCGTTGGCCGCTTGGGTATCCCTCCAACAAAGAACGCGTATTGTGTGGATCGAGCCTTGAGCTGTCAACACCTGAGGCGTGCAAATGCGCGTATTTCGCACAGTTTTTGCGCGTACGGCTGCAGGTCAGCTCGCGGACGCGCCGTGCATATCGATCAGCTGCTCCATGCCCTTGGACAGTTCCAGAAGCTGTTTCGCCTGCAGCTGCAGCCGGCGCTCGTTGTCGTTACTTGGCTCCCAGCGCGGCACCGCAGTGGGTTTACCGTCCTGCCCGTCGAGCGCCACGAACACCATCACGCAGCTGGTTGCCAGCCGCTGCTCGCCCTTGCGCAGATCGCGCGCCAGCACATCCACGGCCATATGCATGCTCGATGTGCCGGTGTGAATCAGACGAGCCCGCACCGTGACCAGGTCGCCGATCAGGATCGGCGCCACGAACTGAATGCCGCTGACCGACGCGGTGACGCAATACGCGCCGCTCCAGCCCACCGCACAGGCATAACCGGCCTGATCGATCCACTTCATGGCCATGCCGCCGTGCACCTTGCCGCCGAAGTTGACGTCGGTGGGCTGGGCGAGAAAACGGAAAGTCACTTCGTGCTGCTGGCCTGACATGGAAACTCCGGCTAAAGGTCGAACAAACTCACGACGACGCGCGTCAGACGTTGAACAGGAAATTCAGCACGTCGCCGTCCTTGACGACGTAGTCTTTGCCCTCGGCGCGCATCTTGCCCGCCTCCTTGGCGCCCTGCTCGCCGCGATAGCGGATGAAATCGTCGAAACCGATCGTCTGCGCACGAATAAAGCCGCGCTCGAAATCGGTGTGGATCACGCCAGCCGCCTGCGGCGCGGTGTCGCCGATGTGGATCGTCCAGGCGCGCACTTCCTTGACGCCGGCAGTGAAGTACGTCTGCAGACCGAGCAACCCGAACGCCGCGCGCGCCAGCCGATTAAGCCCCGGCTCCTTCAGGCCCATTTCGGCGAGAAACTCCGCTTTGTCGGCGTCGTCCATCTCGGCCATATCCGACTCGATGGCCGCGCACACGGCGACCACCGGCGCACCCTCGATGGCCGCATGCTCACGCACCTTGTCCAGCAGCGGATTGTTCTCGAAACCGTCTTCGGCCACATTGGCCACGTACATCGCCGGCTTGATGGTCAGCAGCGACAGCGGCTTGAGCGCCAGCTTTTCTTCATCGGACAGCGGCGCCGAGCGCGCCGGATTGCCCTGATCCAGATGCGGCACCACTTTTTCCAGCGCGGCAACCATCAGCTTGGCGTCCTTGTCGCCTGCGCGGGCTTTCTTCTGCTCGCGCTGCAGCGCCTTGTCGGCCGTAGCCAGATCGGCCAGCGCCAGCTCGGTACCGATAACGATAATGTCGTCGAGCGGATCGATGCGGCCGGCCACGTGGATAATGTTGTCGTCGTTGAAACAACGCACAACGTTGACGATGGCGTCGGTCTCGCGAATATTGGCCAGGAACTGGTTGCCCAAGCCCTCGCCCTTCGACGCGCCCGCCACCAATCCGGCAATATCGACGAACTCGACCACGGCCGACACTACTTTCTGCGGCTTGACGATCTCGGACAGCTGCGCCAGTCGCACGTCCGGCACTTCCACGATGCCGACATTGGGCTCGATGGTGCAGAACGGATAGTTCGCCGCCTCAATGCCCGCCTTGGTCAGCGCGTTGAACAGGGTGGACTTGCCGACGTTGGGCAGACCGACGATGCCGCATTTGATACCCATGATGATTCCGTGCCGTGAAACGTGAGGCGCAAATCGATCCGGTGGCTCGGCTTGCGCATCGCGTCTGCTGCGAATGAAAACCTACTTTTTCACTGCACTGGCTTCCGCACTGTGCAGCTGATGCATTGCCTTTTCAAACTCGCCCCTCGTCGCCAGCGGCAGCACATCAAGTGCTCTGCCGATACCGAACAGCATGGCGTCTTCGTCAGCCGCCGAGGGCCGACCCAGCACCCAGGGCGTGACCTGATCCCGATGCCCGGGATGGCCGATACCCACGCGCAACCGATGGAATTTACCGTGCCCCAGATGGGCCATGATGTCGCGCAGGCCGTTCTGACCGCCATGGCCGCCGTCGAACTTGAGGCGCACCACGCCAGGCGGCAAATCGAGATCATCGTGCGCGACCAGGCACTGCTCCGGCTCGATCTTGTAGTAGCGCAGCGCGGAAGCCACCGCGATGCCGCTTTTGTTCATGAAGGTCGAAGGCTTCAGCAGCCACACCGACTCGCCACCGATGGCGACCTTGCAGGCTTCGCCGTGCAGCTTGCCGTCGAAACCGAACCGCTGGCCCTGCGCGCTGGCGAGGGCGTCCACAAACCAGAACCCGGCGTTGTGCCGGGTTCTGAGGTATTCGGCACCGGGGTTGCCCAGTCCGACGATGAGTCGCAAACCTGCCATGACGGAAGGCAAGCAGCGCAGCCCGCACCGTTTCCAGTGCGGGCTGCAGCGGCTTACTTCTTGTCGTCCTTCTTGGCGTCGCCGGCGGGCTTGGCGGCAGCGTCATCACCCTCGACAGCTTCCGGCGCTTCGTCCACTTCTTCCTGCACGAACATTACGGTGACCACGGCAATGTCGTGATCCTCGCCCAGCGCCAGCGCCGGAATTTCGACGTTCGCCGGCAGCGTCAGCTGCGACAGATGGATGATATCGCCTTCCTTCAGCTTGCCCAGATCGAGCTCGATGAACTCCGGCAGATCCTTGGGCAGGCAGGAGACTTCCACTTCCGTGAGGTTGTGCGAAATGACCACGCCGGAAGTCTTGGCAGCCGGCGAGGTTTCCTGGTTGAGGAAGTGCAGCGGCACGTTGACGCGAACGACTTCGTTCTCGTTGATGCGCAGGAAATCCATGTGCATCATCAGCTGCTTGAACGGGTGCTTCTGCCAGTCGCGCACCAGCACCTTCTGCACCTTGCCGTCGACGTTGAGGTCGAGCACCGAGGAGAAGAACCACTCGTGCTTGGCAGCGAGCAGGATGGTGTTGTGTTCGATCTGGATGCTCTGCGGATCCTTGCCGGCGCCGTAAACGACGGCAGGCACGAAGCTCGCATGACGCAGGCGGCGGCTCGCACCTTTCCCCTCGTCTTTGCGGCTCTGCGCCTTGATTTCGTGTGTCTTAGCCATGTTGGTATTGCCTTGGTTGGGTAGTAACCGCTTCGCAGCGGTCGAGTGACTTTCCCGCGACCAGAAAAGTCGATGGTGCGATGGCGAATGCCATCGCGTTTGAAGCCAAAAACTGTGGGTGCAGCAATATCAGCCAGTCAGTATGAAGCAATACGACTGAATCAATCCCGCCGCATCAGTCCACGTACAGCGAACTCACCGACTCGCCAAAGGCGATGCGGCGAATGGTTTCGGCCAGCAGCTCGGCGACCGACAGCTGACGAATCCGGGTACAGGCCTGCACCTGCGGACTGAGCGGCAGCGTATTGGTGACTACCAGCTGATCGAGCTGGGAGCCTTCGATATTGCTGACCGCCGCGCCCGACAGCACCGGATGCACGCAGTAGGCAACCACCTTGCGGGCGCCACGCTCTTTCAGCGCAGCGGCGGCCGCACACAGCGTGCCGGCGGTATCGACGATGTCGTCGATCAGCACGCAGGTCTTGCCGTTCACGTCGCCGATGATGTTCATCACCGTGGCCACGTTGGCCTTCGGGCGGCGCTTGTCGATGATCGCCAGATCCGCGTCGTCGAGCCGCTTGGCCAGTGCGCGGGCGCGCACCACGCCGCCCACGTCCGGGCTGACCACGATCACATCGTCCATGCTGTGATGGCGCCAGATATCGGCCAGCAGCACCGGCGAGGCGTACACGTTGTCGACCGGAATATCGAAGAAGCCCTGGATCTGGTCGGCGTGCAGATCCACCGTCAGCACCCGGTCGACGCCCGCGGCGCCGATCATGCGGGCAGCCAGCTTGGCGGTGATCGGTACGCGGGCCGAGCGCGGCCGGCGATCCTGTCGCGCGTAGCCGAAATACGGCATCACCGCGGTCACACTCATGGCCGAAGCGCGCTTGAGCGCATCGACCAGCGCCAGCAGCTCGAACAGGTTTTCCGCACTCGGCGCACCCGTCGGCTGGATGACGAAAACCTCCTGCCGGCGGACGTTTTCCTCGATTTCGATCTGCACTTCGCCGTCGCTGAACGTGCTGACCAGCGCCTTGCCAAGCGGCACGCCCAGTCGATGGGCGACGTCCTCGGACAGCGCGCGATGCGCATTGCCGGTAAAAAGCATCATCGGGGTGGACGTGTCCACAGTGGTTACCTCGGAACTCAAGCCATCAGGAATGGCTGGGGCGGCAGGATTCGAACCTGCGTATGCGGGAATCAAAATCCCGTGCCTTAACCAGCTTGGCGACGCCCCAGTAGTAGGTTGTTCGATTGTGCTTTTGTTCGTACTCGTTGGGGTTCGCCATGCCGCCAGCGAACGCCGTGTGTCGTTTCACTCCGTGCGCGATTGATGCCGCGCCAGAGCCTGCTGCAGCGGTGAAACATCGACCCCCGAGGCCACGTGGGCCGTGAAGGCCACCGGACATTGCCCGGCGATCGATACCGCCCGCTCGAATGATTTCGTTTCCAGAAACACGCAGCCGCCACTACCGGACAGTCGCGCTTGACCGAAGCCGCCCAGCCAGTCGAGCGCGGCGGCCACCCGCGGGTGACGCGCGCGTACTACCGGCGCAAAGGCATTTTCTGTCGTTTCGCCAGAAGCAAAGGATGAAATTGTCGCCCGCGGCGCATTTCGTGTCAATTCAGACGCCTGGAAAAGCGCGGCCGTCGGCACATGCTCATGCGGGTCGAGCACCACATACGTTCGCCGCGGCAGCGGCAGCGGTGTGAGCTGCTCGCCGATACCCTCGGCCCAGGCCGACCGACCGCGCACGAAGACCGGCACATCCGCACCCAGCTGACGCCCGAGTTCGGCCAGGGTGTCTTCGCCCAGATTCAGCCGCCACAGCCAGTTCAGCGCCACCAGCACGGTGGCCGCATCGGAACTGCCACCGCCCAAGCCGCCGCCCATCGGCACGCGCTTGTTTACCTCGATGTCCGCGCCCGCAGCTGCGCCGGCGTGCGTCTTCAAAAGCTGCGCCGCGCGCACCGCCAGGTCGGACGACTCCGGCACGCCGGGCACCTCGTGTAGCCGCCGAACTTGGCCATCGTCACGCAGGCGCAGGCGGATCTCATCGCCCCAGTCGAGGATCCGAAATACCGTCTGCAGCTCGTGGTAACCGTCGGGCCGCCGCCCGGTGATGCGCAAAAAGAGGTTCAACTTGGCCGGCGCAGGCCATATCGTCCATTCGTTCCGGGCAGGACGCGCCAAAGCGCGGCTCATAAATACCCGCAGCCGGTCTGGAAAACCGTTTTCGCGGTCGCGCTGGCGCGCAAAGGCAAACGCCGGATCGTTCTTGTCGACCGCGGCAAAGCCGCGCTTGGCATAGAACGGCGCGTTCCAAGGCACGTCGGCCAGCGTCCCCAGGGCGATCCGGCGATAGCCGGCGGCGCGTGCCCATTGGCAGGCATGTTCAAGCAACGCGGCACCGATGCCGCGCTGGCCGTAACTTGGCAGCACGTCGATTTCGGCGACGCCGATCGCCTCATCAGCCGCCCCGCGGTCTATCTCTGCATCCAGCCAGACAAATCCCACCGCCTCCTGGTCCACACTCAGCGCGACCCAGACCAGACCGCGACCGATCGCCCGGTGCAACAGCTCGGGCGGGATCGGCATATCGGCATAGGCCGCCCAGGCCGGGTGACCGCGAAAAAGCTGCACGGCTTTTCGCTCGATCGCACACAGCGCCGCAACCTGGTCAGGCAGCGCACGTTCGATGGAAAAAACGCGTTCGGTCGGATGATCGGGCATGACGGGTCTGGCGACTCAACGCATTCGTGCGCTGCGCGCATCGCCGAGCTGCCAGCGAATCGCCATCACTGGAACTGCCATGATTCGATCGACAGCTTCACCTTGTACGGCGGCTTGCTGGCGTAGACCTTGGTCGGCAGAGCGGGCTGGCGCGTGATGTCCCATTCGCGGTACTCGACCGACCAGCCATCCTGCACCAGCAGCGACGGCAGCGCGTTGTCGCCAAAGCTGACGTCGGCTGCGCCGCTGTCCGCGCGCAGGCCAAGCACCCAGGCACGCAGATCGCGCAGCGGTACTTCCCAGCCCAGCGCCTTGCGCATCAGCGCCTCGGCATCGGGGCCGCTGATCGGTCCGGACTTGAGGCCCTGCAGCTGCGCGCCGTCGGGCCCGCCGCTGAGACGGAAGTCCGCGCCGCTGATGGCCGGCCCGCGCAGCACGAACTCGTAGCGATCGCCATTCTGCGTCCAGCTGAAGCTACCGCTACCGCCGTCCTTGCCGTCGGACACACCCAACCTCCCCTGCATGACCCAATGATCAGCATGGGCCAACGACTGCTCGCGCGACTGCTGCGCCGCCAGCTGGCCGGCACCGCCCTTCGTCCTTATCGCCGGCGCCGGTACGCAGGCGGCAAGCAACAGCGGCAGCGACACGGCAACGCATCGAAAAACCCGGTTCATCGCAGCAGCCTTCATGCGTGCAGACGCCGCAGCGCATCTTGCAGGTTCTTGTTGGTCGGATCGAGCTTGCGCACGTCGTCGAAAATGCGTTGTGCCTCCTGCTGGTGACCCAGCTTCCACAGCACCTCGCCCAGATGAACGCCGACGTCGGCGTCCTTCTGCGCTTGCCACGCGCTGCTGAGCACCTGCGCCGCCTGATCGAGATGACCGAGCCGGTACTGCAGCCAACCCCAGGAATCGGCGATGGCCGGATCGTTCGGCTTGGCCGCGCGGGCCGTCTGGATCAGCTGCTCGGCTTCGGGCAGGTCACGATCGGCGTCGGCCAGGGTGAAACCCAACGCATTGCTGGCATCGACGTCACCCGGCTTGATCTTCAGAAGGCGGTGAAAATCCTTGACCGCCAGATCGACATCGTTCGCCTCGGCGTATGCCAGCCCGCGGCCGTAGAGCAGGTCCGGATCGTCCGGCACCACCTGCAGGGCGTGACTGAATGCCGCGATCGCCTGCGGGTACTTGCGTTCGCGCATGTAAAGTTCGGCATCGACCTGATAGGCCTTGCGCAGCTGGGTGGGCTGATCGAGGTAATCGACCTGCATCTGTTCCAGCGCCTGATGCGCCTCGTTGCTCTTGCCCTGCGATTGCAAGATCACCGCGCTGCGCAGGTCGGCGTCGAACGCATGGGTGTCGTCATCGTCGACCTGGCTGTACCAGGCCAGCGCCTCGTCGTTGAGATGCTGCGCCTCGGCCAGCTGGCCCAGCAGATAGGCACTTTTCGCGCGCACCTCCGGCGGCGCTTTCTGCAGCTGCTGATACAGCGCGGCCAGCCCGGTACCGTTGCCGTTCTGCGCCGCCAGAGCCACGCGCAGGGCGTAGGTGTCGGCATTTTGCGGGCCGTGATCGAGCACCTTGGAGGCGCCGGCATAGTCACCGGCCTGGCTGAGCATG
This sequence comes from Rhodanobacter sp. K2T2, assembly GCF_013408815.1. Classification (NCBI taxonomy): domain Bacteria; kingdom Pseudomonadati; phylum Pseudomonadota; class Gammaproteobacteria; order Lysobacterales; family Rhodanobacteraceae; genus Rhodanobacter; species Rhodanobacter sp. K2T2. The sequence goes on along the minus strand of NZ_JACCCA010000006.1, from coordinate 42,283 downwards.
CTGGCGTAGGCCAGACGCAACTGAATATTGTCGGGTGCCTTGGCGATCGCCTTTTGCAGCAGCGCGCGGGCGCCGTCGTGATCGCCATCCTTGAATTTCATTTGCGCCAGCCAGGCGTAGGTTTCGGCGCTCTTGAACCGCTGCACGGCCGCTTCGGCGATGGCCAGCGCGTAAGCGTGCCGGCCGAATTTATCGCCCAGTTCGCTCATCGCCAGCCATGCCTGCGGGTCGGCCGGCAGCTGCTGTGGCGTCGCCAGCTCAACCAGCAAGTTGGCCGCTTGTGCCTGATCGCGGGCGCCAAGCATCACCCGGCCGAACTGGCGCCAGACTTCCTTGTCGCTGCTGCCGATGAGAAGCGTGAGCTGGCGACGCGCTTCGTCGGCGTCGCCGCGATCGAGCGCCAGCTCGGCGCGGGCCTCGGCCATACCGACAGGCGCGGCGCCCAGCACCTGCCAGCGATCCAGCGCTTGCTGAGCCGCGGTGTCGTCATGCACGGCGATGGCCAGGCGCGCAGCCCGTTCGGCCACTTCGGGATCCAGGCTCAGGCCGGCGGCGTGACCGTAGGCCGTCGAAGCGGTTTTGAGATCGTTGCGGCTCAGCGCCATTTCGCCGGCCAGCAGTTGGGCCAGCAGATCGTGCTCGGCGTCGGGCGTGGCAACCACCAGATGCGCCAGCGGCTGCGCGTTTGCGGCCGCCTGCCGCGGCGAACGCGCGGGCATCGGGGCACAGCTGCACAAAACCAGCACCGAGGCCGTCAGTGCCGTAAAATGCCGCAGTTGCTTGAACCTGGCCGACCCGCTCCGCACATCCACCTCCATCTGCCTACCTTTTGTTTGTTTGCCGCCGCGTGACCGGCGAAGCCAATATCGGTCACCGCGCGGATACTGCATCAAGCTTAGTCTACGTCGTCACTGCATCGCGCCGAAAACGTCGCAGCGACATCCATGCCGGAACTCCTACACCCTCATGCCGCTGATAGCCCTCGGAATCAACCACCTCACCGCGCCGGTCAGCCTGCGCGAACAGGTGGCGTTCGATCCGGAGGCCGCCGGCGAGGCGCTGCACGAGCTGACGCGCGAGCCGGGCGTTGAAGAGGCGATGATTCTCTCGACCTGCAACCGCACCGAGCTCTACGTTGGCGTGACTGCCGGTGCCGAGAGCATTCCGCAGGCGTGGTTGAGCCGTCACCACCGTCTGACTCCGGGCAAGCTGGACGAGTTCCTGTATCGGCACGATGAACGTGAGGCCGTACGCCACATGTTCCGTGTCGCTACCGGGCTGGATTCGATGGTGCTGGGCGAGCCGCAGATTCTCGGCCAGGTGAAGGACGCCTATCAGCAGGCACGCGAAGCGCAGTCGCTACGCGCGCCGCTGGATCGTCTGCTGCAGCACACCTTTGCGGTCGCCAAGCGCGTGCGCACCGACACGCGGATCGGCGCGTTTACCGTGTCGGTCGCCTTCACCGCGGTACGGCTGGCCGAGCAAGTCTTTGCGGACCTGTCCGACGCCTGCGTGCTGTTGATCGGCGCCGGCGACACGATCGAACTGGCGGCCAAGCATCTTGCCGACAAAAAGGCGCGACGGCTGATCGTCGCCAACCGCACGCTCGAAACTGCACAGGAACTGGCCGGCCGCTACGGCGGTTACGCCATCGCGCTGGCCGATCTGCCGCAGCATCTGGCCGAGGTCGATATCGTGATCTCCTCCACCGCGGCGCGACAGCCGATTCTCACCCGTGCCATGGTCGAGAAAGCCATGGCCGCGCGAAGGCGCAAACCGATGTTCATGGTCGATATCGCGGTGCCGCGTGATATCGAGGACGGCGTGGGCGACCTGCCCGACGTCTATCTCTACGGTATCGACGACCTGCGCCAGGTCATCGACGACAACCGCCGCTCACGCGAAGCCGCCGCGCACGAAGCCAGCGACATCATCGATCTGCAGGTCGATCGCTACATGGCCTGGCGCCACGCACTCACGCTGAAGAACCCGGCGCTCGACATGCGCCAGCACGCCGAGGTCTACCGCGACGAGGTGCTCGACAAGGCACGCGCCATGCTCGCTCGCGGCAAGACGGCCGACGAGGCGCTGGCGTTCCTCGCCAACACGCTGACCAACAAGCTGCTGCACCACCCCAGCGCGCGGCTGCGCGAAGCGGCGCTCAGCGGCGATCTCGACCTGCTGCATGCCGCCGGTCGTTTGTACGGGCTCGACGACGAAGAGAAAGGGACGAGAAGCGAGTCCCAAAAAAGGGATAAATAGCGAGGGCGGCTGGCTGCCGCTTTCATCCTTGCCCGGATCGCTCACTGGTCTAGGCGCTTTTGCTCATCCCTCGCCCCTCTCTACTCGCCCCTTCTCCCATGACCCCATCGATCCGCCGCAAACTCGAAGCACTGGCCGAGCGCCACGAGGAAATCGGCCTGCTGCTGAGCCAGCCCGACGTGCTCGCCGACAACACTCGATTCCGCACTCTGTCGCAGGAATACGCCCAGCTCGAACCTGTCGCCACCTCGCTGCGCGAGCACGACCAAGCCGAGCGCGAGCTGGCCGACACGCGCGCCATGCTCGACGATCCCGAGCTGCGCGACATGGCCAGCGAGGACATCGGCCGACTGCAGCAGCGACTGCTCGAACTGGACAGCGAACTGCAGCTGCTGCTGTTGCCGAAAGATCCACGCGACGAGGCGAACCTCTACCTCGAAGTGCGCGCGGGCGCCGGCGGCGACGAAGCGGCGATCTTCGCCGGCGACCTGCTGCGCATGTATCTGCGCTATGCCGAAAGCCGCCGTTGGCACGTGGAAATTCTCAGCGAACACGCCGGCGAGCACGGCGGCTTCAAGGAGGTGGTCGCACGCGTCGAAGGCGCCGGCGCGTATTCCAAGCTGAAGTTCGAATCCGGCGCGCACTGCGTCAAGCGCGTGCCGGTCACCGAGTCACAAGGCCGCGTGCACACCTCCACCGCCACCGTCGCCGTGCTGCCGGAACTCGATGAGATCGATGACGTCGTCATCAATCCGTCCGATCTGAAGACCGATACCTTTCGCGCCTCCGGCGCCGGCGGTCAGCACGTCAACAAGACCGACTCGGCCATTCGCATTACGCACATTCCCACCGGCACGATCGTCGAGTGTCAGGAAGAGCGCAGCCAGCACAAGAACCGCGCCCGCGCGATGAGCCTGCTGAAGGCGCGCCTGCTCGACGCCGAACGCAGCAAGCAGAGCGAAGCGCAGGCCGAGTCGCGCCGGCTGCAGGTCGGCACCGGCGACCGCAGCCAGCGCATCCGCACCTACCGTTACAAGGACAACCTGGTGACCGATCACCGAATCGGCCTGAATCTTTATCGGCTCACCGAAATCATGCAGGGCGATCTGGCCGAGCTGGTCGATACGCTGACCCGCGAGCATCAGGCCGATGAGCTGAAGTCGCTGAGCGGCGGTTGACGATGCGCCTCTGCCCGAGGGCGCTTGGCGCCCATCCGACCATACGCTAGCGTGAGCCCATGACCGACCTCTTCCAATCCGAACTCGACGGCTACCTGGCGCGCCTGACCACGCTGCTGGAAGCCCACGCCTTTGCCGACGCCGTGCCGGTCGCCGAAGACGCGATGAAGCGCTTCCCCGATTCCGCCGAGCTGCTGCGCATCTATGCCATCACCCTGCATCAGCTCGATCGGCGCGACGAGGCGCTGCGCCTTTTGTACAAGGCCGAAAAACTCAGCCCCGACAGTCTCGAAGTGCAGTGCAATCTGGCCAGTCTCGAAGTGGCCGACGGCCGCGCCGACGAGGCGATCGAGCGCATGCGCGCCGCGCTGCGCGTCTCCCCGGGTCATCCGGTCATCCTGCTGACACTGGGCAACGCGCTGATGGCGGCGGCGCGCTACGGCCAGGCGCGCGATTCGTACGCCATGGCGACCTACGGCGCACCGGGCCATCCCGGCCTGCGGCTGAACGTGGCCGCCGCCGAACTGGCGATCGACCACGCCGCCCAGGCCGAAGTGCATGCACGCGAGGCGCTGCAGATCGCGCCAACCATGGGGCCGGCGCACGCGATGCTCGGACACACGCATCGAGCACGCGGCCAGTTTACTGAAGCGTTTCAGGCCTACCTGCGCGCCGAAGCGCTGGAGCCACGCAACGGCGAGCATCCCTACCACGCGGGCATGATGCTCGATGAGCTGGGCCGGCTCGACGACGCGCAGGCAGCCTTCGCACGATCACTGCAGCTCGATGGAAACAACGGTGCAGCCCTGAGCCAGCGGATTTTCACCTTGCGCCAGCTGTGCCAATGGAGCGAACTGGAAACTCTCGCCGCACGGCTGCGCGTCGCCGTAGCCGACGGCATGCCGGGCATTACGCCCTTCAGCTTTCTGGCCGAGGACGCCAGCGCGGAAGAGCAGCGTCACTGCGCCGAAACCTTTGCCGCCGCCATCGACGCCGAGATGGCGCCGCTGCGCCGACAGCTGGCCTTCACGCATACTATGCCTGCGGCGAATACGCCGATACGGGTGGGCTTTGTCTCCAACGGCTTCGGCGAGCATGCCACCGGCTTGCTGGTGGTCGCGATGATCGAGGCGCTGGCCGAGAGCGAGCTGGAGCTGCACCTTTACGCTACCGCACCTAACGACGGCGGCGCCATTCGTACGCGGCTCGAAGCCGCGTGCCACGTCGATGACGTCAGCGGCCTGGGCCACGGCCCGCTGGCCGAACGCATCCACGCCGATCGGATCGAACTGCTGGTCGATCTCACGGTGTATTCCAGCGGCTCCAACGCCAAACTTTTTGCGCTGCGCCCAGCGCCGCTGCAGCTCAACTGGCTCGGCTATCCGGGCACCTCCGGTGCCGCCTGGATCGATTATCTGCTCGCCGACGCCATCGTCGCGCCGACATCGCTGCGCTCGACGATCAGCGAAAAACTGCTGCTGCTGCCGCGCTGCTTTCAGCCCAACGACCCGACCCGGAACATCCCGCCGGCGCCCCCGCGCGAAGCGTGTGGACTGCCGGCGCAAGGTACGGTGTTTGCCTGCTTCAACGCCAGCTACAAGATCAATCCGCCCTCGTTCAACCGCTTTCTCAGCATTCTCGATCAGACGCCGGGCAGCGTGCTGTGGCTGCTGAGCGGGCCGGAAAACGCCGATCGGCGTCTGCGCGAGCACGCGGTCCAGGCGGGCATCGCCGCCGATCGCTTGATCTTCATGGCCAAGCTGCCGCATCGGGAATATCTGGCGCGCTATGCGCACGTCGATCTGTTTCTCGATACCCTCCCCTACAACGCGCACACCACCGCGTCCGACGCGCTATGGGCCGGCTGCCCGCTGCTGACGCTGGTGGGCAACACCTTTGCCGGCCGCGTGGCGGCTAGCCTGCTGCAGCACGTCGGCCTGCCCGAACTGGTGACCGAGGACGAGGACAGCTTCGTCGCGCTCGCCGTGAACCTGGGCAGCCATCACGAAGCCTTGCAGCTGCTGCGCCATCATCTGGAACAGCAGCGCCAGCGCGGCAAGCTGTTCGACATGGCCGGTTATGCCACCGATTTCCGCCGCGCGGTGCAGGCCATGGTGGCCCGGCGCCGAATCGGCCGTCCGGCCGCCGACATCAATATCACCTAGCCGCTCGGAATCCTCATGGGCAAGAAAGCCAAACATCACTACCGCAAAGCCATGAAAGAGCTGCAGCTCGAGCTGATACGCCTGCAGCACGGGCTCAAGCGCAGCGGCAAGCGGCTGGTGGTGATCTTCGAGGGGCGCGACGCGGCCGGCAAAGGCGGCACGATCAAGGCGATTACCGAAAGCCTGGATACGCGCAGCTATCGCATTGCCGCGCTGTCCAAACCCAGCGAACACGAGTCGAGCCAGTGGTATTTCCAGCGCTATGTCGAGCACTTGCCCAGCGCCGGCGAGTTCGTGCTGTTCGATCGCAGCTGGTACAACCGCGCGGTGGTCGAACCGGCCATGGGCTTTTGCAGCAAGGACGAATACAAGGCCTTTCTCGACGCGGTGCCGACTTTCGAAAAGCTGCTCACCGACGACGGCATTATCCTGCTGAAGTACTGGCTGGCCGTGGATCAGCAGGAGCAGGAAGAGCGCTTCAACCAGCGCGCCGAGAATCCGCTGAAACGCTGGAAGCTGTCGCCGGTGGATATGGCTGCGCGGCAGAAATACACCGAAATCGGCAAGCTGCGCGACACCATGATCAAACGCACCGACGCCAAGCATGCGCCGTGGTTCGTGGTGGACTTCAACGACCAGAAGCGCGGCCGCGTAAATCTGATCCGACATCTGCTGAAGCAACTACCGTTCGACGACGAACCGATCGCCGAAGTGGAACTGTCGGCACTGAAAGGCGATCCCGCGCACGAGAACGTTACCGACAAGGCCGTGTGGGTCGCCGATACGTTCGGCGATAGCTAACGCAAAAAGCTAGCGGATATGGAAGTCCTTGCCGAAGCTCTCGGCAGTGATTTCGCCAGCCAGCTCGTCGCGATGAACCGATGCTACCGTCGCCGCTGGCGGCCCACGCTGCAGCCACTGCTCCAGCGCATCCAGTGCGGCGATATCGCCGATGGCCAGCACTTCGACTTCGCCGCCAGGCAGATTTTTCGCATGACCTGCCAAACCGAGATTCGAGGCCTGCTCACGCGTGCTGGCGCGATAGAACACGCCCTGCACGTGGCCGCTGACGATGAACCTCGCTGCCGGCATTACTTGGCGCCGATCGCCGCGGCAAGCATCGACGAGGTCACCGGCCCCACGAAAGGCTTGGCCACCTTGCCCTGCGGGTCGATCAGCCAAGTGGTCGGCAGGCCGCGCGGCTCGTCGAAATCCTTGACCGGTTTGTCCATCGTCACTTGCGCGATGGGATACACCACCGGATGCTTGGCCACGAAGGCCTTGATGTCTGCGGGCTCGCTGTCGTCGAATGCCAGGCCGATCGCGGCGACGTTCTTGTGGGTTGCCACAAAGTGGGAGATGTCCGGCATCTCCTTGATGCAGGGCACGCACCAGGTCGCCCAATAATTGACGATCACCCACTTGCCGCGCTCGGCTGCCAGATCGAAGGTCTTGCCATCGATCGTGACGACTTTCAGCGTGGGCTTTTCGGGCATCGCGGCTTGCGCCGGAATGGCCACGGCCAGTGCGACGAATATCAGCGAGGTGAAGCCGAGTTTGCGTAGCGCAGAAATCATGCAGGAAGTTCCTTGGTATCGGCCGCGCGGTTCGCGTCCGGGGGATAAACGGTGTTGAGCCGTGTGGTCAGTGTGGCCGCGACTTCGTCAGCCAACACCGCCAGTAGCCCCAGCAGCGGCTGGGGCAGTGCGATGCCGAGTTCGGCCGCCTCTTCCACGGGATTGAGCGGCAGGCGATAGCGGGAATGTTCGTAAACGCGCAGCAGATCGGTGCTGTCCAGGCTGCGGCACAACAGCCAGCTGCCCAGCTCGCTTTGGGTGATCAGTTCGGCCTGCTCCAGCTCGAAGAAATAATCGGCGATCGTGCCGCGATGCAGATACGGCTCGTACTGCCGTATCTTGGCCTGATCTACCGTGTCTCCGCTGCGCTGCGCGTCGATGAAATGCCCCAGCACCACCAGCAGGCCGAGAAACTCGGCACCGGCCGGCAGGCGCTCTTTCGGCGCGTGAAAGTCGAACGCCGATACCGATGCCGCAATCGACGCGGACAGAATCACGATCACCCACGAGAGATAAATCCACAGCAGAAAAATGGGAATCGCCGCCAGCGCGGCGCCGTAGATCTGCTGATACGTCTGCGCCTGCCGCACGAACAAGGTGAAGCCCCAGCGCACGATCTCGAACAGCACGGCGCCCAGCGTGGCGCCGATCAGCGCATCGCGCCGGGATACTTTGCAGTTGGGCACCACCGCATACAGCAGCCACAACGTGAGAAAGGTCACCACGAACGGCAGCACGCTGAGCAGACTGTGGCCGATGCCGTAGATCTGGCTTGCCGCACCTTGCAACAGCGGTAGCGCCGTGACGTAGGAGGTGACCGCGATACCGCCGACCACGAGTATCGGACCCAGGGTCAGCGCCGCCCAGTAAAGCAGCAGTCGCGAACCCCAGCCGCGCGCCTTGTGCACGCGCCAGATCTGGTTGAGCCGATCCTCGATGCTGATCATCATCGACAGCGCGCTGAACAGCATGACCAAAATGCTGATGCCGGTCAGCTTGCTCGCGTTGTCGGCAAAACTCTGGATCGCTTTCTGCACTGTCTCGCCGGCGGCCGGCACGAAGTTGTCGAACACGAAATCCACCAGCGTAGTACGCGCGCCCTGAAATACCGGAAACGCCGAAAACATGGCAAACACCGCCACGGTCAGCGGCACCAGCGAGACCAGCGTGGTGTACGACAGCGCACCAGCCGTCTCGAAGCACTTGTCGTCGAGAAAGCGTTGCCACAGAAAGCGGCTGAACTGCACTACGCGATTGCGGTTGAAGCGCAAGGCCATCGATTTTCTCAAAGGAAGTTCGCGTCACAGCAGCCGACGCGTTGGATATCGGTAGGTACACTAGCGTATCGCCTGTGAAAGCCTCAACGCATTCGCCCGGCACGCAAGACACCATCACAGGTCCAACCACATGAGTCACGACATTCTCGTTCTGTACTACAGCCGTACCGGCAGCACCGCACAGCTGGCCCGACTCGTCGCCCGCGGCATCGAAGAAGTGCCCGGCATGCGCGCGCGCCTGCGCCAGGTCCCACCGGTCGCGCCGGTGACAGAAATCGCGCAGCCGCCCGAGCCCGAGGAAGGCGCACCCTACGTGCAGAAAAACGATCTGCTCGAATGTATCGGCCTGGCAATGGGCAGTCCCACGCGCTTCGGCAATATGGCTGCGCCGCTGAAATACTTTCTCGACAGTACCGGCACGGAATGGGCCAACGGTGCGCTGGTCGGCAAGCCGGCCGCGCTGTTCACCTCTACCAGCAGCATGCACGGCGGCCAGGAATCCACGTTGCTGACGATGGCGCTGCCGCTGCTCCACCACGGCATGTTGCTGCTCGGTCTGCCTTATACGGAGCCTGCGCTGAGCACGACGCAAACCGGCGGCACGCCCTACGGCGCCAGTCACGTCGCCGGCGGCAAGGGCGAAAATCCGATCAGCGAACACGAACGCGAACTGGCGCGCGCGCTGGGCCGTCGGCTCGCCGACACTGCGCGCAAACTGGCGGCCAGCGCGTGACGACACGCGTGACTTCCGAGCAGCGTTGGGGACTCTACGCCTGGGGTGGCCTGGTGCTGCTGCAGCTGATCTGGCACGCGTGGCTGGTGCCGGCGCAAACGGTGCCGCTGTGGCTCGTGCTCGCTATCACGGTAGCTCCCTTGGTGTTGCCACTCCTGGCGATCCGCAGGATTCGGCGCGCACTGCTGTGGGTCGGCATTCTCAGTCTGTTCTATTTCTGCCACGGCGTCGCCGAAGCATGGAGTTCGCCCCACGAGCGCTGGCTTGCGCTGGTGGAAGTGCTCCTGACGCTGCTGCTGATCGGCACCCTGGGTGCCGGTGTGCGGCGCCGTCCGAAGGCAGCGACAAAACCGCCTCTGGCCTGACCCGAACCGCCGCTGTCGCGCCGCTCGCAAGCGTGGCCGAAGAAGCTCAGGCGCCTGTGCCTTCGACCTTGCCCTGATGCAGACTGTTGGTATCGCCATCCAGCCGCATGCGGAACACGAAGCGGGTAAACGCCGTATTCGATATCGCCTGCAGCGTGCCGCCGTGGGCCTTGGCGATCTCGGCAGCGATATACAGGCCGAGTCCGAGCCCCGGTTTGGGCGAGGTGGACGTGCCCCGGGTGAAAGGCTGGAAAAGGCGATCGATCGTATCTTCGGCAATCGGCTTGCCCGCGTTTTCTACGGCCAGCTCGAAGTGCGATGCGTTGCTGAGGATAAAAACGCGCACAGGCGACGTGTGCGACCCATGCGTGATGGCATTGGAGAGCAGATTGCCGAGCAACTGCCCGATGCGTCGTTGATCGCAGGCAAAGGCCTGCTGCAGCGACGTGGTGACGACAATCTCGCGGTCGGGATGCGCGCGCTGTATTTCCGATACGACGTGCTCCAGATCGCTGGCAAGATCGTGTGGTCGTTCCATCGATGCCGCGATGCCCTCGCCGAGCTTACCCAGCGCAAAATCCATGATATTGCTGATCAGCTCGCTCATACGCTGGCAGCTACGCTGGATGTGCTTGGCGATGCGTCGCTCGCGCCCGTCGGGGAGGTCGCGATCGAGCATGTCCGCACCCATGCTGATCGACTGCACGGGATTGCGCAGATCGTGCCCCAGCACGGCGACGAACTGGTCGCGCAGACGCGCCGTCGACTGCGCGTCGAGCAGGGCCGACTCCGCCGCGTCGCTGCGCCGTTCGGCCTCGTACTGGGCGGCGATCAGCTGGGCGAAGAGCTGCAGCGTCTTCAGCAGTTCCGGATCGTCGATTTTTGCCGGCGCCGGATCGATCGCACACAGCGTGCCGAAAAAGCTTTCGTCCGACAGGAAAATAGGGATCGAAATATAACTTTCGAAGCCGTACAACTTAGGCGTGGGGTGATTGGCGAATACCGTGTGCTTGCTGGCATGCCCGAAGATTATCGGCTGACGGTGCTCGCGAATCTCATTGCAGATGGTCGACTTGAGCACCAGCTCGCCGCCCGGCCTCAGACCGAATTCGATTCGATCGTAGACGGCGCACGCCGTCCAATGGGTATCGGTCACTCTGGCAACGGCGGTGAAACGCATGCCGGTCGTACGCGCCACCACTTCCAATATCGTGGGCACGGCATTGGATCGGGAAATCAGCGCAATATCGCGCTCGATGGAGGATTGGTTGGCCATCACTTGCCGGGGCTCATAGACGAGGTACTGCGGCCGTGGTCAAGTCGGTTGCCCTGCACCAGCGGACCCCAAACGCCAACGGAAAGCCGGTTCTCACAGGAATGCGCGATGCGCCAGTGCGTCAATATGCCCGGAAACGCCACGGTTGCCTAGATTCCCCGCGCCGACAGGCGCCGCTCCCGCCACAAGAGTCGGTCGAAAAACCATCCCTGCGACAACGCAGAGGTACGGGGAGAGCGTGAGCAGGCCCTAGCTGCCGGTGAGCACGACCAGTTTGCCGCGCACTTCGCGCCGGGCCATGCGCTGCAGCGCATCGACAGCGCCCGACAGCGGCAACTGCTCGGTGACCGGCGGCGCAATCTTCCCGCCGCGGAACCACGCCAGCAACTGCATCAAATGCTCCTGCTGCAGCTTGGGATGGCGTTTGGCCCAGTCGCCCCAGTACACGCCGAGAATCTGGCGCTCCTTCAGCAACGCCAGATTCAACGGCAGGCGCGGAATATCGCCCGTAGCAAAGCCTACCACCAGCAGGCGGCCGCCCCAGCCGGTGGCGCGCAGTGCCGCTTCGCTGTAGGCACCGCCAACCGCGTCGTACACCACGTCGACACCGCGCTTTTCGGTGAGCGCGTCGACGCATTCGCGCAGGTCATCACGCGCATAGTCGATCGTCTCGTCGGCACCGTGCTCGCGGCACAGCGCCAGCTTTTCCTCGCTCGAGGCGGCGGCGATGACCCGTGCGCCCATCAGCTTGCCGATTTCGATCGCCGCGATACCCACCCCGCCGGACGCACCGAGCACCAGCAACGTTTCGCCGGCGGCCAGTTTCGCCACGTCTTTCAGCGCGTGCAGCGACGTGCAGTAGGTCAGCAGCAGCGCCGAACCGGTGACGAAATCCATATCATCGGGTAAAGGAATCACGCCGCGCGCATCGACCGCGCACTCTTCGGCCAGCGCACCGTGCGGCACCAACGCCATTACGCGGTCACCGACCTTCAGATGACTCACGCCCTCGCCCACGGTTTTCACCACGCCGGCAAACTCGGCGCCGGGCGAAAACGGCAGCGCCGGCTTGACCTGATACAGGCCCTGCACGATCAGCGCATCGGGAAAATTAAGCGCCGCCGCCCGAATCGATACCAACACCTGGCCAGGCCCGGCGGTCGGTGCCTCGATATCCTCGACCCGCAGATTTTCGATCGGACCGAACGCTTTGCAGAGAAGAGCTTTCACGGGAAATCCTTTGGCGGCCAAGCAGCCGATGAAACCGCTTATTCGGCGTCGTTGAACTGATCTTGCGACATTTCGGTATTGCAGCGGTTCTTCAAAAACGTGGCGTTGTCCGACTTGTCCTGCGCGATCATCGCCACGCGCGCTTCTTTCAGCCTCTGGCCCAGATCGCTGCGCAGCTTGGTTTTGTCGAAGCGTTCGTCTTCGGCGTCTTTCGCATGCTCGGTGTGTTTCTTGGCTTCATCGTAAAGCTGAAAGCGCTCCGATGCCGCGACGCACTGGGTCTCGCGCAGGATCGACGCGTCGTAAGTCTCACTGCCCTGATGATCCTTGCCGCAGCCGGCCAGAACCAGGGCGCCAGCCAGAATAATCCAACGTGCTTTCATGCGATGTCCTCTTCGTTCAAATGCGTCGGTTATGGAGACAGCGTGGACGGTTAACGGCGTCGCTAAAATCTCACCGATTACCTTACGACGAGCTTTCGCTCAGCGCACTTCACCGCGATAGCGTTTCAGCTGGGTTTCGTGCTCGGGCTCCGTCGGACGAATCGCCTGCACGCCGCGCTCCTCGCGCCAGACCGAAAACTGCATATGACACGCCGCACAGCCGCACTCGCCGCCGCAGCGGAACTTGCACGCCGGCGTGCAGGTGCACGGCTTGTCCAGATCGGGGGAAAGCTCCGTCGACGGCAATTCGGGAAAATACCCCTCCGTACGCGGGTAGCGCCGCACCCCTTCGGCGGTTGGTAGCGTCACCGACTCGGTCATCAATATCTCCATGGGTTTACCCAAACTGTGCATGCCTGTTTATCTTGCCAATGTGTCAGGCGATAGAACAAGAATGCGTGACGGCAGCGCGTTGGCACGCCCGCTACGGCGCAACTCTGCCCGCCGCCGAGAACGACACCGCCACAGCGCCGTCGATCTCGCGGCACGCATCCGCGATCGCCGCCAGTTTGTCGCTGGGGAAATCGGCAGCGAAACGGATAATTACCATATCCGAGCCATCGGCATCACGGCGCAGCAGCATGCGATCCACCGGGGCTCGGAAGTCGCCCACCACCGCTTCAACCGCTGCCAAGGCCTGGCCCCGCGTGATGGATACCTGGATCGAGGCGTACTTGCGACGCGGCCGCACAAACCGGCGCTCGATCGGTTTCAGCAGGGCAAGAATGACCCAAAGAACGGCCGTGGCGAAAATGGCCGGAAAATACAGCCCGGTGCCGGCGGCCAGACCCACCGCAGCCACCGCCCACAGGCTCGCCGCCGTGGTCAGTCCCTTGATGACCTGCTCTTTCTGCAGAAACAGAATGGTGCCGGCACCGAGAAAACCGATGCCGCTGATCACCTGCGCGGCAATACGCGAGGGGTCCAGCACCACGTGATCCTGTTGGATCGCATGGCTGAATCCGTAAGCGGAAACGATCACCGTCAGGGCAGCACCCACGCTGACCAGCATATGCGTGCGCAGCCCGGCCGCCCATTCCAGCCGTCCGCGATTCACCCCGATGATCGATCCCAATACGGCTGCGGCAAGCAGTCGAAGCACCACATCAACATCTGAAATCACGGCAAGCTCCTTGCGGACGCGGTCCGGCACATCATCGGCCCGACATCAAACAGGCCGAACGAACCATAGAACAACAATGCAGAACGATTGTGCCGACTAAACACTATCGGATCGATGAAACTACACGCTGCGACGGGCCCGTGGCTTGGCCGTACTCCACCCGATAAGCGCAAGCAGCGCGACCTGTATCGGCAGGCGCACGATCAGCGCCCAGTACGGAACGCCGAACAGCGTCGGATGCTGCAGCATATAAAAGTGCGCCGGCGTCACCGCCAGCGTCAGAACGAAAAGACCGATGCCGGCCGCGCGTCGCGTTCTGCCCCAGAGCAGCCCCGCCGCACCGATCAGTTCGAAAACGCCGCTCGCCAGCACCGCCGCCCGCGGCCAGGAAATAAACGGCGGCACGATGCGCATCTCCGTTTGCGTCAACGCGAAATGCGCAATACCGCCCAGGAAAAACCACAGAAACACGAAGACGATGCCGGCGATGCGCCAGCGGCTCAGATCGGCGACTGCGATAAATCGGGCCATGGCAGAAGGCGATGATGGGAACATGATGTGCTCGAAGCGTCTGGATGCATTCAGACGCCAGCCTACACCGGGAAGAAATCGTCACGGGTGCTGGCGCAGATCACTAACCAAACACCACCATGCTCTGCCGACTCAGCGCGACGGGTTCGCCTCGATGGCCCCACAGCATCAGGCTCTGGTTGGTATAGCCATCGCGGGCGGCAATCAGCTGGGCGTCGATGCGCCAGTCGTCCAGGCCGAGGTCGTCGTAGCGATCGCGCAGCAGTTCGATCATCCAGGTCAGCGAGCTGCCTGGCGTAGGCTGCTTGAACATGCCCAGGGCGATCGGTGGAATGAAATCGGCGAAAGCGAGCACGTGGGTTTCGTCCGGCGTGCCTTCATCGCGCAGCGATACCTGCAGTACGCTTTCCCGACTGTGGCCACCGGTAAACGGCAGATCGCCGCGCAGCCAACGCGCGCCAAAGTGCTGCATGAAGGCCGGCATCCGGCCTTCCACATAGCGCAGTTCGCGCGGTACGTTACTCTCGACCGCCGGCTGTTCGGGCTGAAAGTCGAGCACCGAAGGCCGCGCGCTGCCGAACACGCCGACCAGTCGGCACAGCGTCTGCTCGCCGTCGCCGAGGCTGGCTTCGATCTGCGTGGCGCTGCGCCCCTCGCGCAAGATTCGCGCGTGAATGGCGACCGGACCAGCAGGCACCGGCGCGACGAACGTCGTCTGCAGGCTGCGCAACGGCATATCCGCACTCACCAGCTCGCGCATGGCACGCAGCGCCAGCGCCGCCTGAATGCCACCGAATGCGCTGCGCCCCTGCAGCCAGTCCTCGCCAATCGTCGCCTGCCAGCCGTCGCCGTGACGAGTAACAGATTGCATCGCTTCGGAAAATCGCATGTCGTTCTCTGCAAGGGAAACCTGCGCCCGATGATGCCAGCACAGCGGACCGACTGCTTGCGTGCTTATACTTTGGTACTTCGACAGTGGATGGAGAGCGCCATGGCCTTCCTGCAGGATGCACCGCAGCTGGCTCACCCGTACCGCACCGATCGCTCGCTGCGCGCGTTGCTCGATCGCGTCGTGCCGACGTCGCGCATGGCGGCGCTGGATGCCGACCTGGATGCGCTGGGCGATTACGCGCAGATGGCGTGGCAGCGGGCAAGCAGCAGCACACGGCGCAAACCCGTGCTCACGCAGTGGGATGCGTGGGGTCGTCGGGTCGACCGGATCGAGCTGACTACCGCGTGGCTGGAAGGACCGCAGCTCACCACGCGCCACGGCGTACTTTCCGCAGGTCATGCCGACAATGAATACGCGCGATTGGAGCAGTTCGCTCGCGTCTATCTCTATCACGTGGCCAGCGAGTTCTACACCTGCCCGCTGGCGATGACCGACGGTGCGGCCACCGCACTCAAGGCTTCCGGCAACAAAGAGCTGATCGATCGCGCATTGCCGCATTTTCTCAGCCGCGACGCGTCGAGCTTCTGGCTCAGCGGACAGTGGATGACCGAGAACGCCGGCGGCTCCGATGTGGGCAATACCGAAACCGTCGCGCGACAGGATGTGGAAGGCCAATGGCGCTTGCATGGCCGCAAGTGGTTCAGCTCGGCGGTGGTCGGCGAAGCTGCGCTGGCGCTGGCGCGGCCGGAAGGTGCCGGCAGCGGCACGGGCGCGCTGGCGCTTTTCTATGTCGAAACGATGGAAGACGACGCGGCCAGCGACGGCAACCGACGCAAACCCGAGCTCGTCATCGATCGGCTCAAGGACAAGCTCGGTACGCACGAACTGCCCACGGCAGAAATCCATCTGGAGGGATTGCCCGCCTGGCCGCTCGGCGAGCTGGCCAACGGCGTGCGGCAAATTGCACCGATGCTCAATGTCACACGCACCTGGAACGCGGTTTGCGCGACCGCCAGCATGGCGCGCGCGATCAGCCTGACGCGCGATTACGCCATGCGCAGGCAATCGTTTGGACGTCCATTGATTGAGCAACCGCTGCATGCACAGACGTTGGCCGACATGCAGGCAGAGTTCGAAGCCGCCTTCGCGTTGACGTTCGAGGTGGCGTATCTGCTCGGCTGCGTCGAGCGGCACGTCGCCGCGCCGCACGAAACGCTGCTGCTGCGCCTGCTCACGCCACTGGCCAAGCTGTGGACCGGCAAGCTGGCCGTCAGGATATGTTCCGAGGCCCTGGAATGCTTCGGCGGCGCGGGCTATATCGAGGACACTGGTCTGCCGCAGCTGTTGCGCGACGCGCAGGTGTATTCGATCTGGGAAGGCACCACCAACGTGCTGTCGCTGGACAGCCTGCGCGCGCTGGCCGGTGAGAGTTTGAGCGCGCTGCGCACCGCCATTGACGGTTGGCAGGAGGGCTGCACCGATGCGACGGCGATTCATGCGAATCGCGCTGCGCTCGATGCAGCCGCGGCCTTTATCGATGCTCAGCACATCAGCCGCGATGCGCTGGAAGCCGGCGCGCGCGGATTGGCGATCACTCTGGCACGCTGCGCCGCTGCCGCCTTGCTCGCGCGGCAGGCCACGTGGTCGAGCGCCCGCGGCGATGCAAGGCCTGCCGCTGCGTTACGACGTTTTGTCGGGCACGGCCTGCTGCGTCTGAGCACACAGGATGCGGACGATACGGCGCTGTTGCTGGGTTAGTGCTCCATGAAATCCATGGAAGGCACCGATCGTTGGGGCGAAGAGTCTCGAAACAGGGAAGGGAGGCGCGGCGCGAGCGCAGCAGCTAAAATAGGCAATCCTCACCCTGGCTATCCTCATGCAGCATCTGACCATCGTCACCACCGGCGGCACCATCGACAAGATCTATTTCGACGACAAGTCGGACTACAAGATCGGTGCACCGCAGATCGGCGAGATCCTCGCACAGCTCGGCGTGGCGTTTCAGTTCGAGGTGATTCCGATTCTGCGCAAGGACAGTCTGCACATGGGCGCGGAAGATCGAGGCCTGGTGCGTTCGACCATCGAGGGCCAAGCAAACCGGCACGTGCTGGTGACGCACGGCACGGACACCATGGTGGAAACGGCACGCGAGCTTGCCGCTATCGAAGGCAAGGTTATCGTGCTGACCGGTGCGCTGAATCCCGCGCGCTTTCAGGGTTCGGACGCGGTGTTCAATATCGGCTGCGCTGTCGCCGCCGTGCAGACCCTGCCCGACGGCGTATATATCGCCATGAACGGCCGCGTGTGGGATCCGGCCAAGGTGCGCAAGAATCGCGACGCCAATCGCTTCGAGGAAGCGGCGGACTGAGGCATTTTGTTTTTGTCGATCTTTCGGTAGAGCGATCAACACCGAAAATACGAAACGGGCCTGACGACATACCGTCAGGCCCGTTTTTTATCCCTCTTGAAGTCGATTCATAACAGGCGGATTGCCCTGATCCGCCCATGGATTACCAGCTGGCTTTCAGCGAAACACCCGAGAACGCTGCGTACGCGTTGAGCATGATGTAGTACGTGCCGGACGGCGCGCTGAAGCTGCAGCTTTCCGCGTTGCCGGTCTTGTACGGGCGGCAGCTGTAGCTGCTGGTGGTCGGCGCGGAGCCGAGCTTGACGTAGAGATCGGCATCACCGGTGCCACCGGAGGTGGCGATGGTCAGCGTGCCCGAACCGGCCGGCACGGTCACCGTATAGTTCAACGAGCCGCCCTTGACTGCGCTCAATCCGGTCACTGCCACACCGTTCTGCAGGCCACCGGTGCTGCCACCGCCACCGGTACCCGGGCAGGTCACGCCGACGGCGTTGAAGGCAGCGATCACGTCGTTCTTGTTGTAACCCAGATCGGTCGCCGCTGACTCCACCCCGCAGGCACCGGAGTTGAAGGTTGAGGTGGCTGTCCAATACACCTTGTTGGCCAGCGCATAGGCCTGGAAAGCTTTCTTGGTATCCCAACCAGAGGTCTTGGCCAGCAGGCAGAACGACTTGTTGTAGACGCCGCTGGAGTAGTGCACGTCGAGGTTGGAGGTGTAGTTGGCCGCGTTGTCGATCGATCCGCCATCCTGCGGCGGGTTGCACATGTAGCGCAGCGCGGTGCCGTTCTTGATGATGTCGGCACCGACTAGAAAGTCGTTGGTGCCACGGTCGAAATACTCCGCCGCCTCACCGGCTATATCCGAATAGGCCTCGTTCATGCCGCCGGACTGTCCCGTGTACTCCAGTGCCGAATGCTGCTCGGTGTAACCGTGGCTGATCTCATGACCGGTCACATCCAGCGACACCAGCGGATAGAAGGTGCTGGCGCCGTCGCCGAAGCTCATCACCGAGCCATCCCAGAACGCGTTCTCGTAGTTCTTGCCGTAATGCACCTTCATCACCAGCGAAAAGCTCAGCGGATTGCCGCCGGTATAGCCCTGATACATGTCATGCACGACGCTGCCGAAGTGGTGTGCGTCGTTGGCCGGCGAGTACGCGCCGTTGATCGCGTCGGTGTTGCTGGTCGGGCAGACAAAGCTCACCAGGGTGCCAGCACCCGAGGTGGCGTTCTTGAGGTTGTAGGTGGCAACGTCGGTATTTTTCAGCGTGCAGGTCGTGCCCGACTGGGTTACGTTGAGCGCGGCGAAATCCGTGCCGTAGGTATATTTGCCGGTCTTGGTGTTGCCGCCCGGGCCGTTGGCGCTGGCGTCGGTGAGGCCGTCCCAGCTCTGGATCACCTCGCCGGTATTGGCATTGATGATGGCGGTGGGGCGACTCGGCTTTTGCGGGTCATCCACAAAGTACGACACGCGGTAAACCAGACGCGTCGGGCCATTCTCCTGCGGATACACGAATAGATCGGTCTTCGGGTTCTGCATGGTGGTGCCCGCCACCAGTACCGTGTGGGCGTGGCCTTTGAGAATGCCGATGGCGGCCGCCGGCGTCAGTTGGGGAACGACCGAAATCAGGTCGGCTGCCGTGCCCTGCATCAGCTCGCCGGTGGCGCGCAGCGCGTTGCCGCTGGCGTCCTGCACCACGGCAATGCTGCGGCCATACACCGGCACGCCGCGATAAAGCTGCTGCTGACGCACCACCTGGGCGCCATTGGCCAATGGAACGGCGTTGCGCGCCACCAGAGTCATGTCCTGACCGAGATTCAAGCGGGCAGCCAGCGTGCTGATCGGCTGCGCGGCGAGGTTTTGCGCACGCAGGGTTTGCGTGGTGGCCGCCGTCGCGGTCGACGCCGCAACCATGCCGATCGTTGCAACCATCAGCTTGGAACGAAAAGTATTGAGCATTAGGTGAGAACTCCACGATATGTGGGGACAAAACCGCCCGATGCGGCCGTATGGACCCCATTCCAGTTCGCCGTGCTGGCGGCACGGCCTCGCACTCGTTGACTGTCCGGTGATGCCGGGACAGGTTCTGTCGCGTCCCCTCGCGCTTGTGGCGCGGCTCGATTGACGACGCAGCACTGGCCGGCAGCGGCACGGGACGAATTGACTGTCGATCAACCCGCTATCAGCCAGACATCTAGACGTTATTACTTGCGAAATGACCAGGCAATACGAATATTTCTTACGATTGTCTATTCGCTCACAGAATACTCGTCATGGTGGAACTTTAGCGCCATCAGCGCTTCGCCAAGCAAACGGCCCGCCGGATGTAAGGGCGAGCCGCAAGAGATTTTCGTTATATTTTGCGAATCGAGCATTGCTCGATCTGGGTCTAACCACGATGCACCGCCGCGGAACCCTAGAGCATGCCGGTTTCGAGTTTGGCCGCATCGGACATCATCGAATGCGTCCATGGCGGATCGAACACCAGATCCACATCGGCTTCGACGATGGTGGGAATCATTTCCAGCTTGGTCCGCGCGTCGTCCACCAGAATATCGCCCATGCCGCAGCCAGGCGCGGTGAGGGTGAGCTTGACGTAGACCTTGCGCGCGCCGGACTCGGTCTGCTCCAGGCTGAGGTCGTAGACCAAGCCGAGTTCGACCACATTGACCGGAATCTCCGGGTCGAACACGGTGCGCAGCTGATCCCACGCGACCTTTTCCACGTCGGCATCGGAGGCGTTGGCCGCCAGCTCGATCGGCGGCGGCAGTTCCTTGCCCAGCGCGTCGGCCTCCTTGCCGGCGATGCGGAACAGGTTGCCCTCCACGTAGACGGTAAAGCTGCCGCCCAGCGCCTGCGTGATATAGCCGATCTGACCGGCCGGCAACTCCACCACATCGCCCTGCGGCACCATCACCGCACTGCAATCGCGCTGCAGGGTGAAAGGCTCGCTGCTCAAACTGAAACCGCTCATGCCACCTGCCAATGCGCTGTCTGCGAAAAAACGTCGACGGAGCGGCAGAGCGCCGCATCCAGTCGCCTATTATGCCGCCCGCCAAGCGGGCTGGCTTGAGAAAGATCAGGCCGGAATCGCGGAACTCAAGAATCCGGAGAGATAAAAGGCCAGCGGCCAGCCGCGTTATGATGGCCGCTTTGCCCGATGGACGAATGCCTGATGGCGCACCGCATGACCCGACGCAGTCCGTTGCACGAGCACCCGCCCGCCCTTTGCCCACACCGGATCGACGGATGAGCTCCCGCTCGATTTTCGGGCTGGTCTTCGGGGTGTTCATCGCCGCGATGCTCGGACTCGCGGCCGGCGCGCTGTGGATGGTGGTCACGCTTTACCAACGCCAGCCGATGCCCTGGCTGGCGCTGCCGATCGCCGTCATTCTGGCCTGGGCGATACGCAACGGCGTGCGCAGACCGGGCAATGGTGCAGCCCTGTTGGCTGCGCTGGCCACCTTGCTGGCATCGATCTACGTCAGCATGCTGATCGCGGCGGCACGGATCGCCGGCAGCATGGGGCTGGGCCTGATCGACACCCTGCAGACTGCCGGTGCCGGCATGCTGTGGCAGCTGGCACGCATCGGTTTGTCGGTATCGGAAGGCATGTGGACCGTGCTGGCGGTGCTGCTGGCGGCCTGGCTGGGTCGCCGCCCCGCGCCGATCAAAAAGCTGTCGAAATAGCCGTCAGGCGTCCATCGACTTCAGCTCGCTGACCAGTTCGCCGGCCGCTGCCTGCCCATCGCCGTAAAGCATACGGGTGTTGTCGGCATAGAACAGCGCGTTCTCGATGCCGGCAAAACCGGTGCCCTTGCCGCGCTTCACCACGATCACGTGCTTGGCGTTGCCGACGTCGAGGATCGGCATGCCGTAGATCGGCGAGGCCGGATCGGTCTTGGCCAGCGGATTGACCACGTCGTTGGCGCCGATCACCAGCGCCACGTCGGTGGCGGGAAACTCCGGATTGATCTCGTCCATGTCGGCGATCAGGTCGTACGGCACACCGGCCTCGGCCAGCAGTACGTTCATATGGCCAGGCATACGGCCGGCGACGGGATGGATGGCGAACTTCACCTTCACGCCGCGCTTGATGAGCAGCTGGGCGAACTCCCATACCTTGTGTTGCGCCTGCGCCACGGCCATGCCGTAGCCGGGCACGATCACCACGCGCTCGGCGTAGGCCATCATCACCGCAGCATCGGCCGCGTCGACCGGCTTCTGCGCGCCGTCGATCGCCTGAGCCTCGGCGCCGCTGGCGCCAAAGCTGCCGAACAGCACATTGCCGATCGAACGGTTCATCGCCTTGGCCATCAGCTGGGTCAGCAGCGTGCCAGCCGCACCGACCACGGTGCCGGCGATAATCATCGTCTCGTTGCCCAGCACAAAGCCCTCGAACGCCACGGCCAGCCCGGTAAACGCGTTGTACAGCGAGATCACCACCGGCATGTCGGCGCCGCCGATCGGCAGCGTCATCATCAGGCCGAACAGCAGTGCCAGCACGAAGAACGCTGCGATCAGCGGATAGCTGGCATAACCGCTGGCCAGAAGAATGCCGATCACGACCGCCGCCGCGAGCAGCAGCAGATTCACCGCGCGCTGTCCCGGAAACACGAACCGCCGGTCCAACCAGCCCTGCAGCTTGGAAAAGGCGATCAGCGAGCCGGAAAAACTCACCGCGCCGATGAGCGAGCCAAGCACGCCCAGCGCCAGCTCGATCGGCGAAAGCGCCGTCACGGCCATGGCCGGATGCAGCGCATCGATGGCCCAGGCCTCCGGTCGAAGCGGCGACGTATCGGGCATGCCCTGCGTCAGCAGCCGATGACGCACATAGCCGATCAGCTCGACCGCGCCGATCGATGCCGCGGCGCCACCGCCCATGCCGTTGTACAGCGCCACCATCTGCGGCATGGCCGTCATCGCCACGCGTTTGCCGCTCCACCACGCCGCGCCGACGCCGACGATCACCGCTGCGACAATCAGCCCGCGGTTGTGCATGTCCGGCAGGAAAAACGTGGCCAGCACCGCCACCAGCATGCCGTAGCCCGCCCACACGATGCCGCCGCGGGCCGTACGCGGCGAGCTCATGCGCTTCAGGCCAAGGATGAAAAGCAGCGCCGCAAGGAAATAGCAGGCCTTGATCAAGGTCGGCAACCAGCCATCACTTGGTCTCCCGGCTGGCCGCTTTGGCGTCGGGCTTGCTGGACTTGAACATTTCCAGCATCCGCTCGGTGACCACGTAGCCACCGGCCGCATTGCCCGCACCCAGCAGCACGCCGATGAAGCCAATGCCCATTTCCAGCGGCGTTTCGGCATGGCCTAGCGCGATCATGGCGCCAACCAGCACAATACCGTGCACAAAGTTGGACCCGGACATCAGCGGCGTGTGCAGGATGACCGGTACCCGCGCGATGATTTCATAGCCGGTAAATGCGGCAAGCATGAAGATATACAGCGCCAGGAAACCGTCGATCATGACCCCACCCCGTCAGGACTTAGTTGTCCGCACACTATACGGTTGCCAGTCAACCCATGCGAGCGTGCTGCGTTGAATATGGGTGTCGAACCGATGGAGCCTGAGCATGCATCAACCGACGATGCGGATGCCTTGGCCATGAGCACGGTGGCCGGTACCCTGGAAACCGATCTACTGCTGGACGGCGCGCAAGAAACGCCGGCCACGCTGGATGCGTTTTTGGCGCAGGTCGAGCGGCGCGCTTTCCGTATGGCGGAACTCAATCTTCGCCATCGCGAGGATGCGATGGACGCCGTGCAGGACGCCATGCTGCGGCTGGTCAAGCATTACCGCGAAAAGCCCGCCGCCGAGTGGCCGCCGCTGTTCTGGGGCATTCTGCGCCGACGCATCGTCGATCTGCAGCGTCGCCGCAAGGTGCGCTCGATCGTGGTCGGCTGGCTCGGCGGCGGCAAGGATGACGAAGGCGGCGAGATGCCGGTGTGGGAGCCGGCCGATCGCGGCCCCGGCCCGCTCGACCGGCTGCACGATTCGCAGTCCTACAACGACATGGCGGCGGCGGTGAAACAGCTGCCGCAGCGCCAGCGCGAGGCTTTCATGCTGCGCATGCTGGAAGGTCTGGATGTCGCGGAAACCGCCCGAGCCATGGGCTGCTCCGAAGGCAGCGTCAAAACACATCTGTCGCGCGCGATGCATCATCTGCGCGACCAACTGGAGGACTGGCGATGACTGCGCCTGGCAACAACACATCCGATCATCCAACCGCGGGTCACACCGATTTGCGCGATGAGCGAATCGCCCGTCGCGCACGCGCTCTCTACCGCGAAGCCAGCCAGCGGATCGACCCGACCACTGCCGGGCGCCTGCGCGCCGCACGCCGAGAGGCGCTGAGCGCCGCCAAGACACCGCAACATCACACCGCACGCTGGCTGGTTCCCACCGGCGCGTTTGCCGCCATTGCCTTTGCCATGCTGATGGTGTGGCAACCGCTGTCGCACGGACCCAGCGTGCCCACCAGTCAGCCCGTCAGCCTGGAGCAAAGCGCCGAAGCCGACAGCGATCTGCCGCCCGACGCGGAAAAGACCGATCCGAACCTCTACCAGAACCTCGACTTCTATGGCTGGCTGGCGGCCAACAGTGCGTCGGACAGCCAGCCGGCGAATCGCTGAGCCATGCGTCGATCTTTTTCATGGATTTTGCCGCTGCTGCTGGCCGCATTGCTGGCCGGACCGACTGCCGCATCGCTGCACGCGCAGAACTTTCCAGCGCCGCCGAACCAGAACATGCCGCCACCGCCGCCGCGGCCATGGAGCAGCCTGACTCCCGCGCAGCGCGACGTCCTGTCGCCGCTGCGCGACAAATGGGACACCCTGCCGCCGCGGCGACAGCAGAACATGCTGCAGAAGTCCGAACACTGGGTGACCTTGCCGCCGGAAAAGCGTGACGAGGTACGTTTACGTATTGCGCATTGGCAGGCCATGACGCCGGAACAGCGCAAAGAAGCTCGCGCCAACCTGCAGCAGTTTCGTCAGCTGCCGCCGGAGGAGCGCGCCCGGCTGCATGCCACGTTCGAACATTTTCAGGAGCTGCCGCCAGAGCAGCGAGAAAAGCTGATGCAGCAGTTTCGTCAGCTGCCGCCGGAACAGCGCGTGCGATTCCAGGGACAACCCGCTCCCCCACCGGGCGGCCAGTAAGCACCTGCCCACCGGCTAACTGCCGACGATTTCCTTGCAGCGAGGACTCAGCCGGTGAAACGCGTTTCGCCGGCGTGGCTCAGGCAGCTCTTGGCCACCAGCTCATCGTTAAAATCCGGCTGCAGCATGCCGTCTTGCACAAGCAGCTCAACGAAGTTGTACACATTGCGCGCGTACATTTCCGACGCGTGCAGCGGTGCGCCTGCGGAAAGATTGAGCGGACCGAGGATCACCACGCCGCCGTGTTCGATCCGTTCGCCGGGTCGAGTCAGCTCGCAGTTGCCGCCGCTTTCGGCGGCTAGGTCGACGATCAGCGCGCCCGGCTTCATGCCTTCCACCATCGCTGCGGTGAGAATCTTGGGCGCCGGCCGGCCCGGCACCGCCGCGGTGGTGACGATTACATCGATCGTCTTCAAATGCTCGCCCAATGCGTCCTGCTGCGTCCTGCGCTCCTCGGCGGACAGCTCGCGCGCGTAGCCGCCGCTGCCTGCCGCGCTGACGGCGAGCTCGAGAAATTTGGCACCCAGCGATTCGACCTGCTCGCGCGTTTCCGGCCTTACGTCATAGCCTTCGGTTTGCGCACCGAGACGGCGGGCGGTGGCGATGGCCTGCAACCCCGCCACACCCGCGCCGATAACCAGCACTTTGGATGGCCGAATAGTGCCAGCGGCCGTGGTCAGCATCGGAAAGAATTTCGGCGAGGACTCGGCCGCGATGAGCATGGCGCGATAACCGGCCACTGCCGCCTGCGAACTGAGCACGTCCATCGCCTGCGCTCGTGTGGTGCGTGGCAACAGCTCCAGCGAAAACGCGGTGAGCCTGCGCGCCGCCAGCGTAGCCACGCGTTCGGGCGCACCGTACGGCCGCAGTTGGCCCACCAGCACCGCGCCCTCGCGCAGCCGTGAAAGCACCGAGTCGTCGGGTGGCAGAACGCAGGCGAGCAAATCCGCCCGAGCCAGCACGCCGGCGGCGTCGGCAAACTCGACATCGGCATACGAGCTATCCGGGAAACCCGCCGCACGCCCCGCATCATGCTCAAGCAGAATCCGTACGCCCTTGCCGCGCAGCTTTTTGGCCATCTCCGGCGTGATCGCCACGCGGCGCTCTCCCGCGGCGGTTTCACGCAAGGCGGCAACGGTAATAGGCATGAGACGGCTCCCCCTCAAAAGGTCCGACTATCTTAGCGGCACTCGCTAGCTCGGGTTTTGCCGGGTTTGCGCCGCGCATCGGGCAGAGTAAGCTGGCCCGCCGGAAGCGGTCGCCCGACGCAGCAGCGCGGCGCGGCGCCGTCGATCATTCGGGGTCACCGGAGATTTCGATGCCTGCAGCGAATGCATTTGACCCACTGCTGTCCGCCGCTCGCCACGCGCGCGAGATAGCGTACGCACCCTATTCCCGTTTCCAGGTCGGCGCCGCCTTGCTGGCGAAAGACGGCCGGCAGTTCAGCGGGTGCAACGTGGAGAACGCAGCCTACGGCCTGTGCAACTGCGCCGAGCGCACCGCGCTGTTCAGCGCCATGGCCGCCGGCTGCAGGCCGGGAGATTTTGCCGCGATCGCCGTGATCGCCGACTGTCCCGGCCCGGTCAGCCCATGCGGCTCCTGCCGACAGGTCATGGCCGAACTGTGCGACGACGACATGCCGGTGCTGCTGACCAATCTGCACGGTGAGGTGCAGCGGACGACGGTTGCGGCGCTGTTGCCCGGATCATTCAAGTTTCCAACGTCGACCTGACCACCGTGTCATATCGGCGATTGGGACGGACGACGATCAGAGCGCCGGCGAAAAACGGCCGAGCGGCCCATCGAAAACCAAGCCATATTTTTGAGAAAAGCCAGACCATGTTCGACTACGCGCTGCATTTCATACCGCTGGCCTTCGCCGCGCTGCTGCCGATCATCAATCCGGTGGGATCGGCGCTGATCTTTCTGGGTATCGTCGGGCCGGAGCCGCCGACGGTGTATCGCCAGCTGGCGCTGCGCATTGCGATCAACATGCTGATCTTCATTGCCGTGATCGAACTGCTCGGCGCGTGGATTCTGAAATTCTTCGGCATCTCGCTGCCGATTCTGCAGGTGGGTGGCGGCGTCACGCTGGCGGCGATGGGTTGGCGGATGCTCAATGCACCGGATGCCACGCCTGCCGCCGCGGCGATCGAAAGCGACAGCCATGCGGCGATCGACAAGGTCTTCTATCCGCTGACCTTTCCGTTGACCGTAGGTCCCGGCACCATCGTAGTAGTACTGACGCTGAGCGCGAATGCGTCGGGCCATGGCTGGTCGGATATTCTGTTGGCGCACGTTTCCATTTTCGTGGCCTCGACACTCCTGGCCCTACTGGTGTTTCTGAGCTACGGCTACGCGCCCGCGTTGGCGCGCAAAATTCCCGAGCATGCGTTCAACGGCGTGCAGCGCCTGATCTCATTCATCCTGCTGTGCATCGGCGTGCAGATCGCCTGGGGCGGACTGGATACGCTGCTGCGGTCGCTGCCGCACTGATTGCCACGCCAATACAAGAAAACGGCGCATCACGCGCCGTTTTCTTTGCTGAAGTGAACGCTTATTGATATTCGGTGCCGTTGACCACGACGTAGCCGGCGTGCGGCCACGAGCTGCTGGTTCCGTGATGGGTCCAGTCGATGCCCTGGCTGTCGTCGTTGTCGTAGTAATAGCGGCCCTGCACGTACGTCGTATCGCCGACGGCAACCCACGGCCACTTCGGCGCGTTCATCTGGTCGAGATCGGAAACGATTTCGATAGTGACGCCGGAAGCAACCTGCACATAGAAATAGCCGTGGTTGCCGCTCTTGGTTTTCTTGGCCGGCAGCACGGCCGTGACCATGCCGCAGACGTCTTCGGGTTGATCGGCGGTGATCTGGCCGTTTTCGAAAGCCTGCTGATCCTGCAGAAACTGGGTGTTGTTGCACGGATACGTCTTGGTCGTTTTCGCCGGCGAGAACACGCCCGTGCTGTAGCTGTCCTGGGCATGCGCTGCCGTACCGATCATCAGTGTCGCGCTGAGCAGCGCGAATGACATGTAACGAAGCTTCATGAATACGTTCCTTTGTATGTGTTGTCCCCTGCGCGACCCACAATAAAAGAACTCCTTTGCGGTTTCTTTAAGAAAAAAAGACATGTGGCGTCATCGCAGCGCAGCAAAAACGCAAACAGCGCGTCGACCGCGCGTACCGAAGTCGCCACGACAACGTTTGGCCGGTTAGCATGGGCTTCCCAGCATTTTCGCTATCGAGCCTTCGCATGTCCGAACCACTTTCGCTGCTGACGCAGCGCCACTCCACGCCATCGCGCCAGCTCGGCGAACCCGCACCGGACAAGGATCAGCTCAAAGCCTTGCTGAAGGCGGCCATTCGCGTGCCCGACCATGGCAAGCTCGTGCCGTTTCGCCTGATCAAGCTGAAAGGCAAATCGAAATTGCGCTTTGGCGAATTGGTCGCCGACATCGCCGCACGCAACGATCCGGACATGTCCGAAGCGAAGCTGGACAAGGAGCGCCATCGCTACACGTTTGCGCCGCTGGTGCTGGTGCTGGTGGCCTGCATCGATACGCACAGCAAGGTGCCGGCGATCGAACAGCAGCTGACCGCGGGCTGCGTCGCGCAGAATATTCTGCTGGGCGCTTTCGAGCTCGGCATCGGTGCGCAGTGGCTGACCGGCTGGGCCGCCTACGATGCAAGCGTAGCGAAGCTGCTGCAACTGAAGGCGAACGAGCAGGTGATCGCCTTTATCCATATGGGTACGCCGCAGATCGACGTGCCCGACCGCGATCGGCCGGCATTGAAAAATCTGCTCAGCACATGGAAGCCGTGAACACGGCGACACACGCTGTACCGGCGGCGTATCTGGTCGACGGCAGCCTGTACGTGTTTCGGGCCTGGCATTCGATGCCGGACGAATTTTTCGATGTCGACGGGCACCCGGTGAATGCCGTACACGGCTATACGCGCTTTCTGTGTGAACTGCTCGAGCGGGCGCAGCCCGAACACATTGCGGTCGCCTTCGATGCCTCGCTGACCAGTTCGTTTCGCAATGCGATTTACCCAGCCTACAAGGCCAACCGCGAACTGCCGCCGCCGGATCTGGAACGACAGTTCGTACAGTGCCGCGCCATTACCGAGGCGCTCGGCATCCACTTGATGATCGACCACAGCTTCGAGGCCGACGATCTGATCGGCAGCACGGTGTGGAACTTTCGCGCGCTCGGTTGGCGCAGCGTGATCGTATCGGCCGACAAGGACTTCGGCCAGCTGCTGGGCGAACACGACGAGCAGTGGGATTACGCGCGCGGCGTGCGCTGGGGAGCCGCCGGCGTGCACGAGCGGCTCGGCGTACACCCGCATCAGGTGGCGGATTATCTGGCCCTGTGCGGCGACGCGGTGGACAACATTCCCGGCGTGCCCGGCGTGGGTGCAAAAACCGCCGCCGTGCTGCTCTCGCATTTCGGCAGTCTGGACGTTCTGCTCGAGCGCGTCGACGAAGTGGGCTACCTGCGCTTTCGCGGCGCCGCGGCCTGCGCGATGAAGCTGCGCGAACACGGCGAAAAAGCGCGGCTGTATCGCCGCCTCACGCGCATCGCACTTGACGCCCCCGGCGCCAGTACTGTCGATACCTTGTTGCGCAAATCCGACCCACAGAACCGCCTCGACCTTCTTTGCGATCAGCTCGGCTTCGGCGCGTTTACCCGCAGCCGACTGCGCTCATTGCTTCGCTGACGCCACGCACCCCAACGAAAGCCCATGATCGATATCACGAAACGCTTGCCGCCCGACGCCGATACGCCACCCGAAACACTGTATGAAGGCCGCTGGCTACGCCTGCGCAAACGCGGCCGCTGGGAATATGCCGAGCGCACCAATCCAGCCGGCGCCGTGATCATCATCGCGGTTACCCCGGACGATAAACTGCTGTTCGTCGAGCAGTACCGTGTGCCGATACAGCAGCGCACGATCGAGATGCCTGCAGGTCTGGTCGGCGATATTGCCGGACAGGCCGACGAAGGCGCTCTGCTGGCCGCCCGGCGCGAACTGGAGGAAGAAACCGGCTATCGCTGCCGACGTGTGGAGTTCATCCATCGCGGACCCTCGTCATCGGGCATGAGCACCGAGATGATCGCCTTCGTGCGCGCCTACGATCTGGAAAAAGTCGGCGCCGGCGGCGGTGACGAATCGGAAAACATCATCGTGCACGAGGTGCCGCGCAACGATGCAGGCGCATGGCTGTTTGCGCGCGCCGACGAAGGTTATTCGATCGATCCGAAGCTGTTCGCGGGCCTGTGGTTCCTCGAGCACGAGAACCAGTTAAGCAGGCCCTGAATAGCCATCCAAACGATGTGCGCCTTTGGCGCGCCTTTAAAGCTACGGCCGATCAAAACCTCGCCGCGTACTCGACCGCACTCAAGGTTGATCGGTCGACCGCCGCTTGTGCCAGCGCAGTCGCCACACCGTCAGCGCCGTGCCCAGCAGGGTCGTCAGCAGCCAGGCAACCATCGCCGACGTGTCGTGGCCGAGCCACAGCACGGTCGACACGGCACCGACCACCAGCGCGCCCAGACCGAGCGCCAGCAGCGGATCGCGGCGTCGACGGCGCGCGACCAGCATCACGAATGCGCCCAGAGCGGCCAATAGCACTGCGGCGATGCGGCGGGCTATGACGTATTCCGGCGGTACCGGCATATCGGGCAGCAGGTTAAGCAGCGATACGTTGCCGATCTCGATGTCATAACCCTTGCCGTCGGGGGTATCGGTGGCGGGAACCAGTTTGTCCCCATCGATGCGCGCGAATACGGTCATCGGCTGCAGCGGAATTTTTTCCCAGCCCACGCGCAGGTCGCCGACGCGCGGGCTATCAGGCTGCGAGCTCGTGGTCAGGTAGTTCTGATAAGGGCCGAAGCTCGCCGCCAGATTGGCCGGCAGCGACTTCAGGTCTGGCTGCACTGCGGCGGTGCCCGGCAGCGCACGTATCAGTTCCGGCGAAAGCCTGAACCCGCCGAGTTGCACGAGCC
Source organism: Rhodanobacter sp. K2T2 (assembly GCF_013408815.1). NCBI lineage: Bacteria > Pseudomonadati > Pseudomonadota > Gammaproteobacteria > Lysobacterales > Rhodanobacteraceae > Rhodanobacter > Rhodanobacter sp. K2T2. Next base: position 11,676 of record NZ_JACCCA010000006.1, on the reverse strand, counting down.
CGGCCTCGAATTTCTTTTTCGTGATCGGAAAGCTGGCCGGATTGGCATGACCGGCAGGATGCACGAAACGGCTGGCATCGATCAAGTGATCCACCCAAGCAAGTTCGTAACTCACCTCGCTGCCGAAATGCAGCTCGCGCCACTGGAACATTTCCACATGGCGCACGAGTAACGGCGTATCCGTCTTCAGGCCGAACTCCGGATCGCTCGGCGGCTCGATCACGCTGGGCGTGCCGACAACGCGCGCCATGTGCCCGTACTGGCCCGGCTGCAGACTGGCGTCGTTGCCCAGATCCATCATCTCGCCACCGTGCCGTTCCGCGGCCACGCGGTAGTTCATCAGACTGTGCGCAGTGAGCGCCGCCAGTCCCACACCGGCAAGAATCAGCAGCACGCCGATGACGTGCAACATGATGCAACGCATGGACGCGCCGTTGAGTCGGCTCATCCGAGCGAGCCTGTCACGCACGGCATGGCCACCGGAGCGTTTGTCACCACGTACCTACTGCACCTTGCCGAGGCCGGAGGGATGCCTCGGATCGCTGGCCGCGTCGAGCCGATTGGCCTTGCGATCCCAGGTGACTACGTTCATGTAACCCCACGATTCGTGCTGCTTCAGCGCATAACCCATCGCCGTGAGCGCGTCGCTGGTCGGCTGATCGAACGTACCCGCTTCCACCATCACCTCGTCGGGCAGGTACTGATGGTGATAGCGCTTGTCGGCGACGATCTGCTTCGCAGTTTCGCCGTCGATGAAATGCAGGATGCCTTCGAGCACCTGGGTGATGATGGTCGAACCGCCGGGTGAGCCGATCACCGCCGTGCGATCGGCGCCGATGACGATGCTCGGCGACATCGACGACAGCGGCCGCTTGCCGCCCTTCGGCGCATTCGCTTTGCTGCCCAGCAGACCGTAGACATTGGGCTTGTTCGGCACCAGCGCAAAGTCATCCATTTCGTCGTTGAGCAGCACGCCGGTGCCGGCGGCAACAAACGTCGAGCCCAGTACGTAGTTCACTGTCGAAGTAATGCCCACCATATTGCCGTCGGCGTCGATGATCGAAAAATGCGTGGTGTGCATGCCGGGCTGGCTCGCCTCGGCGACCGGCAGCATCGACGACGGTGTGGCCTTGTCCGGCAGAATGCTCTGACGCAGGCCGTCGGCATAAAACGGCGACAGCAGCATCTCGAGCGGCATGCTCACAAAATCCGGATCGCCCAGATAATCGTTGTGATCGCGGAACGCGCGACGCATCGCCTCGACGATGTAATGCACCCGATGCGCCTGATCGAGCTTGCCCAGATCCACGCCGGAGAGGATATTCAGAATCTCCGCAATCGCCACGCCGCCGGACGACGGCGGCGGCGCGGTAACGATGCGATAGCCACGGTAGTTCACCGTGATCGGCGTGCGTTCCTTGGCCTGATAACTGGCCAGGTCGGCGAGCGTCCAATTGCCGCCGGCCGCTTTCACGGCGGCGATCAGCTTGGCCGCGGTTTCGCCATGATAGAAACCGTCGTTGCCTTTGGCCGCGATCAGTTCGAGCGTGCGCGCCTGATCGGGATCACGCCACAGCGCACCCTGCACTGGCGGCGCGCCGTTGGGCAGGTATTTGGCCGCCGAGGCAGGCCAGCGCTGCAGGTCTTTTTGCTGCTCGTCGATGGCACCCAGCAGGCGCGGATCGGGCTGAAACCCGTCGCGTGCAATGCGGATGGCCGGCGCCAGCGACTGCTGCAGCGAAAGCTTGCCGTAGCGCTTGGCGATCAGCACCAGACCCGCCGGTTCGCCGGGAATGCCGGCCGAAAGCGGGCCTTTCAGCGCGGCATCGCGATTGGGGCTGCCGTCGGCGTTGAGGTAATCCTTGCTGTCGACCGCCGCCGGTGCAGTTTCGCGGGCGTCGATAAAGATGTCGTGGTTGTCCTTCGCCCGATGCAGCACCGCCATGAAACCGCCGCCGATGCCGGAGCTCTCCGGCTCGACCACCGACAGCGCGGCCGCTACCGCGATCGCCGCGTCGAACGCATTGCCACCTTTGGCCAGGATTTCGAGGCCGGCATTGGTGGCGAGAAAGTTGGCGCTCGCTATCGCCGCGTGCCCAGGTCGCTGGCTGGCAACGGATGGAACCGAGGTTTTTGTCTCTGACGGCGTGGAATCCTTGGCCGAAACGTCGGCAGCGCAGGCGATGCCCGCCGCCATAACGACTCCCGCAAAAAATAGACCGCACGACAGTGCGCCCCAGCGCAGCGATACCTTCATGCAGCGGACTCCTTGGCCATCAGGTGCTGATATTTGAGATCGAGTTGCTCGATCGACTCGATATTTTCGGGGTCGGTGATGATGCATTCGACCGGACACACGACCACGCACTGCGGCTCGTCGTGGTGACCTACGCACTCGGTGCACAGATCCGGATCGATGACATAGAACTCCTCACCCAGCGAAATCGCCTTGTTCGGACAGGCCGGTTCGCAGACGTCGCAGTTGACGCAGGTATCGAGGATTTTGAGAGACATGCATTGAATAATACATGTTGCGCGCGTGATCCCCGAGGCAACGGCCGGGGAATCACGTCGCGTTTCAGCCGCGCACAGGCGCCGCATCGACTGAAAACCTTGCGGATTTGCCCAGCTTTCGTCAGGGCAAACCCGCAAATCAGCGGCCGCGCAATGGCGGCTACGGACGTGTTCTGCGAGAAAGTTACATCGCCACGAAGCGGAACGTGGCGCCGCTGGGCTTGATCGCGTCGGTCACGCGCTGCTCGTCGGCCTTGTCGCCGATGAACACTACGATCACGTCCTTGAACGAACCGGGCTTGACGTCCTGGAATGCGGCGATCAGCAGATCGGCAGTCTTGGCCGAGTTGGCACCGGCGAAGGCCATCAGGTTACCCGGCAGCACGCCGCGGGCGACCGTGTCTTTCACGTTGGAAAGCTGACGATCGTTGTTGGCCTTGGCCTCGTCGGTATCGGCGGCGTCCACCAGATAGGCGAACGGCTGGCTGGCGGTCATGCCCTGCAGATTCTTCTGCACCAGATCGCCGAGGTAGGCATTCCAGCCCTTGGTATCGTTCGGATTGGTGGGCTTCGGGACCGCCTGTTCGGTCGGCTGGGCGGCCTGCTGATCGTCCTGCGATTTGTTGCAGGCGCTCAGGGACAGGGTAGCGGCCAGCGCGAGGGCAGCAATGAGAGCGAACTTACGCATAGTGATCACCTTCTGTTTCGGGTTGCTTGTGGGAGCCGGCTCGGCTCTTTTGCCAGCGCTGCCGCATGGCCTGTTGTACCGCCGGATGGACGAAACCGGAGATGTCGCCACCGAGGCGTCCGATCTCGCGCACCAGCGACGAGGAAATAAAGCTGTATTGCTCCGCCGGCGTCAGAAACAGCGTTTCCGCCTGCGGGATCAGATGGCGATTCATGCTCGCCAGCTGAAATTCGTATTCGAAATCCGACACCGCGCGCAGGCCGCGAATGATCACGCCGGCACCCACTTCCTCGATAAACGTGGCCAGCAGGCAGTCGAAGCCGCGCACCTCCACGTTCGGCAGATCGCCCAGCGCGAGTCGCGCCAGGGTGATGCGCTCGTCGATGCTGAAAGCGGGCCCCTTGCTGGAGCTGTCCGCTACCGCTACCAGCACGCGATCGAACAGCGGCGCGGCACGCGCCACCAGATCGGCGTGGCCGTTCGTGATCGGATCGAACGTGCCGGGATAAACGGCAAAACGCGGATTTCCCAAAGGTTTGTTCACGAGTCGAAGTTCTTGAGGACGGGGTTAGGGCGAAAAGCCCGCGTAGCTTAGCCCAAGCCGCGCGGCGTTGGCTCAATCGACCGGCCATGCGCGAACACACGGATAAAACGACGTCCAACCGGCTCAACGCCGGTAAAGCGCAAAGCGCACCTCGCCGGCGCGACCTTCCTTGTGCAGTCGCCAGGTCGACGGCAGTGATGGAGGCGAAGCTTGCGGGCTCTCCACATAGACGGTGGCTGCCTTGGTCAGCCAGCCCCCCTGCTCCAACCGGTGTGCCAGCACGCTCCACAAATCCAGCGCGAATGGCGGATCGAGAAACACCATATCCACCGGCTGCGGCGACCCGCCGAGAAACGCTTGCGCGTCGCCGGCGGAAAGCTGGGCGGTCGCGAGCTTGAGTCTGTCCAGGTTCTTCCGTAGGGCCTGCACGGCCCGCGCTTCGCACTCGACGAACTGCACGCTCGCCGCGCCACGCGAAAGCGCCTCGATACCCAGCGCACCGGTACCCGCACACAGGTCGAGGCAACGCGCGCCTTGGATCGTCGGCGCCAGCCAGTTGAACAGAGTCTCGCGCACACGCTCTGGCGTGGGCCGAAGGCCGGGCAGATTGGGCACCTCGAGCCGCGAATTACGCAGATTGCCGCCGATGATGCGTATTCGTCCCGAGCCGGGGCCGCGCGGCGCGCTCATGCGCGCGTCCGCGGCATGGAATCATCACCGGCCGTTACAAGTTGGAGTGATAGCATGCCGGCCATTGTCTTTGAATCGCCGCCGCAATGCTCAAGTTCTGGAAGAAAAAGCCCGCCGAAACCCCGTCGGAGCCACCGGCGACGCCGGCGGATAGCCCGACACTCGAGAGCAGCCCGCACGCGACACAGGTCGACGCGGCGCCACCGCTCGGACCGTCGGCAAGTATTGAATCACCCCGCCCGCCGGACATCGCGCGTGACACTGACAACGCCGCCGTGGAAGAGCCGCCGACCAAACGCAGCTGGCGCGACCGCCTGTCCGGCAATGCCTTTTCGCGCGGCCTCACCTCGCTGTTCGTCCGTCATCCCAAACTCGATGACGATTTGCTCGATGAACTCGAAACCACGCTGATCACCGCCGATGTCGGTATCGAAGCCAGCACCGAGCTGGTGGAAAACCTGCGCAAGCGCATGCACAAGCGCGAGTTCGCCGATGCGCCCGCGCTGCTGAGAGCGCTGCGCGAATCCTTGATCGCCATGCTCCGGCCGATCGAGAAGCCGCTGGATATTTCCGGCCGCAAGCCTTTCGTCGTACTTACCGTGGGCATCAACGGCGCAGGCAAAACCACCACAATCGGCAAGCTGGCGCGGCGCTGGAGCGACGAAAAGCGCGCCGTGATTCTGGCGGCGGGCGACACCTTTCGCGCCGCGGCCGTCAACCAGCTGAAAACCTGGGGCGAGCGCAATCAGGTACCGGTGATCTCGCAGGGGCAGGACGCCGATTCGGCCAGCGTGATCTTCGATGCACTGCAGGCCGCTCGTTCGCGCGGTGCCGACGTACTGATCGCCGACACCGCCGGCCGCCTGCACACGCAGGGCGGCCTGATGGACGAGCTGGGCAAGATCGCCCGCGTGCTGAAAAAAATCGATGCCGATGCGCCACACGAAGTGCTGATGGTGATCGACGGCACCACCGGTCAGAACGCCGTGAATCAGGTGCGCCAGTTCCGCCAGATCGTCGGCGTCACAGGGCTGGTCGTCACCAAGCTCGACGGCACGGCCAAGGGTGGCGTGATCTTTGCGCTGGCGCGCGAGTTCGGCCTGCCGATCCGCTTTGTCGGACTGGGCGAAACGGCCACCGATCTGCGCACGTTCGATGCCGAAGCCTTCGTCGATGGCCTGCTTCCGGCCAACCTCGGCAGCGATCGCGGCCATGACTGACCTGCAACGGTACGGTTGATCGATGCGGCGCCGCTGGCGACTTACCTTGCTGGTATTGGGCGGCGTTGCGCTGACGGTGGCGCTCGCGGCCATCATGGCCGTCTATCTGCTGCTGCGGCCCGAGCGCTTCACCGCCATGCTGCAAGCCCAGGCCCGCGCTGCCGGGTTGGAATTGAATCTCGCCAGCCCGGCCAGCCCTACGCTGTTCCCACGGCCGGCACTGGATCTCAGCGGCATCACCATCAACGCGCAGGACGCCAACGTACCGATCCTGCTGGCAGCGCGCGGGCAACTCGCGCTGCCGTGGCGCACCTTGCTGGGCGGTCCGACCGTGATCTCGCAGCTTCAGATCGATGCGCCTCGTGTCGACCTTGAAGCGCTGCAGGCATGGCTGACGAAGCTGCCGGCTCAGCCGCAAGGCGCACCGACCAATATCCCGCGGATCGATACAGGAGTGAGCATCATCCGCGGCAGCATCGTCCGCGGTGACGAACTGCTGCTGGGCAACGTCTCGCTGGATGCCGGAAGCCTGATCTCGGGTCAACCATTCCCGCTCGCCCTGTCGGCCACGACGGCTTCGGGCCTGCCGCTGCAGCTTCGCCTGCTGGCAACCCCGCGCATCGAGGAAAACTCGCTGCAGCTCGATGATGTCTCGCTGCATATTGCACAAGGCAGTTCGCTGGCGCTGGCCCTACAAGGCAGCGCACGCTGGCACGGCGCCGCCGATGCCGCTGCCGACCTGAGCGGCACGCTCGACCAGTCGGACGCCGGGCACTACGTCATCTCGGTAAAACTCAAACCCGCGGATCAAACCAACCCACTGCTGCTCGCCCTGAAACTGGATGGCCCGGACAACCACGCAGATTTGCGCCTGCCGCCGCTGGCGCTTGCCAGCTGGTGGAGCCAGCTCGCCGGGTCGCAGGCCCTCCCGCTGACCGTACCCCCTGCAAATGGCCATCTGGAAATGTCGAAATTCCAAGCTGCCGGCATAACCATCGAAGGGCTGACGCTGGATACGGGAGACACAGCGCCAGCGGTCGCTGCTACGGCAACGGCCGCCAAGTCCGCCCGCGCAAAACCGGCCGGCAAGAAAAAACCATGAGTTCATCCTTCGCACAGCGCCTGCTGCGCTGGTTCGACCGGCACGGCCGCAAGGACCTGCCGTGGCAGCACCCGCGCGACGCATACCGAGTGTGGCTATCGGAGGTAATGCTGCAGCAGACCCAGGTGAGCACGGTCATCGGTTACTTCGAGCGCTTCGTCGGCGCGCTGCCCACGCTGCGCGATCTCGCTTCAGCCGATGAAGACACCGTGCTCGCCCTGTGGTCCGGCCTGGGCTACTACCGCCGCGCGCGCTTTCTGCATCGGGCGGCGCAGATTTGCGTGGAACGGCACAACGGCGAGATGCCGCGCGACTACGAAGCGCTGGCTGCCCTGCCCGGCATCGGCCGCTCAACCGCCGGCGCCATCCTCGCGCAAGCGTACGGCATGCGCTTCCCCATACTCGACGGCAACGTCAAACGCGTGCTGACCCGCTATCACGGCATCCACGGTCAGCCTGGCCAGAGCGCGGTTGAAAAACAGTTGTGGCGGCACGCCGACGCCCACACGCCAGCGGAGCGCGTGGCTGACTACACGCAGGCGATCATGGATCTTGGCGCCACGATCTGCGTGCGCTCGCGACCGGCGTGCGAAGCCTGTCCGCTGCAGAACGACTGCGTTGCCTGCCGCGACAACCTCACCGCACAATTGCCCAGCCGCAAGCCTGCCAAGGTCATTCCCACGCGCAGCACGGTCATGCTGATTCTCAGAGACGCGCAGCGACGCGTGCTGCTCGAACGGCGAGGCCCGGTTGGCGTGTGGCCTGGCTTGTGGAGCCTGCCCGAAGCCACCGATTCGGACAACGCGTGGTCCATCGCGCAAAAATTCGCGCGCATCGAGGACGCGCAGGCATTGGCTTCGTTCGTACACGTGTTCAGCCACTACCGCCTGGATATCGAACCGCTGCTGTTCGAGGATGCCGTAGCGCACCGTGGCGTGGCCGATAACCCTCTGCAGCGCTGGTGCAGCGCGAACGAACTGACCACACTCGGTCTGCCCGCCCCCGTGCGCGAACTGCTGCTGAAGATCGATGAAGTAATCTGAGCGCTGAACCCATATCGGCGCGGCACCTGAGTGTGACGCCGACAACCAAGGAACCCGATGAGCCGCACCATCCATTGCAGCAAACTCGACATCGATGCCGAAGGCCTGGACTTCGCTCCGTGGCCGGGGCCGCTCGGTCAGCGCATTTACGCGCAGATATCCAAGCCAGCCTGGCAGCAGTGGCTCAGCCACCAGACCATGCTGATCAACGAGTATCGGCTCAACCCGCTCGACCCCAAGGCGCGCAAGTATCTCGGCGAGGAAATGGAAAAATTCCTGTTCGGCGGCGACGTCGCCAAACCCACCGGTTACGTCGCTCCCGATCATGAGCCTTGACGAAAACCCGAGTATTCGGTTTAATGCGCGGCTCTACATGGAACGAACAACCCGCGCGGTTGTGCATCTTCGGCCGGGTAGCTCAGTTGGTAGAGCAGGGGATTGAAAATCCCCGTGTCGGCGGTTCGATTCCGTCCCCGGCCACCATGTAGAACAATGACTTAGCCCACTTTAACGAGTGGGCTTTTTCGTTTCTGGACACGCTCTGGACACAAGAATGACGTGGCTCAGGGTGTGTTATCCCCTGCGCTGCCACCTCCAATATTTCTGTGGACACGGCTCGATTACACTCGAGCCATGCCCGATACCGTGCTCAACTTTTTTGATGAACCGCTCATCCAAGCGTTCGACCGCTTGGCCGACATCCAACCCCTTACCCCTCAGCAAGTCGCACTGATTTTGCAGTGCTCGGTTCGCTGGCTAGAAGAGCAAAGAGCTGGCAAAAAGCCGCCACCCTGGTTCCCTCTTGGGAAGCGGATGGTGAGGTACGCGGCCGGTCCTCTGCGCAACTACATTCGGGGTTTGATAACAGCCCCTAACTTGTCGACCTCGGAACACACCCAAGCCAAGCTTGATGCGAAGGTGGGGCTTGATGAGCCCATGCTTCGGGGTGGGCGTAAGAAGGCCAAGCAGGCGAGCTTCACGGGATTTCTGTCCGTTGGGCTGATGCATGACGAGTGGCCCTTCGCGTTGGTCGGTGAACACCGCCGGCCCATCGACTTCCTGAGCTCTCTTGAGATTGAGTTCGATGTGGAACCTGAATGCAGGTGGCTCACTCTCAAGACTTACCTAACAGAGCTTAAGCGTTCGGCCGTCGATGAAACGTTGGCGTCAGAGGCAATGGCTGAGAGGGCTGGGCTCGATAAATCGATTCCCGAAGCATCGCGTGGAGTCAAGCCAAGGGGTCTTTGAAGGTGAGTATTTGGTTGTATCTATCGATTTCTGCCAAAAGTAGTCATGGACATCCGGCGCTTTTCCCCCGATGTGCCATCAAAAGTCACCGACTCGATGCTCAGTCGGTTGCAGGCTCAGCTGCAACTTCCTCATCCTCAGATTCGTCGTCTCGAAGTTCACCTGTCAGAACTTGAGCGACGCAATTGAGCAGCGAAACGGCTTTCAGACTGTTGACCTTCGTTCCGTAAGCCAGATCTTCCCCATGCATGACCATATGGCGGTTTAGTCCGCTAAAACCTGGCTCCCGCTCTTTTTCAGAAAGTCCGATTGGTCTCAATTCCTCGAACATGCAAAGAAAAGCCTCAGCCAAGTCAGACTCCGCCTGTTTGAGGAGAAAGTCAGCAACTCCTGGACGCGCCTGCCCCTTCCTAGCCCGAACGAAGAAATACTCATTCGCGACATCTTTGCTGATGCCGTCGGTTTGCATGAGCAACACCGGTATAGCAAGGAGATGTTCGCCTCGCTCAACAGCGCCAAATGCAGAGTCAAAAAATGGTTTTCGATGGGGAAATTTCTCATTGAGCGAATCGCGGATGCCGCTCAATCGCTCTTCAAAGTGGGTCGCCATGAAAGCTTCTGCCGTGGCCGCCCCTTCATCGTCGACGACTCGCTTAAAGCGTGCGATGTCAGACATCCCCATTTCCAGATCCAAGTACCAACCGGCATTTGCCATGGCAAGGATGGAGTCGCGGGTTCTTTGAGGAAGCTTGTCCCAGCCTTCAAACATGTGACCAAGGCGAAACCCTTGGGCAGGTAAGCTATTTTTGAAGAAATCTTGTGCGACATTGATGCGCTTGAGAAAGTCATCGAACACAGAAGTAGGAGACCGATAAGTCCCCAGCAATCCAGACATTCGATCGCTTTGCGTTTTGAAAACCTGCTCCAACGCACCCGCCATTTTGGGCAACTGCGTCAAATCCAGACCTCCGAAGGTCTTGGGCAGCGGAGATGAGGCCAAAGTCTTCAGTGCTTTGAAGAGTGGGTTTGACTGCTCACTCGCATGAATGAAGTTACTGAGTGGCAAATTGGGCTTGTAATCCTTCACAGGCGACCCCTTTGGGTAAAATCCATCGTTTTTATGCTGTCGAAGATCTGTCAACAGAAGATGGGAAGCAAGACTATATTCTAAGCCGCTCGAAATACGACCCTTCGGAAGAGACCTTACTTACGTGTCCAAGCAGAAATTCAATGCAATCCAGCGACGCGCAATGTTTGAGGTCTACAGTGGAAAGTGCTTTTACACCACCGTCGCTTTGGACATCGCAAGCTTCCACATCGAACACATCATCCCAGAGAGTATGGGCGATGACCCGAAAGCGTTGAAGGAGCTCCTTCAACGACTGGATCTGCCAGAGACATTCGATATCTTTGGATACGAAAACCTAGTTCCCACCGCCCCAAACGCAAATATGAAGAAGGGCGATGCGCTGTTTAGCGACACCAATATCCGCTTCTATCTTTCCCTAGTGAAGAAGGACGAAGTCCTAAATCGAATTGAGCTCATCAAGACGACAAACAACAAAATGAAGCTTGTTGTGATGCTTAAAGGAGCTCTTGAGTCAGGAAAACTGACGTGGGATGAGGTAGCAGCGATAGCGGACCAATCCACAGGTGACCCGGAAGAGACTTTTCACCTCATCCACAAGCTCAAATTTTTTGATGACACCGAAATTGAGGCCATCATGAAAAGCGACATTGAGTCGCTGCGTGACCGCCCGGTAAGGATGGGTGAGAACACTTTTATAGATGGCTTAACGCTGACCCACAATGAACTTCCGGACCGTCACGTCCGCACTACTCGTGAATACGATGATGCGGTAGCGGTTGGATATTACGGGTACACGACCTACGCCATGAAGATGGAGGCGTTCTTCATCCAACAATCGGGGCTCCTCCATGCGTTGGAAAAAGCCAGCATCCCCAAAAGTAGCTTCATTGCATCACCTAGGGTCGGCCTAACGGACTTACATCTTTTGCCGCTGGATCTTTTTCCCCGATTCGGTGAGTCAGGGTTTGATGAAACGACAGGGCTAACTTACCAGGACAAACTCAATGAAGGAGCTATCAGAGTCCTGGCTTCTCGTCACAACTACCTAAAGGTTGATGGCCCAATGGGCCAACAACTTATAGAAGTGGTACGCGCTGACTTCACAGGCGACGGGCTTGAAGATATTTTGCTCTTCACCTACAGGTGGGCTATCGGTGGAACGTTTGGTCACGGCGGCGTTGCGATTCTGAGCCGCAAAACCAGCGATGGTCCTTTTGAGCTTTCGAGCATTTAACGAACTTTGTGCAATTGCCTCTGCCAAACCGGATACAACAGATTTCCAAAATGACCGAACCCCGATCCTCTGAGCTCACTATCATTCGCCTTTATCTTTTGCGCGACATGTACCTCTCTATCGCGGTCGGCTTAGCTTTTACAAGCTAGGCCGACATCGCGGCTCGCGACGGAAGTCCTACCAACGCGACCACCGTCAGCCGGTCCTCCGACGTCCCCCCGGTTTTGAGTAGCACGATGATTTGGAGTCCAATCCCACCATCGAAGGAGATTGGACGTGAAGAAGCGATTTACCGACGAACAG